>DXYV01000016.1 GCA_019415645.1 Clostridiales bacterium
CCCGCACCCTCCCCGACGCTTACCCCCTCCGCCGAACCGCTTCCAGAGAAGTCATCTCCGCAGCCGGCCGAATCCACTCCGGCGGAGACGCCCTCCGCGGATACCGCGCAGAGCCCGGAGCCGGCGGGGACGGACTCTCCTTCTCCCTCCCCCGCGGTGGAAACCGCCTGGCACTACGACGAGGCCCGCCTGCTGACCGCCTGGGCCGCCGGGGACTGGAGCACCCTTACAGCGGAGGATCAGGCGATTCTGGACACCTGCGCGACGGTGATCGACACCGTCGCCCCGGAGGGCCTGTCCGACTATGAAAAGGAGCTCGCCATCCACGACTGGATGATCGTCTGGGGTCACTACGACTCCAATACCCTCAGCCAGCTGCCCGATTTCCAGGAGAATCCCAACCACGACAACCCCTACGGCTTCCTGATCGACGGGACCGGAATCTGCCTGGGCTATACTACCACCTTCCAGCTGTTTATGGATCTGCTGGGCATCGAATGTATCACGGTGGAGGGCTCCGCCTACGGCGGCACCTCCGACCACGCCTGGAATCAAGTGTGTCTGGACGGCGACTGGTACTGTGTGGACGTGACCTGGGATGACCCCACCACCTTTGGGACTGTCTCGGAGCAGACCTCCCACCGCTATTTCAATGTGACCAGCCAGCACATGCGGGATACCGATCACCAGTGGGACGAAAGCGCCGTCCCGGAAGCCACCGGCACCCGCTACGCCTGGCATTGACCCCGCCCTCTATACGACATCAGAAAGGAGCCCCATGCATAGACGACATTCCCTGTCCGGCCGCTTGGCCGCCCTGCTTTTGACCCTTCTTTTCGTTCTTGTCCACGCCTATGCGGCAGAAGCCGCCGCTTCCTTTTCCGATGTTTCCGCCGACGCCTGGTATGCAGAGGCCGTTCAGTACGTCTGGGAACAGGGCTGGATGACCGGCACAGACGCCGCAGCCTTCTCCCCTGACCTGGTCATGACCCGGGGTATGCTGGTCACGGTGCTCTACCGGGCCGCAGGTTCGCCCGCGCTGGAGGATGAAAACCTGGGCTATCCCTTTACGGATGTGCCCGGCAGCGCCTGGTACGCCGACGGCGTCTACTGGGCCAGACTCACTGGAATTGCCGACGGATACGGAAATAATCTGTTCGGGCCCGACGACCCGGTGACGCGGGAGCAGCTGGTCACTCTGCTCTGGCGCTGGTCCGGGCAGCCGGATACAGCGGACGGCTCCCAGTTTGACGATGAAGGGGACATCTCCTTCTGGGCGGCCGACGCGGTGGATTGGGCCAGTGCCAGCGGCCTGGTCAGCGGAAAGCCCGGCAATCGCTTCGACCCAGGCGGCCAGGCCACCCGGGCGGAGGCTGCTGTTCTTCTGACCCGCTGGCATACGCTGCAATCAGAGGAAGAGACTCCGGACGATTCCCTGCCCGACGATTCCGAAAGCTCTGAAACCGAGGAGCAGCCGGAGGTTTCCACAGACACTGAAGCGCCCGATTCGAATGATGCAGACGATAGGGACGATACGGAGCAAACCGCTTCCGATTCTCTGCTGAACCGCTACGACAGCAGCGCGTTCACGCTGGAAAACGGCTATCTCATTTACCAGGGTGACACGCCCTGCTACATCGGTGTGGATGTATCCTCCCACCAGGGGGAAATCGACTGGGAACGTGTGGCCGATGCGGGAATCGACTTTGCCATGATTCGGGTCGGCTATCGCGGCTACACCGTGGGCCGCATCCAGATGGACTCCTGTTTTGAGAGCAATATCCGTCAGGCCCTGGCGGCGGGACTGGAGGTGGGCGTCTATTTCTTCTCCCAGTCCACTAATTTGGAGGAGGCCCGGGAAGAGGCGCTGCAGACGCTGGCCTGGATTGAGGACTCCCCCATTACATACCCGGTTGTGTTCGACTGGGAGCGAATCAGCAGCGCCTCTTCCCGCACCAGCGACACCCCCGACGCGAGGGTGACAGCCTGCGCCCTGGCCTTTTGCGAGACCATTGAATCGGCTGGATATACCGCCATGATCTATGGCAACCCCTCCATGGTGGGCTCGGAGCTGGACCTGTCCCAGCTGTCGGAATACGCGTTCTGGCTGGCTCACTACACCTCCGGCTGGCAACCCACCAGCTTTGCTTATCACTATGATATGTGGCAATACACCAGCTATGGCTCGGTGGACGGCATCAGTAGCCGCGTGGATCTGAACCTCTGTCTGACCGACTGGTGATATTGGGGAGCATTTCCCGTCAAAACGCAACAGGCGCGCCTGCCAATGGCAGGCGCGCCTGTTTTTTGCTGTTTTTTTAAGAGATGATCCGCAGGACCCGTCCCGTTTGGAAGCTCAGCGCAGGGCTGCAAAGCGGCTGTCGTACGCCCCGATCAGGGGCAGGCAGTAGTCCTTGAATTCCGGCTTGATACTGGCGCCGTCCGCGCCGATCCACTCCAGAGGGAAGGTTTTTTCCGCGTTTGCCACCTGCTCCAGGGGAATCAGGCAGGTCTCACAGCGGTATTCCGGTTCCCGGACGACCTGGAACCCTACCATAAAGCCGGTTTTTCCCTCTGCCGCGGCGCGCACCGCCGCCGCGCCGGCCTCCTCCGCCTCCTGGCGGTCCGCCGGAGACATCAGGGCCACGCTCACCCGGCCCAGCAGGCCGGGCTTCTCCGACCGGGACTTCAGACCGGTCTCCTGCATAATCATGTCGCTGAGAGTCTGGGCGGCTCCGCCGGGCACCTTGTGGCCGAAGCCGTCCACCACGCCGGAATCCGCCACCGGGGAACCGTCGGCGTAGTGGATGCCCTCGGAGATGGTCACCAGCAGGCCGCGGCCCTTGGCCCATTTCTCCTTCACCGCCGCCAGGAACTGCTCCTTATCAAAGGCGACCTCCGGCAGGTAAACCAGGTGCTCGCAGGGCATCTGGTCGGCGTAGAGGACGGAGGCGGCGGTGATCCAGCCGGCGTTGCGCCCCATCAGCTCCATCACCACCACATGGATAGGCAGCGCCGAGACATCCTGCGCCAGCTCCAGAGCGGAGACCGCGGCATAGCGGGCCGCGCTGCCAAACCCGGGACAGTGGTCCGTGACCGCCAGGTCGTTGTCGATGGTCTTGGGAATCCCGATCACCCGCAGGTCATAGCCCGCCTGACAGGCCAGCTGGTAGACCTTATTGCAGGTATCCATGGAGTCGTTGCCGCCGTTGTAGAAGAAATAGCGGATGTTGAACTTCTGGAAGCACTCCAGGACCGCCGGATAGTCCGCATCGGTGAGCTTGCGCCGGCAGGAGCCCAGCGCGGAGGCCGGCGTTCTGGCCAGCAGGTCCAGCTCCTCCTCCGGGACCTGGCCCAGGTCCATCAGGTCTCCGGCCAGAATCCCCTCGGCGCCGAAGCGGGCGCCGTAGATGGTCTCGATCTCCGGATGGCGCTTGGCCTCCCGCACCGCCCCCAGCAGGGAGCTGTTGATCACCGGGGTGGGGCCGCCTCCATGGGCGATAAGCATATTTCCCTTTAACATGTCGGTCTCCTCCTTACACCTGGCTCAAATCGTCGTCGGCCATGCACAGATGGACCGCGCCCACCTTGAAGGTCTTGGGCAGGGCCAGGATATTGGGATTTGGTCCCACATATTTCTTCTTCGCGTCCTCCAGCGCCTCCTCAAAGGTGGCCCGGGTCTTCAGCCCCATGCTCCGGGCGATGCCGGGCTCCTGGGCGCCCACAATGTAGATGGCGGAGGTGTTCATCTCGGCGATGTGGCCGCAGCTCATCATGGAGAATCCGTGGAAGGGATGGAAGGCGTTGCAGAAGCGGTACTTGCGGATATACTCCTCATTGGTGGCGAAATACTCGCCGTAGCGGTCCATATCGGGCAGGATGTTCATATAGTCGTGCTGGAACATCTCATACAGCTCCCGGAGGTAGGGCCACCGCTCGTCGTGGAAGTAGCCGTTGCAGATAGAGGAGCAGATGATAACGCAGTTCTCCTTCATCACCCGCTTGTGGCGGATGACCTGAGCGGACAGCGCCTGCATCATCTGAATGGGATTGGTGCCCATGCCGTTTCCATAGTGGAAATCCTGAGGCATGCCGAACACCATCACGTCATACTTCTCCTTGGCATAGGGCACATAGGTGCGCCGGTTCGCCACCTGCCAGGAGGCGGGCTGCATCTCCTTGGCGTAGCCGGAGAACAGGGCGATCTGGCGGGAATAGGTGTCCAGCACCGCGTCGCAGCAGAAGAAGGGGTGGCCCATCTTCTCCTCCATGTGCATGCCGATCTCGTCAAACTTGGTGCGCATGAGGGAGTGGCCGGAGACCGGCGTAAAGTCCTGCCGGTGCATCACCTTGGGCACGTGGTGGCTGGCGATGGACCGCCAGTGGGTGATTCCGGTGGCGCAGTGTTTGTAACCGCCGGAGTAGCCGCCGTAGGGGTTGCCCTGGGTGTGGCCGATCAGGATGGGGATGTCGCAGTCAAAGACATACTTGTTCATCAGCACCGGGTCGCCCCGGCCGGTGGTTCCCAGGTCCACCATATGCTCGTAATCCTCGCTGTCGTGGCTGGTGATCTGGTTGGACCAATAGAACTCGTTGAACAGCTCCTCGCCCAGGATCTTTTTCATCTCCGGCACGGTGGCCCGGGGATGCAGGCCGTTGGAAAACAGCAGTAGGATGTCCTTTTTTTCCACCCCGGCGGCATACAGCTCATCCAGACAGGCCCGGATGGATACCCGCCGGTGGGCGGTGGGCTGGGTACCGCCTTTGACGATGTCGGGAATGACAAACACAACGGTCTTGCCGGGGGCGGCCAGCTCCTTCAGCGGCGGCATCCCGATGGGGTTCCGGATGGACTCCAGGGTGGCCGCGTACAGGCTGTCCCAGTCTTGGGGCAGACACGGGGGATCGGGCACGGTCTCACCGGGGATGAACACGTCGGTGGTGTCGGGCAGCTCGGCGCTCATCAGGCCGTGGCCGTATTCAAAGTCAAGCTTCATGGCTGTTTCTCCTTATTCTCCCAGGTAGGTTTTGATGATCTCCAGGTACTCGTCGGGGTAGAATCCGATTTCCCCCTGGAAGCGGGTCAGGGCGATCAGGCCGCCGTCGATCTCGTCGATGGAGGCGAGCATCTCGGCGTTGTCCACCTTCAGTCCGCCGCCGTACACCACGTCCAAACCGCCGGTGCGCTCCTTGACGAAGCGGGCGATCATAGTGATATAGTCCTTGCCCGCCGGCGTCTTGCCCGGGCCAATGGACCACACAGGCTCATAGCCGATGACCACCTTGGAGGTATCCACGCCCTCCAGACCGATGGACAGCTGCTCGCCCAGCACCCGCTGCCAGTTCTCCTGCTCCTCGCTCTTCTCGCCGATGCAGTAGAGGACCGTGAGGCCCTGCTCTACGGCCAGCTTGATCTCCTGATTGAGGATTCGATTGACGGCGGCGGTGTCGGTGACGCCGGCCTCGGCCAGGATTCCCGTCTTGTCATTGCGCTCCTCGCAGTGGCCGATGATGGTGGAGGTACAGCCCATGGCTTTCGCGATGGAGGCCGGGCGGTTGGTGGTAAAGGCTCCGAAATTGCCCCCCACGGCCGTGTTCATCCGATAGACGCCCTGGCAGCCCACCTGGACCGGGCTATTCTCGCACCGGGCGCCCACGGCGCCCAGAATGTGGGCCTCAGGGAAGTATTGGACGAACTCCACCTGGCTGGGGTCGTAGTTCTTCAGCCCTGCCTGGGTGTGGGTGACGATATAGCCGCCCCAATCCTTCAGCGGGGCGATGCGGTTGACCCCGCCGTATTCCACCGGCACGTCAAACCGTTTCAGATTCAGATAGAGATGCTTCATCTTCCCCGCTCCTTACTTTTTGTAGAACGCAATCATGTCCTCCAGGGACTTCTGCTCCACCAGAGGCGCTCTGCCGTAGGAGCCGAAGTTGACGATCAGAGAGCCCACGGCCTCCTTCACGCCGGCCTCCACCCGGCTCATGAGCAGGGCCACGTCGTCGTCGGGCACATTGCCGGTGAGAACAGTGTCCATGATGGGCGGGAAGAACACCCGGGGATCAAAGGCCTGCTTCTTCTCCTCCAGCAGGGCATACACGCCGCCGATGGAGGGGCTCGTTTGCAGCGCAGGCTGCTGGGCAAACAGTTCCTTCATGTTGCGGGTGACCGCCAGGCGAATGTCGGTGTCCACGTTGATCTTCCGGATGCCGCAGGGGATGGCGGCGATGAGTTCGTCCACGTTGATGCCATAGGCGTTTTGGATGTCGCCGCCCAGGTCGTTGATCTCCTTGACGATGTACTGAGGCACGGTGGAGGAGCCGTGGGACACCAGCGCACAGAAGATGCCCAGGCGGTTGATGCACTCCTTGATGGCAATGGGAATCTCCCGGCGCAGCTTGGCGTTCTTGCCCTTGTTGGCCCCGTGCTGGGTACCGTAGGAGATGGCCAGGGCATCCACCTCGGTCTCCTGGATGAACTTCACCGCGTCCAGAGGGTTGGTGTAGGTGGAGGTGGCTGCAAACACATGGTCCTCCTGGCCGCCCAGCACACCCAGTTCGCCCTCCACGCTGACGCCCCGGGCGTGGGCGTACTTGACCACCTCACGGGTCAGTTCGATGTTCTGCTCCAGAGGCAGGGAGGAGCCGTCGATCATGACGGAGGTGTAGCCCCCGTCGATGGCGGCCACGCAGGAGTCGAAGTCCTTGCCATGGTCCAGGTGGAGCACGATGGGAATGGGAGAGTTCTCTCCGTATTTCTTCACCGCGTTGGCGATGTTCCGGGCGCCCTTCTTCTTGTCCTCCAGGGTACCGTTTTGGAAGTCCACCCGGCCGCCCATAAAAGCGTTGGCCAGGTCCGCGCCCTGGAGAATCGCGGGAGAGCGGAAGGTCTCGTGCATCTCGATGACGGCCTTGGCCTGGGCCACAGCGTTGACGTTGAACGCCCCCTGGGCGTAGTTGTGCTTCTCAGCGGCCTCCATCAGAGGTCTCAGCGGTACTAATGGCATAAAAAGTCCTCCTTATTCACATTCGCCGGCATACACACAGCGGCCGGCCACATAGGTCTCTTTCACATTCAGTTCCTCGTCCAGCACCACCAGGTCCGCGTCCTTGCCCGGGGCGATGGAGCCCTTGCGGTAATCCAGGCCGATCAGGCGCGCCGGGTTTTCGGTCAGCAGAGGCAGCACCTGCTCCACACCCGCCCCGGTGAATTTCACCAGATTTTTCAGGGCCTGGCCGGTGGTAAGGGTGGAGCCGGCCCGGACGCCGTTGCTGGCCAGCTTGGCGTCGCCGTCCTCCACCACCACGTCATTGACGCCCAGCTTGTAGTGCCCGTCGGGCAGTCCGGCTGCCTGGATAGAGTCGGTGATGGCCACTACCTTGTCCCAGCCCTTGCAGGAGAGCAGCATCCGGACCGTGCCTGGGTGAAGGTGCCGGCCGTCACAGATGGCCTCGCAGTACACCGGCCGCTCCAGCACGGCGCCCATGATGCCTGGCCGGTGCTGGTGGAACAGGCCCATGGCGTTGAAGGTGTGGGTGCAGCAGGCGGCGCCCGCGTCGATGGCCCGGATCGAAGTCTCATAGTCCGCCCCGGAGTGGCCGATGGCGATGGTGACCCGTCCGGCCAGCGCGGCGATGAGGTCCACCACTCCCTCCACCTCCGGGGAGACGGTCATATATCGGATGGCGCCCTCCGCCGCCTGTTGGTATTGGTCAAACAGGGCCGGATCGCCGGTACGCAGCAGGTGCTCCGGCATAGCGCCCTTGTATTCAAAGGACAGGAAGGGCCCCTCCAGATGAATGCCCATGAGCCGGGCCCCGTCCACCGGCCGCTTCATAGCAGCCTTGGCCTGGCCGATGCACCACAGAGTCTGTTCCGGGGTGTCGGTGAGAATGGAGCACAGCCAGCCGGTGGTGCCGTGGCGGGCAAAGAACCGGCCGATTTTTCCCAGGTCTTCCGCCGTGGCGGCATTGACATCCACGCCGTCGCCCCCGTGGGTGTGCAGGTCCAGGAACCCCGGGACCAACATCCTTCCTTTCAGATCCTTGACCGGCAGGCCGGAGGCCGGCAGATCGCCGAAGGCGGCGATTCGTCCGTCCTCCACCAGCAGGCTGCCCGCCTGAAAGCGGCCGTCCACATAGACGCGGCCCCTGACAAACAGCGTTTTCTCCATGGCGGACCTCAGAAGGGCTGGCCGGAGGCCACCGCGTTGGCATAGATGGCCGCGTCCGGATGATTCTGGAGCAGGCTGGCCGGGAACGCGGCCGTAACCTCTCCATAGGCGGCCTGGCGCACCACGGCGCGGTGCCACTCCCGGAACACGCCCAGGCGCACCTTGCGCGCGCCCAGGATCTGCTTGATTCCAATGGTCACCGCCCGGTTCGGCATAGCCGCGATGGCGCCGCCCCGGTCGCCGATGGCATTGGCGGTCTTGGTCTCCGGGGTAAGGGTGAGGGTCCGGGTGCCCAACTGGGCGAACTGCTCCGCCGTCAGCTCGGGCTGGGCCTCGTTAAAGGCCAGATGGCCGTTGATTCCAATGCCGCCGAAGGCGATGTCCACACCGCCCAGCTCCTCGATCAGACGGTCCACCTTGCCGGGGTCGGCGGGATCGGGAAAGACCCGCTGCTCCGGCGGCATGAGCAGCTCGGCGTCCACCTTGGAATAGACCGTGCGCTCCATGAAGCCGCGGAAGGAAAGCGGGCTGCTCTGGTCAATGTAGGTGTCGTCGTCATTGAGGTACTCGTCCATATTGATAAACCAGCACTGCTTCAGGCTGATTCGGTCCCGGTTGACCAGCCGGACAAAAATGGGGTACTGCCCCACCGGACCAACCGGACAGATAAAGACCGTCTTTTCCCCTCTGGCGTTGTGTTCCCGGATGGTGTCCACCATTTCCAGCGCCAATTCATAGAACACCTCGCCGGAATCCCCCAGGGGATAGACCGGAATCTTCGCGTTCTTGCCCAGCTCCTGGGCGGGAATCTGAAAGTAATTCATGTTCAATCTTCCTTTCTCGTGACCGGGCAGCCGCCTAAAAGAGGTGGCTCACATTGAGTTCCCGTATGGTATCGACGATCTCCTTGGTGCGCAGACATCCAAACTTGCGCAGCAGGCTCTTGATCTGGGTCTTGACGGTGACCACCTCCACACAGCGGATCGCGGCGATCTCCCGCACCTTTTTCCCCTCCAGCAGCAGGCGCACCAGCTCCCGCTCGGCGGCGGTCAGCTGGGAGACGGCACTGATGAAAAACAGCAGGCTGCGTTCCGAGGTGCGCAGGCGGGAATACTCCTTCAGCAGCAGGTTCTGCACCTTGGAATCCAACATGGGGTGCCCCTCATAGGCGCTGCGGATGTGGAGCAGCAGCTCGGCCTCATCGCAGCCCTTGACGATATAATCCACGGCTCCCGCACCCATGGAGGTCAGAATCATGTTATCCGTCTCGTGGGCGGTCAGAAAAATCACCTTCGCTTCCGGCCGCTCCTCCAAAATCTGTTCTGTGGCGTGGATTCCCGCGGTGGTAGTCTCCATCTCAATGTCCATGAGCAGGATGTCGAAGTCGGCCGTCCGGGCCAGCTCCACGATCTCCCGGCCGCTGGCTGCGCTCCCGGCCACCGTCATGTCTTCCTGTTGCTCCAGCACGTCGCACAGATCCTCCCGCAGCAGGTCGAAATCCTCCGCGACCAAAATGCGTATCATGCCTGACCCATCCCCTTTCTTCTGGTCTCCCCGCTGTACCGCGGCAGCAAAATCAGAAACGACGCGCCGCCGCCCGGACGGTTCTCTACCCGCAGGGAGCCCAAATGGCTGCGCACAATGGTGCGCACATGGTACAGGCCCATTCCCCAGTTATAATTGGAATTTTTCCCGGAATAGAACGGCTCGAAAATATGCTTCAGCTCCGAGGTCGGAATTCCGGTCCCGCGGTCCCGCACCTCCAGCACGGTGTAGAGCCGCTCCTGATGGCTGAGCAGCTCCACTGCATCGTGGTCCGCCCGTCCGGCCTCCACGGTAGCCTCCCATGCGTTGGTCAGCAGGTTATACAGGGCCTCGCTCAGATAATTCTCATCTGCCAGCACTTGAATCCCCGGATCCAGCCGGACATCCAGCCGTCCCTCGGGATATTTCTCGTGAAAGCGCCGGCAAGTGATCTCCTTCAGCCGATCCAGTTCCACCGGCACCAACCGGACCGACTTGGCCTTCACCGTCCGATAGAGCTCCTCCGCACGTGCGATCAGCCGCTCGTTGCTGTCGGACAAGCTCTCCGCAAGTCCGCGCAGCCTGAGCAGGTCAGGCTGCTCCTGCTGGAGCTCAGCTCGGAGCCGTTTGCAGAGCACCCGGTTGGCCAACAGCTGGTTTTTGATGCTGTGGACGAACACGCTGGCCCCCGTCCGGGCAATGTCGAATTTGCGTTCCAGCGCGACCTCATCCTTGTCATTGATGAAGCTGTCCTGCGTGTAGCGCAGCAGGCTGCCCAGTCCCAGAATCCCGCAGATAACGTTGCCCACCACCAAGATAAGGTAGCCAGCCATAGACAGGCTGTACTGAAGATAGCCCACACCCCGAATCCACAGATAATCGTAGCTATAAAAGCTGTAGACCTGTCCGGGGTCCTGGCCGCAGTAAAGCAGATACAGCACCGACAGCGAGACCAGGCACACCGCGATCTGTGCGAACTGCCGGCGGCAGAAGGGTATGGTGATGGAGAGAAACTCATAAAGCAGCAGAGCCAGAGCCAGCAGCACATAGCCAATGACCCACGTCCCGGAGAAATAATACAGTCCAGCCTTAGTCCAGGGCAGCGCCGCTACCAGCCACCGGTACACACCCGGCCAGTAGAGCACCAGCGTGACCGCCGGCAAAATCATCACCAGGCGGAAGAGCACCGGATATTTGCGCAGGACCGCGACCATGGAATACTGCATCGCCATTTCCAGCAGGCACAACGGAAAGATATGCCGGCCTATGGCAATCAGGTAGCCCATCTGCCCCAGCGTGATCAGGCGGTATTGAATCCAGACCCGAATCCCGTGGCCGAAAAAGAGAAACCGCTCCACTTCCTGAGAGATTCCACCCTTCTTCGCCATGAAAATCATCATTCCAACCAGGAAAATGATCAGGCTCATACAGATTCCGGCCAGGAGAAGGGACTCCCGGTTCTTCTTGAAGCACAGCACCAACAGCGAACCAACCAGCAATCCGACCGCAAGCACCAGCAGCATAACGCAAACACCTCCCGCGTCTTTACACAACAGTTCTTTGGTCCTATTTTAGCGGGAAATGCCTTGTCTGTAAATATCGGAACAGAATAGGGGCGGCGGCGGGAGCCCGCCGCCGCCCCTTCCAGGCTGGATTTGATCCGTTTCGCGCTGCTTTAATAGTTGCCGGCCTCGGTCATGATGTCAAAGTCTACGTAGTCGCTGACGGGGCAGGTCTCTTCCTCCGTAATGGTGCCGGCGGTGACCATCATTTCCTGCTGCAGGGCGTAGTAACCCTCCACAGAACCGTCCTCGATCCCGGCGATGACTTCCTTGCCGGTGAACCAGTCGGCGTCGCCCCGGGCCTGCTGCAGGACGGAGTCCACATCCAGAGCCAGGAAGTCGGCCACCCAACCGGACACCTCCTCATAGTTCTCCTCCAGAGCGGCGTAGTCCATGGCCTTCAGGATGGCACGCATAAAGCGCACGGCCACGTCATGGTTCTCCTCCAGGTAGCTGGGCAGAGCGATCCAGCTGGCCAGGGAGACGCTGATGTCGGAGAAGTCGGTGTTCTGGGCCAGCTTGTGGGCGCCCTCCATCTCGTCCAGGATGGTCAGGCTCTGGGGGGACCAGATAGCGCAGGCATCCACGCCGCCGGACAGCATGGCGGTCACCACGGAGGAGGCATCCATATCCATGGCAGTGATATCATCCATGGTCAGGCCCACGCTGTTCAGGGCGTTGGTCAGGATGACCTCGCTGGAAGTACCGGAGGAGTAGGCCACGGTCTTACCGGCCAGGTCCTCCAGGCTGGTGATGTCAGGGCCGGCGATGACGGCATCGCCGTTGGAGATGTGGGACAGGCCGATGATCTCAGCCTGGCCCTGGACACACAGGCGGTGAGCGCCGTCACCGATGTAGCCAAAGTCAACAGTGCCGCTCTCCAGAGAAGCGATGATAGTGGGGCCGTCCTGGAAGCCGGTGAGAGTGACGTCCAGGTTTTCCTCCTCAAAGTAGCCCAGCTGCTGGGCGGCGATAACGGCCCACAGGCTGCCATAGTTGGACATGTAGGCCACGTTCACGGAGGCGGGCTCTGCAGCGGGCTCCTGAGATCCGGTCTCCTCGTTGTCAGGCGCCTGGGACGTCGTCGGTGCTGTGCTGGGTGACTGAGAGGTCTGACTGTTGTCACCGCCGCAGCCGGCCAGCAGGCCGGCGGTCATGGCTCCGGCCAGCAACAGGGCTAAAATTTTTTTCCGTTTCATTCTTGTCGTCCTCCTTTTAATTCGTTCAACGATCGGTACTGATCTATTGCAACAGCGATTTGGCCGTTCCAATCCACTTTATTTCCGCACTTCCAGATATTCCTGATAGACCTGGCCCCAGATATGGTTCTTCAGCTCCAAGAAGCGGGGGGTCATCTTGGTCTCCTGGGTGCGGGGATAGGGAATATCGATCTCCACGATGTCCTTGATGCGGCCGGGACGGGCGCTCATGATGATGACCCGCTGGGCCAGGATAATGGCCTCGTCCACATCATGTGTGATGAAGAAACAGGTCTTCCGGTCCCGTTCCCAGGTCTCCAGCAGCTCACTTTGCAGTTGGGTCCGGGTCTGGGCATCCAGGGCGCCGAAGGGCTCGTCCATGAGCAGCACTTCGGGGTCGGCGGCATAGGCGCGGGCGATAGCCACTCTCTGCTTCATGCCGCCGGACAGCTCCTTGGGGTAGTGGTCGGCAAACTTCTCCAGGTCCACCTTGGCCAGGTACTTCATGGCCTCATCCTGGGCCTGCTTCCCTTTGATGCCCTTCATCTCCAGGGCGAACATGACGTTTTTTTTCACGGTCAGCCAGGGGAAGAGGGCATACTGCTGGAAGACTACGCCCCGGTCGGTGCCGGTGCCGGTGACGGGATTTCCGTTGCAGTACACGGTGCCGGAGGTGGCCTCAGTCAGACCGGCGATGATGTTCAGCAAGGTGGACTTGCCGCAGCCGGAGGGGCCCACCACGCAGATGAATTCGTTCTCATAGATGTCCAGGCTTACCCCGTTGAGGGCGACCATTTCGCCGTTGCGGGTGTTGAAGATCTTGCGGACGTTGTCGATCTTGAGCTTCAGATCTCTCGCTTCTCCTGCCATCCCGTCAGCTTCCTTTCCAAGAGTTTGATGATGTTGTCCAAGGTGATTCCGATGATTCCGATGATAATGACGTAGGCCAGCATAGGTGCCGCCTCAAAGGTGTTGTTCAGCGACCGGATGCGCATACCCAGACCGGCCACGGCGCCGGTTGACTCGGCGGCAATCAGCGTGGTCAGCGCCACGGAGGCGCCCAGCCGCACGGCGGTGAGGATAAAGGGCAGCGTAGCTGGCGCGATGACCCGGATGAAGATGTCCTTGTCGCTGGCGCCCAGCACCCGGGCTGCCTTGATGAGTGTCTCATCTACATTGACCACGCCCTGATAGATGGTGACGCACATGGTGAGGAAGCAGGCGATGGTAATGACGATGATCTGCGGCCGCCGACCCACGCCGGCTACGATGACGATCAAGGGCACATAGGCCAGGGGGGGAATGTTGCGGATAAACTGGATCCAGGGGTTCAGAATGTTGCGCACCGGCACATACCAGGCCATGAGGATGGCCACCGGCAGCGCGATGATAAAGCCCAGGGCATAGCCGCCGAACACCGAGATCAGGCTGCTGCTGATGTCCTGCCAGAACACCCCCCGCTGAATCATGGTGATCAGGCCCTGAATCGTGACCACCACATTGGGAAAGCCCCGTGAGGTCTGGGGGATGATGGACAGAAGATACCAGACCAGCATAGCCGCCAGGAAGGAGATCAACAGCCATACCTTTGAGGGGATCCGGCTGAAGACGGAACCTTTTTTCTTCGTTTTCATTTCACTGACTCACTCCTATTTGTATCGTTCCGGGTTCGGATCATGCGCTTTCACTTATGTTTACGTTATGGTAAATTCAGTATATCGGGAAACCCCCAGAAAAAAAAGTATGATTTTCCATCATACCCACCCCGCCCTTTGCACTGCCTCAGATTGTACAGACAGGACCGAAAAAGTCCCCCTGGTAGGAAATATCAAGTTTTAGCCGGAGATGCGCCGCGCAGGCGGCGCCTCTCCAGTTTTGAGCTGGATGCGCTCGTGGCCGCTTAAGCAGCCTTTTTACCACATACTTGTCCTTAAATCCGAAATGTTCTGCCACTTCTCGCTGTGTTTTCCCTTCTCCTATTATTGCCTCTATTTCCGGTAGCAGCATTTGTACGTGTGTATAATCCCATTTCTTCATGACAAGACCCCCTGATGTAGTCTTTTTTTCCTACATCAGGGGGTCTTTTGTCTGTTATCCGGCTTTATGGATCGTTCCGGACACGTTCGCCTTATTCCACGGTTTTCAGCGATTCGACCATGTCGATCTTCTTCAGACTGAAATGAGCGGCCACATTGACAATCGCCGAGAACAACACAGTGAGCGCTGCGGCCAGCACATAGGCGTAGGGCGGCGCGGTACGGCCGAACATAACCAGGTCCACCTCCACGGTCAGGACCATCCAGCTGTGCAGGAACCGGCCCATGACCAGGCCCAACGCAATGCCAAACAGCGTCAGGAAGATGTTCTCCCGGTAGATGTAGGCCGAGGTCTCCCGGTCATAGAAGCCCAGTACCTTCAGCGTGGCCAGCTCCCGCATCCGCTCGGTGATGTTGATGTTGGTCAGATTATACAGCACCACAAAGGCCAGCGCTGCGGCCGCCACGATGATAATGACCACCGCATAGTCGATGCTGGTCATACTGTCGGTAAAGGAGTCCCGAATGGTGGAGATGTTGGAATAGGAGGTGACGCCGCTCAGGTTCATCAGCTCCCGGGAGATTCGGTCCGCCGTCTCTGTGCTGTCGTCGGCATAGCGCACCATAAGTACATTGTCCGAGATCTCCTCGTCAAAGAGCTGCGTATAATAGTCCTCCGTCAGATAGACATAGTGGTACACGTAGTTCTCCACGATGTCCTCCACCGGGGCCGTGACCCGGCGGTTGTCCAGCTCCAGGGTGATGGTATCACCCACCCCCAGGTCGAGCAGTTCGGAGAGCTTTTGGGTGATGATCACGCCCTCCTCCGGCAGTTCGGCCGGCGAGCCGTCCTCCAGGTGGCGCAGCGTCATGAAGTTCTGGAACTCTGTTCCGTCCTCCACGGCAAAGAGGTAGACGTTGCTCACCATCCGGTCGGCGCCCACGGTATCCACGCTGATCTGATAGCTGGTCAGATAGGCGTCCACGCCGTCCTCCCCGTCCAGCACCGCCTCGATCTTTCGTTTTTCTCCCGCGGTCAGGTCCTCGTTCAGGCCCACGGTGGCGTCGTAGACGGAAATCTCGTCAAACTGTTTGTCCAGAATATCGAAGATGGAGTTGTGCAGTCCGAACCCCGTGACCACCAGCGCGGTACACCCGCCAATTCCGATCACGGTCATCCAGAAACGGCGCTGGTAGCGGAACAGATTGCGCATGGTGACCTTCCACGTAAAGGACATGCGCTTCCACAGCGGCTTGATATACTCCAGAAACACCCGCTTGCCCACCGGCGGCGATTTGGGCCGCATCAGGTTGGCCGGCGTATCCATCAGGGTCCGCAGGCAGGCCCACAGACTGGCGCCCGTGGTACACAGCACCGCCGCGCCCACCGCCACGATGCAGATTCCCGGCTGAAGTTTGAACTCCAAGCTGGGAACGTTATACATGATATTGAACGCATTGGCGATGACCAAGGGAATCAGCGTGCACCCGATGGCCAACCCCACCATGCCGCCGGTCAGGCTGGCCAGGAAAGCGTAGCCGATGTACTTAATAGAGATCGCCCGCCGGGAGAAGCCCAATGCTTTCAGGCAGCCGATCTGGGTGCGCTGCTCCTCCACCATGCGGGTCATAGTGGTCAGGCAGGCCAGCGCCGCCACCAGGAAAAAGATGACCGGGAACACCGTCGCCAGATTGCCCACGCGCTCCGCGTCCTGGGAGTAGCCCACCAGGCCTGCGTTGGTGTCGCGGCCCAACAGGTACCATTCGCACTCCTCAATGTCCGCGATGGCCTGACGAGCATCCCGCAGCTGGATCTCCGCGTCCTCCAGTTCCGCCTCGGCTTCGGCCTTACCTTCCTCATAATCCACCAGGCCGTCGGAATACTGGGTCTCGCCGTCCAGCAGGTCGGCGTAGGCGTCCGCCAGCTCCTGCCGGGCCCTGGCCGTCTCTTCCTCCAGCTCCTGCCGGCCGTCTGCCAGCTCGGTCACCCCGGACTCGTAATCAGCCAGTCCGTCATAATACTCCGTCCAGCCATCATCCAGCTCCTGCCGGGCCTCTTCCAGTTCGTTCCAGCCGTCGTCCAATTCCTGCCGGGCCTCTTCCATCTGCGCCCAGCCGTCATCCAGCTCTGTCTTGGCGTCTTTCAGCTCCTGGCTGACCTCCTCCATTTGGGCCATATTGTCCAGAAATTCCGCTTTACCTTCCTCATATTCTTTCACGCCCGCCTGATATTGGGCGGAACCGGCGGAGAGGGAGGCGCTGCCCGCCTGCAGCTGGGCCTCGCCGGACTGGAGGGCCTGGTCCATGGTGGTCAGCGCGCTGTCAGCCGCCGTCAGGCCGCCTAAGACGCCAGTAGTCAGGGTCTGCGTACCTGCCACAGGGTCCTCCCCTAGCAGAGCCAGCAATGCTTCGCGGTCCGCAGGCAGCATGCTTAAAAGTCCCTGTATCTGAATCCCCTGCTCCGAACCGGCGTCCAGCTGCGCCAGGAAGGCGTTCAGCACCGTGCGCAGCGGCTCGATCACCTGGGACATGACATCGTCTGGACTCGTCTTCGCCCATTGCATTAGGCCCGCCGCAAACGCCAGAACTTCTGGGTCCGCTGGATCAAGGTTCGCTGGAATGGTAAGCCCCTGTCCCGTTATCGCGGCCAAGATTCCATCATAGGAAGCTTTCAGCGCCTGATAATTCTGCTTTTGCTCCTCCAACTGCTGGCTGCCCGCGGCCAGCGCCGCGGACCCCGAAGCCAGCTGGCTGCGGGCGTCCTCCAGCTGCTGCTCGGCGTCCATCAGCTGGGCCCCCGCCTCCTCCAGCTGGGCCAGGCCGTCCAGATAGTCCGCCCAGCCGGCATCGTATTCCTCCTGGGCCTCCTGAAGCTGGCGCCAGCTGTCGGCATATTCCATTTCGCCGTCGTTCAGCTCCGTCAGGCCCTCCTGGTAGCTGCTCTCACCGTCGTTGAGCTCGACCAGTGCATCCTCCAGCTGCTGTTTGGCGTCGGCCAACTCCTGCTCTCCGTCGACCAGCTCCTGCTCGGCCTGGGCCGTCTCGGTCTCCAGCTGATTCAGGCCGTCGTAATAATCAGCCCAGCCATTGTCCAGCTCCACCTTGGCGTCGTCCAACTCCTGACGCGCATCGGCCAGTTCCTGCTCCACCTCTGCCTTGGCGTCGTCATATTCTTGCTGGGCATCATCCAACTCCGCCTGGGCCTCGCCGATCACATCATCATACCGCAGCTGGGCCCGCTGGTCGCCGAAAAACTCCATCTCGTCCAGATAGGCGTCCATCTGATTGTCATAAGAATCGGAATAGCTATCCAATTCCTTCATGCCCTCGACGGTGAAATAAATCGTGGTGTAGTAGTCCCAGTCAAAGTTCTCCTTGGGCACATAGAGGAACGCCGAGATCGACCCGCTGCCGATGCTGGAGCTGCCCCGGTCCGTACCCACATAGAGCGGACTGTCCGCTACGCCCACGATGGTGAACTGCGTACGCAGCAGCGTGTCCTCCGCGTCCTCATCCGCCTCCAGCGTGATGGTATCCCCGACACTCAGGCCCAGCTGGTCCAGCAGCCGCTGCTCGGTCACGCACTCGTCCGCCGCCTCCGGCAGGCGCCCCTCCGTCAGCGCCAGCAGATTGACCTGCTCTGGAAGAGAGGCCACTTTGACGATCTCCTCGCCTGCGATCATGTCCAGGCTGTATTCGCCCTCCACGTCCACCATGCCGGCATAGGCGCGGATGGCCTCCACGTCGTCCTCGGTCAGGCCCAGCGTGGAGAGCACCTGAACATCCATCAGATTCTGCCGGTCGTAGTACCCGTCCGCCGTGTATTCCATGTCCGGGGACGTGGTGCGCAGTCCGGACAGGAACGCCACCGCCAGCGCCGAGAGCACAAACAGGGACAGGAAGCGGTTTCTGGTCCGGTGAATCTCGCGGAACGCATCGGTAAGCAGGCGGTTTTTCTTCCGCTTCACCATTCGATCTCCTCCACCGGGGTGGGGTGCGCGTTGCGCTCCATCTGATCCACCTTGCCGTTTTTAATATGTATCACCCGGTCCGCCATGGGGGTCAGGGCGGTGTTGTGGGTAATGACCACCACGGTCATGCCGTGCTGCCGGCAGGTGTCCTGGAGCAGCTTGAGAATGGCCTTGCCGGTCACGTAGTCCAGCGCGCCGGTGGGCTCGTCGCATAGCAGCAGCTTGGGATTTTTCGCCAAGGCCCGGGCGATGGCCACGCGCTGCTGCTCGCCGCCGGACAACTGGGCCGGGAAATTGTTCAGCCGCTCCCCCAGTCCCACATGCTCTAAGACGTCCTTTGCGTCCAGCGGGTCCCGGCAGATCTGTGCCGCCAGCTCCACATTTTCCAGGGCAGTCAGATTCTGGACCAGATTGTAAAACTGGAACACAAATCCAATGTCATACCGGCGGTAGGTGGTCAGCTGCTTGGCGGTGTATCCGCTGACCAGCTCCTCATCCACCAAAATCCGTCCTTCCGTGCAGGAGTCCATGCCGCCCAGCATGTTCAGCACCGTGGTCTTGCCCGCGCCGCTTGGCCCCACGATGATGGCGAATTCCCCCTTTTCGATTTCAAAGTTCACGCCGTCCACTGCGGTGAGCGTGATCTCCCCCATCTGATAGCGCTTTACCACATCTTCAAACAAAATATAATGCCCCATAGTGTTTCCCCCGTTCAGGCGGGCCCTCCCGTCCGTCCATCGTCACTTGCATACAGTTTAGCGCATAATTATGAACAAATCAACGGTCTTCTTCAATTAGACTTGACTAACAAACGTCGGCTCCGGTAGAATATCTTGTGATAAGGGAGTAATCCGCGCGGCATGCGCCGCGTAGCCGAGTCAACATACTGGCCTTTGCCTGGCTTGGTTTTAATGGGTGAGACTTATCCGCAGGCTGTGCGGATGAGTCTCTTTTTTTCGTCCCTCGCATAGGCTTGGTTTTGAGAGAAAGGGTTGGGATACTATGGATCTTGCTTCGTTGTTTGTTTTGGCGGTAGGACTGTCCATGGACGCGTTCGCCGTGGCGATCTGCAAGGGGTTGTCCATCCGCACGCTGCGCGGACGGGACGCGGTTACCGTGGGGCTCTACTTTGGCATTTTCCAGGCGGTCATGCCGCTGATCGGCTATCTGCTGGGCTCCACCTTCGCGGAGCTGATCTCCAGCGTGGACCATTGGGTGGCCTTTGTGCTGCTGGGGCTGATCGGCGGCAATATGGTCCGGGAGAGCCTGGACCGGGAGGGGGAACACTGTGACCCCTCCCTCCGCTTCCGGGATATGAGTGTGCTGGCCCTGGCCACCTCCATCGACGCGCTGGCGGTGGGGGTCACCTTCGCGTTTCTCCGGGTGGATCTTTTGCCCGCAGTCTCCTTCATCGGTATCATCACCTTTACCCTCTCCGCGCTGGGCGTTCAGATCGGGCATGTGTTCGGTGCGAAGTTCAAGTCCAAGGCCGAATTGCTGGGCGGCATCGTCCTGATTCTGATGGGGCTGAAAATCCTGCTGGAGCATCTGGGGATTCTGGGCTGACCCGTCTCCCCTGAAACGCCTGGTCCGGAGCGCGGCGCGGCACTGCCCGGCGCCCGCCGGCAGCAGACGCCGTTTTTCGCTCCATGTTTCCCGAAACTTTTTTGCAGTTCGGTTCAAAAAACAGTTGACATCTTGGTTAGTCTGTGCTAATATCATTTTAGTTAGCTGACACTAACTTTTTCCTTCCTCCCATGTTCCGAACCGGGGAAACTCTCCCACCCGCGTCCTGTGCCGGACGCGGGTGTTTCCCTTTCTGCCGGCCGTCCCTCCGGACGAAAGTCGTCTTTGTTCCATGCTGCGGCACAGTCTTCGTTTCTATCTGCCAGTCCAAAGCCGCGTCCGGTTCTGTTGAACATCCGCACCGAAAAAATTTTGCAGAAGGGAGAAAAAAGTGCTTGACTTTTTAGTTAGCATATGCTAACATAAAATCAGTTAGTAAAACCTAACTTTTTCCTTCCTCCCATGTTCCGAACCAGGGAAACTCTCCCACCCGCGTTCCGTACCGGACGCGGGTGTTTCCCTTTCGCCCAAAACAGGCCGCAGGCGGGGCGCTTGCCCCGCCTGCGGCCTGTTTGGTTTTCTCAATTGCTTCCGGTATTGAAAAAGGGAGCCAGCGCAGCGGCAACTCCGCTGATCGGCATAGTCTGAAGGATGATTCGGCCCGGGCCGGTGACTTTCGTCAGGAAGAGGCCCTCGCCGCCCAGCAGGGCGTTTTTGATTCCCTTGACGGATTGAATCTCAAGCGAGCAGGTCGCGTCCATGGCCGCCAAATTTCCGGTGTCCACCAGCATACTCTCCCCGGCCTGGAGCTCATATTCCATCGCGGAGCCGTCGATCTCCACAAAGGCGGTGCCCTGTCCGCTGAGCTTCTGCATGATAAAGCCTTCCCCGCCGAAGAAGCCGGCCGACACCCGCTTCTGGAAAAATACGGACAGCTCCACTCCCATCTCAGAGGCCAGGAACCCGCTCTTCTGTACGACGAAAGGCCGGTCCGGGGTGATTTCCACCGCCCGAATCTCCCCCGGGAAGCTGGACGCGAAAGCGATCATGGCCGGTCCACCCTGGGCCGTATAGATATTCTGAAAAATCGCCTCGCCGGAAAACAGGCGTCCGAAGGCCTTGCCCAGGCTCCCGCCGCCGGAGGTCCTCATCTCCAGGTTCGGGCTCATCCAGCTCATGGAGCCGCCCTCTGTCACCATAGATTCCCCCGCCTGCAGCTGGCAGACTACCACCGGCATGGGCGCGCCGTGAATTTCGTACTGCATAACGCAACCTCCTTCTTTGTTTGGAATACCAGTCTCAGCATACCCTATGCCGCAGCGCATTGCAAGAGGAAAAGCAATCATAACCACCGGCCGTGCCGGTGGTTTGCACAGGCCCCCTTGGGGCCTTTTACCAGCAGAGCCTATAGGCTCACAACTGAATTTCTATTGCATGGAGCGCCCTGCTGCTATTCAAATAGCGGTAGGGTGCTCCTATATTTCATTTCTATATTTCTCTCCTTTCCTCTCCTTCGTTTTTTACTGTTTCCTCGCTTCGCTCGGATATTTTTTCTGCGCATAGCTAATGCTTTTGGGAACCACCGGCACTGCCGGTGGTTTTCTTTTACAAGCAAAAAGACGCCAAAGCAGGTTTTCTGCTTTGGCGTCTTGACATCGCCGTTTATTCCTCCTGTGTGGACAGCAGAATCCGGTCGTTGTCCAGGGCATGGCCCGCACCGGCCCGGAACCGCTCCAGCAGGTCGTCTACGGTGAGTCCCCGGCGCTCCTCGCCCGCAATATCCAGTACGATGCGCCCGCCGCTCATCATCAGCGTACGGTTGCCCAGTTCCAGGGCGTTGCGCATGTTGTGGGTGACCATCATGGTGGTGATCTGGTTCTCCTCCACGGTTTTCCGGGTCAAATTCAGCACCTTCTCCGCCGTGCCCGGGTCCAGCGCCGCCGTGTGCTCGTCCAGGAGCAGCAGCTTGGGCGGGACCATGGTGGACATGAGCAGCGTCAGCGCCTGGCGCTGGCCGCCGGAGAGCAGCCCCACCGGCTGCTTCATCCGATCCTCCAGGCCCATATCCAGCAGAGCCAGCCGGTCCCGGAAGCGGGCGCGGTCCGCCCGGCTGATGTGGGAGAACCAACCGCCGCTGCCCGCGGCCAGCGCCAGGTTTTCCTCAATGGTCATACCGGGCGCGCTGCCCCGCATAGGGTCCTGAAACAGCCGTCCAATGTCCTTGGCCCGCTTATGGGAAGGCAGGAAGGTAATATCCTTCCCGTCCAGCTCGATGCTCCCGGAGTCGGTGAAGAAATCCCCGCAGATGGCGTTGAACAGCGTGGATTTGCCTGCGCCGTTGGAACCGATGATGGTCACGAAATCCCCCGGCTCCAGGTGGAGGGACAGGTCCGTAATGGCCTGCTTTTCATTTACCGTACCCGGGTTAAAGGTTTTGGAGATATGGGAAATGGTCAGCATGGTTCAGCGTCCTCCCTTCACAGCGGTGCGAAACAGCCGGCGGCGGATTGTCGGCCACTGTTTTTTCAGGTAGGGTCCGGAAATGGCCACAATAACAATGACCGAGGAGACCAGCTTGAGCATGAACGCCGGCATATCAAAGCGCAGGGCGATGGTATAGACCAGGCGGAACACGAAAGACCCCAGTACCACGCCGATGGCGCGGGAGAGGATCCCGCCCCGGCCCAAAAAGGCATTGCCGATCAGCAGAGAGGCCAGCGCAATAGTCACCATGCCGCTGCCGATGTTGATGTCCACCGACTTCTGAGACTGGGCCAGCAGACAGCCGGACAGCGCCGTGAACGCATTGGCCACGCACAGGCCCACCATGGTGGTGAACACCGGATTGATGGAAGAGGAGCGCACCATGTCGGGGTTGTTGCCCGTAGCCCGAATCGCCAGGCCCAGCCGGGTGTTCAGGAACAGCGTCAGGAGAATTACCACCGCGATCACCGCCAGCAGCGCCACCATCAGGCTCTCCTTCCCCTCCAGGAAGGTCCCCTCCAGCAAATCGTCCATCATGGTAAAGACAGTCTGCGTCTTATTCATATTCAGCAGCGAGGAGCCGCTCATCACCGCAATGTTGATGGAATACAGGCCGGTGTTGACTATGATGCCCGCCAACAGGCTGTCCACGCCCAGCTTGGTCTGGAGCAGCGCGGTCACAAAGCCGGAGCAGATACCGGCGCCCATGGCGGCCGGCAGCGCCAGCAGCGGGTGGCCCGAAATAGCCACCACCGCGCCCACGGCGGCCCCCAGCGTAAAGCAGCCGTCGGTGGACAGGTCGCAGACATTGAGCATGGAATAGCTCAAAAACAGCGCCAGCACCGTCAGCGAACAGATCAGTCCCAGCTCCAGAGCGGTTTGCCCCAGGGATAGGACAATGGACAGATTCATGGTGTTTCCTCCTTCATCCAGTGCGCATCACAGGGGATAGGCGGCTGCGGCCGCCTATCCCCTGCCGGATTCTGATGATCGTCTTATTGCTCCAGATCGTCGAAGCTCTCGGCGGTCGTAATGGACTGCACCTGCGTGCACAGCGGGGCGAACACCTCGGCAATGGTGTCATAGTCCAGGCCCAGAGCCGCGCAGGTCTCGGTGTTGATGGTCGCTGTGCCGTTGTCAAAGGTCAGGACGGGGGTGGTAGCGGGGTCCGCTCCGTTGACCAGGATGTCACAGATCATATTGGCGGTCTCCACGCCCAGGTTGGCGTAATCCACACCGTAGCCCAGGAAGGCGCCGTTCAGCGCAAAGGAGTCTGCTCCGGTGTAGTGGGGAATGCCCGCCTCAATAAAGGTCTCATAAATGGCCAGCTCGGCCGTCATGATGGTATTGTCGGTGGGGGTGAACACGGCGTCCACTCCGTCCGCCACCAGCGCCTGGGCGGCCAGCATCACTTCGTCCGTGGTGGTGCCAGTGCGCTCCACATACTCGATGCCCTTGGACTCCAGATACTCCTTGGCGTGGGCAATGGGCGTGGTGGAGGAGTCCTGCCCCTGGTCGTACAGTAGGCCGATCTTATCCGCATCGGGGTTCGCGGCGAAGATCAGGTCCATGACCGCGTTGGTGTCCAGATAGTCAGAGGTGCCGGTCAGGTTGGCGCCAGGCGCTTCCGGGCTCTCCACCAGGCCGCTGCCCACGGGGTCGGACACGGCGGAGAACACCACGGGAATCCCGCTATCCTCTGTCGCGGCCTGCATGGCCATGGCCACGGGCGTGGCCACGCCCACCATCAGGTCCACTTCGTCGGCGATGAAGTTGGCAATGATCTGATTCATCACCGTGGCGTCGCCGTTGCAGATGTCGTAGTTGATCTCAAAGGTCACGCCCTCTTCCTCACCCAGCGCGGCCAGCTGCGTCTGGATATTGTCCACGATCTGGTTCAGAGATGCGTCGTCCACATAGTTGCAGATGCCCACCTTGTAGACCGTGCCCGTCTGCTGCGCGTCCCCGCCGCTGGGCTGGGCAGAGCCGCTGGCGTTGGCATTTCCGTCGCCGCAGGCCGTCAGGGAGACCGCCATGGCGCAGGCCGAGGTCAGGGCAAAGAGCTTCTTCAGGGTGTTCTTTTTCATGGTTCTTTTCTCCATTTCTCATAGATTTGAGCGGCAGATGCTGTGCCCCGCTTGCCAGGCCGGGTCCAGTAGAAAGCAGGCGGCTTTCTGGTTTTCGGCAAAGAAAAAACGCCTTCGTCCCACTCTGGGACAAAAGCGCCTGCTTCTGCGATACCACCCAAATTGACGTTCCTTTGGAGAACGTCCACTCGCTACACGTACCATCATACGTGCCCCGATGGATAACGGGTGGGTGCCCGTCGGCATCTACTGGGGAACATTCCCGTTCAAGCCGCCCTCAGAAGTCCATTCACGCACTGCTTCACGCTCCGTTTCCACCCTCAGGAGCTCTCTAAAGATCCACGTCTGTGCGCTACTTCTCTTCCTCATTGGTTTGCTGCGTATTTCGTTGTTGTTGTCATTATAGGCAGTCGCCCCGGAATTGTCAACCCCCAATCCGCAAAAATTTTTTGTCCGGCGGACCGGCGGCGGCTCACGACGCCGCCGGTTCCTTGTCCGATTGGTTCTTTTTCCGCAGGAAGGAAAACTTGGTCTCCGAACAGACCACGGCTACGAAAATCAGCGCGAACCCCACGACCAGACGGGGCGTGACCGGGTCGCCGTAGAAAATCACCGAGCACAGCACGCCGAACACCGACTCCAGGGACAGAATCACCGCCGCAGAGGCCGGGTCGGACCAGACCTGGCCCACATTCTGGAACAGCAGCGCCACCGTGGTGGCCATGACGATCAGGTAGGCCATCTGAATCACCAGATCCGCCTGAATCACCGACGCGGGGGGCAGCTCCTGGAACAAAAACCCGCAGATCCAGGCGTAAAGGGCGGCAAATGCAAACTGAAAGACCGTCAGCAAGTAGATGTCCTTGTCAGGTGAGACCTTGGCCACCGCCACGATATGGGCCGCGTAGAACACCGCGCAGCACAGGGTCAATGCGTCGCCCCAGGTCACGGAAAAATCGCTGGTCAGCGAGACAAAGCCCACGCCGGCCACACAGAGCACTGCGGCCAGGATATTGAATTTATCCGGGCGCTGCTTGGCCGCCAGCCAATACAGGAAGGGCACGATCACACAGTAGACCGCAGTCAGGAAGGCGTTCTTGGAGGGCGTCGTTCCCATCAGGCCAAAGGTCTGCACCGAATAGGCCAAAAACAGGAAACCGCCGATGATCGCGCCCCGCCAGAGGTAATCCCGGGTCATACCCCGCCACTTCTTCCAGCAGAACAGGCCCAGCAGAACTGCACCGCCCGTAAAGCGGAAGGCCAGCAGGAAGAAGGTCGGAATCACATCCACGGCGCCCTTCATGATGAAGAAGGAGGAGCCCCAGATAAAGGCGGCAAGAAACAGCATCGGTTTGGCCAGAATTCGCATGGTACGTTCGTTCATGGGCAGCTTTGCACCTTTCTTTTCCTTCGTTTCTATGGTATCATAGGAACTATGCCGCGCAAGGCACGGTATTTCGACAGCTTGGCATAACTTTTGTATTATAGCACAGGCACGCGTCCCCTGCAAGCAAAAGTGCGGCAAAACAGCGCGCATCGTCTCTCTGGCCCGCGCTTCCCCGATCTGGAGGTTTTTTATGAAAATTTTTGATTTTGACGGTACGCTGGTGGATTCCAACGGAATCTGGGTGGAGGTAGATCTGGAATTTCTGGCGCTGCGGGGCAAGGTCCCCACGGAAGAATACACCGAATTTGTCGCCCACGCTATTTTTCCCACCGCCGCCCGGTTCACCAAGGACTATTACGGCCTGGACGAGAGCCCGGAGGCCATCATGGACGCCTGGCTGGACCTGGCCCGGGACGCCTATGCCAACCACGCCCCGGTAAAAGAGGGCGCCGCCGCCTACCTGGAGCAGTGCACGGCCAATGGGGAGCGTCTGGCGCTGTTTACCGCCAGCGTACCCGAGCTGTGTCATCTGGCTCTGGGCCGGCAGGGGCTGGACCGCTACTTTGACCAGGTGGTCTTTGCCCAGGAGCTCGGTCTGGAAAAGCGCAACCCAGACGCCTTTACAGCGCTTGCCCACCAGCTGGGCGTCTCCCCTGCCCAATGCGTCATGTTTGACGACGCGCCCAAAAATTGTCTGGCCGCCCGCACCGCCGGGATGCGCGTGGTGGGCGTGTACGACGATTTCTTCGCCGCGGCCGAAGCCGAGGTCCGGGCCAACTCCGACCAGTACATCCGCAGCTTCTCCGAGCTGCTCGTCCCCTGACCGCAGATTTGACCGCCCGGGCGCAAATGCGCCCGGGCGGTTTTTCACGCCGCAGCTCACGCAGGCCCCGCCGATGGCTTTTCGGTGGTCTGAACCGCTTGCGGATACAGCTGTAAAATGCGCTCTGAGACCAGGAGCTGCAGGCGAAGCTCCTGATCCGCCAGATCCAGCTGAAACAGCTCCTCGATTCGGTGAATCTGATAAATCACGGTGTTGCGGTGCAGGTGCAGCGCCCGGGCGGTCTCGGTAAAGCTGCGTTCCAGCCGCAGGTAGGTACACAGCGCGCTCCAGTAGGCCGTGCGGTGGACCTCGTCGTAGCGGAGCAGCTGGATCACCAGCGGGTGGATCAGCTCCTCCACCGGGAGGCTCTCATGGGCCGCTTCGATCATACGATACAGGCGATAATCGGCATACCAGAAGAGTCGTCCGGTCTCCCGCTCGCCTCCCGCCCGCAGCGCCCGCCCCAGTTCGATGGCGGGCAGAGACTGGCGGTGAAAGGCCCGCCAAATCTCATGACAGCTCTGGATGGGATCGCTGATTCCCGCAAAGGCGTCCTCGCTGTCCAGGAACTCTTCCAGCCGTTTCAGCGCGGGACGGCCCCCCGGCTGTATCCCGCCAAGACGCGCCAGCAGGACCAGCTTATCCTGGTAAAGGACGGGCTGCGCCTGGGGAAACAATCCGCGCAGTTCATAAATCGCGTGTTTGCGGTAGCGGTCGGAGTTCTCCGCCTGCCAGAGGGTCAGAACGTGCAAGCCCTCCGGCTCCGGCCCCAGAAAACACCGGGCCCGCTCCTCCAGCTCCTGTGGGCTGCCGCAGCGCCCCTCCAGCACATCGAACAGGAAATAGTCGTACCGGGTCTGGGGACCGGCGATCTGGGCCTCCTCCTGGAGGTAGACCAGCAGCTTTTCCACCAGATAGCCGTACAGCTGGACCAAGCCCTCGGAATAGGGCGTATTGCAGAACTCCATAGCGATCTCATAGCACACATGGGAGCGGTCCTGGCTGAGCACCGGCGTGAACACCGTGACGTAGGGCTTGACCGGCGAGGTCGGCAATACCACCGACTGGCCGGAATAAAGGTTGGCCCCCATATAGACCTCGCTCTGCTTGAGGATCTCAAAATTCTCCTCGGAGAGATAGCCCTGGGTCAGCCACTGGCTGAACAGCGGGTCATCGCTGTCAAAACTGGTAGTGACCGCAATGCACTTGCAGGCCGGGTCCGCCACTACAATGGGATTGCCCAGGACCGGCTCGCTCAGATCCAGCAGGTGCTGAATCCCCCGCCCTTCGCTGACCGACAGACTCAGCTTCAGGTCCCATTCCTGCAGCAGCAGCTGGAGGCCCAGCAGCTCGTTGAAAATATCCGAAAAGGGCACCTGAGTGCGCAGCAGGATATGTGCGCGGGGCAGCCGGTCCGGGACCGCGCCGGGACAGACCACGGCCAGATGGCGTCTCCAGCGCTGCACAAATAGAGGTAGTCGCAGCTGATTCCCTCCCATTCTCCCGGCAGCAGCTTGACGCCCTTGACCCAGACGCCGCGGTCCTGCAGCTGGATCTCCGGATGGAGATAATGCATGCGCTCCAAAATCAAGTCCATGGGGATGTGCATTCCTTCCTCACCTCCCCCTACTATACCACAGGACGTGTTTTGTTGAAAACGACAAATATTGCAACGTTTTCCCTTCATCTTTGTAATGGGCAACGAAATCATACGAGATTCTACCGGGCCAAGTCTGTAATCCGCGCCGTAGAAATCTTGGAGATCCCTTGTTAGAATAGAGATGCTTCCGGAGCAGCCGCCGGTTTGACGCGCCCTTAGAGCTCGGGCGTGCGGGTATCCCGGCCATTTTTTGACGGAGGAGGAATCTTTACTCTATGGGACGCAAGCAGTTGTTCCAGCGCAATGCGCTCTCTATCTATATCAGTGGAATCGTCGCCTATTACCTGGCGACCGGACTGATGAACGATCATGTCAATATCCTCCAGCCCTATTACGCACAGACCTATGGCTGGAGCGCCACCTTGATCACCATGCCGGTGACGGTGGCCGGCTATGTGGCCATCGTTATGGCCGCTGTCTTCGGAGTCCTCTACCACAAATTCAGCATCAGCCGCATCCTCGGCGTAAGCACGCTGATTCTGGGGCTTTCCGCCATCGGCCTGAGCGCCGCCGGAGACCATCTGGCGCTCTACTCGATCAGCCTGTTCCTGCTGCGCCTCATGGTGCTGCCCCTCTCCCTGGGCATTCAGTATCTGTGCACCAACTGGTTCGTGGAGAGCCGGGGCCGCGCGCTGGGCATCGTGACCATGGGCGGCCCACTGTGTTCCGCCACGCTGGTCGCCATTCTGACCGCGGCCACCGGAGCGTTTGGCTTCACTCTTACCTACCGGGTCATGGGTATCCTGGTGCTTGTCATTGGACTTCTGTTCCTGCTGCTGGTCAAGGATAAGCCTGAGCAGCTGGGCCTGTATCCCGACGGCGCCGACCATCCGCCCGCGGAGTACCGGCAGGATGCCGGCACCATGGGGCTAAAGGAGCTGGTCCACAGCGCGGACACCTATCTCATCGTCCTTCCCCTCGGGCTGCTTTGGCTGTGTCTGGTGGGTATCATGGCCTTCTTCGTCCCCCAAATGGCCTCCACCGGTACCGACGCCGCCATTTATCTACCCACCCTGACCATCTCCGCCGTGCTGGGCATGGTGCTGAGCTATCTGGTGGGCGTAGTGGACGACAAGTGGGGCACGCCCTCCGCCTTTCTTCTGCTGTGCGCCTTCAATCTGATGGCAATTTTCGGCCTGCTGTTCATGACCCGCAACAATATTCCCCTTCTGGCGGTCGCCGCGGTGGGTATCGCAGGTATGACCGGCGGCCTGCAGAATATCCAGCCCTCTATCGTCTCCTACATTTACGGCCGCCGCAATTTCAGCGCCCTCAACGGCTGGCTCTACGCCTTTGAAAGCATCTTTTCCTCCTTTGGCCTGTCCTATATGTCCATCATTATGGATACGACCGGCTCCCTGAATGCTGCCTACTGGGGCATGGCAATCATGACAGCGCTCTCCGCCGTGTTCATCGTCTTTCTGTGGAAGCGCAATCCTCAGGCCAGGGATACCCTGGCAGCTCCGCAGGAGGGACAAACGGAGGTGGCGATATGACCGAGCGGGAGCATTTGCTGGCCTACATCCGCTTTGAGGGGGACCGGGACTACCCGGCGCTGTTCTTTACCGGCCCCAGCCCGTATACCCTCAACGTGGATACCCTGATCTGCGAACGTCCCCAGCATTCCAGCGGTTACGACGCCTTCGGCGTACACTGGACCCACACCCAGCCCACCAGCCACCGCACCCCAGGTCAGGAACCCATTCTGTCCGACATCGAGGACTGGGACCAGGTCAAGGTGCCCGATGTGTCCCGTTTTGACTGGGATGGTCTGGCTCGCCAATGCGCCGGTCTGGACCGCTCGGAAAAACTGGTCAAGGCTACCCTGCTGATGGGTCCCTTTGAGCGTACCTCGGTCCTGTCCTCCTTTGAGGACTGCCTGGTCAACGCCATCACAGAGCCGGAGTGTTACGCCGCGCTGATCGGCAAGATCGCCGATTACAAGATCGCGCTGATCGACCGGCTGTATCAGGCGGCGCGGCCCGATGTCATCAATCTGCATGACGACTGGGGGACCGCCCGGGCCACCTTCATGAGCCCGGAGCTGTGGCGTGAGACCATCCGGCCCCATACCCAGCGCATCTACGATGCGGTCCACGACCGGGGCATGCTGGTCTGCCAGCACTCCTGCGGCCAGATCAGCGCCCTGATTCCCGACCTGATCGAGATGGGCGCCGATCTGTGGGAGGCCCAAGTCGGTTGCTACGAGCTGTCCGAGCTCCTGGCCCAGTGCGCAGGCAAGCTGCGCGTGATCTGCCCGGATCTGGCCCGGAAACCGGGCGATCCGCCGCCTGGTCCGCCCCCGGTCACAGAGGAATTTTTACGCAACCTCCCCCAGGATGCCAGAGCCTACGAGCGTTATCCGGATTTCCTGATTTGAGCAACACCGCCCGGGCGCGTTTGCGTCCGGGCGGTCAGCGTGTCAAAAAAGCCTCGCAGAGTTCGCGCCATCAGGCGCGAAGAAATTCAAATCCGTTTTCGCCCGTGACATGTGCGTGGGCGAAAACACTTCTCGGCCCGCAAGTGTGGAATTTGTCCCTCCCTCGTGGACAAATTATGCACGCAGCGGGCCGCATACGCGCCGAAAGCGCCCTTTGCTTTCGGCGAAGGCTGTCGAAAATACTTTTTCGACAGCCTTAAAGCCCGGGCGGTGTTTCATCCATTGGTTTTGGTCATATGCTGGGCGGCCGACTTGAGCATCAGCTTTTTGGTTCCCACATTGTCAAAGGCGACCTCGATCAGCGCGTCGCCCCCCATCTTCTGGACCGAGAGCACCATACCCTTGCCGAAAGCCTTATGCTGCACCATATCTCCCTTGCGGTATTCGGGCAGCGCCGCGCCGGCCGGCCGGGCCGGCGGGGTATAGCCCACCGCGGCCGGTCGGCTTCCCACGGTGCGGGCCGCCGGTCGGGATGGAGCTGCGGACGGTGTCCGGGCCGCTTCCCGCCAGGACGGTCCCGCCGCCCGGCTTCCGTAGGTCCCATAGGTCTGGGCGGTCCGACCCGGACTGCCGTAAGCTCCGCTCCGCGCAAAGCCCTCCTCCAAGGTGGCAAATCCGCCGGGGGCGTTGTCCCAATCGCCGCCAAATTCCTGGGAAAAGGGCGCCCGTCCGCTGTGCTCCAGCAGGGTTTCGGGAATCTCGCGGATAAACCGGGAAGGCCGGTTGCTGGAGGTACGGCCGTACAGCATCCGCTGATTCGCCGTCGTGAGATAAAGCTCCTGCTTGGCCCGGGTCATGGCCACATAGCACAGCCGGCGCTCCTCCTCCATCTCCTCCGGCTCGCCGATGGTGCGCTGGCCGGGGAAGATCCCGTCCTCCATGGCGATCAGAAAGACCACGGGAAACTCCAGGCCCTTGGCCCCGTGCATGGTCATCATCTGGACCCGCTCCTCCTTGGGCTTGCGGGCCCGGCTGTCGTCCTCGTCGTCCTGGTCGCCCAGCTGCTCGTCCAGCGCCATCTCCTCCAGGAAGCCTGTGAGGGTGGCGGGCACGTCGTTCTCCCGCGCCCGGTTGAGGTAATCCTGAATGATGGATTTGAACTCCATCAGCCGGTCCAGCCGTCGCTGGTTTTCTGGCGTCTTTTTGGCCTCCAGCGCCGCCTGGTAGCCGCTGGCCTTCAGCAGGTATTCATACAGCTCGGGCAGCGGCAGGTACTCCGCCTTCTCCCGCAGGTCCAGCATCAGGTCCCGGAACGCCAGAAGCTTGGCGTTGGTCTTGCCCAGCTCTGCCAGCTGCGCCGGATCGGTGAGCACGCCGAAGATGCTTCCCCCGTGGCCGGCGGCCACCGCCTCCAGCTGCTCCACGGTCCGCTCGCCGATTCCACGGGCGGGCACATTGATGATGCGCTTGAGGCGCAGGTTGTCCCCAGCGTTCTGCATCACATACAGATACGCCATGACGTCCCGAATTTCCGCCGACCCCGTCATGGGGTGGCGCATATAGACGTCGATGCCGCTGCGCACCAGGGTCTGGTACACCACGTTGGAATTGGTGTTGTTGCGGTACAGGATGGCGAAGTCGTTCTCCTTCCGGCCATTCTGCAGGCCGGTGAGGATCTGGGTCAGAACATACTGGGCCTCCTCGTGCTCGTTGGCCGCGGTATAGCAGTGGATCTTCTCCCCCTGGTCGTGGTCGGTCCAGAGCTCCTTGCCCTTGCGGCCCTGGTTGTGGCGGATGACGGCGTTGGACGCCTCCAGAATGTTCTTGGTGGAGCGGTAATTCTGCTCCAGGCGGATCACCCGCGCCCCCTTGTACTGCTGCTCAAAAGAGAGGATGTTCTCGATGGTGGCGCCCCGGAACCGGTAGATGGACTGGTCGTCGTCGCCCACCACGCAGATGTTCTCCCATTTCCCCGCCAGCAGGGCCGCCAGCCGGTACTGAAGGTTGTTGGTGTCCTGGTACTCGTCGATGAGGACATAGCGGAATTTGTTCTGATAATAGGCGCGCACCTGCTCGTCCTGCTCCAGCAGACGCACGGTATGGAGGATAATGTCGTCAAAATCCAGCGCCCCCGCGTCCCACAGCCGCTTTTCGTAGGCGGTATAGACTTGGGCGATCTTGGTCAGGCGGAAGTCGCCGGACTTGGCGCACTCGGCCAGGTACTGGGCGGACAGCTTCCCCGCGTCCTTGGCCCGGGAGATATATCCCAATACGGTACGCGGGTTGAACTGCTTGTCGTCCATGCCCAGCTCCTTCAGCGCGTCCTTGATCACCCGGAGGGAGTCGTCCGTGTCGTAAATGGTAAACGAGGTGGGAAAGCCCAGCTTGTCGATGTCCCGCCGCAGGATTCGCACGCAGGCGGAATGGAAGGTGGAGGCCCAGATGTCGTTGGCCGAGGGTCCCAGCATCCGGTTCAGCCGTTCCTTCAGCTCCCCTGCCGCCTTGTTGGTGAACGTGATGGCGATGATGGACCAGGGCGCCGCCGGGTCCAGGGCGCACAGGCGGTCCGCCCGCTCCTTCTGCTCCGGGTCCGGCCGCTTGACATAGTCCTGCAAAAAGGCCAGGTCCGCTTCCGTCACCCACTCCGGCACCTCGTCGCTGTCCGAGCCCCGGCCGAACCGCATCAGGTTGGCCACCCGGTGAATCAGCACCGTGGTCTTTCCGCTGCCCGCTCCGGCCAGAAGCAGCAGGGGCCCCTCCGTGGCCAGCACGGCTTTCCGCTGCTCCGGATTCAAGTTTTGATAATTCAGGGCAATGGCTTCCCGCCGCGCCCGGCAAAAGTCCAGCTCCTGCGCTTGTGTCAGCATGGATCATACGCTCCTTGGCAAGGGCGGAGCCGCCCACAGGGTGGACGGCTCCGTCGAATTCTGTGCCTCTATTGTAGCGAAAAACCGGGACCGGGTCAATCGTCATTCCGCCGAGTTTTTCTATTCAGCCTGGAAGCATACCCTTCCCTCTTGTATTTTGTTCCATAGTTTGTTAAACTGTTCACAAGTCATGCAACCTTTGAACGCTTTATCTGGAGGGGTCTTTATGCCGCAAAAACGCGCCCGTGATTTTGGCCTTACCATCGGTTCCCTGCCCTGCGGGCCCAGAAACCGCATTACCGACGTGCCCGGCGTCACCGTGGGACACCAGACCATCGACACCGACCGCTTCAAAACCGGCGTCACCGTGGTGATGCCCTGTCCGGAAAATCCCTTTTTCCACAAGCTTCCTGCCGCCGCCTTTGTGCTCAACGGCTTCGGCAAGACGCTGGGCCTGATGCAGCTGCAGGAGCTGGGAATGCTGGAGACCCCCATCGCCCTGACCAACACCCTGAACGTGGGTCTGGTCCACGACGCCCTGGTGGGGTACATGATCGACCGCTGCCGCCGGGACGGCAAGGACGATCTGCGCTCGGTCAATCCCATTGTCTGCGAGTGCTGCGACGGCACCCTCAACGACATTCAGGGCCGTCCGGTCCACCGGGAACATGTGCTGGCTGCCATTGCCGCCGCGGGGGAGGTCTTTGACGAGGGAGACATCGGCGCGGGCAAGGGAATGATCTGCCACGGGCTCAAAGGCGGAATTGGCTCGGCCTCCCGCGTCATGACCGTGGACGGACAGGACTATACCCTGGGCGTACTGGTGCTCACCAACCACGGCCGCCTGGCCGATCTGACCATCGGCGGCGACCATCTGGGCCCTGCTCTGGCGGAGGAGCTGGCCCAGTATGCCCCGGATAAGGGCTCCTGCATCGTCATCGCCGCCACCGACCTTCCTCTGGATTCCCGGCAGCTGGGCCGGGTGGTCCGCCGGGCCTCGGTGGGTCTGGCGCGGCTTGGCTCCTACATCGGCCAGGGCAGCGGCGAGGTGTTCCTGGGCTTCTCCACCGCCAACCCCTTCGACCCCAGAACAGAGACCGCCCTGCGTCCCGGTCTGCTCTGCTCCGACGACGTCCTCGACCTTCCCTTCCGGGCCATCGCGGAGTGCACGGAGGAGGCAGTGCTCAATTCCCTGCTCACCGCCCATACGGTCACCGGCTTCCAGGGCCGGCAGATCTTCCGCCTGACCCAATTCCGGGACCAGTTCTGACACCGATGCCACGCTCCGTTCCAATCTCTTCCGCCCATTTCTTGGAGCTAATCGTCCCCTTTCCCTCATAAATCAAGCCGGCCGGTGCAGTGCACCGGCCGGCTTTTTCTGTTAAGTGAAATTCCTTTTCAGCTCATCCCACAGCTCCAGGAGCTTGAATTTGACCACATAGCCCTCGTCCTCGCCGGTAATCAGGCTGATCTCTCCCTCCGACAAGCCCGCCATAGCCGCGGTGGACTCCACGGATTCGCTCACTGCCCCCAGGCACAGCGGCGGGAACACCACACACCACCAGTTCCGGCCCGCGCCTTCCCCAATGACCACCCGCAGCGCGGTATAGGTACCGGCCGGCAGGGCAAAGTCCTCATATTCCTTCGTGGGGAACCAGGTCTCCTCCAGGCTCACAGTCACAGGATAGGAATAGCCCGCCTCCGCCACCACTTCGGCCCCTGCTTCCGCCAGCGGCCGAAGCTGTTCCGTCAGCCGCTGCTCCGCCTCTTCCCGGCTGGTCACGCCCTCTAAGCAGTATTCTGCCTGGGCCAGCACCGCGTCCCGCACCTCCAGCTTGAGGGACTGGTCCGCTTCGGAATCCGAGTTGGCCAGCACATGCAGCCGCAGAACGTCTCCGGCCAGGGCGCTCTGCTGTCCGTTGAGCCAAATTCCCAAAATCAGCGCTCCGGCAAAGGCCATCAGCAGGGCGGTCTCCCAGCGTCTGAGCTTCCCGGCAGTCGTCGTCGTTTTCATGGCAAACACCATCCTAAGTAGGTTTCCCTGCTCCGGGGCGGCGTTTTCCGAAGAAAAAACACCGTCCCATGCAGAGTTACCTACATTCTGGACGGTGTTTTTTGCTTTTATACCGGTTTGCAGAAAAAAACATCCCGATACTGCCGTTTCAGGTCCGCCTGGGCAGCCTGAGCCTGGTCCAGTTCCGTGAACAGGCCGAATACCGTGGGACCGGTGCCGCTCATGCACGCGCCCAGGGCCCCGTTGGAGATCAGGATATGCTTGATCTCCTGCACCGTTTTGGCCTGCCGGGTGGGAAGGACGTCCTCAAATACGTTATACATCCGCCGGGAGACTCCAATCAGGTCGCCGGCCTCCAGCGCCGCCAGCACGCCCTCCGTATCGGGACGGCACCGCAGCTTGACCCCCCGCAGCAGCCCGAAAAGCTCGGGCGTGGAGATGGAAAAAGCGGGCTTGCAGATCACAATTTGGCAGTCAGGCAGGGGGGGGAGCGCTGTCAAGCGTTCTCCCTTGCCTTCAGCCAATGCGGTGCCGCCCAGCACACAATAGGGCACATCGGAGCCCACTTGCGCCCCCAATCGGGCCAATTCCTGTGGAGGCAGTCCGGCCCCTGTGGCCTCGTTCAGGGCGCGGAGCACCGCGGCGGCGTCTGAGCTCCCGCCCGCCATGCCCGCGCACACCGGGATGCGCTTGTGGATGTCGATGGACAGGTTCAAAGTGCGTCCCGTGGCGGCCAAAAAGCAGCGGGCCGCCTTGGCCGCCAGGTTGCGGTCGTCGTCCGGCAAAAAGCTCAGGTCGGTACGCACCGCCACCCGATCCCCTTCCCCCAGCTCCAGGGTCAGGTCGTCCCGCAGATCTACCGACTGCATGACCATACGCAGGTCATGGTAGCCGTCCGCCCGCCGTCCCAGCACATCCAGGGTCAAATTCAGTTTTGCACAGGCATGGACCAGCATTGCGCGCCTCCTGTTCGCTGTATCTGCGGTCACCGGATTTTTCGGGCCTCCAGATAGAACCGTTTGTCGTTGGCGTGACCCATGGAGAAGGTCTTGCGGGGCAGTACTCCGTCAAAGATGACGGTGGGGAACAGCTGCCGCTTCTCCATGGCGGGCAGCAGGAAGGCAAGGTTCCCCTCTTTGCGGCCCAGCCCGCGGGCCACCTCGTCCCCATGGATATAGTCAATTCGGCCGCCATGAGCGGGCAGATAGTCGTCCAGGAAGCTCTGGAGGGTCCCCACCGGGAGCTGGGCCGTGGGATGGGGCACGGTGATTCGGCCTGCGCCCTCCGCGTGCAGAAACTCGATCACATGGCCCTCACCCTGGCCCAGGTGGGCCCCCTCGTAGGCCGCCAGGAAGTCCTGCAGCAGCGCTTTGGGGTCCACGCCGAACAGGACCCGGTGGATGGGCTCAAACTCCAGAGACGCGTCGTGCAGGTTGGTCAGCTCCACCAGGGCGTACCGGGCGGGCAGGTCGGCCCACTGTTCCTGGGGCACGAACTCCTTCTGCCGCTCGTAACAGGCTTTGGCGGTGGCCAGGGAGTGGTTTCCGTCCCCCACCGCGAACAGCAGCACCGGCTTTCCGGGGGCCTGATACCGCTTTTCAAAGGTCTCCGGCTGCGCCAGCGCGGTCAGCGCGGCCGCCACCGTCTCCATCTGGGCTTGGTTCAGCCGCCAGCCCCGGATGTGGCCGCCCCGCTCCATCAGCTCGAAGTCGTAGACCTCCTCCATCGCCTCCGTCTGGGCGGCCAGGGGCTCGATCACGGTTTTCTGAGGGTCGTCGGTCAGCAGCAGGACATGGGGCAGCTCGATGGGCGCGTTTTTGCGCACCTTCACCCGGGGCGGGATTCGGGTGAGCACAGTCCCCTCCGTGGCGCGAATCAGCGTGGACGCGCCGGGCTCGTAGTCGTATTGCTCCAGGTCCACCATGCCCACCAGACCGTGCCGCACCTTGCCGCCGTCCAGGGTGCGCTCCACATAGATCAGGCTGTCCGGATAGGTACGGAACCGGTCCTCCCGCAGATAGTGGGCCATCGTCAGGTTGATCTCAGTGATATCCTGCTCCACATTGGGGCCCTCCAGACTGCTCTCCGGCAGAATCAGATGGAGAGCCGAAGGCGCGGCGCCCACATAGCGTTCCACCCGCTCCCAGTATTCCGGCTGGGACGTATATTGGTCACAGGCCACCACCGACCATTTGGACAGGTCGCAATCCTGTGGAAGCAGGATGTCAGCCGGCCGGAAGGGCAGCGCGTCAAACGCGGACTGATTGTTCATAGTCGTCTCTCCCCGCAGTGGTATCGTCAATCCATCGCCCGGCGGATGGCCGCCAGGAGCTCGTCAAAGGTCTCATAGGCGAGCAGTTCGGGATGGTCGGCCCGGATCTTCTCCGTGCTCTTGAACAGGAAGCCCGCCTTGCTGGACTGAATCATGCCCAGGTCGTTGTAACTGTCTCCGCTGGCGATGGTCTCATAGCCAATGGACTGGAGCGCCTTCACCGTGGTCAGCTTGGACTGAGGGCAGCGCATCCGGTAGCCCGTGATCGCGCCGTCGGGCGCGACCTCCAGCGTGTTGCAGAAAATGGTGGGCCAGTTCAGCTTCTCCATCAGCGGCTTGGCGAACTGCTCAAAGGTGTCGCTGAGGATAATCACCTGCGTCATGGTCCGCAGCTCGTCCAGAAAATCCCTGGCGCCGGGCAGCGGGTCGATGGTGGCGATGGTGTTCTGAATCTCCTTCAGGCCCAGGTGATGCTCCTTCAGGATGTTCAGACGGTACTGCATGAGCTTGTCGTAATCGGGCTCGTCCCGGGTAGTGCGCTTGAGCTCGGGGATTCCGGTGGCCTCCGCGAAGGCGATCCAGATCTCCGGCACCAGCACGCCTTCCATATCCAGACATACGATGTACATGGTTGCTTTCTCCCTTTCTGCGCTCGCCCGGACGGGCGGAGCGGCGGTTACTGTTTGTTCAGGCCGGTCAGGAAGCACTCCAGACGGCTGAGCGCCTCTCCCAGATCGTGCATGGATGCGGCATAGCAGCAGCGTACAAAGCCCTCGCCGCCCAGTCCGAAGGCGGAGCCGGAGATGACCGCCACCTTTTGCTCCTTCAGGAAGCGCTCACAGAACTCGTCCGAGGACAGCCCGGTGGAGCGGATGTCCGGGAATACGTAAAACGCGCCCTTGGGCTCGAACACCGGCAGGCCCACCCGGCGCAGGCCCTCCACCAGATAGCGGCGGCGGCCGTCGTACTCGTCGCGCATGGCCTCGATGTCCTTGTCGCCGTTGCGCATGGCCTCGATGGCCGCGTACTGGCTGGTGGTGGGCGCGGACATGATGCCGAACTGGTGCAGCTTGGTCATCTGCTGCACGATCTCCGGCGGAGCGCACAGATAGCCCAGCCGCCAGCCGGTCATGGAATATGCCTTGGAAAATCCGTTGACCACAATGGTATGCTCATACATACCGGGGATATTGGCGATGGAGACATGGTGCTGGCCGTAGGTCAGCTCAGCGTAGATCTCGTCGGAAATCACCATCACGTCGGTCTCCCGCAGGACCTCCGCGATGGCCTCCAGGTCCGCGCGCTCCATGATGCCGCCCGTGGGATTGCAGGGGAAGGGCAGCACCACCGCCTTGGTCTTGTCGGTCAGAACGCTCTTCAGCTTCTCCGGCGTGAGCCGGAACTCATCCTCCACGGACAGCTCCAGATACACCGGCGTGCCCCCCGCCATCTCCACCAGGGGGCCGTAGCATACGAAGGAGGGCACCGGCACGATGACCTCGTCCCCCGGATTGACCAGGCAGCGAATGGCAAGGTCGATTCCTTCACTGCCGCCGACGGTCACCAAAATCTGATCGTTGAAGCGGTAATGCAGGTCAAACCGGCGTGCCATATAAGCCGAGATCTCCCGGCGCAGGTCGGCCATGCCGGCGTTGGAGGTGTACTTGGTAAAGCCCTTCTCCAGGGAGTAGATTCCCGCGTCCCGGATGTGCCAGGGGGTGATGAAGTCCGGCTCGCCCACGCCCAGGGAAATGGCGTCCTTCATCTCCTCCAGGATGTCAAAAAATTTGCGGATTCCGGAGGGCTTGACGTTCTGAATCCGCCGGGAGAGAATTTCCTGGTAATTCATACAAAAATCCACTCCTTCGGCTGTTCTTCCCGGGCCTCGAAAATCAGGTGCTTCTCCTTATATTTATGGAGAATAAAGTGGGTGGCCGTCCCGGTCACGTCCTCCAGCGGCGCCAGCCGCTCGCCCACGAACTGCGCCACTTCCTTCAGGCTACGGCCGGAAATGATTACCGTCAGGTCAAACGCGCCGCTCATCAGATAGACGCTCTCCACCTCTTCGTACTGGTAAATGCGCTCGGCGACGCGGTCAAAGCCCTCGCCCCGCTGGGGGGTCACCTTGACCTCGATCAAGGCGGTCACTGCTTCCCGGTCCGTGCGGTCCCAGTCGACGATTGCCTTATATCCCAGGATGACCTTGTCCTCCTCATATTTGCGGATGGCTGCGGCCACCTCTTCCTCCGACATCCCGGTCATCGAAGCCAGCTGCGCGCGGGTCAGCGTGCAGTCGTCCTCCAGAAGCTGAAGCAGTTTTTTCATGGGCTTGTTCCTCCTTAATAAAAGCGTATGCCATGTTTGAAACGGCATATATTACTTTATTATATCGTTTCCCTTCCGCAATAGCAATCCTTTTTCCCAGTTCTCTTTCGTCTTTCCCGCACGCAAAAAAGAGAATATTAGATAGAATCCTCCCGCTAATTTGGTGATTTTTTCTGTGGTTATTTTCGAAGCCAAATGCTACAATGTGAACCAATCCAAGTTTCTTTTTCTCTCTCATGAGGTATTATTCCGGAATGGAGGCGCGGTATGGAATATACACAGCTGATCAATCGAATTCTGGAAGCGGAGCGCAGTGCTCAGGAAATCGCGCAGGAGGTCAAGGTCCGTGAGGACCACCTGGCCTCTGAAGTAGAGCAGGCGACCGCCGATCTGCGCGCCTCGCTCCAGGCCAAGGCCGACGACAGGCTCCGCGCCATTTCCAAAGAGGCGGAGGCGGCCCGGGACCAGGCCATTCAGGCGCAGGACAAGCGCCGGGACGATGCTATGGCCCGCATGGAGCGGGCCTATGAGCGTTACGGCGACAACTGGGTGGACACGCTGTTCCGCCGAATCGTGGGCGAGAATCCATGAGCGATCTGTTTCGTCATTATGAGGCCCTGGTCACAAAGATCAAGGCCATGTACGGCAAGCGGCTGCGGGATTCAGATTTCCAGCATATGTCCACCCTGCCTGATGTGCCTGCGGTTCTGGACTACCTGCGTCAGACCAACTGGGCTCCGGCGATTCGAAAGCTGGACGCGCTGCCCCTCAACCGCGCCAATCTGGAGGCGGTGCTCCGGGAGCAGACCCGGGAGGAGTACGTGCGCCTGACCTCCTTCGTGCCGCAGGATGACCGCACGCTGCTGGCGTTTCCGGTCCGTCTGGCTGAGCTGGAAGGAATCATGACCACGCTGCGCCGGCTCAAGGCGGGCAAGATTCTGGATGTGCGTCCCCTGTCCGACCGCTTCCTTCTGCAGAGTAAGCTGGACTACCCCCAGTTGATGGCCTGCACCGATTTCGACGGGCTTCTTGCCGCATCGGAACACAGCATCTACGCCGACGCACTGCGCCATCTGCGCCCGGACGCCCCCGGCGCCCTGCCGGATTATCAGATTACGGAATCCCTGCTGCACACGGTGTACTACTCCCACCTGTTCCGGGAGATCAACCGCCATTATGCCGGCGAGGTCAAATCCGTCCTGCTGCGTTCCCTGGGCATACAGGTGGATCTGCTGAACATCATTCATATCCTCCGCCTGAAGACCTACTTCCCGGGGGAGGAAAATTATCTGCCCTACCTCTTTCCCTTCCACTACCGTATGACGCCCGCCCAGCTCAAGGAGCTGACGGAGGCCTCCTCCCTGCCGGCGGCGTTCGAATTTTTGAAAGGGACCGCCTATGCTGCGGCCTTTCAGGACATTCAGGTGCAGGAGGTAGAGGATTATTACCGCCAGGCCATGTATCGCTTTCACCGGCGTCAGGTCATGGGCGGCCTGCCCTCCGTCTGCACCGCCATCGCCTATCTGCATCTGAAAGACGCTGAGGTCTCTGTCCTGATCAATGTGATCGAAGCGGTCAACTACGGGGTAACTTTTGACGACCGCTTTGCGCAGCTGGTCGGGGCCTGACCGCAGCTGTGTGCCATTTTCCTGACAAGGGGGTATCAACTTGGCTGTTGTTCCAATGAAATTTGTCACGCTGGCCGCGCCGCTGACGCAGTTTGACGAGATCGTCCGCACCTGCGTCATCAACCAGCAGTTTCACCCGGAATATGTCCAGCAAGTCATGCATGAAAACAAGAGCCTGCGTCCCTTCCATCAGTCCAATCCCTATACCGCGCTGCTCCGACGGGGCGAGGCTCTCTCAGAACGGTTGGGGTGTGAGCCCCGTTATGAGCCGTTTGAAGACTTCGGCTTTACCAACGAAACCCTGGACGAGTATTTCCGCGCCGTGGACGCGGAGCTGAGCCAGCTGGAGCAGACGCGTCAGGCCCTGCTGCAGGAGTCCTCAGACGACCGGACCATCGTGTCCCAGCTGGACAATCTGTTGGGCATCGACGCCGACCTGTCTCAGCTGCGCCATCTGGGCTATCTGAAGTTCCGATTCGGCCATATGCCCCGGGAGACCTATGACAGCTTCCGGGAGACTCTGGAAGCCCGGGAGGATCTGTTCTTTTTCCCCACCAAAACGGAAAAGGATCAGGTCTACGGCGCCTATTTTACGCTGGCCAACAACCACGACGCGGTGGATACGCTGTTCAACTCCCTTCACTTCGTCCGCTTGGATATTGACGACCGGGTAGACGGCGTGACCTCGGACGCCATCCAGGCCCTGTCCCGTCAGGCGGAGGAGGATGACCGTCAGGCCGCCGCCGTGGCTGAACAGATTCACGCTCTGGCAGTCCGGGAGGAAAAAAAGCTTCTGGCTGCGTGCTCCTATCTGCGTTTTCAGAATGAGGCCTTCGACATGCGCCGCTACGCGGCCCAGTCCAAGGACAACTTCTATCTGGTGGGCTGGGTCCCGGAGACCGAGCTCCCGGCACTGACCGAGCAGTTCGACCGCTGCGCCGACCTGTCCTATGTGGTGGACGACGCAGCCGATGTGGACCACACTCTGACCCCGCCCACCAAGCTGAAAAGCGGCTTCCTCTCCCGAATCTTTGAGCCGTTCCTGCGGATGTACGGACTGCCCAACTACCACGAGATCGACCCGGCGCCCTTCATGGCCTTTACCTACTGCCTGTTCGCAGGCATCATGTTCGGTGACGTGGGCCAGGGGTTGTGCCTGATTTTGGGCGGTCTCGCCCTGTGGCGCTTCAAAAAGATGTGGCTGGGTCGAATCATTGCCTGCTGCGGCGTATCCAGCACGATCTTCGGCTTTGTTTATGGCAGCGTATTCGGATTTGAGGAACTTCTCCCAGGCTTTAAGGTGCTGGAAGGCAACAACGTGGTATTCCTTCTGCTGGCCTCCATTGGTTTGGGCGTGGTGATGCTGTTTCTTGTCATGCTCTTCAATGTGATCAACGGAATCCACCAGAAGGATTACGAAAAGTGCCTGTTCGGCGCAAACGGCCTGTGCGGCATGGTCTTTTACTTTGGCTTTGTGGCCGCCGCCCTGGTCACTCTGCTGACCGACATCAACCTGTTCACGCCGGCCTATCTGCTGCCGGTGGTAGTGCTGCCCCTGGTGCTGATGCTGTTCAAGGAACCTTTGGGCAAGCTGGTGGCCGGCGACCCGGACTGGAAGCCGGAGTCCCTCGGCGGGCTGCTGGTTTCCGGCTTCTTCGAGCTGTTTGAAACTGTGCTCTCCTTTGTGACCAACACCCTGTCCTTCCTGCGAATCGGCGCATATGCCATCTCCCACGTCAGCCTGATGCTGGTGGTGTGGACCATGGCGGGCGCCAATCTCAATCCCATCGTCCTGGTCATCGGCAACCTGTTTGTGATGGGCTTTGAGGGCATGCTGGTTGGCATTCAGGTGCTCCGTCTGGAATTCTATGAGCTGTTCGGCCGCTTCTACGATGACGGTGGCCGGGAGTATTCGCCCAAGGTCATTGACTATACGGCCAAAAACGCAAATGCGTCGTGACCGCACACACAATAAATACTGGAGGTCTTCATCATGAAATATGTCATTTTGCTTCTCGCTTCTCTGCTGCTGTTTTCCCCTCTGATTACCATTGGTGTGCGTAAGCTCACCGGTATGAAGGCCAAGCGCGCTCTGATGACCAACATCGGCGCGTTCTGCTGCCTGTTTGCCCTGACCACCATCTTCGGCTTTGCCGGCTCCGCCAGCGCTGCCGAGACCGTGGCGGATGCCGCCGCTTCCGCCAGCGGCATCGCCCTGGGCCTGAAATACATCGGCGCCGGTCTGGCCGTGGGCCTGTCCGGCATCGGCGGCGGCATCGCCGTCGCTTCCTCCGCCTCCGCCGCTCTGGGCGCGATCTCCGAAAATGAGAAGGCCTTCGGTAAGTCCCTGATCTTCGTCGGCCTGGCCGAGGGCGTCGCCCTGTACGGTCTGATCATTGCCCTGGTGCTGCTCTTTGTGTCCTAACAGGCCGCGCTCCGATACAGGAAGAAGGTCTCTATGAAATACTTCGTCATCTCGGACAACGCCGACACGCTGGTGGGGCTGCGTCTGGCCGGAATCCCGGGCGTGCGGGTCCAGGACCGGGAGGGCGCGCTGGCCGCCATCGACGACGCGGTTGCCCAGTCCGACATTGCCATTCTGCTGATTACCGAGGCACTGGCTGAGCAATGTCAGGATAAGCTGGCTCCCATGAAGCTGTCCGCACAGACCCCCCTCGTGGTCGAGATTCCCGACCGCCACGGGACCCGCAACAAAGATTCCATTACCCGCTATATCCGGGAGGCCATCGGGGTCAAGCTGTGATCCCGCTCTGCCGGTCTCCTCTGCGGGCGCTTATCCTCGTTCAACTGGAGGTCCTGTTATGCCTGAACAAACCCAAAAACTGATTCATTTTACCAATTCTGTCGTGCAGGAAGCCACTGCGGAGACCGAGCGCGCCCTGCGGGCCCTGGAGGAAAAGAAGGCTGCCGCGCTGGCCACCGCCGAGGATGAGGCCAAGCTGGAGGCCATCCAGCACGTCAAGACCGAGGCCGCCCGAATTCGCGCAGAGGCCGGCCGGGAGGTGTCCCGTCACCTGATGGACTGCAAGCGGGAGATCTACCTGCGCCGCAGCGAGATCGCCCGTGAGGTCTTTGCGCAGGTGACCCAGCGCATCCAGAAATTCACCGCCTCCCCCGACTACCCCGCCCGTTTGGAGAGCCAACTGACCCAGGCGGTGGGCCAGTTTGGCCTGGTCTCCAATGTGACCGTAGCCCTGCGCCCCTGCGACATGCAGTGGGCCGACCAGCTGGCCCAGGCCGTGAAGCCGGTCCAGACTACCTTCGTCGAGGGCGGATTTGTGCTGGGCGGCCTGATCGCCGCCTGCCCTGAGATCGGGCAGCGCATCGACGGCTCCTATGACACAGCTCTGAGCGAGCTGACCGGTCATTTTGCCGAGCTGTTCGGCCTCTCCCTGTCCGACGACCTGGCCGACGCCTGAGCGCCGCGGCTCTTTCCGAAAGGATGATTTCCGATGAACGACACCCAATATAAAATTTACAGCGTCAATGGTCCGGTCATCACCGTAAGAGGCGGCCGCGGGCTGGCGATGATGGACATGGTCTATGCCGGCGACGAGCATCTGGTGGGCGAGGTCGTCGGTATGGACGGCGATTCCACCACCGTGCAGGTCTACGAGGATACCACCGGCCTGGCGCCCGGCCAGCCCCTTACCACCACCGGCGCTCCCATGTCCCTGAAGCTGGGACCCGGCCTGCTGGGCGCGATTTTTGACGGAATCGGCCGGCCGCTGAAATCGCTGGAGGCCATTTCCGGTCCCTTCCTGGGCCGGGGCATCAACCTGCCCTCGTTGGACCAGGAAAAGCAGTGGAGCGTGACGGTTACCGTCAAGGAGGGGGATTCCGTTACCCCCGGCACCCTCTATGCCCAGTGTCCCGAGACCCCTGCCATCCTCCATCGCTGCCTGGTGCCCGCCGGACTGAGCGGCACCGTGACCAAGGTCGCGCCCAGCGGCTCCTATACGGTCAATGACCCGCTGGTGGAGGTCACGGACGACCGGGGCCGGGCGGTCACGCTCACGCTGACCCAGGACTGCCCCATCCGCCGGCCCCGTCCGGCGGCCCAGCGTCTGCCCATCACCCGCCCCCTGATCACCGGCCAGCGCATCATCGACACCCTCTTCCCCATCGGTAAGGGCGGCGCGGCCGCGATTCCAGGCCCCTTCGGCGCCGGCAAGACCATGACCCAGCACCAGCTGGCCAAATGGTCGGACGCGGACATCATCGTCTATCTGGGCTGCGGCGAGCGCGGCAACGAGATGACTCAGGCCCTGGAGGAGTTTTCCGAGCTGAAGGACCCCCGCAACGGCCTTCCCCTGATGAACCGCACCATTCTGATCGCCAACACCTCCAACATGCCGGTCTCCGCCCGTGAGGCCTCGGTCTATACCGGCATGACCATTGCCGAGTACTACCGGGATATGGGCTATCATGTGGCCCTCATGGCCGACTCCACCTCCCGCTGGGCCGAGGCCCTGCGCGAGATTTCCGGACGGCTGGAGGAGATGCCCGCCGAGGAGGGCTTCCCCGCCTATCTGGCCTCCCGTCTGGCGGAGTTCTACGAGCGCGCCGGCTATGTCAAGACGCTGGAGGGCCGGGAGGGCTCCGTGACCGTCATCGGCGCAGTCTCCCCCCAGGGCGGCGACTTCTCCGAACCGGTCACCCAGAATACCAAGCGCTTCATCCGCTGCTTCTGGGGCCTGGACCGCGCCCTGGCCTATGCCCGCCATTTCCCCTCCATCAACTGGAACACCTCCTATTCCGAGTATGTCAATGACTTCAAGGATTGGTATGAAAAAGAGGTCGGGCCGGATTTCATCCCCTGCCGCCAGCGGATCTCCCGTCTGCTGAAGGAGGAGTCTCAGCTCATGGAGATCGTCAAGCTCATTGGCTCGGACATCCTGCCCGAGGACCAGAAGCTGGTCATTGAGATCGCCCGCGTTATCCGGCTGGGCTTTTTGCAGCAGAACGCCTACAACGAGATCGACACCTATGTCCCCATGACCAAGCAGCTGAAGATGATGCAGGCCATTCTCCGTCTCTACGACGGCGCCAAGGCCGCCATCAGCACCTCCATCCCCCTCTCGCAGATCACTGCCACCGGGATCTTTGACGCGCTGGTCAAGATGAAGTACGAGATCCCCAACGACGACCTGCAGAAGTTCGACGACTATTTCCGCCGCATCGACGACGCGCTGGCCAAGGTCAACGCGGCCAACGCCTGAGCCGGCTATCTCTCCCGCCCCGGCGGGCTTCAATCCCCAAAGAATGGAGTGAGCATCCATGCGTATGGAATATACGGGCCTGGCCGATATCTCCGGGTCCCTGGTGGCGCTGGATCATGTGTCCGGCGTCTCCTACGACGAGCTGGCCGAGATCACCCTGTCAGACGGCAGCCGGCGCCAGGGCCGCGTAATTTTGATCGACGGCGACCGGGTCATCCTTCAGGTGTTTGAGGGCACCAAGGGCATGAGCCTGGAGAACGCCCGGACCCATTTTACCGGCAAGCCCATGGACATGGCCCTGTCCAAGGAGATGCTGGGCCGTATCTTCGACGGCGCCGGCCGTCCCATCGACGGGCTGGGCGAGCTCTACCCCGATGAGCGGCGCAATATCAATGGCTCCGCCATCAATCCGGTCTCCCGCCAGTATCCACGCTCCTGCATCTACACCGGAATTTCGGCTATCGACGGCACTGCGACTCTGATTCGCGGCCAGAAGCTGCCCATTTTCTCCGGCGCCGGCATGGAGCACAACGAGCTGGCCGCCCAGATCGTTCGTCAGGCCAAGGTGGCTGATCAGGACGGCGAATTTGCCATCGTCTTTGCCGCCATGGGCGTCAAAAATGATACCGCTGACTTCTTCCGCCGGAACTTCGAGGATGCGGGCGCGCTCCAGCGGGTGGTCATGTTCCTGAACCTGGCCTCCGACCCCATCATCGAGCGTATCCTGACGCCGCGCTGCGCCCTCACTGCCGCCGAGTATCTGGCCTTCAACCACGGCTATCATGTGCTGGTCATCATGACCGATATGACCTCTTACTGTGAGGCGGTCCGCGAGTTCTCCTCCTCCAAGGGCGAGATTCCCTCCCGTAAGGGCTTCCCCGCCTATCTGTACTCCGACCTGGCCTCTCTCTACGAGCGCGCCGGCATGATTCAGGGCAAGGAGGGCTCGGTCACCCAAGTGCCCATTCTCACCATGCCCAACGACGACATCACCCATCCCATCCCCGACCTGACCGGCTATATCACAGAGGGCCAGATCGTGCTGGACCGGGATCTGGAACAGAACGGCATCTATCCCCCCATCAACATTCTCTCCTCCCTGTCCCGTCTGATGAAGGACGGCATCGGCGAGGGATTTACCCGGGCAGACCATCCGGGCCTGTCCAACCAGCTGTTTGCCTCCTACTCCAAGGTGCAGGATGCCCGCAGCCTGGCCTCGGTCATCGGCGAGGATGAGCTGTCCGATCTGGACAAATGTTATTTGAAATTCGGCCGCGCCTTTGAACAGCGGTTTGTGCGGCAGGATATGCAGGAAAACCGTTCCCTGCAGACCACCCTGGATCTGGGCTGGTCCCTGCTCTCCATTCTGCCCAAGGGCGAGCTGGACCGCGTCAGCGAGAAGGAGCTCCAGGAGCACTATCAGGAAGGCGCCTACGAAAAGCTGCTGGCCGACGTGAAGCTGTAACTCCAAAGGAGGTGTCCACATGGCCGCCGTTCTGCCTACCAAAGGAAACCTGATGGCCACCAAGCGCTCCCGCGCGCTGGCCCAGACCGGCTATGAGCTGATGGACCGCAAGCGCAACATCCTGGTGCGGGAAATGATGAATCTGATGGACGATGCCTCCCGTATCCAAAAGGAGATCGACACCGTCTTTCAGGACGCCTATGCCGCCCTGGCCCAAGCGAACATCCGGCTGGGAATCTGTGACAAGATTGCCGAGGCCGTGGAAATCGACGATACGGTGGAGATGCGCTGGCGCTCCGTCATGGGCGTGGAGCTGCCCCATATCCCCGACCGCGCTCCCGCGCCCCGTCCGGAATACGGCTTTGCCTTTACCAGCTCCGCACTGGACGAGGCCTATCTGAAATTCCGCAAGGTCAAGGAGCTCACCCGGGAGATGGCGGAGATCGAGACCTCCATCTACCGGCTGGCTCAGGCCATCAAAAAAACACAGAAGCGCGCCAATGCCCTGCAAAACATCGTGATTCCCGGCTTCGACCACACCATTCGGGTCATTACCGAAGCGCTGGAGGAGAAGGAGCGGGAGGAATTTGTCCGCCTGAAGGTCATCAAGAAGCAGACCGTCCAAACACCATGAGCGGCCCACGGCCGCGCCGCTCTTACGCGCAGTCTGGCCACTTTGGCCAGACTGCTTCGTATCTGCAAAAATAATGCTTGACATTTCTCCTTTCCCCTGATATACTATTTGAGCAAAACAAAGTAGGTATGGTACCACCGTCCTCACCCCCGGCCAGTGCCAAAGGGTTTACATCGTTTCTCAACGCGGGCGTTGCCCGTGTTTGTTGTGTTGACGTGGGTACCGCAGGTATCCGCGTTTTGTTTTTAGGAGGTGCTTTCCCATAGCCAACACTGCTCATCAAATCAACGAAGAGATCCGCGACCGCGAGGTGCGCCTGATCGACGCCAACGGCAGCCAGCTGGGCGTGATGTCCGCCGCCGAGGCGCAGCGCCACGCGGACGAGGCCGGTCTGGATCTGGTCAAGATCTCTCCCAACGCCGTCCCCCCTGTCTGTAAGCTGATGGATTACGGCAAGTTCAAGTTTGAACAGGCCAAGCGGGACAAAGAGGCCAAAAAGAATCAGCATGTGGTCGAGATCAAGGAGATCCGCATGTCCCCCGGCATCGACATCGGCGATTTCAACGTCAAGCTCCGCAACGCCCAGAAATTCCTGGCCGATGGGAACCGCGTCAAGGTCACCGTCCGCTTCCGCGGCCGCGAGATGGCGCACACCGACATCGGCAAGCGCCTGCTTCTGGACTTTGCCGCCCAGTGCTCGGAGCTGGCCACGATGGACAAGGACCCCAAGCTGGATGGCCGCCATATGAGCATCTTCCTGGCCGCGAAAGCAGCCGCCAAATAAATCCCGCAGGTTCACTAAACAGTAAAGGAGATACATCACCATGCCTAAGATCAAAACCCACAGCGGTGCGAAAAAGCGCTTTAAGCTCACCAAGAGCGGCAAGGTCAAGCGCGCTCATGCCTTTAAGAGCCATCTGCTCAACGGCCACGGCAAGACGACCAAGCGGAAAAGAGGCCTCCGTGCCGGCGCTTATGCTGATGTGACCAACGAGGCCACCATCAAGCGCATGATTCCCTATAAATAAGAATTCAAGTACCACTCAACATAGGAGGCTGAACAACCATGGCAAGAGTTAAAGGCGCGATGATGACGCGCAAGAGAAGAAATAAAGTCCTCAAGCTGGCCAAGGGCTACTGGGGCGCCAAGTCCAAGCACTTCAAGATGGCCAACGAGCAGGTCATGAAGTCCCTGCAGTACGCTTACACCGGCCGCCGCCTGAAGAAGCGTGATTTCCGTCAGCTGTGGATCGCCCGTATCAATGCTGCCTGCAAGCTGAACGGCATGAACTACTCCACCTTTATGAACGGCCTGAAGAAGGCCGGCGTGGAGATCAACCGCAAGATGCTGGCGGAGCTGGCGGTCAACGATAAGGCTGCCTTCACCCAGCTGACCGAGATGGCCAAGGCTTCTCTGTAAAACTGGTTCTGTTCTTTGTCCCTTCTCCTTTTTGGGAGAAGGGACTTTTTTCTTCTGGTGTCCGCGGATATTGGTGGCGCATGCCGGACATACTGATTATTGTGATTTGTATTTCTTTCTAATATAATTTTAATAATTATATTATACAGTTTTATACTTGATGTATTATCGTGTCCATGTTACAATATCAGTTAGAGAAACCGGAAAGGACTGTTTTTATGGAAGCCACCATGAATCTCAACCCTGAATTTGTCCGCCGCACTCCGAGCCATACCCGGCCCCAAGAACAGGGCCGTGACCCTTACGACGGGCTGCGCCCCTGGTCCGCCATCACCCACGGAATCGGCGCCGGACTGGCGATTCTGGGCACCGTATTGCTTTTGCTGCACACCATTTGGAATGGTGCGGACATATGGAAGATCGTGTCATTCTCCATTTATGGCGCCAGCATGATTGGTCTCTATACCGCTTCTACTCTGTACCATTGTGTTCATACAACGGTATCCGGCCGAATCGCTCTGCGGAAATTCGACCACATCTCCATCTACTTTCTCATCGCCGGCACCTATACGCCCATCTGTCTGACCGCGCTGCGCGGCCCGTGGGGCTGGTCGCTCTTCGGCGTGATTTGGGCCCTCACCGCCGCGGGCACAGTTATGGCTCTCGTCTGGATCAACTGCCCACGTCAGGTGACCGCCACGATCTATATCGCCATGGGCTGGCTGGCGGTCATCGCGATCTATCCCATTTGGAATACGCTGGGCTCCGCCGGTCTGTTCTGGCTGGCTCTGGGCGGGGTGCTCTACACCATCGGCGGAGTCCTGTATGCGCTCAAATGGCCGGGCCGGGACAATCCCCGTTTCGGGTGTCATGAGATCTTTCATGTGTTTATCCTGCTGGGTTCTGTTGCTCACTTCCTGCTGATGTACCAGGTCGTTGCCTGACCCCTTCCCCGCCCCGCAGGAATTTACGCACAGCGTCCAGCTGACACGGTCCCTTCATGACAAAAGCCGTGCCGTCACATATGTGACGGCACGGCTTTCCGTTTTTCCACTTACTCGGGTCGTTCTCCCTGACGTGCCAGCGATTCCAGAGTCGCTCCGGCTACCCGGTAAACAGTCCAGTCCTCCATCGCCTCCGCACCCAGACTGCGGTAAAAGTCGATGCTGGGCTGGTTCCAATCCAGGCACCACCACTCCAGACGGCCGCAGCCCCGCTCCTCGGCAATTCGCGCCAGCGCCTGAATCAGTCCTTTCCCGTAGCCCTTTCCCCGGTGCTCCGGAAGTACGAACAGGTCCTCCAGATAGAGCCCGGCCCGGCCCAAAAAGGTAGAAAAATTGTGAAAAAACAGTGCGAATCCCACAACCGAGCCCTGCTCCTGCACAAACAGGACCTCTGCCTTTTTCGCCTCAAACAGCCAGTATGCCAGTTCTTCCTCGGTAGCTACCACTTGATCCAGCATATGCTCATAATCGGCCAGCGCACGAATCAGGTTCAGTATCAGCGGCACATCATCCCGAACGGCCCAACGGTATTCAACCTTCATCGGGTGCCACCCTCTCCCCTTCTTCCGCCTCCAGCACCGGAAGCGCCTGCTCTGTCGCCACACAGCGGTTGATCGGCGTTCCCAAAGCGTGGAATTTCTCCTCATAGCCCGTCATAACGCCGCAGATTCCGTCTTTATGCAGGTCACGTGTCACCTCTGACAGGGTAAACCCCGCCTTGGGAAATTGGAAGAGGGACCACTCAAACAGATCCCGGTTATCGGTCTTAAAGTGAATCGCACCGCCTTCCCGAAGCACCGCACGATAGCTGCGCAGCATGTCGGGGTGGGTCAGCCGCCGTTTGACATGCTTTTGTCCCGGCCAGGGATCACAGAAATTGATATAGATTCGGTCCACCTCGTCCGGCGCGAAATAGCGCGCAAGCACCGCAGCGTCTCCATCGATGAAAAATACGTTTTTCAGCCCCATACTCACCGCCAACTCCATGGCGATCACCATGGCGTCCGGCACCCGTTCCACCGCCACAAAAAGTGTGTCCGGATTCAGAGCGGCCGTCTCGCAGGTAAACTTTCCTTTTCCGCATCCCAACTCCAGGTGCAGTTCACCGGCCTGCGGCATCAGAGAACGCCAGCTTCCCCGATATTCCTCCGGATTTTTGATCCATACCGCGGAGCAGCGCTCCATTCTCGGTACTAAATTTTTCTTTTTCCTCATTCGCATATGGGGATCTCACCTCACATAAAATTACAAATATCATACCATACTGTAGGTTTGTCAAACATATTGGACAGTGAATTCATTCGGAGAAAGCCAACAAAG
>DXYV01000017.1 GCA_019415645.1 Clostridiales bacterium
CTATGACCTCTTTGTAAGCGGCCATCTGCTCCCGGATGTTGAGCTTGGGCATGGAGAAAACCTTATGTTCGTCGGGAATGTCCTCCCGCCCGTGGTAGTGCTCAATGAAGCTGCCGCCATTGTTCAGCACATAGCCGCCGGGGGCGTAATGCCCATCCTCGTTGAGCCGAATATCCCGCCCGTATGCCTCGTAGTCGAAATAGTTGAGCAGGTGTTCCGGCACATCGATGGCCTCCATATCCTCCACATAGATGCGCCCCAGCGTTTCATCGTCTGTCACGCCCGGATAAAACTCAAAGCAATCCAGATTTTGCGCCAGATTGATCAGCTCTTTCACGCTGCCGGTGTATTCGCCGCTGTCGATGACCGCTTCAAACTTCTCCAAATCGCCTTGATCCAGCTCGGAGATCACGCAGGCCAGATGGTTGAGCTCGTCGATGTTCTCATATTCACCCAAGTGGTCGTACAGCCCCAGCACATCCCCATCAAAGTCGGTGATGAAGATTTCCTCATACCGCACCCCGTCAATGCCGATGCGCTTCAAGAGGGCCTGCACCTCCTCGGGTGTCGTGGGGAATTTCAGATATTCGCCTACCAGCTCACCTTCGTTGTACTTCCCCAAGTTGGTGACATAGGCTTCAAACAGGGTGGGCATCAGCGCCGCCCCTGTCCTTTGACGGTGAGGATGCCCTCCAGCGTTGTGGCGGTGATCCCCAGCCGCTGGGCCACGGCGATGTCATTTTTCATGGCCTCGGTGACAGTATGGCCGCACACCACCAGCACATGGGAGCGCCGCAGCAGGTCACGGCTCATGTCGATGCCGTTCTTGTGCTCCTCGGGAACCGCATCGTTGAGGAACAAGGGCAGATACAGCGTGGGGCAAATAGGCGAAAAACCCGCCTCGTACACCGCCCGGCAGTACCGGGCCGCCTGTTCCGTGTTTTTGTAGTCCTCGCCGCACCATGCGGCGGTAATATAGGCAAGGGGTCTTTTCATGGAAAACCTCCGTTTCATGGTATTCAACCCTATCCCCCCGCCCTTTCCCATTCATGGGAAAGGAGGCGGCTCTGGAGGATATGCCCCCGTCACGCCTCTGAGAATGGCACAGCCGGGGCCGCCCGTAAAGGGCAAGCCGCCGCAGGGCGGCGGTGCCATGCACCCTTGACGGACAGCGCCCGGCCATGCCGTGTAAAAGGCGGCGACGGGGGATCAAGCACCAGAGCCCCTTATAGGGGAGCGCAGCACCTCGGGACAAGCTGTCCCAAAGTTACAGGGCCTTATCAGCTTTTTTCTCCGGCTTGCCCAGCTCCGGGGGCTGCTTCTCCTTCCACTCGTCCAGCAGGGCCAGAATGGTGTCCTTCATCTCCCGGGGGGACTTGTCCTTGCCAAAATACTTTTCCAGTTCGGCGCTGTTGATGATCACCTTGTCAACCTCCCTCTTTTCCTCACTCAAAATACCGTCGATCACATCGCCGTTCAGCTTGCCCTCCTTGTCCAGCTCACGGAGCCGCTGGGCTTGGGAAAGGGAGGGAGAGGACTGCTGCCCCTCAATGGCAACGGCGATATACTTCTGGTGCTTGGGGCGGATAAACGAAATCTCCACGGCAGGGGTAAAGGCGAGCTGTTTTTCGTCCACCATCTTTTGCAGATCGGGGACAAGCTCGGTCAGACGGATATACCGCTGCACCTGCTTGTAGTTCATGCCGTTGCGATCCCCCACGACCTGCGTGGAGCGTTTTCCGGCGCTCTTATCGTCCTCACCGGGCCGGGCTCCTTGGTGCTTGATGGCCTCTACCTGCATTTTGAGAGATTGAGCCTTTTCCATCGGCAAAATCTTTTCCCTGTGCCGCAGGTTGTCATCCGTCATAGCGAGGATAGCCTCGTCATCGGTCATGTTGCGGACGATACAGGGCATATTGGCAAACCCGGCCAATTCACTGGCCCGCTGGCGGCGGTGTCCGGCGATGATCTCATATCCGCCGCCCTCACGGGGCCGCACCAGCGCAGGCTGATTGACCCCGGCGGCCTTGACCGACTCCACCAGCCCTTGCATTTCCGCATCGTCCCGGACACCAAAGGGATGATTTTTGAACGGATGCAGCTCGGCAAGATTGAGATACACGATCTCCTCTTTCACGCCACGGGCAGCATCCCGAGGGGCGGGCGGCTGCTCGGTTGCAGCCGGGGCCTCCGCCGTAGCGGGAGCGCCTTTCCCGGCAGGCGGTTTGCTTTGGGACATTTTGTCCCGAGGTTGCGGCTTGGCCTTGTCGGGGGCCGCCTTGTCAGCCTTGGTCGGGCGGCTCCTGCGAGGCTTGGCCGCATCCTTCGCTTTATCCGTCTGCTTGTCCTTATCCGGGGCAACAGCCTTTTCCGGGGGCTTGCCCTTCGCCGCCCCATCCCGGGCAGCGGTAAAATCCACCACCTTTCCAGCGGGGGTAGGATCACCCATGCCGGGGATCGTGGTCTGCTTCTCGTCTTTGCCCGGCTGCGGCGCACCCTCCTTAGACGGGGCGGGAGCGTCCTTGTCTTTGGGAGCCTCCTTACCCCCCGGAGCCGGTTGCTCCGCCGCAGGGTCGGGAGCTGTCTTTCCCTCAATGGGTTTTTCCGCCGTGGGGGGCGTTACCACCTTGGACGCATCTTCTGTCACGGGAGCCTCCGCCTTGGCCGGGGCGGGCTGATCCTGCACCGGGAAATCGGCTTTGACAGGCTCCACCTTTCCCGGCTTGGGGGGCTCGTCTACCTTCCCAGCGTCGGGAATATTCTTTTTATCGTCAGCCACCTAAAAACCTCCTTCGTTGTGAAATAGAAAAAGCCAGCCCGATGGCTGGCCTGTGGGGGAACACTCCTCCTTTCTCGGTGGGATATATGAAAACGCCGCCCATAGTCCCGTTGGGCGGCGTTCTTACCATAAAATTATGGGCTTGCTATGCACTTTCAAATAGCTTATAATCAGAAGCAACAAGAAACTGTGGCTTGTTTTGGTGGTATTGCGTATTGAAGCGCATCTCGCAGACCCGGTTACGGGGGTATGTAACCGATGGGTTTGGGAGAGCGCTTGAATGGCATTCAAGAGGTCAGCGGTTCGATCCCGCTTATCTCCACCAAAACAAAACGGACAGCCAATGGCTGTCCGTTTTTCCGTGTTATAATTCAATTACATTCGATTCTGCCGTTCCTCTGAGGAAAGCGCCCGCAGCCCACACTTCCAAGGCTGCGGGCGCTTTTACGCTGCTTTCCGCGTTTCTCGTCCGTCCGCTTACTCAGCCTTCCGGAACATACGAGTCAGCAGAGCGCGAAAACCAGAACGCTGGCTATGCTGCTCCGCAGTGTGTTTAGCCCGGAGCCTGGCTTTCTCACCCCGTTCCAGAGCCTCCTCCATCAGCTGCTCCTGGGCGTGGACGGGCGGTTCTGTTCCGGATTCCTTCCGTCGGTAAGTACCGTCGCTTTGCAAGACCCTGGCCTTCACGGTGTCAGCCAGCTGTACCTCCAGCAGATGCCCAATCTTATGCTTGATCCCCGGGTCGTAGACCGGTGTTATGACCTCGACCCGCCGCTCTGTGTTCCGTGTCATCATGTCTGCGGAACCGATATACAGCTTGCGCTCCGGCCCGTCGCCAAAGGCGTAAACCCTGGCATGCTCCAGGTATCTTCCCACCAGGCTGGTCACGGTAATGTGCTCCGTGTAGCCCGGGATACCAGGCAGGATACAGCAGATACCGCGCACAATGAGTTCTACCTTCACGCCGGCCTGAGAGGCCTTAGACAGGCCCTCGATCAACTCGCAGTCCGTGATGGAGTTGCATTTAATTACGATATGTCCCGCCGGCCCCTTGGCGGTTTCCTCTTCCATGCGCGCCAGAATAGTCCGCTTCAAGCTCACCGGAGACACCAAAAGATGCTGATACTCCCCTTCCAGGTTTCCAATGGACATATTCTTAAAAAAAGCGGCTGCGTCGGCGCCGATTCCCGGGTCCGGCGTGATGAGCGACAGATCCGTATAGAGTGCGGCGGTTTTCTCGTTGTAATTTCCCGTGCCGATCTGCGTCACATATTGCAGGCCATTTTTGCCCCGCAGAGTGATCAGACAGACCTTGGAATGGACCTTATAGGTCTCGAAACCGTAAATCACCCGGCACCCGGCGTCCTCCAGCCGCTCGGACCAGTCGATGTTGTTCTGTTCGTCGAACCGGGCCCGCAGCTCGATCAGCACCATCACTTCTTTTCCATTCTCCGCGGCGGCGCAGAGATATTCCACCAGTCTGGCTTTTTTGGCCAGACGGTAAATGGTGATTTTGATGGTCAGCACGTCCGGGTCTGTACTGGCGTCCCGAATCAGCTGTAAAAAGGGCTCCATGCTGTCGTACGGATAGGAAAAGAGCATATCCTGCTTTCTCGCCAAACGGAGCATTCCACCCGGCGGAGCCTGTACCGTATTCTGGGGCGTAAAGGGCGGATAGAGCAGTGCATGGCTCATGGAGGGCGGCACTTTGGCCAGCAGGGCGTAGACATAGTCCATCTTCATGGGCACAGAGGTCTGGAAGATCTGTTTTTTCGTAATGTTGCAGCGCCGACACAGAGTGCTCTCCAGCTTTTCCTCCAGCGGGCCGGCCGTCTCCAGCCGCACCACTGCCATACGCTGGCGCTTATGGAGCAGCTTCTTCATGTGATAGCGGAAGTCCTCCTCCACATCGAACAACTCGTCGTCCGGCGAAATGTCCGCATTGCGGGTCACGCAGATATAATTTTTATCCGACACGGTGTACTGCTCAAAAATCAGCTCCAGGTATTCCAGAATGATATTCTCCATACGCACGAACCGCAGGTCGCTCCCCGGCAGATAGACGACCTCGGGCAGCATGGAGGACACCGGGACGATTCCCATCATGGTCTCCCCCTTGCGGGTCAGATTGGCCACCACGTAGATCTCCTTGTTCAGCAGATGCGGGAACGGGTGGTTGGGGTCCACGATCTGAGGGGAAAGCATGGGCAGAATCTGTTCCTTAAAATACGCTTTCAGATATTTCCGCTCCTGAGGCTCCAATTCCTTGGTCCGCAGGCTGCAGATACCATAGGCGCTCATTTCTTGTTTCAGCTCTCCGTAAATCTGGTCCCGCTTCTGGTACAGCGGCGGGACCGCCGCGTAGATCCGTTCCAGCTGTTCCTGGGCAGTCATGCCGGTCCGGCTGTCGCTGGCCGTATTGCCCATGGAGACGATGTCGTACAGACTGCCTACCCGGATCATAAAAAACTCATCCAGATTGCTGGTGAAAATCGCGACGAATTTCAAACGCTCCAGCAGCGGGACCGTGGGGTCCTTCGCCTCCTCCAGGACCCGGTCGTTAAAGGCCAGCCAGGACAGCTCCCGGTTTTGGGCGTAAAGCCTTAATTTCGTATTCATTCTTCCTCTAACCGCCTTATCTGTAATACCTCTGAAAGTAAATAGCCCTCCCGGACGCCGTAATCGCTCACGATCATGGTATCGCTGCAAAAGGTCCGGGCGATCTGCCGCAAAATGGTCATACCGGGCAGCAGGGTATGCAGCCGCTCGGGTGTTACCTTGAGCAGACAGGTCAGATTCTCCTTGCTCTCATCCCGGAAGCTCTCCAGCACCTTGGAGACCGTATGCAGATACACTGTCCGGTTTGCGGGCGGCAGCTTTTCCTGGGCGTTGATCAGCTTGCCCGTAGCGCGGACCGAGCCGCCCACGCCGCATAGCACAGGACACACCTGCTCCGGCAGATCCAGCTTATTCAGTTCCTTGGCGACCCGCCGCTCGATCTTCTCCCGCTCGCTCTTGGTCGGCAGCAAATGAGATACATATTTGTTGTACATATTCAGGGAGCCCACTGGCATGGAAGCCGCCTTTTTGATCTCACCCCGGCTGAAAAAGACCAGCTCGGTACTGCCGCCGCCGATGTCCACCAGCAGTCCGTCAGTACCCGGCAGCAGATACGTGGCCCCCACGTAATCCAGAAGCGCCTCTTTCTCGCCGGAGATCACCTCCACTCGGAAACCCGTTCTGCGCTCGATACACTCCAGCGCCTCGTCCGTGTTGACGATGTTCCGCAGCGATGCGGTGGCAAACACCGCCACCTGCTCAATGGACAGCTTCTGCAGGATGCTCTGGAAGCGCTCCAGAGCCGTGATGGCCCGCTCGATTCCGGCGCGGGAGAGCTTCCCCTTTTCCGTTACATAGCCCGCCAGACCGGCGGTGCTCTTCTCATGGAAAACCGTCTGAATCCGTCCCTCCTCCACCTGATACACCGTCAGGCGTATGGTATTGGAGCCGATATCAATTACGCTATGCATTCTAACCTTCCTCCACAGGCTCATACTTCTCCATATATTCCGCAGCGGCCACGAAACGAAGCCGGCCGGTTCCGTTCAGAGCAAGCGGCCGCTCATTTCAATGCCGCGCGTATTCTTATAGATTGCATGTTTCTCCCGTTCTATGCTACCTCTATTATGTCTCCTTTTTGTAAATTCTTTGTAAGGCCTCCACGCTCTGCAAGAAAAGTACCCGCTTCCCCTCCCCTGCTTGGTCGAAAACAGGAAATCGCTCCCACGGAGAATCTGCAAAAAGAGGGAGGGCTGCGGCTGTCTGGCCGCGGCCCTCCCTCTTTCTGTTGTTTACCAAAGCATATTCGCCTGTGCGTCCCGGCGCAGCTGCGCCCGGAAGTCCGGATGTGCGATCTCAATCAGATTATTTACCCGTTCCCGGACCGAGCGGCCCCGCATGGGCGCCACGCCGTATTCGGTCACGATATAGTCCACATCGTTGCGGCTGATGCTCACCACCGAGCCGGGCGCCAGCTGCGCATTGATGGAGGAGATGGTCCCCCCTTTGGTCGTGGAATGGACCGCGACGATGGAGCGCCCGTTTTGGGCGTGAATGGCGCCGATGCAGGTGTCTGACGCGCCGCCGGAACCGCTGTACTGGCGTGAGCCGATGGATTCCGAGCAGCACTGGCCGGTCAGGTCCACGGACAGCGTGGTATTGATGGACACCATATTCTCATTTTGGGCCACCACGCCGGGGTGATTCACATACGAGCCCCGCATGAGCATGACCGCCGGGTTGTCGTGGATCATGTCGTACAGCCGCTGCTCGCCATAGGCAAAGACGCCCACCATCTTTCCCTTGTGCAGCGATTTCCGGGAACCGGTGACCACGCCGGCCTCCACCAGATCCACCAGCGAGTTGGTAAACATCTCCGTATGGACGCCCAGCTCATGCTTTCCCATCAGCGCTACCGCCGCCGCGTCCGGAATGCCGCCGATTCCCAGCTGGATGGTATCGCCGTCGTGGACCAGCTCCGCGATATACTGTCCGATTCTGCGGTCCAGTTCATTGGGGGGCGTGTAGGGCAGCTTGGCAATGGGAGTGTCCACTTCCACCACATAATCCACGTCCCGGATATGGACCTCCGTATCACCAAAGACCCGCGGCAGATTGGGGTTGACCTCCAGGATGACCAGATCGGCGCTCTCCAGCATCTCTTTCTCGTGAATCAGGCACAGGGAGATGCAGAAGTAGCCGTGCTCATCCATAGGCGTGGCCTGCCCCAGGAACACGTTGGGACGGTGAGTCTCCACCCAACGACCGGCCCCGTTATGCAGATTGGCCGGGTAGCTGCTGGTCAGGCCCAGCCTATGGGACGCGCGGTTGGCACCCATGAAGAAAATACCGTCCAGGGTAAAATACTCCCGGTAGGCGGGGTCGTTCATGAAGGGGAATTCCGTAATTCCCATTCCGCACATCATAGTCAGATTGGTGGCACGGGGCGTAACAGTGTGCAGATTGCCCAGCAAAGTCTTGGGCTCCACCCCGCACTGGGACGTCCCGATGACGTCTCCGCTCTTGATGTGGGACAGGGCCTCTTCTACGGTGACCGTCTTGCTGCGGCACTCTTCCTGATAGCGATTCATACCGGTTCCTCCTTAAATAATTGGTCAATGGTCAGATCCACAAAGCGGTCCCGATCCGCCTTGTCATAAAAGTCCAATCCGATGCGCGCCTTCACACTGGCGCTGCGCAGAAAAGCGGCCTGCAGTGCGTGGACCAGCATATGGGTGCGCATACGGCTTTCCATCGCAGTCTCCGGCAGGCCTCCTGCCTCCGCTACCAGCGGCAGGAAGGCGGCCATATTCTGGTCCGTGTTGTCCCCCGCGTAGTCGCCCCGCCGCAGGTCGGTGAAAATGGACATGCGGGACAGATTTGGCCGGGCCGCCAGATAGTCGCAGTTGCGTTTGGCCAGACGCCGCAGCCGCTCCAGGGGCGGAAGGTCGGACAGCTTCTCCGCCAGGAGATGAAAGCGCTCCAATTCCTCGGATACGATGGTTTGGGCACACAGCCGCAGCAGCTCGTCCTTGGAGCCGAAATGGTAGTTGATGAGCCCGACGCCTACGCCGGCAACCGCCGCGATGTCCCGGACCGTCACCTCTTCCAGCCGGCCGTCCCCCTGCTCCACCAGGGAGATCGCCGCCCGCATGATCACCTGCTTGATCTCTTTCTCCGCCATAGCAAGCCTCCTGAACACCGTTTTGAACATCGTTCAATCACAAGATACCATACGTCGCGATTTCTGTCAAGACTTTCTTGACAGAATGGCGAACAGGACCCATAATGGAACCAATGAAACGCCGTCGGACCGGCCTTTCTTCCGGTTTGGCTCACATAAAGGAGGCGCAGCTTATGCTGGAACGGGCCAGCGGGATCCTGCTTCCCGTATTTTCTCTTCCCGGTCCTTATGGAATCGGCACCTTGGGGCAGCCGGCCCGGCAATTCGTGGACTTTCTGGCACGGGCCGGACAGCGCTGGTGGCAGATTCTCCCCCTGGGCCCGGTGGGTGCGGGCAATTCTCCCTATATGTCCCCCTCCGCTTTCGCAGGCAATCCGCTGCTGCTGGATCTGGAGGCGCTGGCCCAGGACGGCCTGCTGACCCAGGCGGAGCTGGAGCGCGCCAGGCTGCCCGAACAGATCGACCGGGTGGATTACGCACGTCTGCGGGCCTGCAAGTTGCCGCTGCTGGAGCTGGCCTGGTCCCGCTGGACACAGCCGGACTGGCCGGACCGTCCGGACTGGGTGGCCCCCTGGTGCCAATGGGCCGCGGAGCGTGCCCTGTATGGCGCGTCCGACCCCGGCTTCTATGAATTTCTGGAATATCTCTTTATCCGGCAGTGGGCGCAGCTGAAGGAATACGCCCACGCCCACGGCGTTTTTATTCTCGGCGACATTCCCATCTATGTCTCCCCGGACAGCGCCGATGTGGCCCAGGCGCCCGCCCTCTTCCAGACCGACGAAACCGGCGCATTCACCTGTGTGGCCGGCGTACCCCCCGACTATTTCTCTCAGGACGGCCAGCTCTGGGGTAATCCCCTGTACGACTGGTCCGGCCATGAGACGGAGCTGTTCGCCTGGTGGCGCAAGCGGGCCGCCCACTGCGCCGCCCTGTACGACGGCCTGCGCATCGACCACTTCCGGGGGCTGGACCGCTACTGGTCGGTCCCGGCCGGCGCGGAGACCGCCCGGGAGGGCCATTGGGAGCCCGGTCCCGGCCTGCGGCTGGTGGAGGTGCTCAAGCAGGCCGCCGGCTCTATGGAACTGGTAGCGGAGGACTTGGGAATTCTGGACGACCGGGCACTGGCGTTTTTCGCCGACAGCGGACTGCCAGGCATGAGCGTGCTGGTCTACGCCTTCTCTCCGGACGGCAAAAGCGCCTACCTGCCCCACAACTGCCCGCCAAATAAAGTCATCTATACCGCTACCCACGACTGTCCCACCTTCCTCCAATGGCTGGTGGAGGAGGCCAGCCCGGAGGAGAAACAGTTCGCCACGGACTATCTGGATCTTCGGCTGGAGGACGGCCTGACCTGGGGCGCGCTGCGGGGGGCCTGGGGTTCCCCCTGTGCCCTGGCCATCGCGCCCCTTCAGGATATTCTGGGGCTTGGGGCGGATGCCCGCACCAATCTGCCCGGCACCAGCGGACCGGAAAACTGGTCCTGGCGGGTGCGGGCCGAGGCTCTCAACGACGGCGTCGCCCAGCGCCTGCGCCGTCTGACCCAGGTATTTGGACGGTTACAGACTGATTTACACTAAGGAGGCCGCAGCATGACAAACTTTATCGATGCAAAAGGAAAAGCCTGTCCCATTCCCGTGGTTCTGGCCCGCCAGGCCATCACGGCCGGCGCCGACGCGCTGACCATCGAGGTGGACAACGCCACCGCGGTGGAAAATCTCAAGCGGCTGGCAGGCAGCCTTGGCATGGCCATCACCGTGCGCGAGATCGAGGGCGGTTTTGCCGCCGACCTGCTGCGGGACGGTGCTGCCCCTCCGGCTCCCGCCCAAGCGCCGCTGGAAGGGCTCTCCTGCTCCGGCAGCGGGTGGTCCGTCTTTGTGGGGCGGGACATCATCGGGTCCGGCGACCGGGAGCTGGGCGGCAATCTCATGCGCATGTTTTTCTATACTCTCGCCCAGTCGGAGAATCTTCCCCGTTCCATTCTCTTTATGAACGACGGCGTTAAGCTGCCCGTGGGTGACAGCCAGGTGGTGGAGCATCTGAACGCTCTCCAGGGCAAGGGCGTAGAGGTGCTGGTCTGCGGCACCTGCCTGAACTTTTATGGTCTGACGGAGCAGCTCCAGACCGGCACGGTCAGCAATATGTTCGACATCGTCTCCGCCATGCAGGCAGCCGGAAAGGTCATTACCCTGTAATGGAGTACGGTCTGATCACCTTTTCCTCCACCTTTGCCGCCCTGGCCGCCCAGAAGCAGCTGACCGGTCGGCTTCCCTTCCAGGTCATGCCGGTCCTGCGGGAGATCTCCGCCAGCTGCGGAATCGCCCTGCGCATCGACCTCCAGCAGCTATCTGAGGCCCGCGAACTGCTGACCGCTGCAGACGCGACCGCGGACTCCTGCGCTTTTTATCGAGTCACGCAGGACGAGCGGGGAGTACAGGTCCAATCCGATTGCTGACAGAAGAAGGCGCGCGAGCTTGCTCGCGCGCCTTTTCAGCGTGTCGAGAAACCTCGACACGCTTCTCAAAAATGCAAGCATTTTTTCGAGTAGATACAGCCCACTTCGCGCACGCTCCTTCCAAGCGCACACTAGTGGGCTGAGCAGAGTCTTTTCCGAGGCGCATGTCCCCGGAAAAGACAGATTTGAATTGGATTTCGCCGCCTGCGGGCGGCGAAACTCTGCCGAGGGCTTTTCTCTTGCAAGCAGGTTCTATGATCCTGTACACATGTCCACTTTTTCGACAGACTAAGAAGGCGCGCGAGCTTGCTCGCGCGCCTTCTGTTTTCGATTCTCGATTCCCGGTTCCCGTCATGAATCGGAAAAGGTTACGTTCACGTCCCCCAGATTCGCATACACTTCGAGGGAGTCGTCTCCCCTCCCGCCGGACACCTCTGATTCGAAGTCTTTTCCGTTCACGGTCAGCTTTCCCAGGTCCACGGACAAATCATAGCGGTACTCCGATTCCGCGCCCTCCAGATTCAGGGATACACTTCCCAGGGAGGCATTCACGACGGTTTCGCCCCGCAGATTCCCGCTGAGCTCCACATCGCCCAGATCGGCCTCCACATCCACAGACCGGCTTACGGTCACTCCGCGCCCGGTGAGGGAGCCCAGATCCAGCGTCAGCTCCGCCGTTTGAACCGCGATCCCATCCAACTCCACGTCGCTCAGGTCCGCGTACACGGTCAGGTCCTCCAGCTCGGCTTCCTCCGGCACCGTAATCACGACCCTGGCGCCGCAGCCGCTCATGGACAGGCCGCGCAGCGCGCTGCTCTCGCTCCAGATCTCCAGCGTGCCGTCATCATGGAGGAGGTAATCCAGCGTATATCCATCGCCCCACCAGTCCAGTTCCATGCCGTAGGTCTCCCCGGTCTGAAGGATCACGTTTCCAAGCTCCAGGTCCACCTCAACCTCCGTAAAGGCTTCCAGCTCCTTCTGCACAACCGCGGTCCCTGCCGGCGCAGATTCCTCCGCCGCGGCCTCTGCCCCGCCGGACGCAGTCTCCGCCCTGTCGGAAGAGACGCCGATGGATACAAACATGTCGCCGCACCGGACCTGGATCGAGTGCCCGAATATCCGGGCCTCCGCTTCGGTCGCGCCGCCCATGGCCCGGCCCACCCAGGAGAGGCCAAAGCCCAGCGCCAGCAGGCAAAGGCCCGCGATCAACAGCCCCTTTTTCATGCTTCCGTCCTCCTTCCGCCAAACAGCCGGCGCATACAGAAGTTACAGAATGTCCCCAACAGCAGGCCCAGCAGCACGCACAGCAGGCCGGCGCCGATCGCCACCGCTCCGCCGCCCAGGAAATTCAGAAAGGTCCCCAGGCCGCCGGGCAGCAACGCTCCCAGACCCACCATGCCGTAAAACACGCCCGCCAGGACACAGAACGCACCTCCGGCCAGCAAGCCGGCCACACAGCAGTACGCCACGACGATCACGGGGGACAAAACGATTCCGATCAAGATTTTGCCTACCAGGCTCCCGCCTCCGCGTTTTCTTCCGGTGTGCAGATTTCGCCGGTAATCCTCCAAAATCTCCTGTGCCAGCTCCTCCGGCGTCCCCAGATCGGCCAGCGTCTCCGCCTCGCGCTCCGGTCCGGCCTCCAGAATGTGCTGACCGCAGCGGGCCACCGCTTCCTCCCGGTCCTTCGGCGCCATTCGCCCCTCCTGGAGCAGAGCCTCCAGCTGGCGCAGGTATTCTTGCGTCGTCATCTCCGCGATCTCCTCCGTTCTCCCCATGATACAGACTGCCACGCAAATAAACCGTGTTGCGGTTTATTCGTCAGACATTATTATAGGGCACAAAACGGCGGCATACCATAGAAAATAGATTATGAATTCTTAAAATCCGCTTAAATTTCCCTGCAATAGGTCTTTCCTTCCGTTTCAAGCAAAATATTTACAAAATTTCAGGCCGGAATGGAGTTGAAAATTTTGTCGCATTGTTATATGATATAGGGTACGTTTATCTAACTCTTATTTTGAGGTGAACCTATGAGTTTACGCATCGGCATCGACATCGGCTCGACTACCGTAAAGGTCGTCGTGCTGGATGAGGCCAATAAATTGCTCTTTCGCTCCTATGAGCGGCACTACTCCAAGGCCCGCGAGCGGGCCTGCGAGACCCTTCGTACCCTTCAGGACCAGCTCAGCGGGCAAAACGTAAAGCTGGTCATCACCGGCTCCGCCGGACTGGGTGTGGCCAAGGCCGCCAACATCGACTTTGTACAGGAGGTCTACGCCACCGCCGCCGCTGTGAACACCTATATCCCGGACACCGACGCCGTCATCGAATTGGGCGGCGAGGACGCGAAGATCATCTTTTTCGGCGGCGCGCTGGAGGAGCGGATGAACGGCTCCTGCGCCGGCGGCACCGGCGCTTTCATCGACCAGATGGCCACCCTCATGAACGTGACGGTGAACGAGCTGGACGAGCTGAGCCTGCGCCACGAGAAGATCTACCCCATCGCCTCCCGCTGCGGCGTCTTTGCCAAGAGCGACATCCAGCCCATCCTCAACCAGGGCGGCCGGAAGGAGGACGTGGCGGCCTCTATCTTCCAGGCCGTGGTGGATCAGACGGTGGCCGGCCTCACCCAGGGCCGGGAGCTCAAGGGCAAGATCGTCTTCCTGGGCGGCCCCCTCCACTTCCTCATGGGCCTGCGGCAGCGGTTCGTGGAGACCCTGAAGCTGGACGCCGACCACGCCGTGTTCCCCGAGGACGGCGACTGCTTCGCCGCTATGGGCGCGGCCCTGTGCTCCTCCGACTACGGCGAGCGCTCCTTTGACGAGGTGCTGGACCGGCTGGAGAAGAGCGTGGACAGCGTGGGCCTGGTGGACACCATGCCCCCCCTCTTTGACAGTCAGGAGGAGTACGACGCCTTCCTGGCCCGTCACAACGCTATGCACCCCCCCGAGGTGGACATACACACCTACACCGGCGCCGCCTGGCTGGGCATTGACGCCGGCTCCACCACCACCAAAATCGCGCTGATCACCGCCGACGGCGGCCTGCTCTACACCTACTACCACTCCAACCTGGGCAATCCGGTGGCCATCGTGCTGGAGCAGCTCCGGGAGATCTACAAGCTGTGCGGCAACCGCATCACCATCAAGGGCGCGGCCGTCACCGGCTACGGCGAAGATCTGATTAAAAACGCCTTCTCCTGCGACGCCGGGCTGGTGGAGACGGTGGCCCACTACAGCGCCGCCCGCCACTTCAACCCCGACGTGGACTTCATCATCGACATCGGCGGCCAGGACATGAAGTGCTTCAAAATCCGCAACGGCGCGGTGGACTCCATCATGCTCAACGAGGCCTGCTCCTCCGGCTGCGGCTCCTTCATCGAGACCTTTGCCAAGGCTCTCGGCTACACCATCGCCGACTTTGCCAAGCTGGGCCTGCTGGCCAGGCACCCGGTCAACCTGGGCTCCCGCTGCACCGTGTTCATGAACTCCAGCGTCAAGCAGGCCCAGAAGGACGGCGCCAGCGTGGAGGACATCTCCGCCGGCCTGTCCATCTCCATCGTGAAAAACGCGGTGTATAAAGTCATCCGGGCCGCCAACGCCGACGACCTGGGCAAGCACATCGTGGTACAGGGCGGCACCTTCCTTAACGACGCGGTGCTGCGCGCCTTTGAACAGGAGCTGGGCCGCGATGTGACCCGGCCTACCATCGCCGGCATCATGGGCGCCTTTGGCGCGGCGCTGGCCGCCCGGGATCTCGGTTTGGAGAAATCCGCTCTGTTAAGCGAAACTGCTTTGCAGTCTTTCTCCCATACGGCTAAGCCCACGACCTGTAACCTGTGCACCAACCACTGCTCGCTGACGGTCAACACCTTCGACGGCGGACGCCGGTTCATCTCAGGCAACCGCTGCTCCCGGCCGCTGGGCAAGGCCAAGGTGGAGATGCCCGATCTCTATGTCTATAAGTACAAAAAGCTGCGGGCCATGTGCGGCAAGGGCCAGGGCGACGGCAGCCGCGGTCGGATCGGCATTCCCTTCGGTCTGAATATGTATGAGAACCTTCCCTTCTGGTTTACCTTCTTTACCCGCCTCAACTTTGAAGTGGTCCTCTCTCCGGAGTCCTCCCGCAAGCTCTATCTCAAGGGACAGCACACCATTCCTTCTGATACGGTCTGCTACCCTGCCAAGCTGATGCACGGCCATGTGGAGGCCCTGGTGGAGGAGGGCGTGGACGCCATCTGGTATCCCTGCATGTCCTATAACTTCAACGAGGAGATCAGCGACAACCATTATAACTGCCCCGTGGTGGCCTATTATCCCGAGCTGTTGGCCGCCAACGTGCCGGTTCTGAAAGAGACGAAATTCCTGGATCCCTACGTGGGACTCCACCGGCCCAAGGATTACGAGCGCATCTCCTCCGAGTTCTTCGGCAAGGAATTTGGAATTCCCAAAAAAGAGGTGGTCGCGGCCGTCCGGGCGGCTTATGAGGCCTATCACGCCTATCAGCAGGACGTGCGGGCCAAGGGCAAGGAATACATCGACTATGCCCGGGCCAACGGGAAGAAGATTCTGGTTCTTGCCGGGCGCCCCTACCACATCGACCCGGAGATCAACCACGGCATCAACGATCTGATCACCTCCTTTGACTTTGTGCTGATCAGCGAGGATGCGGTGGCCTATCTGGAGGACCATCAGCCCCGCCACGTCCTCAACCAGTGGACCTTCCAGGCCCGCATGTATAACGCAGCCCGCTACGTCTGCACACAGCCCGATATGCAGCTGATCCAGCTGGTCTCCTTCGGCTGCGGCACTGACGCCATCACCGGCGACGAGATGCGCTCCATTCTGGAGGAAGGCGGAAAGCTTTACACCCAGCTCAAAATCGACGACATCAACAATCTGGGTGCGGTCAAAATCCGCATCCGCTCCCTGATGGCCGCTATGGACGCCCGTCAGGACCAGCCCCAGGTCCAGCAGAAGGAGGTGAGCTGACATGGCGGAATTGGTTTACGACAAGACGGGCCGTCTCCTCTTTACCGAGGAGATGAAACAGGAATACACCCTGCTCATGCCCCAGATGCTCCCGGTCCATTTCTCCATGCTGGCCCGCGTTCTGGAAACCTACGGCTATAAGATCGAAATGCTTACGACCTCCGGCCGCTCCATTGTGGACGAGGGGCTGAAGTATGTGCACAACGACACCTGCTACCCCGCCCTGCTGGTCATCGGTCAGCTCATCGACGCCATCAAGAGCGGCAAATACGACATCCACAAGATCGGCCTGCTCATCACGCAGACCGGCGGCGGATGCCGTGCCTCCAACTACATCCATCTGCTGCGCAAGGCACTGGTCAAGGCCGGTCTGGAGTTCATTCCCGTGGTCTCGGTCAACCTGTCCGGCCTGGAGAAAAACCCTGGCTTCAAGTTCGGCCTGGGGGTGATTCGCAAGGCCGTGTTTGCCATGATGTACGGTGATCTGATCGTCTGCCTGGCCAATCAGTGCCGCCCCTACGAGCTGACGCCCGGCCAGACGGACCAGATGCTTCAGCACTGCATGGACAAACTGCTGGACGGCATGAATCAGGGCAAGGGTCTGTCTTACAAGCAGATGTGCGAGAACTTCAAGTGGATCGTGCAGGACTTTGCCGCCATTCCCGTCTCCGGAGAAAAGAAGGTCAAGGTGGGTGTGGTCGGCGAGATTTACGTCAAATTCTCCCCCCTGGGCAACAACAATCTGGAGGAATTTCTGCTCTCTGAGGGCGCCGAACCGGTGGTGCCTGGTCTGACCGACTTTATCATCTTCAAAATCTACAACCGTGAGGCCGACGTGGACCTCTACGGCGGCAAATGGATCAAGAAAAAGGCCTGCCAGATCTTCAAGGGCTATGTGGAAAAATGCCAGCGCGCCATGATCGACGCCATCAAGGCGGAGCCCCGCTTCTGCGCCCCCGGCACCTTCGAGGGGATGCACAAGCTGGTCCACGGCTATCTGGGCGACGGCAACAAGATGGGCGAGGGCTGGCTGCTGACCGGCGAAATGCTGGAGCTCATCCATTCGGGAATTCCCAACATCGTCTGTACTCAGCCCTTCGGTTGCCTGCCCAACCATATCGTTGGCAAGGGGATGATTCGTAAGCTCAAGGACGATTATCCCTATTCCAACATCGTGGCCATCGACTACGATCCCGGCGCTACCAAGATCAATCAGGAAAACCGGATCAAGCTCATGCTGGCCACGGCCAAGGCTATGGCCAAGCAGGAAGCGGAGGCCAACGGGGAGACCCAGGCCACACGGGAAGCCGCAGCGGCTGGTGTTTCCTAATGTGCCCGCCGTATGCCCCATTTGGCGGCAAGGAGGCCCCGATGGAACCACTGCATTTTGTGGACGCGGTGTGTGACGAGCACTTCCGCGCCATGTCCCTGATCCATGCGCTGGGTTGGCGGGACACCTATGTGGATGCGGTTCCGGCCGAGTGGATGGCCCGTGAGGTCACCGACGAGCGCTGGGTCCCGCTTTTTCGCGCGGACTATGAGCAAAAGCGCTGTCATGGATTATTACTTTACCGAGATGACACGCCGGTGGCCTGCCTGAACTATGGCCCCGCCCGCACCAGCAATTACAACGCCGGGCAGGCCTCGGAATTTCCCAATCAGAATTATGCCGGTTGGGGGGAGATCATCTCCTTTTATACCCACCCGGACGAGCGGGGAAAGGGCTACGGCGGCCTGCTGTTTGAGGAGGCCTGCCGCCGGCTCAAGGCGGACGGCTATGCAGACGCCTTTGTCTTTGTCCTGCGGGAAAATGAGGGCGGACGGCGGTTCTATGCCGCCCACGGCTTTGCCTGGGACGGCACCTGCGCCGAAATTCCATTCCCGCCGGACACCATCTGCGTGGATCTGCGCTACACCAAGACTTTATAGAATCGAGACAATTGAAGCGACGGCCGGACTCACTTTCCTGTTGCTCCCCACGGCCGCCAATTGCAGAAGGGACAACGGGCCTCCGGAATGGGGCCCGTTTTTCTTGCGCGAGAGAGAAAGGAAGATTGAATGGATACAGAAAACAAAATGGGTGTCATGCCCGTCCGAAAGCTTATTCTCCACATGTCCTGGCCCATGATGCTCTCCATGCTGATTCAAGCCCTGTATAACATGGTGGACAGCATCTTTGTGGCCCAGATCAGCGAGGAAGCCTTCCTTGCCCTCTCCCTGGTCTACCCGGTCCAGATGCTTATGGTCGCGGTCTGTGTTGGGACGGGCGTAGGCGTGAACGCCGTTCTGTCCCGCAGGCTTGGGGAAGGTGACCGAAAAAAAGCGGGCGCCGTAGCCCTCAACGGCTTTTTGCTCTATTTTCTCACCTGGCTCGCCTTTGTGGTTCTCAGTTTGACGGTGGGCCGGGGCTTTATGGGCCTGTTCACCGACGATCCCGTGGTCGCACTCTTCGGCCTGGATTACATGACTATCGTAACGGTATTCTCCCTTGGTATGTGTATGCAGTTTGCCGCCGAGCGGGTCATGCAGGCCACTGGCAATCCCAAAGGCCCTATGATCGTGCAGGGTATCGGCGCTGTGGTCAACCTCATACTGGACCCGATCTTCATTTTTGACCATGTGGGACCGATTCCCGGGCTGAATCTCGGCGTGGCCGGCGCGGCCATCGCTACGGTCCTGGGCCAGTTCGTGGGCATGGGATTCGGCTTTTTCCTGGTCCGCCGGGTCAGAGAGATTGAACTTCACTTCCGTCAGCTGCGTCCGGACCGGGAAGCCATTGCGGACATCTATCGAATCGGTGTGCCTGCTATTATCATGCAATCCTTGTCCACTATCATGACCATGGGGCTCAACAAGATTCTCGGCCTTTTCTCCGCCATGGACGTTGTGATTCTCGGTGCCTATTTCAAGCTGCAGTCCTTTATCTTCATGCCAGTGTACGGACTCAACAATGGCCTGGTTCCGGTGGTCAGCTACAATTACGGTGCCCGCAGCCGCAGCCGGATTCAGGAGTCGGTCCGCTTCTCCTGCCTGCTGGGCGTGGCCATCATGGCCGTGGGCACCCTGCTTCTGCTGCTGATTCCCGGCCCTCTGATGGGATTTTTTACCGACCGGACCGATACCATCGCTGCCGGCGTCACCGCCCTGCGGATCGTCTCCCTCTCCTTTCCCTTCGCCGGGCTGGGCATCGTCTTTTCCTCCATCTTTCAGGCGCTTTCTCAGCCCAGGCTCTCCTTGGCCATTTCCCTGCTGCGCCAACTGATTTTGGTGCTCCCGGTGGCCTTCCTGCTCGGTTTGGTCAACCACAACCTGGTCTGGTGGACCTTCCTGCTGGCAGAAGTGCTGTCGGCTGCTCTCTGTTTGCTGTTCTACCGTCGGGTCCAGCGGATTCAGCTGGCCGCTCTTCCCGATTGATTCCCGTATTCCTTTACAGAAAAAACGGCGCGTGCAAAACCGTTTGGTTTGCACGCGCTGTTTTTTCTGCCTCCATCCGGGCACACTAAGGGTGGAAAGGAGGCTTTTCGTATGAAACACAACGAGAATCCCCAGGAGCTTCCCCTTGGTCTCAGTATGGCTCTGGCCCAGGACCGGGGCGCGCTGGAGCGCTTCTCTGCCCTGACGGATACCGAGCAGGCAGACGTTGTTCAGCGCGCCCGAAGCGTCCGCTCCAAAGCGGAAATGCAGGCATTGGTCATCTCCATCGCCCCGGGCGGCACTTTTTTCTGAGGCCCGGCATACCCTGAAGCAAAGGGGGCGGTTGTCATGACCCGTGATTCGCACAGTGGGGTCTCCACGGAATTTCTGTTGACCACGGCAGCCGCCCTCGCGATTCAAATTACAAAATGCTGCACGCCGGAGGAGGCAGAACTGCTGGCCGCCTTTTTTAACGTATTGGGCAATAATCTGGAACTGCTGGCTCTGCGCCTGTCCCCCAAGGAGGAAGCTGTCCGCTAGGCTCCCGCCGGTCTTTTATCCCAGGGCTACATCTAAAATCATCATAATCAAAAAACCGGCCATAACACCCAGGGTCCCGACGTTGGAGTGCTCCCCCAAATGGGCCTCCGGAATCAGCTCTTCCACCACCACATACAGCATCGCGCCCGCCGCGAACGAGAGCAGCCAAGGCATCAGCGGCTGGATAGAGCCGGCAATCAGCACCGTCAAAATCCCAAAAATCGGTTCCACGATGCCGGACAGGCTGCCCATCAGGAAGGATTTTCCCACCGGCAGGCCTTCCTGCCGGAGCGGCAGCGAGATGGCCGCGCCCTCCGGGAAGTTCTGGATGCCCATGCCCAGTGCCAGCGCCATGGCGCCGGTATAGGCGGAAGCATCCCCATGCTGGGCGGCCAGGGCAAAGGACAGTCCCACCGCCATTCCCTCCGGAATATTGTGGAGCGTCACCGCGGCCATCAGCAGCGTGGTGCGCTTCCAGTTGGAGGATACTCCCTCCGGGGCTGCAGCAAAAGCGTGCAGGTGGGGCATCAGTCCATCCAGTGCCATCAGGAAGGCCACACCCAGCATAAATCCGCCGGCCGCCGGAAGCCAACCGGGAATTCCAAGGCTTTCCGCCTCTTCAATGGCCGGAATAATCAGCGACCAAACCGAGGCCGCGATCATCACCCCGGCTGCAAAGCCGAGAAAAATACGCTGGATGCTGACACTCATCCGCTTACGGAAGAAAAAGACCATAGCCGACCCTAAGGCCGTCATCAAAAAGGTAAAGCCAGTTCCCCCCGCCGCCCAAAGCAGCGCCTTTGTCATCGTAGGACCCCTTTCCGGTTATCTATGCTCCATCCTAACCAAACAACCCCCATTTCATACTGTGCGGTATGGCTCATGCCTGCTGCGCTCCCTGCTCCCGGTCTCGCTGAATCAGAAGCTTGATGGCCTCCACGCCGACCCGGATGGCCGCGTCGGTGTCGTGGTCCTCCGCTTGGTCCAGGCCGGCTGCGTTGCGCTCCTGGTTCCAGATCACATGGAACACCGAGCCGCAGCGCACGCCCAAAGCCGCCGCTACCGTAAAGAGCGCGGCGGATTCCATCTCCGAAGCCAGCACACCCAGCCGTTTCCATGCCTCCCACTTGTTCAGCAGCTCATAGGAGACCGGCATCCGGGCGGGTGAATGCTGCCCGTAAAAGGAGTCCTTACACTGGACCACACCGGCATGCCAGGTTTTTCCCTCCGCCTTTGCCGCATCCACCAGCGCCGTCAGCACCTGGTAATCGGCTACGGCCGGAAATTCGATGGGCGCATATTCCCGGCTGGTCCCTTCCATACGAATCGCACCGGTGGCCACCACTACGTCGCCGGACTTAACATCCAGCTTAATACCGCCGCAGGTCCCCACACGAATGAAGGTGTCTGCGCCGATGGCCGTCAGCTCCTCCATGGCAATAGAGGCGGAGGGGCCGCCAATTCCAGTGGAGGTGACGGACACTTTCTCTCCCAGAAGCGTCCCAGTCCAGGTCTCGTACTCCCGGTTGGTTTTCACATGGACAGGGTTGTCGAAATAAGCCGCGATCTTTTCACAACGGCCGGGATCACCGGGCAGGATGCAATACCGGCCCACGTCACCTTTTATGCACTGGATATGAAACTGTCTTTCGTGCTCGATCATTTAAATTCCACCTTTTCTCATCAAAACGGTCTTCTTTTTCATCTGACTGGCCCGTCAAGGCCACCGGCAGTTCCACCCTCTGGTACGTCAACCATAGGTTGTCTTTCACAGGGGAACAGACATGCCGCCGCACAGCACGCAGCTTGCTGGGTTATTGTACCACACTTTGCGGTGGAAGGCAACCAGACAGTCAAATTGCCCAAAGGCACGACTCTCCCATTGTTTTTCTTATTGCATTTTTCTTATTCAGCCGTTATAATAAGGTGATAATTTGTACTGTTGAGGTGAGCGTATGAAGAAAGCAGTCTTATGCTCCGTCCTGTTTCTTCTGGTTGGCCTTCTGGCCGGAGCCGGCCTGCTGTTTGCGACTTTGACCCAAGGGTGGCTGCCTAATACGCAGGTCACAATTACCACGGGCCGCTCCTCCAGCTCAGTCAGCACCGTGGTCACCTCTTCCCCGGCAGAAGGGGAAGCTTCTGAGGATCTAACCGACCACGCCGTCATTCTGAGTCGTGCCATGGAGATCGCCGGTTACTTAAAGTCTGAGGATTGGAGTTCGCTGGCCGGGTGCGTCCATCCTGAAAAGGAAGTTACCTTTACACCATATTCCACGGTGTCTGACCAGGATCTCAGTTTTTCCGCTATTGAAGTCTCCGCCTTTGCCACGGATCAGACCCGCTATTTATGGGGCTATGCAGACGGCTCCGGCGAGCCGCTGGAACTCACGCCTCTGGATTACATCGCGCGTTTTGTCTACAACGCGGATTACACACAGGCGCCGCTGCTCGCCGTGAACCAGGTAATCTCCTCTGGAAATTCCCTGGAAAATGTCTCCAAAGCTTATCCATCTGCCTCCTTCGTGGAGTTCTATTATCCCGGATTGGAGGAATCCAACGAGGGTTTCGACTGGTGTGCGCTCAAGCTGGTTTTAGAGCCCTACGAAGGCAATTTGATGCTGGTTGGAGTGATTCACAGCCAGTGGACCATCTGAATTTTTCCGGCAAGATCAACGATGAATCAGGTTGGTCTTGCCTTTTCCCTTTTCAAATCGTATGATAGGCTCTACAAACCAGCCCTGTGTTGGGCATGGTTTCGCCTGTCCATTCCCTTTGGGACTGATCGGTCAGAATAGAGAGAAGGATGAATCAACTTGAATATCATTATTGCTGGCAATGGCAAGGTCGGTCTTACGTTGGCAGAGCACCTCTCTGAAGAGGCCCACAACGTGACCATCATCGACACCCGCGATCTTGCCCTGAGGCGCGCTTCTGAGGCTTTGGATGTCATGTGCATCAAGGGCAGCTGCACCTCCCTGTCCGTCCTGCAGGAGGCCAACGCGGCTGAGGCAGATGTGGTGATCGCTGCCACGAGCTCCGACGAGATCAATATGCTCTGCTGCCATTGCGCCCATCGGCTGGGGGCAGGCTACACAGTGGCCCGGGTCCGCAACGCGGAATATTTCGGCGATGTAGAGGGCCTGAAATCCGAATTGGGTATCAACATGGTCATCAATCCCGAGTACGCCACGGCCGTGGAGATTTCCCGTCTGCTTCGTTTTCCCTCTGCCGCAAACATTGATACCTTCCGGCGGGGCAAGGTCGAACTGGTAGGTTTCCGCACCCAACAGGGGGATTTTCTCAACGGTCTCTCCCTCTCCGCTCTGGCGCCCCGCATTCAAAATCTTCCGATGCTGTTTTGTGTGGTGGAGCGGGGCGACAAGACTTACATCCCGGACGGTAATTTTGTGATCGAACAGGGGGACAAGGTCTACGTCATCGGCGAGCCCTCCGGCATTAACCGCTTTTTCAAGCAGTTGGGCCGAGTCTCTCAAAAAATCCGTTCCGTGTTCATTGTGGGCGGCGGCCGCATCGCCTATTACCTCAATCGCCTGATGTCTGATTTTAATGTGCAGAGCAAAATTGTTGAAAAGGACGAGGCTAGATGTCGTATTCTGGCCGAGGACTTTTCCAAAAGCCTGATTATTCATGGCGATGGTACGGACCCCGAGCTGCTGTCCATGGAGCATCTGGACCATAGCGACGCCTTTATCGCCCTGACCGATCGGGACGAGGACAACCTCATTATCTCCCTCTACGCCCTCCAGTCCGGCGTACCCAAGGTAATTGCGAAATCCAACCGGCAAAACTATTATGGAATTGCCCGGTCCGCCGGGTTGGAATCTATCTTGTCTCCTAAGCTCATCACCGCCAATATTATCCTGAAAACCGTGCGTGGAATGCAGAATTCCAAGGGCAGTGTCATGACCTCCCTGTACCGTATCGCCGACGGCAGCGTGGAGGTCACCGAGTTTATCGTCAGCGAAACCACCCGCCATCTTGGCACGCCTCTTAAAGATCTGCGTCTGAAACAGGGCATTCTGGTGGCTATGATCTCCCGCAACGGGCAAACTATCATCCCCGAAGGCTCCACCACCATTGAGGCCGGGGATACGGTCTTTTTGGTATCCTGCGACGAGGGAATCCTAGATGTCAACGACATCTATGACGAGAGCTTCGGGGGGTACGACTCGCTATGAATTTCAAGCTCGTGTTTCGAATCACCGGTCTGACGCTTCTGCTAGGTTCCGCTACTCTGGTCCTGCCGCTGATCGTAGCCCTTCTGTACCGCGAAGACCCGACCCCCTTTCTGAAGACGATTCTCCTGATGCTGGTGGTGGGAGTCCTTCTGAGCCTGCTGCGGCCCAAGTCCGGTTTTTTTGCAAGGGAGGGTTTTTTCGCCGTCGCCCTGATTTGGGTCCTGTTTGGTCTGTTTGGCGCTCTTCCCTTCTGGCTTTCGGGGGAATTCGGCTCCTATGTCAACTGTGTTTTTGAGACTGTCTCCGGCTTCACCACTACCGGCTCCTCTATCCTTACCGCCGTAGAAGGCGTCTCATATGGACTTTTGTTCTGGCGCTCCTTCACCCATTGGCTGGGCGGTATGGGAGTGCTGATTCTCACCATTGCCCTGCTGCCCAAGCTGGGAATCAACTCCGTCTATCTGATCCAGGCGGAAAGCCCCGGCCCCATCACCTCCAAACTGGTCCCCAAGGCCTCCCAGTCCTCTAAAATTCTGTATGCAATCTATCTGGCCCTGACCTTGATAGAAATCGCCGCCCTGCGGCTGGCGGGTATGCCATGGTTCGATTCCATCGTCAACTCCATGGCCACGGCCGGCACCGGCGGTTTCTCCATCAAAAATCTCTCGATCGGAGCTTATGGCAATCCGGCCGCCGAGGTCATCATCACGATCTTTATGCTGCTGTTTTCTGTCAACTTTGCGCTCTATTTTCTCATCCTGCGCAAAAAATGGCGGCAGGCGCTCAAAAGCGATGAGCTGCGCTTCTTCGGCGGCGTCGTGGCGGCGGCCATTGTGCTGATCACCCTCAACATTCTGCCTCTTTACAACGAAATCGCCACCTCCCTGCGGCTGGCCGCGTTTCAAGTCGCCAGCGTTATCTCCACCACGGGTTTTGCCACGGCAAACTTTGACCTCTGGCCTGAATTTTCCCGGATGATTCTGGTCGTGCTCATGTTTATCGGCGCCTGCGCCGGATCTACCGGCGGCGGCGTAAAGTGCGCGCGGATGGTCGTGCTCTTCAAATCCCTGTTCCGGGAGATTCGGAAAATCATCCATCCCCGCTCGGTCAACGTGGTGAAGCTGGACGGCGCGGTCGTGGAGGAATCCACTCTGCGCACCATTCACGCATTCTTTTTCGCCTACATGTGTACGCTGTTTGGCGCCTGTCTGATCGTCGGTCTGGACGACTTTTCCTTCGGCACCACCTTTACCGCCGTTCTGACCTGTCTGAGTAACGTAGGGCCTGGCCTGGAAATGGTAGGACCCATGGGTAATTTCTCTGCGTTCTCCGATTTGAGCAAACTTGTGCTCTCCCTGTGTATGATCATCGGACGCCTGGAGATCTTCCCCATTTTGGTCCTGTTCAGTTCCGATGCCTGGAAGCGCTCCTAAGCGCCGAACGCCCCCCTTCCCGCCGCGCTCCGGCACAGCATACAACCGCCCCGCAGGAACATATCTCCTGCGGGGCGGTTTCTCTCTGCCCGAGTTTTCTTCCTTCTTGACGTTTCCGTTTTCTTACTAAAGCTCCGCTTAGCACCTCGGAAGCACCCTTAAGTAGTTTCAACATTATGCACGGAAGCGAGGCGGCGAATTTCTTTCTTTTTATTCTTTTTGTCAAAAAGGTTTTCCGGCTAAGGAAAAATTCAAGTTCGCCTTGCAAAATGTGCATATTGTGTTAAAATTATTAACGGTCTTTGAACAACTGCAATACGGAAAACAAAGGAGTTGTAAAACATGGAAAATCTCTTCTGGATCGGCTTCGTCGGAGCGGTCCTGGCCCTGTTGTTCGCGTTTGTCCAGCGCGGCAGAGTCATGGCTTACTCCGAGGGAACTGAAAGAATGAAGAAGATCGCGGCCTCCATCCGCGAGGGCGCCAACGCGTACCTGAAGCATCAGTACACCACGGTCGCCAAGGTGTTCCTGGTCGTCTTTGTGGTGCTGCTGATCATCGCGTTCGCCAGCGACGGAGCGATGCTCTCCAAGTTCACCCCCTTCGCCTTCATCACCGGCGGTATCTGGTCCATGCTGGCCGGCTTCGTGGGCATGAAGATCGCCACGAACGCCAATGCGCGCACCGCGCAGGCCGCATCGGAAAGCCTGAACAAGGGCCTTCGGGTCGCGTTCTCCTCCGGCTCCGTCATGGGCTTTACCGTGGTTGGCCTGGGCATGCTGGACATCACCCTGTGGTTCTTTGTGCTGCGTTACGGGTTCCACATTGATGATCCCACCACGCTGGGCAACATCATGGTCATGAACGGCATGGGTGCCTCCTTTATGGCTCTGTTCGCCCGTGTGGGCGGCGGCATCTACACCAAGGCCGCCGATGTGGGCGCTGACCTGGTGGGTAAGGTCGAGGCCGGCATCCCCGAGGATGACCCCCGCAACCCCGCCACCATCGCCGACAACGTGGGCGACAACGTGGGCGACGTGGCCGGCATGGGCGCCGACCTGTATGAGTCCTATGTGGGCTCTATCCTGGCCACCTTCTCTCTGGGCGCTGTGGGCGGATACGGCTGGGGCGGCCTGCTTCTTCCCGTGGCCCTTGCCGTGTGCGGCATTCTCTGTTCCATCCTCGGCTCTTTCCTAGTCAAGACCAAGGAAAATGCCTCCCAGCAGTCCCTGCTGCGCTCCCTGCGCACCGGTACTTACACCGCGGCCGTGCTCTCCGCGATTCTGGCCGCTCCCCTCACCTACTTCATCCTGGACGGCCAGATGGGCGTGTATGTGGCTATTCTCTGCGGCCTGATCGGTGGCTGCGCCATCGGCTACTTCACGGAGTATTACACCTCGGATACCTATAAGCCCACCCAGGAACTGGCCGCCTCCTCGGAGACCGGCTCTGCCACCGTCATCATCGGCGGTATCTCTCTGGGGCTGAAGTCTACCTTGGCTTCCATCCTCATCGTAGCCGTGGCCGTGCTGGTCAGCTACTTCTCTGCCGGCGGCACCCTGGAGATCGTAGATGCCCAGGGCCTGTTCACTGAGTCCTTCAACCGCGGCCTGTACGGCATCGGCATCGCCGGTGTTGGCATGCTGTCCACTCTGGGCATCACCCTTGCCACCGACGCTTACGGCCCCGTAGCCGACAACGCCGGCGGTATCGCCGAGATGTCCGGTCTGCCCGAGGAAGTGCGTGAGCGCACGGACGCTCTGGACTCTCTGGGCAACACTACCGCCGCCACTGGCAAGGGCTTCGCCATTGGCTCCGCCTCTCTGACCGCTCTGGCTCTGCTGGTCTCCTACGTCAACATCGTGCAGGAGAACACCGCCGAGGTCCTCAACTTCAACCTGACCAGCCCCACCGTTCTGGTCGGTATGTTCATCGGCGCCATGCTCACCTTCGTGTTCTCCGCGTTCACCATGAGCGCTGTGCAGAAGGCCGCCCAGTCCATCGTGATGGAGGTGCGCCGTCAGTTCCGTGAGATCAAGGGCATCATGACCGGCGAGGCCGATCCCGACTATGCCTCCTGCGTCTCCCTGTGCACCAAGGGCGCTCTGCATGAGATGGTGGTGCCCGCTCTGCTGGCCATCATCGTTCCCCTGGCCACCGGCCTGGTCCTGGGTCCCACCGGCGTGGTGGGTCTGCTGGGCGGCGTGTCCGTCACCGGTTTCGCCATGGCCGTGTTTATGTCCAATGCCGGCGGCGCCTGGGATAACGCCAAGAAGTACATCGAGTCCGGCCACCACGGCGGTAAGGGCTCCGAGTGCCACAAGGCGGCCGTCGTGGGCGACACCGTGGGCGACCCCTTCAAGGACACCTCCGGTCCCTCTCTGAACATTCTGATCAAGCTGTGCTCCACGGTTTCCATCGTGTTCTCCGGCCTGATCGTGGCGTTCAATCTGATGAACCTGTTCTAAGACAAGGTGCAAAAAGCGTCTCCATGACCCAACTGTCATGGAGACGCTTTTTTGTATTCCACGATTCGTTTGTTGCGCTTTTTCGCAAGTTCCAGTATCCTGTGGTCAGGAGGCGACCGCTATGAACAGTCAAAAAACCGGCCAACTCATCGCAGCCAGGCGCATCCAAGCCGGCCTGACCCAAAAGCAGCTGGCGGACCAGCTGCACATCTCCGACCGAACCGTCTCCCGCTGGGAGCGTGGCGTCGGATTTCCCGACCTGTCTCTGTTGGAACCGCTGGCGGACGCGCTGGAGCTGTCTGTACTGGAGCTGCTCCACGGTGAAATTCTGTGTTCCGGCCAATCGCCTGTCCCCCAGGCCGAACAGGCGGCGCGCGATACCCTGAAAACAGTAGGGCACGCGGTCCGTCAGACTGTCCGGCGCTTCCGGCGCGCGCTGGTCGTACTGGCCGCGCTGCTGATTCTGGCCGCGGCGGCACTTCTTCTGCTCTGGCTCGATCCCAGTCAATTCTACCGCCACACAACGGAGCCGGTATCCCCGTCACAGGCTTTGGAGGTCTACCCCTTCGCTCTGATCACAACGGAGGACTTTCAGCTGATTCAGCAAATTCTGGAGGACTGCGGTCTGACGCTGGCGCCCCCTGCCCCCTCTGAGGCGTCCTCTTCGCAAGCGGTCACCGTTCTCCCGGAGGAAACCACGGACCAATATCTTGGCCGGCTCCACATCGAGGGCGAACCGGCAGAGCGGCTGAATATTGATTACTCCTCTTCCTCGCTCTGTCTTGACTACGCCAGCGGGAACCGCCGGTGCATCGTAACTGCCTATTTTGACGGCTCAATTCGAAAGACGGTCTGCGCATACGACAGCCGCGGCGACTTTCGCTATACCGTAGAAAATCAAAATAATACCACGTTCCGGTTGGGTGAGTCTACCCGTGATCTCCTAGCGCCCCTCTTCTGATTTGGGAGCTTTCCCGTCAGATCGCCGAGGTTTTTTGTGTGCTTTTTGTCATTTTGTATCCTCATTTCCTTGCAAATTCTCTTCTGATTTGCTATGCTAAAGTCAGTCTATCCACACATCACAGGGGAGGAATCATTATGCTGTCCATTCAGTCCGAGCCTGTCCGTTATACGGGCGGCCGCTTTATTCCCGCCGGCGGGGATCTGTCGGGCAAAACCAAGACCATGGCCTACTCCATTTTTCAGACTCACAATACCTCCGGCTCCATGGAGCGCCTAAAGCTCAGGTTCGATGCCATGGCGTCCCATGACATTACTTATGTGGGCATCATCCAGACCGCCCGGGCCTCCGGCCTGAAGCAGTTTCCTCTGCCCTATGTGCTGACCAACTGCCACAATTCCCTGTGCGCGGTGGGCGGTACCATCAACGAGGATGACCATGTGTTCGGCCTGTCCGCAGCCAAAAAATACGGCGGTGAGTTCGTGCCCGCCCATCAGGCGGTCATTCACTCCTACATGCGGGAGCGCTACGCCGCCCCGGGCCGGATGATTTTGGGCTCCGATTCCCACACCCGCTATGGCGCCTACGGCACCATGGCCATCGGCGAGGGCGGACCGGAGCTGGCCCGCCAGCTGCTGAACAAGACCTATGACATTTCCTACCCCAGCGTCATCGCCATCTACCTCACCGGCGCGCCCCGGCCCGGCGTGGGCCCCCAGGACGTGGCCCTGGCCCTCATCGGCGCCACCTTCAAGCAGGGCACGGTGAAGAACGCCGTCATGGAGTTCTTCGGTCCCGGCGTGGCCAACTTATCCATGGATTACCGCTGCGGCATCGACGTGATGACCACGGAGACCGCCTGCCTGTCCTCCGTCTGGCAGACTGACGAGTTGACCTGTTCCGCCCTGACCGCCCTGGGCCGTAGGGAGCAGTATCAGCCCCTCTCCCCCGCCGAGGGCGCGGTGTATGACGGCGTGATCACGGTGGATCTGGACCAGATCGAGCCCATGATTGCCCTGCCCTTCCATCCCTCCAACGCCTATACCATCCGCTATTTCAAGGCCCACATGGAGGAGCTGCTCCACCAGGTGGAGCAGGATGCGGCCGAGCAGCTGGGTGTGGCCAACGCACACCTGACGGATAAAATCGTAAACGGTCAGTTCCGGGTAGACCAGGCCGTCATTGCGGGTTGTTCCGGCGGTACGTATCAGAATCTCAAGCGGGCGGCGGAGATCATCGGCTCCACCCCCATCGGGGACGACGCCTTCTGGCTGTCCGTCTATCCGGGCAGTCAGCCCATCAACCTGGCGCTCACCCGGGACGGTACGCTCCCGGCCCTGATGGCGGCCGGCGCCAGTGTGCGCTCCTGCTTCTGCGGTCCCTGCTTCGGCGCGGGCGACGTGCCCGCCAACGGCGGCTTCTCCATCCGCCACTCCACCCGTAATTTCCCCAACCGGGAGGGCTCCAAGCCCGGCGACGGCCAGATCTCCTACGTGGCACTGATGGACGCCCGTTCCATCGCTGCCACCGCCCGCAGCGGCGGAATCCTGACCGCCGCCGACGAGCTGCCCGATGTCCCCGCAGACCGTCCGGACGAGGGCTGGACCTATGACGACGCGCCCTATAAGGCCCGGGTCTATTTCGGTGTGGGCAAGCCCCAGCCCGACGCCGAGCTGGTCTACGGCCCCAACATCGCCGATTGGCCCGCGCAGATCGCCCTGCCCGACAACCTGCTGCTGACGGTTTGCTCCGCCATCTATGATCCGGTGACCACCACCGACGAACTGATTCCTTCCGGTGAGACCTCCTCCTACCGCTCCAATCCTCTGCGGCTGGCCGAATTCGCTCTGTCCCGGAAGGACCCCCAGTATGTCCCCCGCGCCAAGGCGGTCCAGGCCCTGGAGTCCCGCCGCCGGGCTGGACAGGTGGATGAGGTGGTCCAAGAGGCCCTGCTGGGCCACGACGCCGCTTCCACGGGCCTCGGTTCGCTGGTCATGGCCCTCAAGCCCGGCGACGGCTCCGCCCGGGAGCAGGCTGCCTCCTGTCAGCGGGTGCTGGGCGGCTGTGCCAATCTGGCCCAGGAGTATGCCACCAAGCGGTATCGCTCCAACGTCGTCAACTGGGGCATGCTGCCCTTTGTGGCCGACGATCTGGATGACCTTGGAATCCAGCCCGGCGACCGCCTGTGGCTGCCTGGTATCCGCGCCCTGCTGGAGGGCGACGGCGAGACCCTTTCGGCCACGCTGATTCAGGGCGGCCGGGAGACCGCGCTCACCCTGCGCCTGCCCGGGCTGACCCGCGAGGAGCGGGATATTATCCTGGCAGGCTGCCTGATCAATTATTACGCGCAATAAGGTTTCCCAAAACCGACGGGAGCGGGACGCAGCCGCGTCCCGCTCCCTCTGTCCTTATTCCAGATCCTGAATGTTCATCCTCTCCATCTGCTTTTTCCTGCGGTACTGCTCCCGGCAGGCCGCATAGATCACCAGCAGAATGAGGGTCGGAAGATTGCTTAGCAGGAATGTTACCCCCATCGCCAGCAACGCGGTGGCCAGATCTCCGGTATTGGCCACATTCAGCACCATCACCAGGCTGTAAAGCAGGGTCAGCGCCGGCAGAATCAATCCCGGCCAGCGGGACTGCCGCCGGGACAGGAAGATTTGCAGGAGGATCGTGCCCACACCAAAGACCAGAACCAACAGGATATTGGTCATAATACTCATCTTAAGTTTCTCCTTTCGTCTTTTTATACGCCTGAATCAGCACCTTGGCCGCGTCAAAATCCACCTTTTCCTGAATGGCCAGACGCTTGATCAGGGCAATGTAGGGATCGGCGGCCGTATCCTCCCCCAGCTTGATCCGCTGAATCAGACGGTCCAGCCGCAGGCGCACCGTCGGATAGGTCACCCCGTATTCCCGGGCAATCTCCTTCAGCGAACCGGAGGCCAGAAGAAAGCGTTTGATGAACACCAGGTCCTCGTCCTCCAGGTTGCTCATCCAATCGGGCAGCAATTCCAGCGGCATGGTCCTCACCCCTTTCATAATATTAAATATATACTTTAATATTATGAAAGTCAATCCTAAATTTTTTGTTTTAATTTTTCTTTTCCAAGATATTTTACAAAGAAAGCTTTTTCGCGTATAATAAGAAATTGGAGTTATGCCCTTTCGTCCGGTTTTCCGGCCCGGCGGCGGCTCCGCATTTTATCCCATAAAAGGAAGGAACCCCATGAAACGAAATCGGATCGCGCTCCTGCTGAGTGTTCTGCTGCTCTTTGCCCTGTCCGCCTGCGGCGGCGATCAGGCCGCTCAGACCGACTCCGGCGACGATGTCCTGACCATCGCCGCCACTACTTACCCTGTCTATCTGTTTACCACCGCCGTTACCGAGGGAGTGGAGGGGGTTGAGGTAGAGTTGGTGGTGAACCAGCAGACCTCCTGCCTGCATGACTACACCCTCACCGTCAACGATATGAAGGTGCTGGAGCGTGCGGACGTCATCGTCCTCAACGGCGCCGGACTGGAGGACTTTATGGCCGATGCCCTGTCCGCCTCTGACGCGACGGTCATCGACTGCTCCCAGGGGCTTGACCTGCTGCCCGCCGCGGGGCACGAGGGGCACGATCACGACACCGAGTATGACCCCCACATCTGGATGGACCCCACCTACGTCCAGGGGATGCTCGCCACCATCGCCACCGGGCTGAGCCAACTGGTCTACGGGGACGACTGGGCCAGCCACGGCGAGTTCCACACCGGCCAACTGGTCGCCAAGGATCAGCTGGAGCAGGCCCGGCAGCAATGGGCCGATCAGCTCGCTTCCTTGTCGGGGGCGGAACTCATCACCTTCCACGACGGCTTCCAGTACTTTGCCCAGGCCTTTGGTCTGGACCTGCTCAAGTCCATCGAGGAGGAGGAGGGCAGCGAAGCCAGCGCCGCCGACATCAAGGAGATCATCGGGCTCATCCAGCAGCATGACATCCCCGCCATCTTCACCGAGGTCAACGGCTCGGACGCCACAGCCAATGCCATCGCCCGGGAGACCGGGGTGGAGGTCTGTACTCTGGACATGATCATGAGCGGCGAGGGCAGGGGTATCCAGCCCTATCTGGACGCCATGCAGGCTAATATCGACACCATCGCGGATGCTTTGGGAGGGAAATGATATGCCCCATCACATACACAACGGCGCCGACTGCCATGACGCCTGTTGCCTGAAGGTCTCCGGCCTGGGGGTCAGCGCCGGGGACAGTGACATTCTCCATGATGTAGACCTGCACATCCACTGCGGACAGATCGTGGCGCTCATCGGTCCCAACGGCGCGGGCAAGTCCACTCTGTTCAAGGCCATCCTGGGACAGATTCCCCATTCGGGCACCATCGACTTCGAGACCGCCGGCGGCAAGCGCACCCGCCCGCTGGTGGGCTATGTGCCCCAGAGTCCCAGCTTCGATGCCGGCGACCCGGTGAGCGTGCTGGATCTCTTTGCCGCCGCCATCGCCCGCTGGCCGGTCTTTCTGCCGATTCCCAAGGCGCTGCGGGCCCGGGTGGCCGCCTGTCTGGAGCGGGTCCACGGCGAGAGCCTGATCGACAAGCGGATCGGCTCTCTGTCCGGCGGCGAGCTCCAGCGGGTCCTGCTGGCCATGGCCCTGGAGCCCCTCCCCCACATTCTGATTTTGGACGAGCCCCTGTCCGGCGTGGATGTGGAGGGGGAAAAGCAGCTGCTGGAGATGCTGGATGAGGTGCGCTCTACCTTTGACCTGTCCATCCTGCTGTCCACCCACGACTTCGCCACCCTGGGCCAGTTTGCGGACAAGGCGGTGCTGCTCAAGGGCACGGTCCTTCGGGCCGGGGTGCCGGCCGAGGTCCTGGCCTCGCCGGAATTTTCCCAGGTCTTTCATCTCTCCTTTGGAAAGGAGGGCGTCTGATGGAGCTCTGGTATGGGCTGGTCTCTCTGCTGCCCTTTGAATGGGCGGCGGAGGGGGCCTACTACTTCATGAAAAACGCGCTGCTGGCTGTGCTGGTCATCTCCCCACTGTTCGGCCTGCTCTCCACCATGGTGGTCACCAACCGCATGTCCTTCTTCTCCGACGCGCTGGGCCACTCCGCCTTTACCGGTATCGCCATCGGCGTGCTGTGCGGCTTCGCCGATCCCATGTGGATCGCCGTTGTGTTCGCCGTGGTGTTTGCGCTGCTGTTCACCCTGGTCCGCCACCGCACCAATATGGCCAGCGATACGGTGATCGGCGTGTTCTCCTCCACCGCCGTGGCCCTCGGTATTTTTATCGCCACCATTGGCGGCGGCTCCTTTACCAAATTCAACTCCTACCTGATCGGCGATATCCTCAGCGTGGAGCCCGCCAAAATCGGTCTGCTGGCGCTCATCCTTCTGGCGGTTGTGCTGCTGTGGCTGTTCGGCTTCAATCAGCTGGCCCTCTCCTCCGTCCACCCCGCGCTGGCGGACAGCCGCGGCATCAAGGTCATCTGGCAGGAGGGCCTGTTCTGCGCCGCGGTGGCGGTGGTGGTCACGGTGTCCCTGACCTGGGTGGGCCTGCTGGTCATCAACTCTCTGCTGGTGCTCCCGGCCGCCGCCGCCCGCAATCTGGCCCGGAATCTGCGTCAGTATCACCTGTTCTCCATCCTGGGAGCCCTGGTGTGCGGGGTGGCCGGCCTGCTGACCAGCTACTATGTGGGCTCCTCCACTGGCGCCTGCATCACCCTCTACCTGGCGCTCTATTTTATCCTTGCCTTCTGTCTGCGTAAGCGGCGCCTGTGATTCCAAAACGCCCGCCTGTACCGCAAAGCGATACAGGCGGGCGTTTTTCTGTCACCGCGCAAAACGCGGAGCGGCTGAGGCCGCTCCGCGTTATGTAGTTGTAATGCGCAGTTACCGGTTTCCGTTGAATTCGTCGTAAAAGCGGTCGTGAATGACCTGCACAGCCCGGTCAGCGTCGTCCAGGTCCACCAGCACCGAGACCTTGATCTCGCTGGTAGAGATCATGTTGATGTTGATGCCCGCGTTGAACAGGGCCTCGAACATGGTGGCCGCCACGCCGGGATTGTTGATCATGCCCGCGCCCACGATGGAAACCTTGGCGATGTGGTCGGACACGTCGATATGGTCAAATTGGATGGCCTCTTTATTCTCCTCCAGAATCCGGCGGGCCAGCTCCATGTCCCCCTTGCTGACCGTAAAGCTGATATCCTTGCTCTCATCCCGTCCGATGGACTGGAGAATGATGTCCACGTTCACATTGTTGCGGGCCAGCAGCGAGAAGATCTTGAAGGCAATCCCCGGCGTGTCCTCCAGGCCGACCAGGGCCAGGCGGGCAATGTTCTTATCCTTTGCCACGCCGCTGATATGAGACTTTTCCATGTTTTTGACGACCTCCTTGACTTTGGTTCCGGGCTTGCCGGAAAAGCTGGAGAGAACCTCCAGATTCACGTTATAGCGCTTCGCCATTTCCACCGAACGGTTATGGAGCACCTGGGCCCCCAGGGTCGCCAGCTCCAGCATCTCGTCGTACGTGATCTCGTCCAGCTTCCGCGCGCCGGACACATAGCGCGGATCGGCGGTGTAGACGCCGTCCACGTCGGTGTAAATCTGGCACAGGTCCGCATGGAGCACGGCGGCCAGCGCCACGGCCGACGTATCCGAACCGCCCCGGCCCAGCGTGGTCATATCGTCATACTTGTTGATGCCCTGGAAGCCGGTCACGATCACGATGTTTTTCTTATCCAGCTCGGCCAGCACCCGTTCGGTCTCCACCCGCTTGATGCGGGCGTTCCCGTAAGCGGAGTTGGTGCGGAAGCCCGCCTGCCAGCCGGTCAGGGAGATCACCGGATAGCCCATGGCCTCGATGGCCATGGCGCACAGGGAACAGGAGATCTGCTCGCCGGTGGACAGGAGCATATCCATCTCCCGCTTGGAGGCCTTCGGGTTGATTTCCGCCGCTTTATCAATCAAGTCGTCGGTGGTGTCTCCCTGGGCGGAGAGGACCGCGACGACGTTATTGCCTTTGCGGTACGTCTCGGTGATGATACGCGCCACGTTGCGAATCCGGTCCGCATCCGCCACCGAGGTCCCGCCAAATTTCTGTACGATCAGTCCCATTGAATATCATTCCTTCCGGTATGAGAATTGCGCCCGGTCTATCTTATGCGCCGGCGTGGGGATGCGGTCAATCCAGCACCCGCATGACGGACAGCACGTTCACGCCGGCCAGCTTGACCTCCAGCTCCGCCCGGGTCATCCGGTGGACAGTGATGCAGGCCACCTCGTCGCCCACGCTGCCCCGGCGGGCCAAAGCCTCCAGCTCGCCCAGCACGGCGCGCAGATAGTCGTTGGTCCCGGTGGCGCGGATATACCAGCGGCAGGCCAGCTGCGCGGGGTCCTCGGTCACGTCCTCCCCGCCGGGGCCCCACTCCAGGTACTTCCGGCTGTGGATGTGCTTGGCCGCGTCGATCACGTCGGCCACCACCGCCGAGGCGGTGGGCAGTTTTCCGGCGCCCCGGCCGTAGAACATCACGTCGCCGGTGGCATCGCCCTTCACCGTAATGGCGTTGAATACGTCCTCTACCCCCGACAGCGGGTTTGAGCCGTCCACCAGATGGGGGGCCACATAGGCGCACACCTTTCCCGTTTTCGAGTCCCGGATGGCGCGGCCCAGCAGCTTGACCTTCTTGCCTGCCGCATCGGCATAGTCCACGTCGGCCAGCGAGACCTTGGTGATGCCCTCTGTGGGGACCTGGCTGGGATAGATGTGGCGTCCAAAGGCGATGGCCGCCAGAATGCAGATCTTCCGGCAGGCGTCGTGACCCTCGATGTCCGCAGAGGGGTCGCGCTCGGCATAGCCCTTCTCCTGGGCCTCCTTCAGCGCCGCCTCAAAGGACAGGCCCGCGCGGATCATCCGGGTGAGGATATAGTTGGTCGTACCGTTCAGAATGCCGCAGATCTCCAGAATCTCATTGGCCGCCAGGCACTGGGCCAAAGGCCGGATAATGGGGATGCCGCCGCCCACGCTGGCCTCAAAGAGGTAGCTGCCCCCCTTGCTCTTGGCCAGCTGAATCAGATCATAGCCGTGCTCCGCCACCAGCTCCTTGTTGGAGGTGACGACGCTCTTGCCCGCCTCCAGCGCCCGGCGGGTAAAATCCAGGGCCACGGTGGCCCCGCCGATGGTCTCCACGACGATGTCCACCGAGGGGTCCTGTTCGATCACTGCGAAGTCCTTGACGAATTTTCCTGCAAAGGGACTGTCCGGGAACTCCCGCACATCCAGGATATATTTCAGCTGAATGAAATCGTTCAGCTTCTGAGAAATGCTCTGCTCGTGTCCCGTCAGGACCTCTGCCACGCCGGACCCCACGGTGCCAAAGCCTAAAATCGCTACGTTTACCATCGTTTCACCTCAAACTCAATTCCGCGCGGCGGTCCGCCCGCCTGCGCGCTGCTTGGCCCGCTCTCAGCCGGCCAGAATTTCACAGCGGATCACGCCCTCCACCGCGCCTACGGCGCTGAGCAGTTCCTCCATCGGCACCTTCAGCCCGGAAGTCTCCGCGCCGATGGACACCGCCGCGCAGCCGTTGACCGGGATGCTCTGGTTGATGGTCAGAATGTTCCCGCCCAGCTCCGCAAAGACGTTGAGCACCGCAGACAGGACGCCGGGAATGTCCCGCAGCATTACCTGAACCGTAATGATCCGCCCGTGCAGCATATCCGTAAACGGACGTACCGCATCCTTGTATTTATAAAATGCGCTCCGGCTGATGCCTGTGCGCTGGGTCGCGGCGTTGACCGTGGTCGCCTCTCCGATCTCCAGCAGGCGTTTGGTCTCGGCCACCTTCAGGTAGATCTCCGGCAGCGCTTCGGCCTCCACGATAAAATACTTGGGTGTTTTCTCCATGGTCTCCCTCCCATCCTATGCCCTACATGGCCCATTTGTCCGTGCACCAGGGTCATTTGTCTTTATAACGTGGTCCATTGTAACACAGCCCACCGCCGGTTGCAAGAGAAAACTCATCACCAGGGCTCCGATTTTTCGCCCCATTCCTTCCCTTCCCTTGTGCAGATTCCATGGAAAAGGCGGCGCTGATGCGCCGCCTTTCTCCTGTCTTATTGAATGGCCGGAATAAACTCCACGTCTGAGGGCGGTGTTTCCGACGGCTGCTCCGACGGCTGCGTCGAAGGCTCTGCGGAGGGATCCTCAGAGGGCGTGGCTGCGGGGTCGTCGTTTCCGCTGTCCGGATTGCCGGGGTCCTCGCCCGGCAGCGTCTCTTCCGGGGGCTGATTCGGGTCGGTCCCCTCTGGATTCTCCGGGTCCACGGTGGCCTCCGTATGCACGGAACAGTAGGGCTCGGTCAGGCCGTCATAGAAATACTTCATATAATAGATGTCATCCACCATGACGCTGGAGGCCGCCTCATCCCGGGTGTAATCCACGATATAGACCTCGCGGACCGACTCCTCGGGACAATACTCGGTGGCATAGTGATAGGCATTGGCCACCACCTCGCCCTGCCAGTTGAGGATGGGGTCCTCCGTACAGACGGTAATGGGCACGTGGCAGGTGCAGTAGGCCGTGGGCTGAGTGCCCTCCACAAAAGACGCCGTCATCGTCCGGTTGCCCCGGATGTCGTTGGCGCAGGCATCGGTGGCGCGCAGTCCGCAGTCCAGGCAGATGGACACCGAGGTCAGGCTGACATCGCTGGTAAAGGAGCGGTCCTCCAGCTCCAGCTTTTCATAGATCCGGGACATGACCTGACCCCACAGCTTAGCAGCCGGATTTATGCTCGCGCGTATATAAGCAGGCGTTTCGTATCCGGTCCAGACCACCGCCGTATAGTAGGGGGTGTAGCCGGCAAACCAGCGGTCGTAATTGTCCGTGGTCGTACCGGTCTTACCAGCCATGGTCCTGCCGCCCATCTGGTTTCTGGCTGCATTTCCGGTACCGCTGGCCGCCGCCTGGAGCAGCACATTCATATAGTAGGCCGTACTGTCCTTGATGGGATAGGTGGTTTCAGGCTCGTTGTCCCACACCAGCTCCCCGTCGTTGGTCTCCACCCGGAGGACCACGGTGGGCTCGGTGTATGCGCCGTTGCGGGGGAAGGTGGCGTAGGCCGCCGTCATCTCATAGGGGGACAGGCCGTTGGTCAGGCCGCCCAAGGCCAGGGGCGCCAGGGCCTTATCGGTCATGACCCACCCGTTGACCTCCACATCGTCCACCAGGGTGGTGATTCCATAGCGCTCCTGGAGGAACTGGAAGGAGGCCTCCGGGGTCACATAGTCGCCCACCAGCTTGACGGCGATGGTATTGGTAGAGTGTGTAATACCGTTCAACACGGTCGTCAAGCCATGGTATTTCCGATTGTCATTCCGCGGCCAGGCTGTGCCGTCCAGAATCTGATAGGGGGAATCGTCGATCACAGTATAGGGCGTCACCAGCCCCATTTCAATGGCGGGGCTGTACGCCGCCAGAGGCTTGATCGAGGAGCCGGGCTGCCGGACCGAGTCGGTGGCAAAATTCCACAGCCGGTTTCCGGTCTTTTCTCCAATGGCGCCCGCCATGGCCACCACGTAGCCCGTTTCATTGTCCACCACGGTGATTCCCGACTGCATCTGTTGGCCGTCGCTGGAGGTATAGTCCAGATTCTCCCGGTTGGTGTAGATCTCGTCCACGGCCTCCTGCACGTCCGGGTCAAAGGGCGTGTAAATCTTCAGACCGCCGCCGTACACCATCTGGTTGGCCGCCTTGGTGTTCAGCCCATAGGTCTCCTGATAGTAATTCACGACCTCGGCGATGACCTCGTCCACATACCAGGAGTTGATGTTGCTGTCGGTGGTCGTAGTGGTCTGATTCTCCTCCGTGCTCTGGGTCTGTCCCATGGTAAAGACCAGCTCCTGGGCCACGGCTTCGTCATGCTCCTCCTGGGTGATCATCTCCTGCTCCAGCATGGCGTCGAGGATAAGCTCCTGGCGGTACTTGTTCCACTGCTTGGCATCCCACAGCTCGCCGTCGCTGTTCTCCATGACCACCGTGGAGTTGGGGCCGTAAATGGAAGGGTTGTTGGTGATGGCGATGATGGAGGCCGCTTCGGCCAGCGTGATCTCCGACACGTCCTTGCCGAAATAATACTCAGACGCGGTGGCGATTCCGTACTGCCTGCTGCCCAGGTAGATGTAGTTGAGGTACATGGTGATGATGTCGTCCTTGGAGTATTCCTTCTCCAGCTCCAGGGCCTTGAAAATCTCCGTGATCTTCCGCTTGACGGTCACGTCATCATCGCCGCTGTAATTTTTGATCACCTGCTGGGTGATGGTGGAGCCGCCCTGGATGTCCTGGCCGGTGAACATATAGAATACCGCTACGGCCGTACGGAACCAGTCCACGCCCTTGTGCTGGTAGAACCGCTTGTCCTCAATGGCGACGGCGGCCTTAATAAAGACGTCCGGAATTTCTTTGTACTCCAAAATCACCCGGTTCTCTGAGCCGTAACAGGTCGCCAGCTCCACCGCTTCCTGGGTCTCCTGATCAATATAATAGATCGTGGAGCTCTCGTTCAAATTCAAATTCAGGTTGGGCGAGGCGTTGGGGATAATAACGGTATTCAGATAGACCACGCCGTAGCAGGCCAAAAAGCACCCTGTCACGATCATGATCAGCAGCAGCGTCCCCAGCACTTTGCCCACCGTCGCCGCCACTCGCACACCGGCAGACCGCCTGCGGCGGCGCGGCGCGTCATGGCTGGTCCTGGGCGTGCGTGCACGCTCTCCTCCCTCTCCGCCGGCGCGGCTGGAGGGACGTTCCATCGTAGACAAACTAAACCATTCCTTTCGCGTAGCTCGGGCGGAATTCGGTCATGAAATGGGATGACCGCTCCGCAGGTGGCAGGCGGCCCGCCTGTTGCGGCGGCCGCCCCGTTCCGACAGGCCGGAACCGGGCCCGGACCTGCACACATTTCGATTCTTACATACGTTCCCGCTTGCGGCAAATACCTGCAAGCGTACCCAGTATAGCACATTCTACCACGCTTTGTCCACCCCAAACCCTCGTTTTTTCCATTTTATGTAAGTCTCGGCTCGGTTCCCTTTGGAAAATTCTTTGCGTCCCCTCTTGCATTTTAGGCAAAGGCCATGTAAAATAAACAACAGAAGAGGATCACCCCCTCAGGAAGGAGGCCCCCGTTATGAGCGAAGACTACGGCTCCGATTTTATCTCCGTCACCGACGAGGAAGGCAACGAGTTCGAGCTGGAACACCTGGGTACCCTGGAGCACGACGGCACCACGTATATGTGCTTTGTTCCGGCGGATATGGATGAAGATGACGAGGATTACGGCATGATCATCCTCAAAGTCATTACGGAGAACGGTGAGGAGCTGCTGGCCGATGTAGACGACGAGGCTGAGCTTAACCACATTTATGACCTGTTTATGGAGGACTTATTCTCCGAGGACGAGGAGGACGACTCCTAAGACACACCGCCGCCGCGTTCCACATAAGATGGTGCGGAGCGTGGCAGACTAACCTGGACCAGAACCCCTGCCCGGTGCGTGAGAGGCCTATTTAAACCCACATTTCTCATAAGGGATGCCACCCTCGTCCTGCGGATTGCAGGCCTCCCGGCCGGCTTCGCGCCGCGTTGGAAGTTGGAAGCAAGGAAACAGGACGGGAGCAACCCACCTGCCTCTCTGTGCAGGTTCTAAACGGGTCTCCACGGCCATGGCGGGGGCTTTTTGTATCCTTCCGGGGGCTGCCCCGGTGAACGACGGAATGAGACCGGGCGGAGCGCCGCGCCGGTCTCTTTTGCTGCGGCGGGACCGGTCCCGGCTTTTTCCTGTCCCGTTATTTTGTAAACATTTTTCGGTTTTCACCCCGGTCAGTCGTTTTACGCTTGCAAAAAAGGACAAGCTATTGTATAATACCGCAGTATGACATCAACTGAGAGGACTGATTTCATGAGCGCATCCCGTGAAAAGAAACAGCGCCAGGGCGGCACCTCTGCGGACCGGCAAATGACCGCCCAGCAGAAGGAAGCCGCTGCCCGCCGCAAAACCATACAATATACCGTGATCGGCGTCATCGTCGCCATCGCGGTGGCAGCGCTGCTGATCTGGAATTCCGGTATCTTCCAGCGCATGGCGGCCCGCAATGCCGTGGCCCTGACCATCGGCGAGCACACCTACTCCCCCGCTGAAGTAAGCTACTACTACTATGGCAACAGCACGTACCAGATGTACCTGTCCTACGGCCTGATCTCCTCCGGCGTCGATCTGAGAGAGACCGCCTATCCCGGCAGCGAGACCGAGCAGACCTGGCACGACTACCTGGTGGAATCCGCCACCGAGACCCTGACTCAGGTCTCTGCCGTACTGGATGAGGCGGCCGCCGAGGGCTACACCCTGTCCGAGGAGGGCCAGCAGACCCTGCAGTCCAACATCGACAGCATGAAGGAGTCCGCCTCCAACAGCGGCTATTCCTATTCCACCTACCTGCGTCTGGTCTACGGCGATTATATGACCACCGAGGCCTTTGAGTCCTGCCTGGAGCAGCAGGTACTGGTCAACGAGTACGGCACCCAGTGGGCTGAGGCGCAGGAGATCAGCGCCTCTGACATTGAGACCTACTACCAGGAGAACGCCAACACGCTGGACACCTTTCACTATTCCGCCTATACCATCAGCGGCGCGGCGGAGTCCACCACCGACGAGGACGGTAACACCGTCGAGCCCACCGACGAAGAGAGCGAGGCCGCCATGGAGGAAGCCCGTCAGGGCGCCGAGCAGCTGGCCGCTGCCCTGGAGGCCGGCGAGGATGTGACCGATCTGGTGGACGAGCTGGGCGCTACCACCAATGAGGACGCCAGCGCCACCGGCTCTTCCCTGTCCTCCACGTACAGCGAGTGGCTCACTGACGTGACCCGCCAGGCGGGCGACGTGACGGTCCTGGAGAGCGGCACCAACGTCTATGTGGTGGTGTTCAACAGCCGCGAGGATTACCGCGAGGTTGACAATTATCTGCCTGCCAACGTGCGGCATATCTTTATCCAGGCTGAAGTGGATGAGGGCGCTTCCAGCCCCACCGACGAGCAGATGGCCGCCGCCAAGACGGAGGCCGAGGACCTGCTGGCCCAGTGGCAGGCCGGCGACGCCACCGCCGAATCCTTCGCCGCGCTGGCGGAGGAGTATTCCGACGACACTGGTTCCAATACCAATGGCGGCCTGTACGAAGGCATCACCAAGTCCACCAGCTTTATCGCCAACTTCATTGACTGGACCTTTGCCGACGGCCGTCAGGTCGGCGACACCGGCATTGTGGAGAATACCACCTCCGGCGGTTACCATGTCATGTATCTGGACTCCTACGGCGATACCCCTGTGTGGGAGACCAGCATCCGCACCACCCTCCAGAGCGAGGCTCTGACTGCCCACCTGGACGAGATCACCGCCAACTACACCGCCACTCAGGGCGACGGCATGAAGTACGTCGGCTGATACGCGCTTTTTCTACAACACCGCTGAGGGCGGGGCCTGCGCCCCGCCCTCTTCTTTCGTTCCAAGGAGGTTTCCCTGATGGAAGAACAATTTATGCGTACGGAGATGCTGCTTGGCTCCGCCGCTTTGGAAACGCTGTCCGCCAGCCATGTGGCCGTGGTCGGTCTGGGCGGCGTCGGCAGCTGGTGCGCCGAAGCCCTTTGCCGTACCGGCGTGGGCGCGCTGACCCTGCTGGACCAGGATACCGTATCGGTCAGCAATCTCAACCGTCAGGCCGGCGCGCTCTGGTCCACCGTAGGCCGGAGCAAGGCCGAAGCGCTGGCTGAACGGCTGGCGGACATCAACCCCGCCTGCCGGCTCACCCCCCTGGCCTGCCGGTACGAGGCCGAGACCCGCGACACCTTTTTTGCCGGAGGGTACGACTATATCGTGGACGCCATCGACCTGGTCTCCTGCAAGCTGGACCTGATCGAGACCGCCCTGACCCGCGGCGTCCCCATTCTCTCCGCCCTGGGCACCGGCAACAAGCTGGACCCCACCCGGCTGGAGGTCACCGACCTCTCCAAGACCCAAGGCTGTCCCCTGGCGCGTATCATCCGCAAGGAGCTGCGCAAGCGCGGAATCGAGCACTATAAGGTGGTATACTCCTCGGAACCGGCCCGCTCCGCTGCGCCCGGCACCGAGGCGCCTCCGCCCGGACGGCGCAGCATTCCCGCCAGTGTGATCTGGGTGCCCGCTTCCGCCGGCCTGCTGCTGGCCGCTGAGGTGGTCCGCGATCTGACCGGGGCTTTCTAAGACCAGCGGCACATGGACAACCCCATGTGCCGCTGGTTTTTCTCTTTCGCAGGAGCAAGCTGGGACGGACGGAACGAGGTGGATTCGTCTCTTGATCTGTGCTATACTATTCACAGGTCGACCGAACCGATTCGTTTAAGGAGGTGCTTTCTATGACGTGTCCCTACTGCCACACCGAAATGGAATTGGGTCATATCTATGGGCAGGCCGACAAAGCGGCCTATTGGCTCCCGGCTGGGGTAGACTTCCGCGGCGTCGGATGGGCCATTACGGAAGAGAGTGTGAGTCGAGTCGGCGGGCTCATGATGGATCAAGCCCACAGATTTTTTTCGACCAGTCTATCGACCCGGCGAGCCGAAAGCTTTTTCTGCCAAAACTGCCGCATCTTGCTGACGCGCTTGGACGGCGCACCAAGTGAAACCGAAGCGGCCGCCCATGGTAATGCGGACTAAGTCCCCTCGCCTGAAGCCTGTTCCAAACAGAAAACGCCGAATCGCATTTTATTGCGATTCGGCGTTTTTGCATCACAGCGTTCCGCATACGGCGGCGAGCGGGCCTGATTCTCCGCACGCCTTATTCAAATTCCAGGGCGGCCGCCAGCAGCTTCTTCGTGTAAGCGTGTTGGGGGTGGTCGTAAATCTCGTCCACCGTCCCCTCCTCCACGATCTCTCCGCCGGTCATCACCGCCACCCGGTCGCACATCTGGTAGATCACATTCAAATCATGGGAGATGAACAGATAGGACAGCCCCAACTGCTCCTTCAACTCCAGCAGCAGCCGGATAATCTGGGCCTGCATGGTCACATCCAGGGCGGACACCGGCTCGTCCAATACGATAAATTTCGAGCCCAGCATCAGCGCGCCCGCGATGGATACCCGCTGGCGCTGGCCCCCGCTGAGGTTGCGCGGCTTGCGGCGGTAATACTCCTCGCCCAGCCCTACCCGGGCCAGCATCTCCAGCGCGCGGCGGCGGCGATCCGCCTTATCCCGCACTCCGGCGATCCGCAGGGGCTCCTCCAGAATCCAGCCCACGGTCCGCACGGGATTCAGCGAGCTGTACGGGTCCTGGAACACCATCTGTGGCTTTTCCGTGTAGTGGGTGATGATCCCCTCTGTATCGGGCACCATACCCAGCAGGGCTTTGACCAGCGTGGTCTTACCGGAGCCGCTCTCCCCCACGATGCCCATGACCTCGCACCGCTCCACCGTCAGGCTGACGTCCTTTAGAATCTGCCGGCGCACTTTGCGCGTACCGTGCCCCACACGCTCCCGGGCGGTGTACCAGGTACTCAGGTGTTCGATCTTCAGCACCGGGTCAGACATGGCCGTTCTCCCCCTTTCGCCGGACTCGGGTGGGCCGGGAGGCGATCAGAAGCTTAGTGTAGTCCTCCCGGGGGTGGAAAAAGACCTCCTCCACCGGACCCTCCTCCACGATTTTCCCCTCGTTCATGACCACCACGCGGCTGCACAGCTTGCGCACCACGCCCAGGTCATGGGAGATAAAGAGAATCGCGGTATGCTGCTCCTGATTGATTTTCTTCAGCAGCTTAATGATCTGGGCCTGAATCGTCACGTCCAGGGCGGTGGTCGGTTCGTCGGCAATGAGAAGCTTGGGCCGCAGAACCAGCGCCGCTGCGATCATGACCCGCTGGCGCATACCGCCAGACAACTGATGCGGGTATTTCTCGTAGACCGACGCCGGATCGGGCAGCTCCGCTTCGGCCATGGCCTCCAGCGCCCGCTCCCGCCGCTCCTGGGCGGTCATATCCGTGTGAATGAGCAGAGCCTCCTCTACCTGCCGGCCAATTCGCATGACCGGGTTCAGGCTGGTCATGGGCTCCTGGAAAATGATGCTCAGCTCCTTGCCCTGATACTGACGCAGCTTGGCCCGGTCCATGGTGAACAGGTCCTCGCCCTCGAACCGCGCGCTGCCGCCCACCCGGACCTTGGAACGGTCGATCAGGCCCATAATGGACTGCGCGGTCATGGACTTGCCGGACCCGCTCTCCCCCACGATGCCGACCACCTCGCCCTGGTCCATGGTCAAATTAAAATCATCCACCACACGCTGACTGCCGGTTCGGTTGAGAAAATCGACGGTCAAGTGGGATACTTCCAGCATCATTGGTCCTCGCCCATCCTTTCCCGTATGCCCTCGCCGATCAGACCCATGCCCAGAATCAGCAGCACGATGGTCAGGCCGGGGAAGATCGCGTCCCAGGGGGCTGTAAACAAATAGCTCTGCGCCTCGGAGAGCATGGACCCCAGACTGGCATCCGGCGGCTGGACCCCGATTCCCAGATAGCTCATACTGGCCTCCGCCAGTACCGCGTTATTGAATCCGATGGTCAGACCGGACAACATGACCGGCAGCAGATTGGGCAGGATATGCACAAAAATAATGCGCAGATGAGACGCACCCATAAGGCGGGCGCTGCGGACAAAGTCCCGGTCCTTATAGTGAATCACCTCGCTGCGCACCAGCCGGGCAAAGCTTGGAATAAACAGGACGCCCAACGCGAGGATGATGTTATACTTTCCCGGCCCGGCCACGGCGATGACCACCAGGGCCAGCAGGATACTGGGAAAGGCCGCCAGCGCGTCGTTGATCCGCATGACGATCTCGTCCACCCAGCCCCCAAAATAGCCCGTCAGCGCGCCGATCACCGTTCCGGCCACGCCGCCGATGGCGACGGTGGCCAGGGCGATGGTCAGCGTGGTTCCGGCGCCCCGCAGGACCCGGGAAAACACGTCGCGTCCAAACTGGTCCGCCCCCATCCAATGGGTCAGCGAGGGCGCCGCGAATTTATCCGCGCCGCTCATGGCGTCGGGATCGTAGGGGGTGTAAAAAAAGCCCATCACGATCAGAGCCACCATAAGGGCGGTGAGAATCACGCCGAACAGCAGATAAAAATTGATCCGTCTCTTCATGTCCTCACCTCAGCTCGATCCGGGGGTCCACAACCTGATAGATGAGGTCCGCCGCAAAATTGGCCAGCACCACCACAAAGGCGATGATGACTATGATCGCCTGGACCACGGGGTAATCCCGGGCCGAAATGGACTGAAGCAGCATCCGGCCCATGCCGGGCACGGCAAAGACCTGCTCAATGATGATGCTGCCCGCCACGATGTCCGCGATGGTCATAGCCAGGAAGGTTAGCACCGGAATCAGCGCGTTGCGCAGCACATGCCGGTAAAGCACCGATTTTTTGGTGTTGCCCTTGCTGTATGCCGTGCGCACATAATCGCTGTGGAGCTCCGACAGCAGGGAGCCGCGCAGCAGCTTCACGGTCATGGCGATCTTGGGCACCGCCACCGCCACCGCCGGGAAAATCATGTACCCCAGGAATCCGCTCACGCTTTCCCGGTAGGAGATGTAGTTTCCAGGCGTGAACAGCCGGAGAATCAGGCCGAACACATAGGTCAGCAGGATACCCAGCAGAAACGGCGGGACGGACATGGCGATCTGGTTGACCACCGTTAATATGCGGTCCAGAATCCCTCCTTCATGCCGGGCCGTGAACAGGCCCAGCGGGAAGGATATTATCAGAATCAGGGCGAACGCCATGATCGTCAGAGTCAGGGTCACCGGCAGCTGGGGGCCGATCAGTTCGGCCACCGTCATGCTATAACTGTACGAGACCCCGAAATCTCCGGTCAGAAATCCGCCCAGCCAGGAAAAATAGCGCACCAGCAGAGGGCCGTTCAGACCCAACTCATCCCGCAGGGCCGCCGCCCGCTCCGGCGTGTACTCCGTACCCAGCATGGAGAGCACCGGATCACCCGGAATCACCTGAAAGGCCAAAAATGCCAGAATGGTCACCAGCAGCAGCGTGGCGATCAAAATGAGAATTCGTTTTGCAAGGTAGCCCACGGGCACGTCCCCGCTTTCTTTCAGATTGCGGCAAGCCGCTCCGCCGAAGCGGAGCGGCCCGGCTCAAGTGCCGGAAGATCAGCCGTAGTAATAGATCGTGGACATATCCAGCACATAGATCGGATAGAAGGTCAGCCCGCCCAGCTCCGGATTGATAGCCACATAGTCACACAGGTCCTGAATATAGACATTGGCGGCCTGCTCGGTCAGAATGGTCTCCAGCTGCTTATAGAGCTCGGTCTGTTCCGCGTCATCGGTGCTGGCGATCGCCTCGGCAAAGATGCGGTCGTAGTCCGAATTGCTGAAATTGATAAAGTTGGTGTCTGCCGTGGAGACAAACCGCTCCAGCATGGCCCGGGCGGTCATGGCGTCCGTGGCATCCAGGCCGATCACGGTGCTCTGGAAATTACGGCCCTGGTAGACATTCTCCAGCCAGGTGGACCACTCCACCAGTTCGATGGTCGCGTTGACGCCCACCGCCTTCAGCTGCTCCACCAATACCTGGGCCACCTCTACATGGGGCGTATAGTTGGAGGGCACCGTAATGGTCATGTCAAAGCCGTCGGCATAGCCGGCATCCGCCAGCAGCTCCTTCGCCTTCTCCACGTCCTGGGTGTAGTAGTCGGTCAGCTCCGGCATAAAATACTTTCCAAAGGCCGGATACATGCTGGAGCCCAGCGGATAGCCGTCCCCATCGGCTGTCAGGTCCAAAATCTGCTGCACGTCCACCGCGTAGCACAGCGCCTGCCGCACCCGGACGTCGTCAAAGGGCGCCACCGCGTTGTTCAGATAGAGGGCCTGTACCAGCTTCATAGAATCCGTCTCGATGTTGAACTGGCTGGCCAGCTCATTGGCCTGGGTACTGGTCAGGTGGGCGCACAGATCCACCGCGCCGCTCTTCAGAGACATCATCAGCGTGTCCGCGCTGGTGATGACGCGGTATTCCACCCGGTCCAGATAGGCCGGCGTGCCCCAGTAATCTTCAAATTTTTCAATGACCATGCCCTCCTGAGGCGTGCGGGAGACAAACTGGAAGGGTCCGGTCCCGATGGGATGGGTGTCCTGCCCGTCATAGTCCGCCGGGATGATCGCCTCCGTCAGGTAGGCCAGAAATTCAATGTTCGCTTCGCTGAGGGTAATGACCACGGTCTGGTCGTCGGTGGCCTCCACGCTCTCTACCAAAGAATAAGCCGAAACCAGAGGCGTTCCGCTCTCGGTTCCGGCCAGTCGTTGGATGGAATAGACAATATCCTCGACTGTCACCAGATCTCCGTTGTGGAACTTGATGCCTTCACGCAGGGTAAAGGTATAGGTCTTGCCATCCTCGGAAATGTCGTAGTCACTGGCGACAGCGGGAATGAGGTTTCCCTCCGGATCTGTCTTGACCAGCCCTTCAAAGAGGTTAAACAAAACCTCCTCCGTCCCCGCCGCAACGGCCAGGTGGGGGTCCAGGCTGTCATCCAGATCCTGTGCGATTGCTACCGTGACTGAACCTCCCATGGATGGTTCGCCGGTTGGTGCTGCAGTACCTGTTGTCGGCAATGAATCGCTCTCCACCGTATCTCCTCCACAAGCGCAGAGTGAGATCAGCAGCGACATTGCGGCAACCAGCAGCAAAAGGCGTTTGCGTACATGCTTTTTCATGTTTGGAAGACTCCTTTTTGTTTGGTGTACTGCTTGTAGTATTCAGTTGTCCGTCCTATTCTACACGGATGTTTTCAAAAATGCAACCCTTTTGTATAAAAGTCTCTATTCCGGTCAACCTAAAGGAACAGGCGGTATTCATCCACCGGAGGAGGGATCACGCATCAAAGACAACGCCATTTGGAAACGGCTGACCGCTGGCGGCCTGGCCGGTCTGGTCAACGGCTTTTTTGGCGGGGGCGGTGGCATGATTCTGGTGCCCTTCCTGGTCCGGAAATGCGGCCTGTCCCAGCGCCAGGCCTTCGCCACCTCCATCGCTGTCATTCTTCCCCTGTGCGTCCTCTCCTCGGTCATCTATTGGCTGCGGGACGGACTGGAACTGGCCGCAGCCCTCCCCTATCTGGCCGGCGGACTGATCGGCGGCTTTCTGGGCGGACGGCTGTTCAAGCGGCTGTCCATGGTCTGGCTCCGGAAAGTATTTGCACTTTTCATCCTTTATGGGGCGGTGAACGCACTGTTATGAAAGAATGGCTCTTTCCCCTGCTGGCCGGCACGGCTACCGGTATTCTCTCCGGCTTCGGAATCGGGGGCGGCTCCCTGCTCCTCATTTACATGACCAGCTTCGCCGGTGTGGAACAGCATCTGGCGCAGGGCATCAACCTGCTCTATTTTCTTCCCACAGCTGCCACCGCGCTCCCCTCTCACTGGAAAAACGGATATGTGGACCGGCCCACGCTTTTCCCGGCGATTCTGGCCGGATTGGCCGGCACCGCGCTGGCCGCCTGGGTCGCGACTGCCCTGGAAGTCAGCCTGCTGCGCAAATGCTTTGGCCTGTTTTTGCTCTATATCGGCCTGCGCGAGCTCTTTTCCTCCACCCCAAAGGAACCAGATGGCGGCGAAACCTAAGTTCCGCCGCCATCTGGTTCCCTACCTTATAATATAAGACCCTCTTTGCTTATTCGGACCGGGGTGGCCGGTTCCTCCGGTAGGTCAGGTAGCCCTCCAGAATCAGCGACGCGGCCACGGCGTCCACATTCTTTTTGTGGGCCTTCATCTTCTTGCCTCCGGCGTGGAGAATTGCGTGGGCCTCCACAGTCGTCCTTCGTTCATCCCACAGCACGGGGACCAGTCCGGTACGCGCCCCCAGCTGGTCCGCAAACGCCCGGTAGAGCTCTGCCCGCGGCCCCTCGGTCCCATCCATGTTTCGGGGAAAGCCCACCACCAGCTCCTCCACGCCATAGGTCTTGACCAATTTGGCCAGCTCCTCCAGCACCGCTTCCCGCGAACGGCTGGGAAGAACGGTGGTGTAGCCGGCCAGCAGCCCGGTCGCATCGGAGATCGCCACGCCTGTGCGCGCGTCTCCATAGTCGATCGCCATAATGCGCATTTGATCGTTCCTCCGCTTATTTCGGTTTCACGTCCTATTATCCACGAAGGCCGGTCCCTTGTCAAGAAAGGAGCAAATTGTGCTTGACTTTCCGTTTGACTTGTGATAATCTATTAGCACCTATGAATAGGGCTTATTTTTTATGCCGTTTTTACGGGATGGCATAAAAACCCTTCTCCCCTACGGGTCATAGGGAGGCAAAGCTGCCGACTCCACCGTAGTAAAGGGCGTATTACGCCGTTGCAGCGCTGGAATCGGCATTCGGACCGACTCCGGCGTTTTTTCTTGGAGTCGGCCACAAATTTGAAGGAGGTGCCGCTATTATGGCGAAAGCCGGTAACCGTGTGAAGATCACGCTTCGGTGTTCCGAGTGCAAGCAGCGCAACTACAACACCAACAAGAACAAGAGAAACACCACTGAGAAGCTGGAACTGAACAAGTATTGCCCCTTCTGCAGAAAGCATACCCTGCATACGGAGACGAAGTGATGAGCGCTATCAGAGCCTCGAAGGAAAGAAGGGTGTACGAACAACATGTCTGATATGGAAAAAAGAGACGAGACCCTGGCGGCCGAGTCCGCGCAGGCGAGTTCTTCCGGCAAGCCGGAAAAAGCGGAAAAAAAGGACAAGCCCGCCAAGAAGGACAAGGAGAAGAAGCCCGGTTTCTTCGCCCGTGTGGGCCGCTGGTTCCGCGAGATGAGAAGCGAGCTGAAAAAGGTCTCCTGGCCCAGCGCCAAGGACACCATGAAGAATGTGGGCACCGTTATCGCCTGCGTGATCATCGTGGGTGTCTTTATCTGGATCTTTGACTGGCTGACGCATGCCGTCATTGACGCGCTGCTCAACCTCTTCGGGTAAGGCGGATCGCGATGGCTGACGAACTGAAGTGGTATGTAGCGCATACCTATTCCGGTTATGAGAACACCGTGGCCGCCTCGGTGGAACGCGCGGTGGAAAACCGCAACATGGGCGATCTGATCCAGGAAGTAAGCATCCCTATGGAGACGGTCACCGAGATCACGGAAAACGGTCCCAAGACCGTGGAGCGCAAGGTCTTTCCCGGCTATGTGCTGATCAAAATGGTCATGACGGACGAGACCTGGCATCTGGTCCGCAACATCCGCGGCGTAACCGGATTTGTGGGCTCCGCCAACAAGGCCATTCCCCTGACGGAGGATGAGATTCTGGCCCTGGGCGTGGAGAAGCGCGAGGTCGTGGTCTCCTACGCAGTCGGTGACAACGTCAAGATTACCGACGGCGCGCTGGAGTCCTTCATCGGCGTCGTAGACGAACTGGATCTGGAGCGCGGCAAGGTCCGCGTGGTCGTCTCCATGTTCGGCCGCGAGACCCCCGTTGAGCTGGAGCTGGATCAGGTCGAGCCCGTCTCGTAAGCGTCCGGCCTCCCGTAAGAGCTGCGGCGCAACCCTTATGCAACGAAATCGCCTCTTCCAGAGGCGTCCCGTCCCCCGGACGGGTCAACGTGGGAGGAGCTTTCCGGTCCGCCGGGCTCCGCATTCCACCACATTAAAGTAGGAGGTGCTGTTTCAAATGGCACAGAAAGTAACTGGTTACGTCAAACTGCA
>DXYV01000018.1 GCA_019415645.1 Clostridiales bacterium
GGCGGGGTGGCGGGGGGCACGTCCTTGTCCTCAATGAGGTTCTCCGGCCCCACATACTTCTTGCCGAAGGCCTGATAGAAGCTCATCACCGTGCTCCCCACGGCGATGAGGGTCCACAAAATGCCGAAGGGGCCAAAGGCGGGAATCACCACGATCAGACCGATTCCCACAAAGATCAGGCCCACGATCCCGGCGAAAACCGACTATCCCTTGTTGGGCCGATAGGTCACCCGTCTCCTGCGCCGCATATTGTCCCCTCCATTTTGTATTATTTTTTCTTTTTATTTCGCTTTGTATTTCATTTTTGGGCTGTTTTTCTGCTGATTCAAGGTATTACATCCCCGCCAGGGCGATCTGCGCCTCCAGCTCCACGCTGCGGCGGCGATATTCCTCCTCGGTCAGTTCTCCGGCCTGGAAGTGGCGCTTCAATTCCTCCAGCTGGTCATAGAGAGCGCCCAGGTCGCTGTCCCAGCCTGTATTGGTCACAAATCCCATCCGGTTTCCTCACGTTCTTCCGTTTCCGGGGCGGACGCGCCGGAAGGTTCCACAGAAGGCTCCTCCGCTGCGGACGTCTCCTCCTCCGGCTCCTCGTGCTCGGTGCGGGCAATGGAGATGACCTTTCCGCCCTCGCCCAGATTCATCAGCTTGACGCCCTGGGCCGCCCGGCCATAGGTGGAGATTCCCGACACAGCCATGCGGATGATCACGCCGGCGTCGTTGATGATGAGGATGTCGTCCTCATCGCTGACCACCTTGACCCCCACCACGGGGCCGGTCTTTTCCGTGCATTGATAGCCCTTCAGGCCGTAGCCGCCCCGGTTCTGGGGTCCGTCGGCCCGGATATACTCGTCCATTTCCGTGCGCTTGCCGTAGCCGTTCTCCGTCACCATAAGCACCTGGTGATCGCGCTTGGCCCGGGCGGCGCCCACAACGTAGTCGCCCTCCCGCAGCTTGATGCCGCGCACGCCGGCGGCGTCCCGGCCCATGCATCGCACATCGGTCTCCTTGAAGCAGATGGCCATGCCGCTGTGGGTGACGATGAGGATAGCCTGGTCGCCGTCGGTCTCCCGCACGCAGATCAGGTCGTCCCCCTCCTCCAGGGTGATGCAGCGGATGCCCGCCTTGCGGGCGGTGTGGATGGCGGAGAGCTGGATGCGCTTCACGGTGCCCCGGCGGGTGACCATGACCAGATAGCGGTCGTCCTCAAAGTCCTTCACCGAGATCATGGCGGTGATCTTCTCGTCGCTCTCCACGGGCAGCACGTTGACGATGTTGGTGCCCCGGGCGGTGCGGCCGGCCTCGGGAATCTGATAGCCCTTTTTGCGGTACACCCGGCCCCGGTCGGAGAAGAACAGGATATAGTCGTGGGTGGAGGCGGTGAAGAGGGTGTCCACATAGTCCTCCTCCCGGGTGGTCATGCCGGTGATTCCCTTGCCGCCCCGATTCTGGGTCTTATAGGTGGAGACGGGGGTACGCTTGATATAGCCCCCGGCGGACATGGTAAAGACGCACTCCTCCTCCTCGATCAGGTCCTCGATGTCGATGTCGTCCTCGGCAAAGCCGATCTCGGTCTTGCGGTCGTCGCCGTACTTGTCGCGGATTTCCAGCAGCTCGTCCTTGAGCACGCCCCGCAGCATGGCCTCGTCGGTGAGCAGGCGGTTGTAGTAGTCGATGCGCTCCTCCAGCTCCTTGTACTCGGCCTCCAGCTTCTCCTTTTCCAGGCCCTGCAGGCGCTTGAGCTGCATGTCCAGAATGGCCTGGGCCTGCACGTCGGACAGGTGGAAGCGGTCCATCAGGTGTTCCTTGGCGTCGTCGTAGCTCTCCCGGATGATGCGGATGACCTCGTCGATGTTGTCCTGGGCGATGAGCAGGCCCTCCAGCAGGTGGGCGCGCTCCTGAGCCTTTTTCAGGTCATAGCGGGTCCGCCGGGTGATGACCTCCTCCTGGAAGGCGATGTACTCGTCCAAAATCTGCCGCAGGGTGAGGATCTTGGGCTGCTTCTGGTTGTTGACCAGGGCCAGCAGAATCACGCCGAAGGTGGTCTGCATCTGGGTCTGGGCGAACAGGCGGTTGAGCACCACCTGGGGATTGGCGTCCTTTTTCAGCTCAATGACGATGCGCATGCCCTTTTTGCCGTCGGATTCGTCCCGCAGGCCGGAGATTCCCTCCAGCCGCTTGTCCTTCACCTGGTCGGCGATGTTCTCCACCAGCCGGGCCTTGTTGACCTGGTAGGGCAGCTCGGTGACGATGATCCGGGTGCGGCCCTGGCCGAACTCCTCCATCTCGGTGCGGGCCCGGACCCGGATGTGGCCCTTGCCGGTGGCGTAGGCCGCCCGGATGCCCGACCGGCCCATGATGATGCCGCGGGTGGGGAAGTCGGGGCCCTTGATGTGCTCCATCAGGTCGTCCAGGGTGGCGTTGGGGTTGTCCAGCACGCACACCGCCGCGTCGATGACCTCCCGCAGGTTGTGGGGCGGGATGTTGGTGGTCATGCCTACGGCGATTCCGGAGGAGCCGTTGACCAGCAGGTTGGGGAAGCGGGAGGGGACCACCCGGGGCTCCTTCAGGGACTCGTCAAAGTTGGGGTCCCAGTCCACGGTGTCCTTGTCGATGTCCCGCATCATCTCGTTGGCGATCTTGGCCATACGGGCCTCGGTGTAACGGTAGGCGGCCGGGGGGTCGCCGTCCACGGAGCCGAAGTTGCCGTGGCCGTCCACCAGGGGATAGCGCATGGAGAAGTCCTGGGCCAGACGCACCATGGCGTCGTAGACCGAGGCGTCGCCGTGGGGATGGTATTTGCCCAGCACGTCGCCCACGCAGGTGGCCGACTTCTTAAAGGGCTTGTCGGAGGTCAGGCCGGTCTCGTACATGGAATAGAGAATCCGCCGGTGGACCGGCTTGAGGCCGTCGCGTACATCGGGCAGGGCCCGGCCCACGATGACCGACATGGCATACTCGATGTACGCCGCCTGCATCTCGTGCTCCAGGTTGATCTCTACGATTTTTTGATTGGGAAAGGAAATATCTTTTTCCTCGTCAGGCTTTTTTGCCAACATAATCACCTCAAGTTAATGGACAATTGACAATGAACAATGGACAATGACCGGGACGTCGAACCCAACTGCCTCAATTCGTTTCTGGTTCGACATACAGCCCCCTTTCACTGTCTGCGTTCAAATGATAATTGCCGGGAAGCGGTGACAATTGACCATGAATAATTGACAATTGACAATGCTTCCTTTTCTAAAACTGTCTGCGCTTCTTCATTCGTTTTCTTTGGTAGAAGGCGCTCTCTTATACTGATTCTGTCTTTCTAGTCGTGGTCTACACGCAAACCTTGTTCTATATTGGATTGCTTTTTACATCAGGACCCTGCGAATCGGATTCGGTCTGGAGGGTTTTCAAAATGGACGTCAGGATCTTTGTCAATTCCCGTGCGTCGGAATAGATGGAAGCGAACTCTTTTGGGGACAGATAGTCGGTTTCATGGAGCAGCTCCAGCCAGTATTGCGTCTCCTCGCTCTCTTTCAGCGCGAGGCTCATTTTATAGCGAAAGTCATTTCGGCTGAAGCCCTGTACCGCCTCCCGCACATTGGCGCCAATGCTGGTACCGCTGCGCAGCAGCTGTTTGGACAGAACAAATTCCCGCTTCTCCTGACTCAAGTGCTGATAGAGTCGAATGATTCGAATGGCAAACCGTTTGCTCTTTTCCTGAATCAGATTCTCTCTCATAAGAACCACCCGCCTCCATCCACGGAAATTGTCCATTTTAAATTGTAAATTGTTTAATAGTCCAAATTCATCGCTTTTTCCGCGTTCTGTTCGATATACTCCCGCCGCGGCTCCACCTTTTCGCCCATGAGCAGGGTGAAGATCTCGTCCGCCTTCACCGCATCCTCCATGGTGATGCGCTTGAGGGTTCGGGTCTCGGGATTCATGGTGGTCTCCCACAGCTCCTCCGGGTTCATCTCGCCCAGGCCCTTGAAGCGGCTGATGTCCACCTTGGCGTTGGGGTTGTCGCCCCGCAGCTCGGCGGAGATGGCGTCCCGCTCCGCGTCCGAGAAGGCCACCCGGGTGTTCTTGCCCCGTACCAGCTTATACAGGGGCGGCACGGCGGCGTAGACGTATCCCTTCTCGATAAGGGGCCGCATGAACCGGAAGAAGAAGGTGAGCATCAGGGTGCGGATGTGGGCGCCGTCCACGTCGGCATCGGCCATGATGACCACCTTGTGATAACGCAGCTTGTCCGCGTCGAACTCATCCCCCAGGCCGGCGCCCAGGGCGGTGATGACCGGGGTGAGCTTGTCGTTGCCGTACACCTTGTCCGCCCGGGCTTTCTCCACGTTGAGCATCTTGCCCCACAGGGGAAGGATGGCCTGGAAGCGGGAATCCCGGCCCTGCTTGGCCGAGCCGCCGGCGGAGTCGCCCTCCACGATGTAAATTTCCGTCAGAGCGGGATCACGCTCGTAGCAGTCGGCCAGCTTGCCCGGTAGGGTGGCCCCGTCCAGGGCGGTCTTGCGGCGGATGTTCTCCCGGGCGCGGCGGGCGGCCTCCCGGGCCCGGCTGGCGGTCATGGCCTTGTCCAGAATGGCCTTTCCTACCGCCGGATTCTCCTCCAAAAACTGCTCCAGCTTGTCGGACACCAGGGCGTTGACCATGGTGCGGATCTCGCTGTTGCCCAGCTTGGCCTTGGTCTGGCCCTCGAACTGAGCCTCGGTGAGCTTTACCGAGATGATGCACGTCAGGCCCTCCCGGCAGTCCTCGCCGGAGACCTTGTCCTCTCCCTTGAGCAGGTTCATTTTCTTGCCGTAAGCGTTGAGCACCGTAGTCAGGGCCCGCTTGAAACCCTCCTCGTGCATGCCGCCCTCGGGGGTGTGAACGTTGTTGGCAAAGGAGACGATAATCTCGTTGTAGGCCTCGGTGTACTGGAAGGCAATCTCGGCCATGGCGTCGTCCCTGGAGCCGGACATATAGACGACCTCCGGATGGATGGGGGTCTTGTTGCGGTTGATGTAGGTGACGAACTCCCGGATTCCGCCCTCATAGCACATGGAATCCGCCTGCTCGTGACCGGGCCGCTGGTCGGAGATGGTGATTTTCAGCCCCGCGTTCAGGAATGCCTCCTCCCGCATCCGGGTGTGGAGGGTCTCGTAGTCGTACACCGTGTCCTCGAACATCTCCGGGTCGGGCTTGAACACCACCTCGGTGCCCGTGTGGTCGGTGGAGCCGATGATGGTCATGGCCTGGGTCACATTGCCCCGGGCGAACTTCATCTCATAGATGTTCCCGTTTTTGTGGACCCGCACCTCCAGCCACTCGGACAGGGCGTTGACCACCGAGGCGCCCACGCCGTGCAGGCCGCCGGACACCTTATAGCCGCCGCCGCCGAACTTGCCGCCGGCGTGGAGGATGGTGTACACCACTTCCAGAGCGGGCTTGCCGGTCTGGGCCTGAATGTCCACGGGGATTCCGCGGCCGTTGTCGGTGACGCGGATCACGTCCCCCTCCAGAATGTCCACGGTGATGTGGTCGCAGTAGCCCGCCAGCGCCTCGTCGATGGCGTTGTCCACGATCTCATACACCAGGTGGTGCAGACCGGAGGAGGAGGTGGAGCCGATGTACATGCCCGGCCGCTTGCGCACCGCCTCCAGACCCTCCAGCACCTGAATTTCGGACGCGTTGTATTCGTGGTCCGTGTGGGTGCTGTTCAGCTCGATTTCTTCAGAAGACATATTGTATAACCTCCATATCACAGGCGAAGCAAACCGATTTGTTTCCCGTGAAACGGGGAACAGATCGGCCGGCTCCGCGTGCAGACGATTGAACCTCACAGGGAGGAAGAAAACAGGCTGCCGCTCTCCGCCCGCCGCAGCAGGGTGGAGGAGGCCAGCTGGGATATATAGACCACCGGCGGACGGCCCTTCTCCTGGCAGACCACAAAGGACTTGGGCAGATCGTCCCCCAGGCTGATCAGCCGCCCCTCCCGCTCCGCCCGCTCCAGAAAGGCCCGGGTACGGGGGGACTGGGTGGTATTATCCAAATCAAAGATGCCCAGAATACTGCGGCAGGGCACCACCGCCGCCTGGCCCAGATTCAGATACATGGCGGTCACGCCTCGCCGTCCCCGGCTTCGGGGGGCTTGGGCGGTTTTCCATGCCGCACCCTGGCCACGATCCAGCCCACGACAACGCAGGCCAGCAGGTAAAAGAAGGGCAGGCTGGCCAGCCGGGCGGAGGACCGCTCCAGACCGTCCAGGGAGAGGGTCCAGCCCAAAAAACACAGGGCAATGGCGGCAAACAGGGCGGGCTGGAGCCAGAGCAGCCAGCGCTTGCGGTCCAGCCGGTTCGCCATCCAATACTGGAAGACCCCGCAGGCCACGCCGAACAGCGCCGCCACGCAGATGGTAAAGATGGAATCCAATGCAGTAACTCCTTTTTTCTCAGCACAGTGTCCCGCCGGACACTCGGAACAGGGCGCCCGACATGAGCCGGCGCAGCTTTTCGTCCTCCTCGCAGCAGGTGAGAAAGACCTGGCCGCCCCGGATTCGGCTCAATACAAATTCTTGCCGCCGGGCGTCCAGTTCAGACAGCACATCATCCAGCAGAAGCACCGGCCACTGGTCGGTGTCGTGGTAGAACAGCTCCCGGGAGGCCAGCTTCAGGGACAGGGCCGCGGTGCGGGTCTGCCCCTGGGAGGCGTAGCTCCGGGCGGACTGCCCGTCCAGCAGCACCTCCAGGTCGTCCTTGTGCGGACCGGACAGACACTGACGAGCCTCCAGTTCCGCCCGCCGGTGGGTCTCCTGGTGGGCCAGCAGCTGTTCCAGCAGAACTTTAGGGGAGGCCAGGGGGTCGGACACGGTGCTCACCGTATGGTAGACCAGCCCCAGCTCCTCCCGCCGTCCGGAGAAGTCCCGGTGAATCTCCGGCGCGATCTGGGCCAGCTTCCGGATAAAATGGGCCCGGTAGTGGATGAGCAGAGCCCCGGTCTGGGCCATGCGCAGCGAGAAATCGTCCAGCGTGTCCAGCAGGGAGGGGTACTCCCCGCTGTCCCGCAAAATCCGGGTCTTGTGCTCATAGAGCTTTTTGTACTCGGTCAGGGCGGCGGCATATTTGGGCCGCAGCTGACAGATGCAGTCGTCCAGGAACCGCCGGCGCTCGGCGGCCCCCGCCCGGATGAGGGACAGATCCTCCGGGCAGAAGAGCACCGTGGTCAAAATGCCCGACAGCTCTCCGGCGGTTTTCAGCCGCACGCCATTGGACCTCAGAATACGCCCCGCGCCCCGGCGCAGCTCGGCCTCCAGGGTAAAGTCCCGGTCCCGGGACTCCAGCTCCGCCTGAAGAAAGGCGGAATTAACCCCAAACTGGATGAGCTCCCGGTCATACCGGGCCCGGTGGGACCGGGCGGTGGACAGATAGGCGATGGCCTCCAGCAGATTGGTCTTGCCCTGGGCGTTGTCCCCGCAGATCACGTTGAGCCGCGGATCAAAGGCCGCCTCGGCGTGGACGTAATTTCGGAAAAAATCCAGGGTTATGGCTTTGACGATCATGTGACGACCAGCTTGACCTGGCCGCCCACCACCACCACGTCGCCGGGCCGGATCTTTTTGCCCCGCATGGTGCATACCTGGCCGTTGACGGTCACATCTCCGTCCTGGATGGCCAGCTTGGCCTCTCCGCCGGTCAGGACCACATTGGAAAATTTCAGCAGGGAATCCAGCTTGATAAATTCCGTCGTGATAGAAACAGTCTGTTCTTGCATGAAAACACTCCTAAACTCAAGGAACGTGGGCAGGGAAGTCTGCCGTTTTAACAATGAAGAAGAGGAGACGCCCGGAATCTTTCGAAACGGGAGCCTCACCGAGATCGTAGGGGCGCGCAGAGCGCGCCCACGTCCCGAACGCAAGCGTTCCCCGGGGGGTTACTTCCAATAAGGGGGGGCCGCAGCCCCCCTTATGTTTGGTCGTTGCGGGTGGGGTTTGTCAAGGGGAGGGTACTGCCGCAACAGGGTCGATGTGGGCAGTGCGGCCTCTACGAGTGCGCATCACGCCTCAGCGCTTCTTTATTCCCCAGCTTTCAACCGCACCGGCAGCACCATATACAGAAACTGGTCGCCGCCGTCCGGCGGGAGAATCAGGCAGGGCGAGGTGGAGGTATTCAGCTCCAGCCGCACCGTATCCGCCGGAGCCGCCTTGATGGCGTCCATCAGATAGCGGTTATTGAAGCCGATCTCCAGATTCTTTCCGTCGCCCTGGATCTCGCAGCTGTCGAAGGCGTCGCCGATGGCGGTCTTGGTGGTAATGCTCAGGGTATTGTCCCCAAAACGGCAGCGCAGCGGGCTTTTCAGCTTATCGCTGATAATGAGGGATACGCGGTCAATAGAGGTCTGGAGGGTCTTGGTATTGCCCTCCACCTGAATGGCATTTTCCCGGGGAATGGTCTGCTTATAATTGAGGAACTCGCCCTCCAGCCGGCGGGAGATCAAAATGGTATCCCCGATCTGGAACATGATGTGCCGCTGTCCCTGGGTAATGGAAACCTGCTCGTCGCAGTCGGAGCAGATCTTCTCCACTTCCTTCAGGGCCGCGCCGGGCACCACGAAGGAAAAGCCGTTGGCGCCGCAGACGCTCTCCAGCGTCTCCCGCCGCAGGGCCAGCCGGTAGCCGTCCACCGAGACCACCGTCAGCACGCCGCTCTCTACCTCGAACAGGGAGCCGGTATGAATGGGCCGGCTCTCGTTGTCGGACACAGCAAAGATGGTCTGGGCGATCATGCTTTTCAGCTTGCTCTGGGTGATAAAGAAGCCATTGCCGTCCTCCACCACGGGCAGCTCGGGAAATTCCCGGGGATCGGTCCCCATGATATGGAAGTCGCTCATGCCGCATTTGATATTGATGGTCACGCCGTCCGTGGAAAAATTCACCACATCGTCGGGCAGGTTCCGGATGATGTCGCCGAACAGACGGGCGGAGACCACCAGGCTGCCGCCCTCCCGGATGTCGGCCTCCACGGTGGTGCGGATTCCGGTCTCCAGGTTGTAGCCGGTCATGGTCAGGCGGCTGCCCTGGGCCTCCAGCAGGATGCCCTCCAGGGCTGGAATGGAGCTTTTGGCCGCCACCGCCCGTCCCGCCGTGTTGACGGCGGAGAGCAGCAGCGCTTTTTCACAGGAGAAATTCATAGAGGTTCCTTCCTTTCTGGTCTCCGCTCTCGCAAAAGGAGAGGAGGGGTTATAAAATTTCGTATCCGTAGTAGGGGGTGTGGAAGTGTGGAGATGACCCAAAATAGCCGGGATTCCCAAGGATTCACGCCCTCCGCAGAGGTTCCACATTGGTTCCTCTGGTTCCGCATCCCGCTGTGGAGCCCAAAGAGCGTCCACAACCATCCACAACACCGTCCACAGAAATTGTGGAAAACTTTGTGATTTTGTGGAGGTTTGTGATTACAAGCTGCAATCACGGCGGCGCAGGAAAACTTGCAGAAGATAGAAAAGCATCAGTACGCGCCGTTGACGGCCGTGGTAATGTCCCGGATGATCTCGGACATCTCGGGCTGCTGCTTCATCATCTTCTCCACCCGGTTGATGGAGTTGAGCACCGTGGAGTGATGGCGGCCGCCGAATTCCTTACCGATCTCCTGCAGGGAGAGGTTGGTCATTTCCCGGATGATATACATGGCCACGTTGCGGGCAGTGGCGGTCTCCTTGTTCTGGCTCTGGCCCCGGAGGGTCTCGCTGTCCATCTCGTAATAGCGGGCCACCTCCTGGATGATGACGTCGGCGGAGGGGAGAAAATCGGCCTTCTGGCGCAGGATGTCCCGCACGGCCCGGATGGTGGTCTCTACGTCCACCTGCTCGCCCATGAGCTCGTGCAAGGCCAAAATCTTGTTGACCACGCCCTCGATCTGCCGCACGTTGGCGGTGATGTTGTCGGCTACATAATTGAGCACCGGGTCCGGGATACTGATTCCCCGGTTGATGGCCTTATTTTTAATGATAGCCACCCGGGTCTCATAGTCCGGCGGCTGGATGTCCACGGACAGGCCCCATTCAAACCGGGTCTTGAGCCGCTCCTCCATGCGCAGCATCTCCTGGGGAGGACGGTCGGAGGTAAAGACGATCTGCTTTTTCTGCTCGTGCAGGGTATTAAAGGTATGGAACAGCTCTTCCTCGGAGCGGTCCTTGCCGGCGATAAACTGTACGTCGTCCATGAGGAACAGGTCCACATTGCGGTACTTGTCCCGGAATTCCTGCATATAGTATTCCTGGCGGCGCAGGTTGGTGATCAGCTCGTTGACGAAGTCCTCGCTTTTGATGTACACGACCCTATATTCCGGGTGGTTCTCATGGACCTTATGGGCGATGGCGTAGAGCAGATGGGTCTTGCCCAGACCGGACTGGCCGTAGATGAACAGGGGGTTGTAGCTCATGCCCGGCGCCTCGGCCACGGCACGGGCGGCGTTGTAGGCAAATTTGTTGGAGCTGCCCACCACGAAGTTCTCAAAGGTGTACTGCTCTGAGCCCGTGAGAAAGCGGTCGTCGCTCTGATCCTGGCGGTAGCGCTCCATACCGGCCTCGTCCAGGACCTCCACCTGAAAATCAAAAGAAAACAACTCCCGCAGTGCTTTTTGAATCGTGGGCACATAGCGGGAGGAGATGATATTCCGTTTGAACTCGGTGGGAGAGTAAAGCACCAGCCGGGTATCCTCCAGCGCCACGGCCTGTACATCGTCGAACCAGGTATTGATGGTGACGGCGGTCATTTCGGCCTGCATCAGGACCAGAACTTTTTCCCACACATCGGCGGCGGAATTCATAATCGCACCATCCTTTGTCATGACAGTTTTATATCGGTTCATTATATCAAATTTACACCTCTCTAGCAATCCTTTTTGCCGAATTTCTTTTCTGACGTGGGGGGATACGGGGAGCGGAGGAAGAGGGCGGAACGGGGCGTCTATGGGCCGTCAGGGGGAGATCGTTGTACGCGGGCGTGCCAACCGCTGGGAAAAAAGAGAATCCGCCCCCGGGTCTCGCCCTTTTGGGCCGGATGGGGCACAAGATGTTGTGGCCCCTTGAAAATACAAGGTTTTTTCGCAAAATCCAGTTGACAGAATCCGAATGGATACGCTATAATAACTGATGCGACTTTCCAAACCAGGGCCGTTTTGCGCCCAAATAGGGAAAGCGCCATCCATTCACTGACCGCGGCGCGCTCGCCGCGCCGTTGTGGAGGGCGGGACCAATGTCCCGTCATTAAGTACAGGAGGTGTACCAGCATGGTTCGTACCTATCAGCCCAAGAAGCGGCATCGCTCCAAGGTCCATGGCTTCCGCAAGCGCATGGCTACCAGCAACGGCCGCAAGGTCTTGGCTCGTCGTCGCGCCAAGGGCCGCGTCCGCCTCACCCACTGATGCGGGCAGACAAGAAAAGAGTGAAATAGCGCAGGGGCGTGGGAGTATTCCCCCGCCCCTGGTTGTCTATCCGCTCTTTTCGGTTGAGTCAAAGGAGTTTTGGTTCTGGTGAAGCACACGGTTTCCATCAAGGAAAATCACGTATTCCGCCGGCTGTACGCCAAGGGAAAGTCGGCGGTCTCGCCCTATCTGGCCATCTATGTGCGCCGTAACGGCGGCAAGGGCAACCGCCTGGGCATCACCGTGTCCACCAAGCTGGGCTGCGCCGTGGTGCGCAACCGGGTGCGCCGCCGGATTCGGGAGATCTACCGCCTTCATGAGGACGAGCTGCATCCCGGCTGGGATATGGTCATCGTGGCCCGGGTCAAAGCGGCCCACGGGCGCTTTTCCGCCCTGGAGCGGTCCTATCTGTCCCTGACGGACAAGCTGGGGGTGCGCGATCGGGAGGAGGCGCGGCCATGAAGGCCCTGCTGCTGGCGCTCATCCGGTTTTACCGCAAACATATTTCTCCCATGCGCCCGCCCTGCTGCCGTTTTCTGCCCACCTGCTCGGCCTACGCGCTGGAGGCGATCCAGGTCCATGGGGCCTGGAAGGGGAGCCTGCTGGCGCTGCGGCGGCTGCTCAAGTGCCATCCCTTTCACCGGCAAACCTCCTTTGAATACGACCCTGTTCCCCCCAAGCGATCCAAATAACCAATGCTAAGGAGGCCAAACATGGATATTTGGCAAATTCTGATGACGCCTTTTTCCTGGCTGCTGAAGCAGTTCTGCCTGATCTTCGACAGCTACGGAATCGCCCTGATTCTGTTCACCATTGTGGTCAAGCTCATCTTGTTCCCCTTCTCGCTCAAAAGCAAGAAGAGCATGATCCAGATGAACATTCTCTCCGCCCGCCAGCGGGAGATTCAAAAAAAGTATCCCAATGACCGCAATAAGCAGAATGAGGAGCTGCAGAAGCTCTATACCGAACATGGCGTCAATCCCATGGGCGGCTGCCTGTGGTCCTTTATCCCTCTGCTGATTTTGTGGCCCCTGTACGCCATCATCCGCCGTCCCCTGAAGTATATGATGGGTCTGGCGGATTCGGCCACGAACGCGGTATTCAGCGCTCTGGGCCTGACCGGCCTGACCGCCGGCCAGGGCTACGGCGAGTTGACCGCCGCCTCCATGCTCACCGAGAGCAACCTGGCCAGCGTGGGCGCCGCCGCCGGCGTCAGCAGTCTGTTTGTCATCAATTTCAACTTTCTGGGTCTGGACCTGTCTCAGATTCCCAACTGGAAATTCTGGGATGGCGGGATCTCTTGGCAGTCCGTGGGCCTGTTCCTGCTGCCTGTGATCTCCGCCGGCCTGTCGGCTCTCTCCTCTGTCATCATGACCAAGACCAACGCCATGAACCGCCAGCAGGAGCAGAACATGGCTGCCCAGAACCGCACCATGCTCATTATGATGCCTCTGCTTTCGCTGTGGATCGGCTTTACTCTGCCCGCCGGTATGTGTATCTACTGGATTTCCAACAGCGTGCTGTCTGTGGTGCAGGAACTCATCTGCGGCAAGATTTTGAAGAAGGATTACGAGGAGGCCCAGCGCAAGATGGCCGAGCAGGAGGCCGCCGCCAAGGCCGCGGAGAAGGAGCGCCGCCGTCTGGCCGCCGAGCGCAAGGCCGCCGCTCTGGCCGAGCAGAAGGCCGCCGCCCGCCGTCCCCGCAAGGGCAAGCGCACCGCCGCCGAGGCACAGGCGGAGGCAGAACGGCTGGGCGCCATTCAGGAGGCCAGCCGGGTGGGTATGCGTACCTATGCCCGGGGCCGGGCCTATGACCCCAACCGTTATCCCGTCACGCCCTACCATGACCCGGATCTGAAGTATAAGCCTGCTCAGGAGGAGGTCACCGAGCTGACCGACGAGGAGAAGAAGATCCTGGCCGAATCCGGCGCGGAGAACGCTGCGCTGCTGGAGAAGGCCATCGCTCCCGTGGAGGAACCCGCGCCTGAGACCGTGGAAGCGGAAGCTCCCGCCGAGGAAGCGGCGGAGGAGCCCGTCACGCCGGAGTCTGCTCCGGAAACGGCAGAGGAAACGGATACCGTCCGCTTTGAGACCCCGGAGTATGACAAGCCCGACTATGACAATGACAGCGAAAAGAAGGAGTGACACCCTTGCTGAAGTATATCGAAGTCACCGGAAAAAATGAGGAGGACGCCATCGCCCGTGCCCTGGCTCAGCTGGGTCTGGAGCGGGACGACGTCTCCGTGGAGGTGCTGGAGCGGGCCAAGACCGGCTTCCTGGGCATTGGCAGCACGCCCGCCAAAATCAAAGTGACCTATGAAGCGCCGGACGAGGCCCCCGCGCCTCAGCCGGAGCCGGAGCCGGTCCGCTCTGCCGAGCCGCCCCGGACCGAGGTGAAACAGCAGGCCCCCGTGTCCGCGCCCGCCCAGGCGCCGCAGGCAGCGCCGGCCGCTGTCTCGGCGGCGGAGGACGAGGTGGCCGCCCGCATCGAGCAGTTTATGACCGGCCTGTTCCAGCATATGGGCGTGGAGGCCGCGCCCCAGATCAGCCGGGACGGGGATACCTATAACGTAGTGCTCCAGGGCCCGGACCTGGGCGGACTCATCGGCCGCCGGGGCGAGACGCTGGACGCCATTCAGCAGCTGACCGGCTACGCGGTCAACCACGGCAAGTCCAAGCGGGTGCGCATCCATGTGGATGCGGAGCATTACCGGGCCCGCCGGGAGGAATCCCTCCAGCGGCTGGCCAACAAGGTGGCGGGCAAGGTAGTCAAGTACCGCCGCAACGTCACCCTGGAGCCCATGAACGCCTATGAGCGCCATGTGATTCACGCCGCCCTGCAGGACCGCCCCCATGTGACCACCTTCTCCACGGGCACCGAGCCCAACCGCCGCACGGTGGTGGCCTACGACCCGGAGAAGCAGTGAGCGCCGGAACGAAACAAAACGAAACAGAGCCCTGTGCCGCTGAAGCGGCACAGGGCTCTTGGTTTGTCAATATGGGAGGGATGATTGCTCCTGTTTCCATCAATCGTTTCAAACCTTTTTTTGTCCAGAAAAAATTTGCATTTTCCTCAACTATTTTCGGCCTGCCGGCGTCTGAATCAGCGAAAGGAGTGAGAGCGACTTGCAGCTGCGAAACCCTCATCATCCGATCTCGGACTTGGAATTTACCCAACTGGTGGAGGCGAAACAACAGTCCTTCTACCGGGTGGCTTATGGATATGTGAAGCACCCCGAGGATGCGCTGGAGATCGTCCAGGAGGCGGTCTGCAAGGCCTATGTCAACAAGCGCCGCCTGCGGGACCCGGACCGGTTTTACCCGTGGTTCTACCGGATTCTGGCCAATACGGCGCTGTCCTTTCTGCGCCGCCGTCCGGCGGATTCCATTCCTCTGGAGGAGTGGAGCGAGCCCTCCTCCGCGGACGACGAGGCCCGGTGGAACGATTCCCTCTGCCTGCGGGAGGCCCTGGCCCAGCTGGACGATCACAGCCGGACGGCCATTGTCTTTAAGACTTACGAGGACATGACCTTTCGGGAGATCGCGCAGGTGACGGGCCGGCCGGAGAACACCGTAAAGTCCGATTATTACCGAGGCTTACGCCTTTTGAAAGAAAGGATGAACTGCCATGACGTCTGATTGGAAGCCGGATGTGGTCATTCCGGATGGACTGGAGGAAGCAGTGCAGGCGGGACTCCAGCGGGGCCGCCAGGTGTGCGCCCGCCGGGCCAGAGTGCGGCAGTGGACCGCCCGGTCGGTCCTCTCCCTGGTCCTGGTCCTGGCGCTGTTTGCCGGGGGCGTCAATCTGTCCCCCGCCTTCGCCGCCGCCCTGGCAGACGTGCCCGTGCTGGGCACGCTGGTGCGGGTGTTTCAGCGGGATGCGCCCCAGGCTGAGGGCGGCCATCCCGGCGGAGCGGACCAGGTATCTCTGACCCTGGAGCGGGATGGGGAGGAGGAACGGCTGATCCTGCGCTATGACCAGGACCAGGCCGCCCTCTATCAGGTCCGGTACGAGCGCTATCCCGGGACCATTACCCTGACCCTGCCTGACACCGGCCGGGTGGAGGTGCTGGATGCCGCCGCCCGGGCCCGGGACGCCAGCCAATACATCAAGGAGGTAGGCTCTCTTCCGTCTTTGAAGGAGGGGAGCGCCGTCCTGCAGATCGAGCTGGAGCGGGACGCCGGCGTGCAGGTGGCGGAATACCAGAATCCGGGCGGCGTGGTCCTGACCCTGACTCCCGCGTCGGACGATTTGACTGAAATTTATTCCCTGCGCACCCTGTCGGTGGAGGAGGAGAAGCTTCCCACCCTGACCGAAGGCTGGACGCAGACCGGGGAGACCCGGACGCTCCGGGATGAACAGGGCCTCCTGTTTCTGGAGCTGGGCCAGTATGCCAGCCGGGCGGAGGCGGACCAGGCCGCCGCCGGATATGCCGGAGCGGAGCTCTTTGTGGAGCGGCGGGTGGGCAACAACACGCCCGCCTGCTTCACCAGCTTGGAAGCGGTGGAATCCGCCGCTCTGTTGGACGAATATTACGCCCTGCTGCTCACTTCGGATACGGTGGAGCCGCTGCTGGCCTTTCTGGATGAGCATTTGGCCCAGGCGGAGCCGGAGACCCAGGAGATTCTCTTGCTGGGGCTCACCGGCTTTTTGCAGGGGGGCGAGGAGCCCATTGACCTGGAGCGGCTGGAACCCTATTACGCCATGGCCGGGCAGGAGATTCCCGCCCGCCTGCTGCCGGACCAGAAATCTTAACTTACGATACGAAAGGAATGGAATGTTATGAAACGTATGATCTTGGGCCTGTGCCTGGTGCTGATGCTGCTTACCCTGGCCGCCTGCGGCGGAAAAGACGCCCCGGCGGCGGGTTCGCCTGCTCCCACCGCGTCGTCTGCGGCCAAGACCCCGGAAGGAGAGACCATCCAGGGGGTGGTCAACCGCTGCGGGGATTATCTCACCCTGCTGACTGCGGATGGGGAATATGTGGTTTTTGACTTTGGCGAGGGGGTGGACAGCTCCGTCCTGGAGGAGGGAGACAATGTAACCGTCACTTATACGGGTTCCCTGAACAGCCAGGATGAGACGCCGGTGGCCATCGCCATCCAGAAAACCTGAGAAACGACTCCAGGCCAAGAGCCTGTTTATCATAATGCGTACGACACAAAGCCGCAAGCCTTGAAAACCAAGGCTTGCGGCTTTGCTTTGCGCACGAAAAATTTATGGTGTTTTTTCCATGTCATAAAAAACATAGACCCGTCAAGGCAGATCAGGGCGGTAAAGCGCGGATTTTGTTCGATGGGAAGGGTAAAATGCTTTTGTTTTGCCCTTTTTCCGGATTCCCACTTTTTTCATTTTTTCTGAAAAAAACTCTATCATCTTGCACGGGAATAGGGTATAATATAGTTGTCGGGATATATTCTTTTCTCCCCGGCCTGTGTCTGATAAGGAGGCGTTCTTTATGAAACTGGTTCTTGCGATTATCAATCACGACGATGCCAATGCGGTCACGCAGGCCCTGACCAAAAAAGGGTTCTCCTCCACCAAGCTGGCCACTACCGGCGGCTTCCTTATGGCCGGAAACGTGACCATTCTGGTCGGCGTGGACGAGGAAAAGGTCCAGACCGTCATCGACATCATCCACGACCAGTCCCACAGCCGCAAGCAGATGATTCCCACCTCCACGGAGATGAGCTATGGCTACTATCCCAGTATGCCGGTGGAGGTCACCGTGGGCGGTGCGACTATCTTTGTGCTGGACATTGAACGCTTTGAGCGGGTATAAGTATCCATGGTGATTCCCCATCCTCTCTCTCACGCTTACATCCTGACCGGCGGTAACGCCGCCTCGCGCAGGGCTTACGCCATCCGTCTGGCTCAGGCCTATGTCTGCGAGGAGGCGCGGCCGCCCTGTCTGCATTGTCGCCACTGTGAAAAGGCGGCCGGCGGGATTCATCCGGATGTGATCACGGTATCTCCCGCTGAGGGAAAGCGGGAAATTCTGATCGACCAGGCCCGGGCCCTGCGCGCCGATGCCTATATCCGGCCCAACGAGGCCGCGCGCAAGGTTTATTTGATCGACCCGGCGGACAGCATGAACGCCGCCGCCCAGAATACCCTGCTCAAAGTGCTGGAGGAGGGGCCGCCTTATGCGGCCTTTTTGCTGCTGGCAGAGCAGACGGGCGGCCTGCTGGCCACCATCCGCTCCCGATGCGAGACCCTGGCCCTGCCGCCGGAGGAGGAGCCGGCCGACCCCGCGCTGCAAAGTGCGGCAGAGGAGCTGGCTCAGCTGCTGCTGGGGGAGGACGAGCTGGCTCTGATGACCTGGCTGGCGGAGCAGGAGAGCGCCAAGCGCAAAAACCGGGAGGTGCTGGACCTGTTCGCCCTGACGGAGGAAGCGCTGCGCCCCGCGCTGGCAAAGCGGCCCGCCCGGGCGGTCCCGCTGCTGGAGCGGCTGCGGAGCCTGCGGGAGACCACGCCCTACAACGTGGGGGCGGGCCATCTGCTGGGCTGGCTGGGCGCGGCCTGGGCGGAGACGGCGCGGCCGGGCAAGTCGGGCGGCCCTTCGGGCCGCTGAACCCTACATTCGGAGGACAACATTCATGACCGAGATCATCGGCGTCCGATTCAAATCGGGCGGAAAGCAATATTATTTTGATCCCCAGGGCCTGACGGTGGCCAAGGGCCAGGGGGTCATCGTAGAGACCGGAAAGGGCATGGAGTACGGCGTCTGTACCCGGCCCAACGGCTTTGTAGAGGATACGGCGGTGGTGCAGCCCCTGCGCCCTGTGCTGCGCATCGCTACGCCGGAGGATGAGCAGATCGTGGCGGACAACGTCATGAAAGAGCGCAAAGCCATGCGCATCTGCCAGGAAAAGATTGAAAAGCACCAGCTGGACATGAAGCTGGTGCAGGTGGATTATGCCTTTGACGGCAGCAAGATTCTGTTCTTTTTCACTTCGGAGGGCCGGGTGGACTTCCGGGCCCTGGTAAAGGACCTGGCCAGCGTGTTTCACGCCCGGATCGAGCTGCGGCAAATCGGCGTGCGGGATGAGGCCCGTATGCTGGGCGGATTGGGCATCTGCGGAAAGCCCTTCTGCTGCTCCCAGTTTTTGAACGAGTTCCAGCCTGTGTCCATCAAAATGGCCAAGACCCAGAACCTCTCCCTCAACCCCACCAAGATCTCCGGCACCTGCGGGCGGCTGATGTGTTGCCTGAAGTATGAGCAGGGGGCCTATGAGGACGCGGTAAAGCGCTGTCCCAAGAATGACTCTTTTGTGGAGTGCCCCGACGGCGTGGGAAATATTTCGGCGGTCAATCTGCTGCGGGAGCAGGTGAAGGTCAAGCTGGAGGACTCCAGCGATCCCCCCAAGACCTACCGTACCAGCGAAATTCGCGTGGTGCGCAGCGGAAAGGGCAAGCGTCCGGAGGACTATGTGGCGCCTCCCAAGGAGGAGCTGGAAAAGCTGCGCTTCATTCCCGAGGAGACCGGGACGCCTCTTCAGGCAAGCGGAAACAGCCGGCTGTCGGCGGCGCTGGCTTCCATTTTCAACCATGAAGTCCCGGCCGCCCAGCCAGAGGAGCCCCGGAACGAGGGCGGCGGCCGCCGGCGGCGCCGCGGCCAGGGAGAGCGAAAGTCAGGCGGTGAACGGCAGCCTGCGGAGAAAAAGGCGGAGCGCCGTGCTCCGGCGGAGAAGAAAGGCGGCGGGGAAAAGAAGCCCCGGCCGGAGAAAAAGGCGGCCCCGGCCCAGCCTCAGCCCGATCAGACCCCCAAAGGGGAGCGGGCAGGGGGGCAGGGAAGCGGAAAAAAGAGCGGCTCCAGCCGCCGGCCCCGCCATCGCCGCCCCCGGACCAAGGCGGCCCTCGGAGAGGGCGGCCAGCCCAAGAGTGAAAGCCAGTAAATCAAAACAGGCGGCGGGAAATTCCCGCCGCCTGTTTTGATTGGAAATAACGTAACCAGCCTTCCAGTTGTCACTTAATTTTACAAAAATATTGAAATATTTCAGGTAATATAACCAAAAACTACTGGTTCCGACGGGCGGTTTATGGTATGATAAGAACAGCAAATTACCAGTCGGGAAGTGAGAGCATGATGCAATGGCTGAAACGAGACGGAATCCAGGGCAGGATGCTCATGGCTATGGTTCTGTTCCTGATCTATGTATTTACGTTATGGGGTTTTTTGTTTGTTTCTTCCCAACGAAATGTTCAACAGCAAGTGACGACCAGCGTGCGCGGCCTGGTTCAGGAGCGGTGCAGCGCGGTGGAAAATTTTATTGACGGACAATTCAATATGCTCCAGGCTGTGGCTGATTATATCGCCTGGGACAGTGTGGACGGTTGGCTGGATGAGGCGAGCATGAAAGAACTGCTCCAGCTTATGGCGAAGAACGGCGGCAGCTTTATGCGGCTGATGGCGGCGGATCGAAACGGAACTGCGGTGTACAGTGACGGCAGCACGGGAAATGTAGCGGACCGGGACTACTTTCAGGAATGTATGGAGGGAAAGCAAGTCATCTCCGACCCATTGACCTCCCGGGTGGACGGAACGGGAAGCATGATTTTGGCGGTTCCGGTACTGGGAGACAATGGGGAGACCATCGCCCTGCTGGGCGGGTCGCTGAGCATAGAAACCATAAATGAAATGCTTTACACCAAGGCGGCGGAAGAAAATGCCGGCTATACGCTGCTGGTTGACGAAAGCGGACAAGTATTGACGCTTTCCGGAAATATTGGTCAGTCCAGTCTGGAGTTCGATGTCAACATCCTGGAAGAAATGGCCGATTCAAAGATCTTGGATAACTCCATAGAGGAGATTCGGGCGGATATGGAGGCAGGGCAGTCCGGGGCCTTCCGGGTTCAGGACGTGAAGAATGAACAGTGGTACTATGGGGCGTACAGCACCGTGGAATCCATTCAAACCCGCTATCTGATCTTTTTCGTAAAAGAAGAGGCGGCCTCCAAGCCCTATGCCTATATCCAGAATGTTCAAGTTGCTCTGCTGGGCGGCATGGTGCCGGCGGCCTTCGCCCTGCTGGTCTACTGCCTGTGGGTCATGGCAGGGCAGAACCGGCGGCTGGTTCTGAAGGCACAGCAGGACTCCCTGACCGGCCTGCTCAACCACGCCAGTATGCGCCGGGGAATCAGCGCGCTGTTGAAGAAAGAAGCGGGAATCCATGTGCTGATGATTTTGGATCTGGATCATTTCAAGCAGATCAACGATACCTACGGACACCAGGCCGGCGACCGGGTGCTGGAACTGGTGGCCGGACGGCTCCGGGGCATTTTCCGCTCCACCGATCTGATCGGCCGGATCGGCGGCGACGAGTTCATGATCTTCATGCGCTCTATCGGGGAAGAGGAGATGGGTCTGGAGCGGGCCAAGCGGCTGTGCCAGGCGGTCCATGAGATCAAGCTGGAGGCATGGCCCGACCTGAAGGTGGGGTGCAGCATTGGGGTCGCTCTGGTCCCTACGGACGGAGATACCTATGACAAGCTCTATCACCTGGCGGACGTGGCCCTCTACGAAGCCAAGCGGGCCGGCCGTCACCGGGTGGTTGCCTATCGGGATATGAAAGAATATCAGGAAAAGGAAACCGGGGCGGTCAACTAGACCGCCCCGGTCTTTTGAAGAATTGCGCAGCATTTCCACATTCGGCACAGAATTTGTGGAACAAAATCCTTGTTCATGGATCGCGTTGTGGAGACACAAAAGGCCTTCTGAAAAAAGGCGGCGACATGCACAGCGCCCGGCCAGCTTGGCCGGGCGCTGTGCGGTCTTTGGGAAAGAGGTGGAAGCAAACTCAGTCCAGATAGAGGGTCCGGAGCTGAGTGAGCTGATCTTGGGTCAGGGCCATTCCGTTCTCCGCGGTGAGGAAGGCATCCATGGAGCCGTACTGGGCGTCGATGGCGTCCAGCAGGTTGACCATAGCATTGTAGCTCACGCCGGTCAGGTTCTTGATGGCCTGGATGGTGTCGGCGTCCATGCCGCGCTCCTGGGCGGCCTGGGCCATGTAGTTGATCTTGGTGGAATTGAAATCATTGGTCAGCACGAAATCCTGGAGCACAGTGTCCCGATCCACACCCAGCGCGGAGAGCAGCAGCACCGCGGCCACGCCCGCCCGGTCCTTGCCGCCGGTGCAGTGCCAGAGGATGGCCTCGCCCTCCTCCTGGGCCAGCAGCAGGTCGAAGAACTGGCGGTAGCCGGCCAGGGCGTTCTCCGTCATCATCATATTGGTGTACATATCATCGCCCACCATGCCGGTGTTGATAATGTCGATCATGGCCTGGATGGGGTCGTCGCCGTAGATTCCGGTGACGGCGGAGGAGGCGGAGGAAGAGGAGGTGCTGTCGTCCCCCAGAATGTTGATGTGGGTGTTGGTTACGCCCTCCATCACGGGGTCGGGACCCTCTTCCCGCTCAGCCGTGGTGCGGAAGTCCACGATCTGGGTCAGATTCAGGTCCGCCAGCTTGGCCAGGTCCTCCTCCGTGGCGTCGGAGAGAGCGCCGGTGCGCAGCAGTACGCCGTCCTTCACGGTGCGGCCGTCGGTGGTGACGTAACCGCCCAACTGCCGCGCGTTGCTCACGCCGGTGAGGCCCAGGGTGTGGAAGGACTGGGAGGTGAGGGTGTAGCGCTGGGCCATGGTCTCGGCCTCGGTCTGGGTCAGAGTGCCCTTGGGGTCCGCTTGGCCGTTTTCCGTGGTCAGAATGGTCTTGGCCATCGCCCACTGCACGTCGGAGCGGGCCCAGCCGGCGATGGAGGCGGCGTCGCTCACGCCGGAGAGGTCGTCGCTGGCGGTGATGCCGTCGCCGTTGGCCTCGGCCAGGTTGTGGAGCATCACTGCGGCCTGCTCCCGGGTGATGAGGCTGTCGGGCTGGAACAGGCTGTCGCCGTCGCCCACGGCGATGCCGGTCTGGGCGCACCAGAGAATGGCGGTGTAGTTGTCGTCGCCGGGGGCCACGTCGGAGAAGAACTCACCGGCCTCGGCGGAGGGACGGCCGGCCTCCTCCCACAGCACCCGGGCAAACTGGCTGCGGGTGATGCCCACTTCGCTCTGGGCGGCAAAGGCGGCGGCGCCGGGGACCAGCAGCGCGCCTGCCAGCAGCAGGGAGAGGCTGGATCTGCAAATACGGTTCATGAAGGGTTCCTCCTTTGTAATCAAGCAGTTTTTATGATAGGCTTTTTTCTGTCCGGCTGCCACCAAAGGGCGGTAAAGGAGTTGTAAAGGGAGGATAAAGTCGAAACCGGGAAGGCTTCGTACAGGCCGGAGGGACATTTTGGATACTCTGCCTCCCCCCCCGGGGAAGCGCTGCATCGTGTAGGGGCCGATCTTTGCGCCAAGTGCCGCCCATAGCGGCGGTTGCGCTCCGAAAGGCGCCTGCGGGCCGCACTGTCCTTATCGGCCCTTTCCTCCGTCCCGCCCGCAGACAGTTTTCCCAGCGCCATGGCCCCGGCTCACGCAGAATGTTTGTCCTTTTCTTGCTTCTCCAAGAAAAGGACCCAAAAGAAGGAGAGAAAAGGGGGGCACCCCCTTTTCCATCCCCCGGTTCTGTCGAGGGTGCATACGATTCAACTCCGGCGCCCGAAACCTGTATACTCTGGCACCCCAGCACCCGCTGCCGCTCCCCAGCCAGGTGTCGCGGCCAGGCAGGGTCCACGAAACGCGCCTAATCTGGCAGTGTTAGGTCAGCCTTTCGTCATCTCTCCGAGGGGGACTTTTGCACGGTTCTCCGGGTTACTTCCCCCTGCGCATAATATTCCGACGCTGACGCTCTCAAGTCTTGCTTCCCCGGGGGGTTACTTCCAATAAGGGGGGCCGCAGCCTCGTCCTCACAAACTTCGGTCCGCTCCGTCCGCCTGTTCGGCGAACATCCGCTCCCCTTCGTTGCTCGTCCTCCCCCAACGGAAACGGCCGTTTCCGTTGGGAAAGGAGCCGCAGCGAAATAAGTGAGCTTTCCCCGTTAGGCGGAAGCAAACGCTATGCAGCTTGCGGCGACGCGTTTGGTCGGTGGGGGGTGGTTCTCAGGAGGGGGAATACGAAATCCCCCTCCTGAGCGCCTCTTTGGTGACTTTCTGGGCGAGCAGAAAGTCACCCCACGGAGGGTGCCACAGAACCAGGGCCGATGAGGGCAGTGCGGCCCGCAGGCCGCCTTTCGGAGCGCAACCACCGTACAGCGGCGGCACTTGGCGCGGAGATCGGCCCCTACGGGCGTGAATCAGAGACAGCGGCGTGTCCCTCACGGGTGCTGCACGCGCAGAAAGGAACGCCCCGGAAGGAGGCAAACGCGATGCAGCTTGCATCACCTCGTCGCCGCAAGCAGCGTACTCTGATTCAAAGAAATGTGTAAAAATGCGGACGGCTGAGTAACAGCCGTCCGCGTTTTTTGTTTTTATTCTTCTTCCACTGCGGTACAGGCAATATGCAGCTCGTCCAACTGCTGCTGGGTAACGATACCGGGGGCCCCCATCATGAGATCCTGGGCGTTCTTGTTCATGGGGAAGGGGATGATCTCCCGGATGGAGTCCTCACCTGCCAGCAGCATGACCATACGGTCCACGCCGGGGGCGATGCCCGCGTGAGGGGGCGCGCCATAGGTGAAGGCGTTGTACATGGCGGGGAATTTGGCCTTCACGTCGTCCTCACCCAGCCGCACCAGCTGGAAGGCCTCGATCATAATTTCCGGATCGTGGTTCCGCACCGCGCCGGAGGACAGCTCCACGCCGTTGCACACCAGGTCGTACTGGAAGGCGGTGATGGTCAGGGGGTCCACCTCGCCCGCCGCCGCTTTTTTCAGAATTTCCAGGCCGCCGTTGGGCATGGAGAAGGGGTTGTGGCAGAACTCCAGCTGGCCGGACTCCTCGCCGATCTCATACATGGGGAAGTCCACGATCCAGCAGAACTCGTAGCGCTCCTTGTCCATATGCTGGGGAGCCAGGGCGGGCAGCATCTTGATGAGCACACCGGCGGTCTTTTGGGCGGTCAGTTTGGGCCCGGCGGTGAGGCCCACAAAGGTGCCGGGCTGGAGGCCCAGGGCGGCCACCACCTGCTCCTTGATGGGCTGGACAAACTTGGCGATGCCGCCCACCGCCTCGCCGTTCTCATCCAGGCGGAACCAGTAGGCCTTCTGGCCGGACTGGACCTCCACATCAGCGCACAGCTTGTCGATCTGCTTGCGGGTGGCCGTGAAGCCGGTGACGGGAACCGCTTTAATTACCGTGCTCTCCCCGTCGAAGGGCGGGAATCCGCAGCCCGCCAGCACGGCGGTGGCGTCCACGGCGGTCAGGTCGATGCGCAGGTCGGGCTTGTCCGAGCCGTAGGTATCCATGGCGTCCAGATAGGAAATACGCCGGAAGGGAGCGGAGGAGGCTACATTGTAGGTTCCGTACTTGGCAAAGATGGGGGGCAGCACGTCCTCCAGCACGGCAAAGACGTCCTCCTGGTCGGCAAAGGCCATCTCCATATCCAGCTGGTAGAACTCGCCGGGGGAGCGGTCGCCCCGGGCGTCCTCGTCCCGGAAGCAGGGGGCGATCTGGAAGTACTTATCGAAGCCCGAGGCCATCAGCAGCTGCTTGAACTGCTGGGGCGCCTGCGGCAAGGCGTAGAACTTGCCGGGGTGCTTGCGGCTGGGTACCAGGTAGTCCCGGGCTCCCTCCGGGGAGGAGGCAGTGAGGATGGGGGTGGTGATCTCCAAAAAGCCGTGGTCGGTCATAGCCTGCCGCAGAGCGGCCACCACCTGGCAGCGCAGGACGATGTTGGCCTTGACCTCCGGGTTGCGCAGGTCCAGGTAGCGGTACTTCAGGCGGTTGGACTCGTCGGCCTCCCGGCTGCGGTTGATGGGGAAGGGCAGCTCATTGTGGCGGCAGCGGCCCAGCACCTGGATGGCCTGGGGCACCACCTCAATGTCGCCGGTGGGCTGCTTGGGGTTTTTGGAATCCCGCTCCCGGACCACGCCGGTGACCTGAATCGTGGACTCCTTGTTCAGCCCCTTGACGGCGGCGAGCATCTCCTCAGTCTCCAGCACCAGCTGAGTGGTGCCATAGAAGTCCCGCAGGACCACGAAGGCCAGATTCTGGCCCACCTCGCGGACATTCTCCAGAAAGCCCGCCAGGGTGACGGTCTGGCCCGCGTGCTCCAGGCGGAGCTCTCCGCAGGTGTGGGTGCGGAAGGAATTTGCGTTGTTCATGGGAAAAATCAACTCCAATTTGTAATATTAAAATAAGATATGACGAATTGTTTTCTTATCCGGCCGCTTCGGAACTGGTTCCGGAGGGAGCGGCGGCATTCAGAAGCTCCATGACCTCGGTCAGCCAGGCATCCAGATTCCGGGTGGAAAGGCGCAGGGTCTGCTGCCCGCAGGAGAGCTCCACCCGGCCGTAGAAATTGCGAATCGACAGCAGAGCCCCGACGGCGGTGTCGCCGGAGGGGAGCAGGACCGGATCGTCGAACTGGAAGATCAGCTCCCACTCGAACTCGCCCGGCTGCGCGGCGTGATACCAGGTCCCCCGGGGAAGCAGACTGGCCAGGGAGCGGGAGAAGCTGCGGTCCTGAAAGGCGGCCAGCAGAGAAGAAAAGGCGGGATCCTCGCGGGTGAGCGTAAACGAAAAGGGAACCGACCTGGTTTGCCCGGGATGGATAGACCCCTGGGCCTGAATGGAGTCGCAGTCCGATAAATCCAGCGGCAATTCGGAACAGAGCGCTTCCAGAGACTGCGGCCGGGTGTACCAGAGCGCGAACACAGCCCCGGCCAGGACCAGCAGGGCCAGAACAGATAAGAAGATGCGACGGGGAGGCTTCATAGGAACTCCTTTCACCGGTGAGCGGACTGTTTCAAGCCGCTCCGCTGGACGTACTGTGCGTCAGGAAAAAGTCCGCCAGCGCAGCAAGGGTCTCCTCCTGCTCTTTGAGGGAGCAGGAATAGGAATCCGCTCCATACCGTACGCTCAATTCGCGGGGCCCAATGAAGAGGGAGAGAACGACTGGCTGTTCCGTTGTTAGGTGGCACAGAATGTCCGTACTCTGGTCGCCGCCTTCGACCCGAACCGATCCGCTCCGGCGGAAGGGAAGGAGCGCAGACAGTTTGGGGGAAAAGCGCAGCTCCTGAAGCAGGGTCAGCAGGGCGTCGAACTCGGCCTGTCCCGCCGCAAAGGCGGGCGTCTGACCGGAGAGCTCACGGACGGAAAGGGAACCGGGAATACCGTTGCGCGGCTCATAATAGGTGTAATCGACCTCGATCTGGGTGATTTGGGACCACTGGAAGCCAGGCAGCAGCTGCTCGGCCGTTCTCGGCCGAGTGTACCAGAGCGCAAACACAGCCCCGGCCAGGACCAGCAGGGCCAGGAGCAGCAGAAAGAGACGTTTGCCGCGGGTCACAAGATCACTCCTTTCTCAGAAAGACGGCGGAAGCGGCCGCTTCAATCCTCCGGCCGCCGGATTCCATAGGCCTCCACCACCGCGGCAAGGGCGTCGAAGGCGGACTCTCCCACCGTGTAGACCTGCCGGGGTCCGTCGGAGGTGACATAGAGCGTGCGGGTGTCGGAGAGCAGGGTGAAGTCCACCCGGTCGTCCGGCGTGTAAAAGGAGAGGGAAAAGGAGCCCGCCCCAGTCCGGTAAATCGCCGTGGGGGACAGATGACCCAGGATGGAACCCCGGATCGGAAGGGCCTCCAGCACCGCGAGCATGGCCTGACCGGCGGTGCTGTCCAGATCCGCGTTCAGGTCGGTGACGTGATCGCCCCAGAAGGTCCCGGACACCCCCTCCTTTTGGTAGGTATAGGGGGTCATCAGGGTGACGGAAAGCGAATCGGCGTCCTGCGGGACCGCCTGGGCCAGGGGGCGGGGCCGGAAGTACCACCCCAGGCAGCCCAGCAGCAGGGCGGTACACAGAATGGAGATCAGGGCGGTGCGGAATTTGGTCTGCTTCCACCGCCTGCGCAGCTGCCGGAGGGGTGCCGCCTCCTGCACCAGAGGCAGGCGGAGGGTCCTCTGCAGCCGGACCAGCTCCTGCTGGCAGGAAGGGCAGCCCGCCAGATGGTCGTCCACCGCCTGGCGGGTGGCATCGCTGACCACGTCGTCCACATACAGGGGGAGAAGGTCCCGGATGATGTCACAGTCCATCTTGCTCATGTTCAGTCGCCTCCATGTAAGCCGCGATTTGGAGCTTGGCCCGGTAAAAGGTCACCCGGGCCCAGCCGGAACTTTTCCCAAACAGCCGGCCGATCTTCTCATAGGGCAGCTCGCCGAACACCCGCAGGGTAAAGACCTCCTTGTAGGGCTCCGGCATGGCGTGCAGGAACCGGTGGATGGCGAAGGCGGTCTCCTCCTGGACCAGCCGGTCCTCCAGCTGCACCGGGCTGGGGCTCTCGTGGGCGGCCTCCTCCAGGGGAACGGTCCTGTTTTGGCGGCGGCAGTGGGAATAATAGGAATTTCGGGCGATGGTGAACAGCCAGGCGCGGATGTCTTTGGTCCCGTCAAAGCGTTGGATCGCCTTGAGGGCCTTCACGAAGGTCTCCTGACACAGCTCTTCCGCCAGGGGCTCCTGTTCGGTCAGCCCCAGCAGAAAGTAATAGACGTCCTTGAAATACCGTTCGTAGAGCTCCGCGAGGTCCATGCCGTTCACCTCCTCACCTTATTAACGCGGGAAGCGCGGTTTTGTTACAGGCTTTTTTGCAAGTTTGGCACATGGACGGCGGCAGGGCAGGGGAGAGGGGCTCAGCTCCGGGGCGGCTCCTCCAGACCGTATTTCTCTTTGTAATAGCCCCGGTCGATGATGGGAGGCTGCGGGGGCTGGCTGTCCAGCCGCTTGCGGACGTAGGCCACGGCCTCGGCCACCGGCAGGGTGACCTGCTTGTATATGCCCTTGTCCTCCAGCCTCTTCAGCTCCTCCGGCGTCAGGTCGCTGGAGAGCTGAAGGTCCTTGATGGTGACGGTACCGGCGGCGATCTCGTCCTCGCCCAGAATGGCGGCGAAGGGGATGCCCAGCTTATCGGCGTAGGACAGCTTGGCCTTGAACTTTTTCTGTTCCCCGTGAATCTGCGTGCGGATTCCGGCCTCCCGCAGGGCGGTGGCGGCAGCGATGGCGGGGGAGAGGTCGTCGGTCATGGGCAGCACCAGCACATCAGCGGGGGCGGTGAGCAGCTGGTCGTTCAGATAGCCCTGCTCCTCCAGAACATAGAACAGACGGGTCAAACCGATGGAAATTCCGACTCCGGGCAGTTGTTTATCAGTATAATATTCCGCCAGGTTATCATATCGGCCGCCGGAACAGATGGAGCCGATCTCCGGGTGGTCAGTCATGACGGTCTCATAGACCGTGCCCGTGTAGTAGTCCAGGCCCCGGGCGATGGTCAGATCCACCATGAAATGGTCCTGGGGCACGCCGAAGGCGGCCATGGACTGGACCACGGTGTTCAGCTCCGCCAGACCGGTGTCCAGCAGTTCGTTCCGGCCTTGATACTGCTTGAGCTCTGCCAGAGGGTCGGAGGCCTCCAGGGTGGCCAGCAGGATGGTCGCCGCCGCATTGGACACGGCAAACTGGCCGGTCAGCGTCTCGATGACCTTGGCGTGGCCGATCTTTTCCAGCTTGTCCACCGTGCGCATCACGTCAGCGGACTGCTCCTTCAGGCCCAGCAGCTCGAACAGGCCGTTGAGCACCTTGCGGTTATTCACCCGAATCTTGAAGTTTTTCAGCCCCAGGGCGGTGAAGGTCTTGTAGATGATGGAGGGAATCTCGGCCTCATTGAGAATGTCCAGCTTGCCGTCGCCGATGATGTCGATGTCGGCCTGGTAGAACTCCCGGAAGCGGCCCCGCTGAGCGCGCTCGCCCCGGTAGACCTTGCCGATTTGGAAGCGGCGGAAAGGGAAAGTGAGCTGGCCGTAATTCATGGCCACATACTTGGCCAGGGGTACAGTCAGGTCAAAGCGCAGGGACAGGTCGGTGTCGCCCTTGGTAAAGCGGTAGATCTGCTTTTCCGTCTCGCCGCCGCCCTTGGCCAGCAGCACCTCGCTGGCCTCGATGAGGGGGGTGTCCAGGGGCGTAAAGCCGTACAGGGAATAGCTCTTGCGCAGGATGTCCACCATGCGGTCGAACTGGACCTGACGCTGGGGCAGAAGTTCCAGAAAGCCGGATAGGGTGCGGGGTTTTAATTTACTCATAGTATATCTCCTTTATAAAATTACGATCTGGAATGAAGAATGAAGAAATCGGGTTGAGTTCATTTTTGGAGCAGGCGGGCCAGGGCGGCCGCGTCCAGCAGGTTTACCGTCTGGAAGGTCCCCCGGTAAAAGACCGCCCAGTTGTTGAAGACGCAGGGCAGCGCCTTTGCCTGCTCCAGGGACTCCACCAAATGGAAGGCGGCGGGAATGTGATGGTCGGTACAGTAGGTGCGTACCAGCCGGAGGCTCTGCTCCACATAGGGGCACTGCCGGTCGTAATAGACCGTCAGTTCCTGGGCGGAAATTTCCGCCTTCTCGGCCTGAGGGGCGAACCTGGGCACGGTCCCATCCAGGGAGAGGGCCAGCAGGTCGTAGCCGTAATCGGTGGAATCTACTACTTCAAAGCCAAACTTCCGGGCAAAGGACTGGTCGGAGAGCCACGCCTTCTGCTTCGCTGCACCCAGCATGCACACGCCGGACCTGCCGGTTCGCCGGGCGTCCGCCAGACAGGACTCCAGCAGTGCCCGCCCATAGCCCTTGCCCTTGTAAGGGCCGGTCACCCACAGGCAGTACAGATAGAGGTAGTTTTCCCCCAGAACCGGTACCCAGGCGCGCTCCAGAGGGGCGTACTCCACAAAGACGGTGGCCTTTTCGGCCGCCAGCTTACGGAACACGTGGCCCTCCCGGAGGCGGTCGGCCAGCCACTGCCGCTTGGCCTCCACCCCCGGATGGGGCTTTTTGCTGCGGATGATGCAGCACAGGTGCTCCTGAGCCAGGTTCTCCGGTGTCAAATCAAGAAAGTCTGCGTCCATAGGATACCTCTCCATCCGCGAACCAAATAGAAAAACGCTCCCGTCCCCAGTCTTGGGACGAGAGCGGAAAACGCTTCGTGGTGCCACCCAAATTCAGCGCGGGTCGCGCGCCCTTTGTTGCTCCTTTGGCACGGGGAACAGGCCGTGGGCGTCTCCGCCCCTGCTCCGCCGCCGTCTTCGCCAGCTCCTTGCCGTGGGACGCTTCCAGCCTCAGGCGTCCTTCTCTGTCCGGCGGTGTGGTGGGTACTTGTGCGGCCTCCACGCAGTGTCCACAATTATATCAATTCAAGGGGAAATGTCAAGAGCCGGGGAAGCAGAGAGCCCGTGCAGGGGCCTTTCCTCGGTCCTGTTTCCCTGGGGCTGCGGCCCCGGACCCCGCGGCGTCACGTGCTGCATATCGTTCGCATCCGCCTGACGGCCAATGCTCACTCCTTCCGCCGTTCCGCCTTTCCCCAGCCGGCCCACGTTGTTGGGCCCGGCCGGGGACCCCAAATGTTTGTACTTTTCTTGCTTCTCCAAGAAAAGTACCCAAAAGAAGGCGAGAAAAGGGGGACACCCCCTTTTCCAACCCCCGCGTCTGTCAGGGGTGTATACAATTCAATTCCGGCGCCCGAAAGATGCATACTCTGGCACCCCAGCACCCGCTGCCGCTCCCTGGCCGGATATCATGGATTGGTAGGGTCCACAAAGAGCGCCTGGCCCGGGGCAGTGCAGAAAGCCTCATGTAGGGAGCTGATCTTCGCGCTGAGTGCCGCCGCATAGCGACGGTTGCGCTTCGAAAGGCGGCCTGCGGGCCACAATGCCCATATCGGCCCTTTTCCCCCGTCCCGTCCGCAGGCCTTTCCCCGGGGGATACTTCCAATAAGGGGGCCCGCAGGCCCCCTTGTGTTTGGTCGTTTCAAGGGGGTGGTTCTTAGGCGGGGGGGGGGGAAAATCGAAATCCCCCCGCCTAAGCGTGTCTTTGGTTCCTTTCTGCGCAGCCGTTGGCGGCTTTGCCGCCTTACGCTGGACAGCCGTTTGAGGCTTTGCCTCATTACGGATGTCGCGTCCCCCCTGCGGGGAGATGCGGCGTACTCCTTGCGGGTGCTGCACAAGCCGGCCTACGGCCCTTACGGGCCTCCGGTCCGTTTGTTCCGCTCTGCGTCTTAGCCCGCTGCGCATCACGGCTCAGCGCTTATCTTCTCACGCTTCGCCTATGCGCAACGCGCGGTTTCCTTCCGACTCGGGCTGGTCTCCGGGCCGCCGTGCGGCCCTGCGCTCGCCCTCGCTTCAGTCCATCCGCGCTGCGCATCACGGCTCAGCGCTTATACCTTAAACGGTGCGCTCTTGGGGTTAACGATCTCCCGCCAGTCCAGATCGCCCCGGGCCAGGCCGTGAATGAGCATCTCGGCGGTGGCGGCATTGGTGGCGAAGGGGATGGAATACTGGTCGCACAGGCGGGTGATGTAGTTCAGATCCGCATCCAGGTCGGTGGAGTGGGGATCGGAGAAGAACAGCACCATGTCGATCTCGTTGTAAGCGATGCGGGCGCCGATCTGCTGGCTGCCGCCATGGGCGTGGGAGAGGAAGAGCTGAACCGGCAGGCCGGTGGCCTCCGCCACCAGGCGGCCCGTGGTATTGGTCGCGCACACCGTATGTTTGGAGAGAATGCCGCAGTAAGCGATGCAAAATTGTACCATCAATTCTTTTTTGTTGTCATGGCTCATCAAGGCGATGTTCATGGCTCGGACCTTCCTTTCTCAGTCAGTTTTTCATCAGCGGCACCTTCTGGCCCAGTAGCCGCTTGGCAATGTTCAGATACGCGCGGACCGCGCCGCGCCGGGCATACAGGACCAGGGGAACACCGTGTCCGGCGGCCAGGACTACCTTGGGGTCCTCCGGCACTACCCCCAGCAGGGGCAGGCCGGCAGTGTCCATGGCCTCGTCAATGGTGGTGTGCAGATGGCGCATGACCCGGGGCTCCACCCGGTTCATGACCAGATGCAGTTCATCCACCGTATGGATCAGTTCCGAAACCGCCCGCTGGGCATCCCGCAGGGCGGCGGGGTCGGTGGCAGAGACCACCACGGCGCGGTCGGCGGCGCACATGGCCAGCTGAAAGCCGTCGCCCAGACCGGCGGGGGAGTCCAGCAGCACGAAATCGTACATCTCCTTGGCCTCTTCCACCACCTGCCGGAACCGGTCGAAATCCGGGTGCTCCAGCCGCAGGGGCGCGGTGAGCAGGTGCAGGCCGCGTATCTTGGGCTGCTCCACCGCGCCGGTGAGCAGGGAACAGCGGCGATCCATCACGTCGGTGAAGTCTATGACCGCCCGGTCGTCCATGCCCAGGGCGATGTCCAGATTGCGCAGCCCGATATCCAGATCAATGCAGAGGACCCGCTTGCCCAGGGCCGCCAGGCAGGACGACACACCGGCGGTCAGGGAGGTCTTTCCCGTGCCGCCTTTTCCAGATGTGACCATGATGGCCGTGCCCATAGTGTTCCTCCTGTTTCGTGTCTTGTTTCATCGTATCACAATGTACCAAAGATGGCAAGTGAAATTTGTACAGTTTCCATACAGAATCTGGAATGAACTGGATGCCGTGATGAAAAAATGGTCCGATTTTACAGCGGTGCTTTTTGCATTTTGGCCCACCGGCGGGGATAGGCGGCCGGTGTCCCGCCGGTCTTGTCCACCAGGACCAGCCGGTGGCGCACGTCGGTGCCGGGGATGGCGTAGTCGGCGCAGGTGCGCAGCCGGCCGCCCAGGGTCTCAATGGCGGTTTTCGCCCGCTGGATCTCGCTATCGCTCTCCACGCTTTTCATGGCCAGAAACTGTCCGCCCGGCTTCACATAGGGCAGGCAGAGCTCGGCCAGCACCGAAAGGTCGGCTACGGCCCGGGCGGAGGCAAAGTCAAAGGCGCTCCGGAAGGCGGGATCGTGGGCCAGCTCCTCGCCCCGGGCGTGAACGGTGGTCACGCCGGTGAGCCCAAGGGCGGCAGCCACCCGCTCCAGCCAGGCAAGGCGTTTGTTCAGACTGTCCAGCAGGGTCACCTGGAGGGAGGGGACCAAAATCTTCAGCACCATGCCGGGGAATCCCGCGCCAGTGCCCACGTCGATCAGAGTCTTGCCCGCCAGATCAGCATAGGAGAGCAGCGCGGCGCAGTCCAGCATGTGCAGGGTGGCCACGTCCCGGGGCTCGGTAATGGCGGTGAGGTTCATGACCTGGTTCTGCTCCAGTAGCAGGCGGCCGTATTCCGCCAGCTGCTCGGCGCAGTCAGGCGGGCAGGAAAGGCCCAGCTGCTCCAGGCCCTGGGCGATGAGGTCTCTCATAGCGTCACCCCAAAGTGGGCCAGCAGGCTGGGAATCCCCCAGACCAGGCCCAGCACGCAGGCCAAGGCGCACACCGCCACCAGAAAGACCGTGTTGACCAGTCCGGCCCGGCTGGGCGACAGCCGCCAACGGTGGATGGAGACCACGGCCGCGCCGGCGGCGCCGGGAATCAGCAGCAGAGGAGCGGTGCCGGTGAGGGTCTCCGCGGTGGCAATCATGTACGTGGTGGCCAGGACGATAATGACCATGTAGGCCAGACCCACCCAGGCCGCCGCCCGTTTTTCAAAAGAGGCGGGGGTGTAGGCGGGCTTCTGAGGCTCCTGCTCGGGGGAACCGCCGGAGGGGGAGGTTGAATGGTCGGTCATATTGCGCTCCTTTTTATCAGGTAAAAGAAAACAGAGGGGGAAATGGATGCCGGGCATACGTTCCGGGGAGGATACCCTGGTTACGCCTTTTTTTCGCGGCTCTCCTTCAGCAGGTCGCGAATCTCCATCAGCAGCTTCTCCTCATTGGAGGGTTCAGGCGGGGCCGACGGCGCGGCGGTCGCCTCTGCCTCTTTTTTTCGGCGGAGCCGGTTGAAGGCTTTCACGATGCAGAACACCACAAGGGCCATAATGAGGAAGTTGATGACCGCGTTCAGAAAATTGCCGTAATTGAGGGTGTTGGGCGTGTCGCTTACCACGCCGAACAGGTTGGGCAGGGTCACCTTCATGGCGGAGAAGTCCACGCCACCCAGGAAAATGGAGACGATGGGCATGATGAGGTCGGAGGTCACCGAGCTGGTAATGGTAGAGAAGGCGCCGCCGATGATGACACCGACGGACAGGTCCAGAACGTTGCCCCGGGCGATGAATTCCCGGAATTCGCTCCAGAATCCCTTCTTGTTGGCTTTTTTTGACATAATTGGATTCCTTTCTGTTGCGATGAGACAGCGCGCCGCTTAACGCTTAAATCAGCCACTGCCGGACCACTGGGATTCGCCGGAGGATCAGATAAACCAGCAGGCTGCCCGCCAGCATAAGCGCCACGGTCAGGGGAACGGCCAGGGCGGGATGGAACATCAGGGCGCTGATTCCATGGTCACTCAGAGTATAGAGGAAGAACACATGGACCAGATAGATACAGAAGGAGGCCTTGGACAGCCAGGCAGAGCCGGTCAGGGGGGGCCTGCCCCGCAGGCCGGCGAAGGCCGCGCCGCAGATGCCCGCTGCCATCAGGGCCACGCCGACGGTGTTGCCGTTCAACGGCGTAACATTGAGCGCCCCGTCCAGCAGGCTGGCGCCTATGGTGCCGCCATACGTAAGGGCGAAGCCCAGCGCCCCCAGCGCAGCCCAGAGCTTCCACCGGCCGGCATATTGCCGCAGGTACCACCCCAGCAGGCCGTAGCCCACGGAGGCATAGGTCAGGTTCAGGGCCCACTGAGCGGGAATCCCATTGAGCAGGGTAAAGGGCCACAGGGGCTTGACCGTGGGATAGACGATGCCCAGCAGGAACCAGATTCCCAGCAGGTATTCCAGGGCCTTTTTGTCCGCGTGGGCGGCAATCAGCCGTGTGGCAGGGAGGAGGGCGTACACCAGCAGCGTGATGTGCAGGTAGTAGAAATGGAACTCATGCTGGAAGGTGAGCACTTCCTTGATTCCCTGAATCAGCGTGGCGGACGACAGGGTGTGGGCGCACAGCAGGCCGAATACTTTATACACCATGGCCCAGAAGAACAGGGCGGCCAGGATACGCAGGACATTTTTCCCGTACAGCTTTTTCAGCGGCAGATCCCGCTGCGGGTCCAGCAGCAGCGCGCCGCTGCAAATCAGAAAGATGGGTACGCTGGCCCGGGAGATACTGCCCCAGAACAGGCCCCACAGCCAGGGAGAGGAGCCCAGGGGCAGATAGTAGGAGCTGGTGGAGGCGTGGATGAACAGCACGCCGAGGATGGCGAAGGTCTTGAGGAAGTCCACGGCCCCGTTCCGCCGGGACGGCGGCCCAGCATGACCGGAGAGGTTCCGGCCGATCATTTCTTGGGGATCAGGACCTCTTTGCCTCCCATGTAGGGCTGGAGGACCTTGGGAATTTTCACGCTGCCGTCAGGCTGGAGGTTGTTTTCCAGCAGGGCGATGAGCATGCGGGGGGGCGCCACGCAGGTGTTGTTCAGGGTGTGGGCCAGGTAGTTCTTGCCGTCCTCGCCGCGGTAGCGGATCTTCAGGCGGCGGGCCTGGGCGTCGCCCAGGTTGGAGCAGGAGCAGACCTCGAAATACTTCTGCTGACGGGGGGACCAGGCCTCAATGTCGCAGGACTTCACCTTCAGGTCGGCCAGGTCGCCGGAGCAGCACTCCAGCTGGCGCACGGGAATGTCGAAATTGCGGAAGAGCTCCACGGAATACCGCCACATCTTCTCATACCAGGCCATGGAGTCCTCGGGCTTACAGACCACGATCATCTCCTGCTTTTCAAACTGGTGGATGCGGTAGACGCCCCGCTCCTCAATGCCGTGAGAGCCCTTTTCCTTGCGGAAGCAGGGGGAGTAGGAGGTCAGGGTCTGGGGCAGCTTCTCCTCGGGGAGGATCTGGTCGATGAACCGGCCGATCATGGAGTGCTCGGAGGTGCCGATCAGATACAGGTCCTCGCCCTCAATCTTGTACATCATGGCGTCCATGTCGGTCTGGCTCATCACGCCCTCCACCACGTTGCCGTGGATCATGAAGGGGGGGATGCAGTAGGTGAAGCCCTTGTCGATCATAAAGTCGCGGCCATAGGCCAGCACGGCCTCGTGGAGGCGGGCGATGTCGCCCAGCAGGTAGTAGAAGCCCGCGCCCGCCACCCGGCCGGCGGCGTCCATGTCGATTCCGTCAAAAGACTCCATGATCTGGGTGTGGTAGGGAATCTCGTAATCAGGCACCACGGGCTCGCCGAAGCGCTGGACCTCCACGTTGTGGGAGTCGTCGGGGCCGATGGGCACGGAAGGATCGATGATCTGGGGGATGACCAGCATGATTTTGTGGATCTCCTTGGCCAGCTCGTCCTCCCGCTGCTCCAGCGCGGCCAGGCGCTCGGCCTCGGCCACCACTTTGGCCTTCAGGGCCTCGGCCTCCTCCTTCTTGGAGGGGTCCTTCTTGGACTGGCCCATGAGGATGCCCACCTGTTTGGACAGGGAATTGCGCTCCGCGCGCAGGGCCTGGGCTTCGGCCATGACAGAGCGGTTTTCCGCGTCCAGGGCAATGACCTGGTCCACCAGGGGGAGCTTTTCGTCCTGGAACTTCTTTTTGATGTTTTCCCGCACCAGATCGGGGTTTTCACGAATCAGTTTGATGTCGAGCATGAAAATCACTCACCTAACTACAATAGAATGAAGAATGAACAATTTGCAATTTACAATGGGAATGGGCGCGGCTCGGGTGATTCCGGATTGCGTCCGGGTTGCGGCCCTCGATCGTTTCGTCCGTAGGGGGCCGATGTCCACATCGGCTCTTTTCCGGGGGAACGTTTCGACGCTGACGCCCCCAGGTTTTGCTCCCCGGGGGATACTTCCAATAAGGGGGGCCGCAGCCCCCCTTATGTTTGGTCGCTTCAAGGGGGTGGTCCTTAGGCGGGGGGAAATCGAAATCCCCCCGCTTAAGCGTGTCTTTGGTTCCTTTCTGCACGAGCAGAAAGGAACACTAGCGTAGAGCACCTATACCAGGGGCGATGTGAACAGTGTGGCCCTCAGGCCGCCTTTTGCAGCGCAACCGCCGCACAGCGGCGGCACTTGGCGCGGAGATTGGCCCCTAGGGTGCACTTCACGGCTCAGCGCTTCCTGCTTGTTTCACGTGAAACGTTCATCCACGGACCTATTCTTCTTCACGCACACCCAAGGTGTCCAGCACGGCCTGATAGCGCGCCGAGAAGGTGGGAAGGACAGAGTCTCCATCGGAGGAGGTCAGGTTCTTGTCCAGTGCGGCATAGATCGCCGACAGATTGCCGGACTCGTTGAGAAGAGTCTGGGCTTCCTCTGTTTGGCCAGCCTCGCACAGATATTCCAGCCGTTCCAACAGCAAGACATGGTCCAACTGGTTGGAGATCTCATCCCGGGCGTCGGTCAGGCCCTGATTTTCCTGTTCCAGCTGGTCCTGCTTGGTTTCGGCCTGGGAGAGGGATTCCTCTGCCTGCGCCAGCTGCTGCCGCAGGCTTTGATTCTCATCCAGAAGCTCATCAAGAGACTCGAAGGTGGTCACCGTGTCCCGCAGGCTGCCGAGGGCGGCCTCGCTGGTGCGCTGCTGCATGAAATAGGCCAGCAGGAGCAGCAGGAACGCGGCGGCAAACAGAATGGCCAGATAGATAAAGACCGACTGCTTCTTGCGGTTGGAAGATTTGGGAGATTCCGCGTGGGGCGGCGAGGAATCCGAAGGGGGAGAGGCGGGATCCGGCGTCAGGGGCTGCTTGTCCTCGCTCATGGAGCTTCCTCCTTCCCGGATCGCTTGGGCAGGGACTCCAGCAGATCCAGCAGAGCGTTCAAGTCGTCCACGTCGTAGAATTCCAGCTCCAGCTTACCCTTTTTTTTGCCGCTATGGATGGAGACCTTGCGGCCAAAACGGGAGGAGAGGCTCTTTTCCACTTCTTTAATATAGATGTGGTTAGGGTCTGCCGCTTTTGCCGGCTTTTCCGGCACCGTCAGGGTAAAGGTCTTGGCTTTTTCCTCTGCCTGGCGGACTGACAGGCCGTTCTTCACCAGGTATTCGGCAAAGGCCAGCTGGGTCTCCTCTCCGTCCTTGACCGCCAGGACCGCCCGGGCGTGACCGGCGGAAAGCAGGCCGTCCTCCACCAGGGGGCGCACCCCCTGGGGCAGCGCCAGCAGGCGCAGGGCGTTGGCCACGGCGGGACGGGATTTGCCCATGCGCTGGGCGACCTCCTCCTGGGTCATGCCGTATTCCTTCATGAGGACCTCATAGCCCTCCGCTTCCTCCATGGGGTTCAAGTCCTCCCGCTGGAGGTTTTCGATCAGGCCCAGTTCCATGACCTTGCGGTCGTCCGCCTCGATGATGACCACCGGCACCTCGGCCAGGCCGGCCAGCTTGGCCGCCCGCCAGCGGCGCTCGCCGGCGATGATCTGATAATAGCCGGATGCCAGCCGCCGGACGGTGAGCGGCTGGATAATGCCGTGCTCCCGGATGGAGTCGGCCAGATCATGGAGAGCCTCGTCGTCAAAATGCTTGCGGGGCTGATTGAGGCCGGGTTCCACCTGGGAAATGGGAAGATAGAGGGAGCCGCCCTCCTGTTCCTGAAGCGCCGCATCTCCCATAAGCGCGCCCAGGCCCTTGCCCAGGCCACGTGATTTGCTTGCCATACGGTTCCTTCTTTCTGGTTGGATTGAATCAGCGCCTGCTGCCGGCAACCGGATTCTTGCCCAGCACCTCGGCGGCCAGAGCGGTATAGGCCTCGGCGCCCCGGGAGAGACTGTCGTAAGCGGTCACCGGCTTGCCGTGGCTGGGCGCCTCGGACAGGCGGATGTTGCGGGGGATGACGCTGGCGTAGACCTTGCCCGGGAAGTGGCGCTTGACCTCCTCCGCTACCTGCATGGAGAGATTGGTGCGGCCATCGTACATGGTCAGGACCACGCCCTCCAGCTCCAACTTGGGATTGAGGGAGCGCTTGGCCAGCCGCACCGTATAGAGCAGGTCGCTGAGCCCCTCCAGCGCATAGTATTCACACTGGACCGGCACCAAAAGGGTGTCCGCCGCACACAGAGCGTCCAGGGTGAGCAGCTCCAGGGAAGGGGGGCAGTCGATGAGAATGAAATCATATTGGTCGGCCAGAGTGGCCAGCGCGTCCTTCAGACGGTATTCCCGCCGGTCCATACCGATCAGCTCCACCGTAGCCCCGGACAGGGCCTTGTTGGCGGGCATCACGTCCGCCCACTGGGTGTGGACCACAGCACGGGCGGGCTGTGCGCCATTGATGAGTACGTCATAAATGGTGGGAGAGACGGCTGTCTTGTCCACGCCGAAACCAGAGGTGGCGTTGCCCTGGGGATCAAAGTCGCATACTAAGACCTTGCAGCCCAGAGCCGTCAGGGCGGCGGCCAGATTGACGCAGGTGGTGGTTTTTCCCACGCCGCCCTTTTGGTTGACGATTGCGATGGTTTTCGCCATGGTAGAGTTCCGCCTTTCCGTAAGAGATAGTTTGGCACGGCAACCTCTATTATAAACAAAGCGGAGACGCATTTCAACTGTTTTCCCCGGAAAAGAAGGGGGATGTTTCACGTGAAACAAGCAGGAAGCGCTGAGGCGTAATGCGTAGCGCGGATGGACCGGAGCGAGGGCGAGCGCAGGGGTGCGGAGCACCCCGTAGACCAGCCCGAGTCGAAGGGAAGCCGCGCGTTGCGCATAGGCGAAGCGTGACAGGAAGAAGCGGTGAGCCGTCGTGAGCACCCGTAGGGGTCGATGCCCACATCGACCCTGGTGCCGTGATACCCTCCGGGGGGTTCCTTTCTGCTCGTGCAGAAAGGAACCAAAGACACGCTCAGGAGGGGGATTTCGTATTCCCCCTCCTGAGAACCACCCCCCACCGACCAAGCACGAGGGGGGCTGCGGCCCCCCTCATTGGAAGTATCCCCCCGGGGAACGAAACTTGGGAGAGTCAGCATTGGAACGTCCCACCGGGGGAAAGGTGGCTGGCCAAAGGCCGGACGGATAAAGGGAATGCCGCCAGTTCTGCCGTGTGCTTGTAGGGGCCGATGCCCTCATCGGCCCGTTGCTCCCTCGAAAGTGGAAGGGGGGAAATCCGGGGGAAGGCTTCCCACACCGCACCAGATTAGCCGCACCTGGTGGGGCCCACCAAGCACGGGACGCCGCCCGACAAGAAAAAAACGCGGAGTCCGCAGACTCCGCGCCAGAGAGACAGATCAGATGATAAGGTTCGACTCACGCCTTAGGAATATGGATGGTGAGCAGGATCTCCTCTTCGGTCTCCTCCCGGCCGCAGCGGGCCCTGACCCCCGCCGCATTCATAATGGACAGGCCGCGGGAGACCGTGTTGAGAAAAAGCCGCACGTCCTTCAGCAGATAGGTGGGCCGGCACTTGCGGGGCTTGGGCTGGAGCAGGCTTTCCACATAGGCCTCCGTCTGCGCCACATTGAGCCCCTGTCGCAAAACATGTTCCGCCGCCGTCCGCTGAGCCTGGGGGGTATCCAGCCGAAGCAGGGCCCGGGCGTGCCGCTCCGTACAGCCGCCGTCCCGCAGGGCGGCTAGCACGTCAGAGGGCAGCCGCAGCAGCCGCAGTTTGTTGGCCACCGCAGACTGGGATTTGCCGATGCGCTGGGCGGCCTCCTCCTGGGAGAGACCACAGGTGACGATGAGCTTGTCCAGCGCCAAAGCCTCCTCCCAGAAATCCAGATCCTGGCGCTGAACATTTTCCACCAGTGCCAGCAGAGTGGATTTTGCCTCATCGGCCTGAATGACCAGGCAGGGCACCGTCTCCAGGCCAGCCTGCGCCGCCGCACGCAGCCGCCGTTCGCCCGCCACCAGTTCCCAGCCGTGTTCCAGCGCCCGCACGGTCAGCGGCTGCAAAATACCCACCTGAGCGATGGAGCTGGCCAGCTCGTCCAGTTCCGCCGGCGAAAATGTCCGCCGGGGCTGATTGGGATTTGGCGCGATCCCGTCAATGGGAAGCTGAAGCACCTGGGGTGTCTCTGCCGTCCGTTTCCCGAAGAATGCCATAAAAAGCCCTCCTTTTGGTAAATTATACCACAAAGAAAGGGCGGGAAATGGCGAAAAACGGGGAGAGAGAATGGACAATGAACAATGAAGAATGAAAATAAGAAAGAAGCAGGAACCGCTGCGCGGTTCCTGCTTCTTTCTTAATTAAAATTGTAAATTGTCCCTGGTGCTTCTCACGCCCGCAGGAAGCCCTTGCCGAAGATCTCGCTGGAATTTTCAATGAGCATAAAGGCGTGGGGGTCGTGCTGCTTCAAATGGCGGCGCAGAGCCACGGCCTGCCCACGGGAGAGAGCGGTAAGCACCACATACTTCTGCCCATGGGTGTAGGCGCCCTCGGCCAGCCAGAAGGTAGCGCCCCGCTTCAACGTGAAGGTAATGAAGTCGCAGGCGATCTGGGGCTGACTGGTGATAATGGTGAAGGACTTCCGGCGGTTGAGGGACTCGATCACGCTGTCTACCAGCACCGATTTGAGCACCAGACCCAGGATGGAGAACAGGCCGGTCTCAATGTCGTAGACCAGCAGGGTGGCGGCGGCAATGAGCACGTCGCAGTAGAGCAGGGCCATGCCGATGTCCAGGCTGGTGTACTTTTTCAAAATCATCGCCAGAATATCGGTCCCGCCGGTGGAGGATTCCAGATTGAAGAGGATAGCGGAGCCGATGGCAGGGAGGATCACCGCGAAAAAGAGCTCCAGCACCGGCTGGTCGGTAAAGGGGGCGGACATGGGCGCGATCCACTCCAGGGCAGAGAGCAGGCCGGAAAAGAGCAGGGAGCAGTACACCGTGCGCAGGCCGAAACCCCGGTTCAGGACCACAAAGCCCAACAGCAGGAATGCGGTGTTGATGACGCTGGCAAAGGTGGAATTGGATACGGCGGGGAACAGGGCGGAGAGAATGACCGCCATGCCGGTGACGCCGCCGGTGGAGAAATGGTTGGGGAACTTAAAGAAATAGGTGCCAAAAGCCACCAGAGCGGTGCCAAGGGTCATGAAAAGAAATTCCTTGACCATCTGTTTAGAAGGAACAGGCATCGGTGAGCATCCTTTCAAATGTGGAGTACAGACCAGTTCAGCGCTGGGCGGTTACGGCCTCCCAGACCTGATAGTTCAGTCCTGCGTCGTCATAGGCGGGCAGATTACCCAGCCGCCAGAGAGAGATTCCGCCCAGACCCAGCATACGGGCCAGCTGGGACTTGGCGGCCACGGAGCGGACGTCCTCGTACCACACCAGCCAGCGGCCGCCGTCCTCGGTGGTGTAATTGGCCCAGGCAGTGGCATATTCCTCCGACCAGCCCAGGACCGCATCCGCCTGCCGCAGCCGCTGAATGAGGGTGGACGGCGCGGGGGAGGCCTGCTCGGTGGAGCGGATGGTCCCCTGCTCGTCAATGGGCAGGCCCACGCTGTCGATGGAAATGGCCAGCACAACCTTGGAGCGGTCGGTCACGCCGGTGTCCGGGTCCAGTACATGGGACAGGGTGCGGTACACGTCGGGCAGGGAGGCCGGAGGATTGTCGGTGTTGGCGGTGCCCACATAGTCCTCCGGCGTGCTCCAGGCATAGTCGTGGGCCATGACGATGAGCCGGTCCGCCGATTCGCCCAGGGCGCGGTAGTCGTAGCCGTCATACCAGTCGTCGGGCTGGACGCAGACATAGAGGGTCTTGTCCCCGCCCAGGGCGGCGCGCAGCTCGGTGACAAAGGAGGTAAAGCTTGCCTTCTGGGCGGCCCGAAGCCCCTCAAAATCAAGGGTCAGGCCGTCGTAGTCCGCCGCGGCCTGGACCAGCAGGGCGACGGTTTCCGCCCGCCGGCCGGAATCGGCCAGCAGAGCGGCCAGAGTCCCGTCCGAATCGCTGAGGGCATAAACATTCAGGTGGCAGGCTGTACCGTGCTGAGCCAGATAGGAGGTGACCTCCTCCGCGCCGGAGGGTTTGATCCATTCGTTGCCGCCGGTGGAATCGGAGACCAGAGCGGGGGCGCCGTTGCCGTCGATCTGGAGGGCGGACCAGCCCACGGAGACTGCGTCCATCGCGCCGGTCAGAGAGAGCTGGGAATAGGAGGAGAAGGCGTAGAAGCCGTGGAGGAACGCCAGCTTGGAGGTGTAGCGGGCATAGACCCGCATGACCATGGCCGCGGCCTCCGCCCGGGAGGCGGTGCCCTCCGGCTTGAAGAGTAGTTGGCCGCCCGTCTCCACACCGTTGGTCAGGCCGATCTGATAGGCCAGCAGAAGGTAGCCCGCATCCGGGTCAGAGGAGGATACGTCGGCAAAGGGGAGGGAGAGACCGGCGGAGACCGCCTCGGCGGCCAGGCTGTCGTAGCCCAGAGCCTGGATCAGCATAACGGCGATCTCGCTGCGGGTGATGGCGTCGTCCGGACGGAAGGAATCGCTGCCGTCGGTGACGCCGTGGGCCGCCGCGGTCTCCACCGCGCCGTAGTACCAGGCGCCCGGCAGGCAGTCGGAATAAGTAGCCGCGGCGGGGGAGAGCGTCTCCCAGCCGAACATGCGGCACAGCACAGTGACGAAGGAGGCCCGGGTCAGCGTGGCCTCGGGCAGAAAATTGCCGCGCTCGTCCCCCTGGAACAGACCGGCCTGGTCCGCGGCGGCAATCTCGCCGGCAGCCCAGTGTCCGGCCGGCACGTCGGGGAAGGCAGAGGTAGAGGCCGCCAGCGCGGGCAGCGACAGGGTCAGCACCAGCAGGATCGTGAGCAGCAGAGAAGCGATTCGTTTCATAACAAAGCCCTTTCTTTCCTGGTCCAAAATTTGGAATACAAGGCGCGCCGCCGCACCTGGGCGGCGGCCGCTGTTATTGTAGCAGAAAAAAACCGCCGGGGCAACCGCGGTTCTGTGAAAAAAAGAGATGACGAAATCTTTTGTTTCTGATACAATGAAATAAAGAATAAACGGTGCCAGCCGGGCCGGGATACAGCCGGACGGGGCAGCGGACGCAAAAAAGAGAACAGAGTGGAGTGAAGCGGGAATGAAGCTGCTGGAGGAGCGCATCCGACAGGATGGAAAAATCAAGGGCAACGACGTGCTCAAGGTGGACAGCTTTTTGAATCACCAGATGGATGTGGCCCTGTTTGGGGAGATCGGACGGGAATTCAAGCGCCTGTTTGCGGGCGAAGAGATCACCAAGATTCTTACGATCGAGGCGTCGGGCATCGGAATCGCCTGCATCGTGGCGCAGTGCTTCGGGGTGCCGGTGCTGTTTGCCAAGAAGAACAAGACCAAGAACATCGCCGGTGATGTGTACACCTCCCAGGTGGAATCCTTCACGCACGGCAAGGTTTACGACATCATCGTATCCAAGGAGTTCCTGCGGCCTGAGGACAAGGTGCTGCTCATCGACGATTTCCTGGCCAACGGCTCGGCGCTGATGGGGCTGATCAAGCTGGTGCGGGATGCAGGTGCCACCCTGGTGGGCGCGGGCATCTGCGTGGAGAAGGCCTTCCAGCCCGGCGGCGACCTGATCCGCGGCATGGGCGTGCGGGTGGAATCCCTGGCAAAAATCAAGTCCATGAGCGAGACGGACGGGATTGAATTCTGTTGAGAAAAGAAGCGCGAGGATAGGCGCATAGGGGAGCCTGGACCGGAGCGAGGGCGAGGGGAAGGGCGCTTGCGCCCTGGACACCAGCCCGAGACAGAGGGAAGGCGACCCGGCCATGCGCCCAATCCGAGCGTGATCCAGAAGCGCTGAGGCGTCACACACAGCAAAAGTGTAAGGATAAGCGGCCTGCTGGCGGCAAAGGGTAATGTTCCTTTCTGCTCGTACAGCACCCGCAAGGGGTACGCCGCATCCGTAAGGCGGCGGAGCCGCCAACGGCTGCGCAGAAAGTACCCAAAGACACGCCAAAGAGGGGGATTTTGATTCCCCCTTATTGGAAGTAACCCCCGGAGAGCAAGACCTGGGGCGTTAGCGTCGGAACGTTCCCCGTAGAGAGAGGTAACCCGCAGGGCTGCGGAATGGAAAGTAGGGCCGATGAGGACAGTGCGGCCCGCAGGCCGCCTTTCGGAGCGCAACCGCCGCTTGCGGCGGCACTTGGCGCGGAGATCAGCCCCTACGGGGACCCCGCACAGGCCCAACAACATGGGCCGGCTGAGGAAGGGCGGAGCGCGGCTACCACGCTCTGCTCGGCGTATGTATCGTTTTACCACTGGCAAAGAAGCCGGGTAAAAGATAGAGGAAACTGTGAAACGAAATGATTAGGAGGAAACTGACATGAAGAAACGCATTCTTGCCCTTCTGCTGGCCGGCGTGATGGCCCTGGGCCTGGCCGCCTGCAGCGACGGAGGCCAGGGGGAGAGCCAGGCCCCCGACACCACCAGCACCACTCCCGCCGACAGCAATGAGTCCACCCCCGCCGACAGCACCGGCAGCGCCGCGTCGGAGATCAAGGTGGGCGCGATCATGCTCCACGACGAGAACTCCGGCTACGACATGGCCCACATCGAGGGCCTGACCACCGCCTGCGAGAACCTGGGCATCGACATGAGCCAGGTCACCATCCGCTACAACATCCCTGAGGATGAAAACTGCTACGACGCCGCGGCCGACCTGGCCGACGCCGGCTGCGATATCATCTTCTCCGACTCCTACGGCCACCAGACCTACATGATGCAGGCCGCCCTGGAGTTCCCCGACGTGACCTTCGTCTCCTGCACCGGCGACCAGGCCGGCGCGTCCCAGCAGCCCAACCTGAAGAACATCTTCCCCTACACCTATGAGTCCCGCTACGTCTCCGGCGTGGTGGCCGGCATGAAGCTCAAGGAGCTGATGGATGCCGGCACGGTTACCGATCCCAAGATCGGCTATGTGGGCGCGTATCCCTACGCCGAGGTGGTCTCCGGCTACACCGCCTTTCTGCTGGGCATCCAGTCCATCGTGCCCGAGGCCTACATGGAGGTTCAGTACACCAACTCCTGGTATGACCTGACCAAGGAGAACGAGACCGCCCTGGCCCTTATGAACGACGGCTGCGTCATCATCGGCCAGCACGCCGACTCCACCGGCGCGCCCTCCGCGGTCCAGGCCGAGCATGAGAACGGCAAGACCGTGTTCTCCGTGGGCTACAACATCGACATGCTGGCCGTAGCCCCCGATGTGGCCCTGACCTCCGCTCAGAACGTGTGGTCCGTGCTCTATCAGGCCACGCTGGAGGCCTATCTGGAGGGCGGCAACGACGCGGTGCCGGCCGACTACGCCTGCGGCGCGGCAGAGGGCGCGCAGACCATCTCTGCTCTGGGCCCCGCCTGCGCGGAAGGCACCGCTGAGAAGGTGGAAGAGGTCTGGGCCACCCTTGCGGACGGCAGCCTGAAGGTATTCGACACCTCCAAGTTCACCGTGGACGGCGCGACCGTGGACTCCTACCAGGTGGACCTGTCCATCACGGACTTCGCCAGCGGCGAAGTGATCTACCAGGGCCAGGTGGTGGACGCCATCTCCGACGGCGCGTTCCAGGAGTCCGTCTACCGTTCCGCGCCCTACTTCGATCTGCGTATCGACGGAATTACCGAGCTGAACTGATTGAAACCGGAAAACGCCTCAACAGGGGGGCCGCTGTGTGCGGCCCCCCTGATTCGTCGAGTGGGCGGAGCAGGACGATTTTGTTTTACATCAGCGGACTGCTATGTTAAAATAAAACTGAGAATACCCGCCGGGCGTCAAGCCCGGGCGGGCAAGAGAGGAAAGGGTGAGTTGCCGTTGGAGGAGAGGTACGCGATCAGGATGCGGGGCGTGACCAAGACCTTCGGGTCGGTGGTTGCCAACCACGACATCAGCCTGGACATTCGGACGGGCGAGATCCTGGCGCTCCTGGGAGAAAACGGGAGCGGAAAGACCACGCTGATGAATATGCTGGCCGGAATCTATTTCCCGGATGCGGGCCAGATTTTCGTGGGGGACCGGGAAGTGACCATCCGTTCTCCCAAGGACGCCTATGACCTGGGCATCGGCATGATCCATCAGCATTTCAAGCTGGTGGATGTGCTGACTGCGGCGGAGAACATCGTGCTGGGCCTGCCGGGCAAGCTGAATTTGAAGGAGGCCACGGAGAAGATCCGGGCCATCTGCGACCGGTACGGCTTTGCGGTGGACCCCAATCAGAAAATTTACGACATGTCTGTGTCCCAGAAGCAGACGGTGGAGATCGTCAAGGTGCTCTACCGGGGGGCCAATATCCTCATTCTGGATGAGCCCACCGCCGTGCTCACCCCCCAGGAGACCGACCGGCTGTTTACCGTGCTGCGCAACATGCGCGCGGACGGAAAGTCCATCATCATCATCACCCACAAGCTCCATGAGGTCATGGAGATCTCCGACCGGGTGGCCGTGCTGCGCAAGGGGGAGTACATCGGCGAGGTGGCCACCGCGGACACCGACCCCCAGAAGCTCACCGACATGATGGTGGGCCGGGCGGTGACGCTGAACATCGACCGGCCGGAGCCCCGGGACGTGACCGATCGAATCGTGGTGGACCACCTGACGGTGCTCAACGCGGACGGCGTGAAGGCGGTGGACGACGCCTCCTTTACCATCCGCAGCGGCGAGATTCTGGGCATCGCCGGGGTGTCCGGCTCCGGCCAGCGGGAGCTGCTGGAGGCCATCGCCGGCCTTCAGACCTGTCAGCCCGGCTCCTCCATCCGCTATTACAGCGGCGAGGCGGCGGACGGCCGGGAGCTGGTGGGCCTGAGCCCGCTGGAGATCTCCAAGCTGGGCGTGGCCCTGTCCTTCGTGCCCGAGGACCGGCTGGGCATGGGCCTGGTGGGCTCCATGGACCTGGCTGACAACGTGATGCTGCGCAGCTACCGCCAGGGCAAATCCTTCTTCACCCAGCGCAAGCCGCCCCACCAGCTGGCCGAGCGGATCGTGGACCGGCTGGAGGTGGTCACCCCCAGCATCTCCACCCCCGTGCGCCGGCTGTCCGGCGGCAACGTGCAGAAGGTGCTGGTGGGCCGGGAGATCGCCTCCCACCCCACGGTGCTCATGACTGCCTACGCCGTGCGCGGCCTGGACATCAACACGTCCTACACCATCTACCGGCTGCTCAATGAGCAAAAGACCCAGGGCGTGGCCGTGGTCTACGTAGGCGAGGACCTGGATGTGCTGCTGGAGCTGTGCGACCGTATCCTGGTGCTGTGCGCCGGCCGGGTCAACGGCATCGTGGACGGCCGGGCCACCTCCAAGGAGGAGGTCGGTCTGCTGATGACCAACCTGAGAAAGGAGGGGGGACGCGCATGAGTACCGTCCATCATTCCGAGCCACTGGTCCGTCTGGTCAAGCGGGACACCATCGCCCGGCCCAAGGCCTGGGGCATCCGCCTGGCCGCCGTGGTGCTGGCCCTGCTGCTCAGCGGCCTGTTCATTTATGCCATCACCAAGCTCAACCCCATCCAGGTGTACCAGGCCATGTATGAGGGCGCCCTGGGCACCACCCGCCGCACCTGGACCACCATCCGGGGCACCATGATGCTGCTGTGCATCAGCGTGGGCCTGGCCCCCGCCTTCAAAATGCGATTCTGGAACATCGGCGCCGAGGGTCAGATCCTCATCGGCGGCTGCGTCACCGCGGGCATCATGCTCTATCTGGGCAGCGCGCTGCCCACCCCGCTTCTGCTGGTGGTCATGGCGGTGGGCAGTCTGGCAGGGGGCGCGCTGTGGGGCATCGTCCCGGCCTTTTTCAAGGCCCGCTGGGGCACCAATGAGACCCTGTTCACCCTGATGATGAATTATGTGGCCATCCAGATCACCTCGTACTGCGTGGCCCTGTGGGAAAATCCCGCGGGCTCCAACACGGTGGGCATCATCAACCAGCAGACCCGCAAAGGCTGGTTTCCCGAGCTGCTGGGCCAGCAGTATCTGCTGAATGTGATTCTGGTCCTGGCGCTGACCATCGGCATGTACATCTACCTGCGCTATTCCAAGCAGGGCTATGAGATCGCCGTGGTGGGCGAGAGCCAGAACACCGCCCGGTACGCGGGCATCAAGCTGTCCAAGGTCATCATCCGCACCATGGCCATCTCGGGCGCCATCTGCGGCCTGGCGGGCTTTGTGGCGGTGGCGGGCGCCAGCCACACCATCTCCACCTCCACCGCCGGCGGCCAGGGCTTTACCGCCATCATCGTGGCCTGGCTGGCCAAGTTCAACACCTTTGTCATGCTGCTCATCGCCTTTTTGCTGGTGTTCCTCCAGGAGGGGGCAGTGGAGATCGCCAGCCGCTTCAACCTCAACGACTTCGCCGCCAACGTCATTACGGGCATCATCCTGTTCTGCATCATCGGCTGCGAGTTCTTCATCCAGTACAAGCTGATTTTCCGCAAACGGAAGGGAGGGGCCGCCGCATGATTCAGCTGTTTACCTCGGCCATCATTTACGGGACGGTCATTCTTTACGGCGCCCTGGGCGAGATTCTCACGGAGAAATCGGGCAACCTGAACCTGGGCGTGCCCGGCATCATGTATCTGGGCGGAATTGCCGGCCTGGCCTCCGCCTTTGGCTACGAGACCCTCAGCGCGGACCCGAACCCGCTGATCTGTCTGATCTTGTCCTTGGTATGCGCCTTCGCGGCCTCCATGCTGGGCGGGCTGCTGTTCAGCTTCCTGACCATCACCCTGCGGGCCAATCAGAACGTCACCGGTCTGACCCTGACCATCTTCGGCAGCGGCCTGGCCAACTTCTTCGGCGGCGAGCTGAACAACATGGCCGGCGGCGTGGGGCAGATCTCCGTGGCCGTCACCAGCGGAGCCTACCGCGCCAATATTCCTGCGCTGGCCAACGCCGGGCCGCTGGGCCGGATCTTTCTCAGCCACGGCTTTATGGTCTATCTGGCCATTGTGCTGGCCGTGGTGATGAGCTGGTTCCTCAACCGGACCCGTGCCGGCCTGTGCCTGCGGGCTGTGGGCGAGAACCCCGCCACCGCCGACGCGGCAGGCATCAATGTGACCAAATACAAATATCTGGCCACCTGCCTGGGCGCGGGCATCTCCGGCCTGGGCGGCCTGTACTACACCATGGACTATATCCGCGGCACCTGGGCCAGCGAGGGCACCATCGAGGCCCTGGGCTGGCTGGCGGTGGCGCTGGTCATCTTCGCCGTTTGGCGGCCGCTGAACGCCCTGTGGGGCTCCTATCTGTTCGGCCTGCTGACCTGGCTGTATCTGTATATCCCGGGGCTCAACCGCAGCTCTCTGGAGCTGTTCCGGATGCTGCCCTACTTGGTCACCATCGCGGTGCTGATTCTCATCTCCCTGCGGAAAAAGCGCGAGAACCAGCCGCCGGCCAGCCTGGGTCTGCCGTACTTTAGAGAAGAGCGGTAAAACGCGCAGTCCAGCAGGTTCTCGCGCAACCCCGCCAAAGGCGGGGCGCGCAAAGCGCGTACAAGCGGTTTGGACGCAGTCCAAAGCCTTGGTGAGGGCGAATTGACTTCGCCCGAACAAAATCAAAACATGGGGCCCCCGGACGAGCGGAGCCGTCTGGGGGGAGAACCAGCCGCCGGCCAGTTTGGGCCTGCCGTATTTTAGAGAAGAGCGGTAAAATAGGCAGTCCGGCAGGTTCTCGCGCAACCCCGCCAAAGACCCGGCGTATATTCGAAAAAAATAAAAGCGGACGGCTGAACTTCAGCCGTCCGCTATACTGTTTGACGGGGCAGGGCTCTTCCAGTTGGCGCAGGTCTGGTCGCAGCTGCGGTTTTTGATGCGGGGATACACGCAGTGTCCGGCGTAAATAGGGATATAGCGGCCGGAGGACTGGATATAGTGGAGCATAAAATGGGCGCAGGTGGCGCAGATACGATCCTGGGGAGAATAAAGTTCTAACATAGAATCACTTCAAAAATATTATAGTCGCAATACGACTAAAAATCAATAGTCGTATCAAGAATATTATAGAATAATTCAGGGTGATTGTATGATATTTCATCGAATCCGAAGTTTGCGAGAAGATCGCGATTGGAAACAGCAGGATGTAGCGGAATTGTTGGGAATTAGGCAGACAACCTATTCAAAATATGAGTTGGGAAAAATTTTGGTGCCGATTGATATGTTAATTAAGATTGCAGACATTTATCAGGTCAGTTTGGACTATTTGGTTGGGCGAAGCAATCAAAAAGATATTATAAAATAGGAATATAGCGACTTTAAGAAAAAAGCTGCTGCTTGTGTGAGGCAATCCATGAGTGTTTGTACTTTTCTTGTTCCGCCAAGAAAAGTACCCAAAAGAAGGCGGGCAAAGGGGAGCACCCCTTTGCAATCCCCCGGTTCTGTCGAGGGTGCATACGATTCAACTCCGGCGCCCGAAATTTGTATGCTCTGGCACCCCAGCACCCACTGCCGTGCGGCGTCACGTGCTGCATATCGTTCGCATCCGCCTGGCGGCAAATGCTCGCTCCTTCCACCGCTCCGCCTTTCCCCAGCCGGCCCACGCTGTTGGGCCCGGCTGGGGACCCCGTGTCTGGCAGGGGCCACAAAGTGCGCCTGGCCAAGTGCTATATGGGAAGCCCCACGTAGGGGCCGATGCCCACATCGGCCCTTTCCTGGGGAACGTTCCGGCGCTGATGCTTCCAGGTCTTGCTCCCCGGGGGTTACTTCCAATAAGGGGGGGCGCAGCCCCCCTTGTGCTTGGTCGGTGGGGGGTGGTTGTCAGGAGGGGGAATACGAAATCCCCCTCCTGACT
>DXYV01000019.1:0-28637 GCA_019415645.1 Clostridiales bacterium
CTTTGTTGGCTTTCTCCGAATGAATTCACTGTCCAATATGTTTGACAAACCTACATTTTAGAGGATGATCAATTCTTTCGGCGCGCGGGTCAGATTTTCGCAGCCGTCCTCGGTGATTCGAATCACATCCTCAATGCGTACGCCGAATTTGCCGGGCAGGTAAATGCCCGGCTCGGCGGACAGGCAGGCTCCGGCGGGGATGGGTTTATTCCACAGGGGAGAGAAGCGGGGATTCTCGTGAATCTCGATGCCAAGGGAGTGGCCGAAGCCGTGGCCGAAATAGTCCCCGTAGCCCGCGTCGGCGATGACCTTGGCGCCGGTGTTGTGAATCTCCGCCCCAGTGACGCCCGCATGGACCGCAGCGATACCCGCCAGCTGAGCCTTGAGCACCGTGTCATAGACGAAGCGCATCTCGTCGGTGGGCTGGCCCACCGCCACGGTGCGGGTCATGTCAGAGCAGTAGCCCCCCACCATGCAGCCAAAGTCCATGGTGACGAACTGGCCGGACTGGATCAAATCCTTACTGGGTATGGCGTGGGGCTTGGAGCCGTTGGCTCCGCTGGCCACAATGGGATCAAAGGAGTTGCGCTCCGCCCCCTTGCGGGCCATCAGGTAGGTCAGCTTGGCGGCGATCTCGCACTCGGCCACCCCGGGCTTGATGTCGTTCAAAATCTCGGTGAAGGCTTCCTCCGCGATCCGCTGGGCCGCTTTCATAACCGCCAGCTCCGCCTCGTCCTTGACCATGCGCAGCAGGTCCAAAATCTCGGAGGCGGGAACCAGCTCCGCGGTGACCGTCTGCTTCCACTGGCCATACTCGGCCACGGACATATGGTCGTCCTCAAAGCCCAGACGGCGGATTCCCTGAGCGGCCACAATGCCCTGCACCAGCTGACGGTAGGTCTGGCCGGTTTGGATCATGCCCACCTCCGCGCCGGTCACCAGCTGGCCGGCGGCCTCGATATACCGGGAATCGGTATAATACCAAGTCTTTCCGGCCGTGATCACCGCCACACCTTCACCGTGAAAGCCAGCGGCGTAGAACTCGCCGGGGGCGGAGGTGACCAGCATGGCATCCAGATCATGGACCGCAAGCTGCTGCGCGATTTTTTCAAAATGATTCATGGTTATCTTCCTCTTTTCTATGAAGGTAAATTGATCGGATTTGCTTTATTTCATATCTATCATGGTGCCGCAGCGGGGACAACGGAAAATTCCCTCACTGGTATGTTTGGCAATTCCCATACCACGGTAACCGCCGCTCCACCGTGCTCCGCAGTTCGGGCAACGCACACCTCCACACTGGCTGGCAAAGGTCAGCAGCACCACCGCCAGGATTCCCAGCCCGACAAGGAAAAGCGCAATCTTTCCCCCATTCGGAACGCTCCGGGGAAGCAGGAGCGGCAAGCAGAACACGATCACGCCAATCACAGCGCCCACCAGCATCTGCCACACCTTCATCTCTTTCTTGTCCCGTTTTTTCTCCATGCTGTCTCCCTCCTGCTTTTAGGGCGCTCCCTGCGCCGCCCGGTACAGCTCCTTCATCTCCAGCGCGTCCTCCGCCTGTGTCCCTGCGCTTTTCCCCAACTCGGCTCCGCCGCGTCGGGGACCCCGGATTTTTCCTGCTCGCCGGAATTGAATTCCGGCTCCGCCAAGCTGTTTGCTCCGCAAACAGGCTTGTACGGCGCTTCGCGCCGCCCCATCCAAGATGGGCCCCTGCGAAAGCGCGCCGTATTTAACCCCTCTGCGCCGCCTGGTACAGCTTCTTCATCTCCAGGGCATCCTCCGCCTGCGTCCCTGCACTTTCGCAGATGATGGTGGGACTCCAGCCCCGGCGGGCGATCTCCTCCATGAGCGGCGCGGGCTCCGGACCGTACCCGCCGTGGTCGGCAAAGGTGCGGTGGCACTTCTCCCCGCCCTTGGAGGTAAATTCAATGCGGGAAAAATGGCTGTGGAAGCAGGACGCCCGCGCTTCCCCCAGCACCTCCCGCATCCGCTCCAGCATGGCATAGCAGGCCTCCGGCCCCTGAAGCTCACCCAGAGAACGGGCGTAGAGATGCCCAAAATCCACACAGGGCACCAGCCTCTCATCCACGGTGCACAGCTCCAGCACCTCGTCCAGATCGCCCAGCTGATTGATCTTTCCCATGGTCTCAGGACAAAGGGTAATCTGGCCGAAGCCCTCGCCGTCGCAGACCCGGAGCACCTCCCTCAGAGAGCGCAGGGCGATGTCCAGCGCCTCCCGGCGGGTCCGCTTCATCAGCGCCCCGGAGTGGACGATCACCCGGCGCGCCCCCATCCAGTCCGCCGCCCGGCAGGCGGCCGTGATATAGCCGCAGGTCTTGCGCAGGCTCTCCGGGTCCGGATTGGCCAGATTGATGAAATAGGGGGCATGCAGGGAGAGGACGATTCCGTGCTCCGCCGCCTGCGCGCCCAGCCGGCGGGCGGTCTCCTCCCCTATGCTGACCCCTTTCCCGCACTGGTATTCATAGCAGTCCAGCCCGATCTCCCGCAGCCATTTGGGCGCGTCTACCGACAATCTGCTCACTTTGGTAAAGGAATCGGAGTTTCCTGCCGGTCCAAAGGCCGCGCTCATGTTCGCTCCTCCTTTTCCCGGCTCCGGCTGACGGCGCGGAAGGGCAGCTCCACGCCATACCGGATGGCTCGTAGGGGGTTGCCGAATTCAATCGGCCGCACCAGAAACACCTCTACCCCGGCATTGTTGGCACCCAGCCCGTCGGTAAACAGCTGGTCGCCCAGCATCACCGTCTGCTCCGGCGCCGCGCCCATCTGCTCCATGGCCTTGAGGTAGCCCGCCCGCTTCGGCTTGCCGGCGTGGCGCAGGTAGGGGACGCCCAGGGCCTCGCAGAAGGCGGGGCAGCGCCGGCTCTTCCGGCTGTTGGACAGGACGAACAGCGTCAGGCCTAGGGTCCGCAGCTCCTCCAGCCATGCCCGCAGCTCCGGGGTGGGCATGGACTGAGAATAGGGAATCAGTGTGTTATCCAGGTCCGACAGCACCAGCTTCACGCCCCGGGCTGCCAGCGCCGGATAGTCGATGTCGTAAATGCTGCCGCATACATGGGTGGGGATCAGTGAAAAAGCCATAGAGACCTCCTGGTTCTATTGCGCGCCTCCGCCGCATAGCATAAGAGGCAGCGCTGTGGGAAGCGGGCAGACCGCCCGCTTCGACCGGCCTTATTCTAACACGATTTTTACCAGTGGACAAGGGGGCATCATCATGGCTGTCACACAACAAATTCTACTCACCGCTCCGCCGGCCGACTGCCAGCGGGCCATGGCCTACGGCGTCCCGGTGGCTCATATGGCCTACCGGGTGGGACCAGGCGGGCGTCTTTACCGCTCCAACCTCCCGCTTACGCTGCGCGGCGGGCTTATGGCGCTGGACGCCGCAGGCTTTGAGGGGCGGGGCGATCCCGGCCAGCTCTGCCGGGAGATTCTGCGGGAATGCGGGGTGCGGAAATTTGACGGCATCTTGTGTGATTTCGACGGTCCGGCCGTCCCCTTTCTGGAGCAGACCGTCCGCCAGCTGGGACAGGCCACCCACCAGCGCGGCTGGCCGCTGTACGTGACCGAGGAATACGGCGGCGCCTCGGAATTCAGCCGGGTGCTCCTGCCTACCGCGATCTCCGGCGGGACGCTGGAGGAGCGGCTGCGCACCGCGCTCAACCGCTACGGGAGCGGCCGGGTGACGCTGGCCGCCCAGCGGGCGGCTGAGGACTACACCCTCCCCTCCGCGGTCGGGCAGGGTCGCCCCCTGACCCGTGCCGAGCTGGCGGACCGGGTCACCCGTTTCTCCCCTGCCGTCTATTTCGACCACGGGCTGTGCGCCCATCACTTCACCTATATGGACCAGGGCGTGGCCCATTTCGTGCTCTTTGACGATTCCGGCTCCCTGCTGCGCAAGCTCTCCCTGGCCCGGGATCTGGGCATCGAACGGGCCGTCTTTGCCTTCCCCGAGGTGGAGGACATCCTGCCCCAGCTTTTGGGCCGGTAGGCCGCAGACAAGAGAAAAGAGCCGAACAGCGGTTCCGCTGTTCGGCTCTTCAAATGTTAATAGTATCTCTTCTTGTTCTTGCGGGCAGCCTCGGACTTCTTGCGGCGCTTCACGCTGGGACTATCGTAGTATTCGCGCTTACGAACCTCAGCCAGCACGCCGGACTTGGCGCAGCTGCGCTTAAAACGCTTCAGCGCGCTCTCCAGAGACTCGTTTTCACGGACATGGATTTCCGACATTGTATATTTCCCTCCCTCCGAGGTGCAGGGCTATTTCCACCGCACTTTAAGGGCCATTATGATGGCTTTAACATTGATATTATATGCAATCTTCCACGGGTTGTCAACAGAATTTTTTTGTTTTCCGAAGGGTCTCCCCCTGGGGCGGCCAATTTTCCGGCCCGGTTCCGGGCGTGTGCCCGCTTTGCGGTGCCTCAGCCCTTGGGCTTGAAAATCAGGTTGACCAGCTTGCCCTTGACCAGAATGGTCTTGACCAGCTCCATGCCGTCGGAGAATTTCTGCACCTTGGTGTCCGCCAGCGCAGCGGCCACGATGGCGTCCTGATCGGCCTCGGCCGGCACCACGATATTAGCCCGCACCTTGCCGTTGACCTGGACCGCCATCTGAATCTCCGCGGCCACCGTTTTGCTCTCGTCATAGGCGGGCCAGGGCTGCTGGCAGGCCATGCCGCCCTTGGCGGCGGCGAAGCCCAGGTTCTCCCACAGCTCCTCCACCATATGGGGAGCAAAGGGGGACAGCAGCAGCAGCAGCGCGCCCATATCGCCCTTGGAGCAGCCGTTGGCGTAGAAATCGTTGACCAGGGCCATCATGGCGGCGATGGCGGTGTTGAACTTCATGGCCTCGATGTCGTCGGCCACCTTCTTGATGCACTTGTGGATTCCCGCCTCGTTGGCCTTGGTGTACTCCAGGCTGTCCGAGCACTGCTCCGCCAGGTTCCACACCCGGTCCAAAAAGCGCTTGCAGCCCTTCACCGCGTTGTCCGACCAGACGGCCGCCTGCTCGAAGTCGCCGATGAACATGATATACATGCGCATGGTGTCCGCGCCGTACTGGGCCACCACGTCGTTGGGGTTGACTACGTTGCCCCGGGATTTGGACATCTTCTCCCCGCCCTCGCCCAGGATCATGCCGTGGGAGGTGCGCTTGTGGTAGGGCTCCTTGGTGGGCACCACCCCGATGTCGTAGAGGAACTTGTGCCAGAAGCGGGAGTAGAGCAGGTGCAGGGTGGTGTGCTCCATGCCGCCGTTGTACCAGTCCACCGGGGACCAGTAATCCAGCGCCTCTTTGGAGGCCAGAGCCTGGTCGTTGTGGGGGTCCATATAGCGCAGGAAATACCAGCTGGAGCCCGCCCACTGGGGCATGGTATCGGTCTCCCGCCGGGCCGGACCGCCGCAGTGGGGGCAGGTGGTATTCACCCAGTCGGTCATCTTGGACAGGGGCGATTCGCCGTCGTCGGTGGGCTCGTAGCTCTCCACGTCGGGCAGCAGCAGAGGCAAATCCTTCTCATCCATGGGCACCCAGCCGCAGTGGTCGCACCAGATCATGGGGATGGGCTCGCCCCAGTACCGCTGGCGGGAGAAGACCCAGTCGCGCAGCTTGTAGTTCACCTTGGCGTGGCCGATGCCCTTCTCCTCCAGCCACTTGGTGATGACGGGAATCGCGTCCTTTACGGTCAGGCCGTTGAGGAAATCGGAGTTGACCAGGATTCCGGTCTCGTCCTTGGCGGTAAAGGCGGCCTTCTGCACGTCCTCGCCGCCGGATACCACTTCAATGATCTCACAGCCGAATTTCTTGGCGAATTCCCAGTCGCGGTCGTCGTGAGCAGGCACGGCCATGATCGCGCCGGTGCCGTAGGTGGCCAGCACGTAATCGGAGATAAAGATGGGAATCTCCTTCCCGTTCACCGGATTGATCCCCTTCACGCCGTCCAGGCACACGCCGGTCTTTTCCTTGTTGAGCTCCGTACGCTCCAGGTCCGACTTGGAGGCCGCGGCGGCCTGGTAGGCCCGCACCGCGGCGGCGTTGTTCAGCTTGCCCTGCTCCAGCCAGCCCTGGACCAGCGCGTGCTCCGGGGAGAGGACCATATAGGTGGCGCCGAACAGGGTGTCCGGCCGGGTGGTATAGACCACAATCTCCTCCCCCGTGGTGGCGTGGAAGGTAACCTCCGCGCCGGTGGAGCGGCCGATCCAGTTTTTCTGCTGGATCTTGACCCGCTCGATGAAATCCAGGTCGTCCAGGTCGTCGATGAGCCGCTGGGCATACTCGGTGATCTTGAGCATCCACTGGCTCTTCTCCTTGCGGATGACCGGGGCGCCGCAGCGCTCGCACACGCCTTCCACCACTTCCTCGTTGGCCAGCACGCACTTGCAGGAGGTGCACCAGTTCACCGGCATGGTAGTCTTATAGGCCAGGCCGTGCTTATACAGCTGGAGGAAGATCCACTGGGTCCACTTATAGTAGCTGGGGTCGGTGGTGTTGATGACCCGGTCCCAGTCGAAGGAATAGCCCAGCATTTTCAGCTGATTGGTAAAGTTCTGGATGTTGTCGTGGGTCACCTTGGCCGGATGGATGTGGTTTTTGATGGCGTAGTTCTCGGTGGGCAGACCGAAGGCGTCGTAGCCCATGGGGAACAGCACATTATACCCGTCCATACGCTTCTTCCGGGCCACCACGTCCATGGCGGTATAGGGCCGGGCATGTCCCACATGCAGGCCCTGGCCGGAGGGATAGGGGAACTCCACCAGCCCATAGAATTTGGGCTTGTCGCTGTGGTTGGAGGCGGCGTAGACCTTGCTCTCCTCCCACTTTTTCTGCCACTTGGGCTCGATGGTCGCGAAATCGTACTTCAAATCTCTCACACTTTCCTTCTCGAAATCCCCGCTTCACCGAAAACGGGCGAGTGTTCAATCCAAGATATTATAATGGAAACCATTCCGGATTGCAAGTATTCCGGACGAAAAAGAGCGGACGGGCGCAGCCGCGTCCGTCCGCTCGGAACCTTCCATTGAGTTTTGTACCGGGCCGTCGGTATCCGGAGCTATATTCCGTCCGCCGTTTTGTCCGCCCGCCGCGTTACAGCCGGGGCCGTGCGCCGGCCCCACAGCAGCCAGTAGGTCAGCATCCCCAACACATAGGCCGCCACATCCAGCGGGTCACCGGTGCTGCTGGGCAGGAACAGGGGCGTCACACCCTCCCAGAACAGGCCACACAGCACCCCCGCCGCCACAAAATGCAGCGGTCGGTGCAGCCGCCTGTCCGGCCAGCGGCTCAGGGACACGATCAAATTCAGGTAGGCCGCGAACGCCACGCCGCCCAGGTAGTCGTTCACATGGCAGCGCAGCAGATAGCCCACCACCGGCGCGGAAACCCGGTATTTGATCTGCTCATTGACCGCGTACAGTACAAAGGGCAGGCTGAAGCAGAGCAGGTCGCCCCGCTGGGTCCGGCTCAGCCGCAAAAGGAAAAGATGATCAGGGCGACCAGCACCGCGCCCACAACGCCCCAAAAGCCCAGGCCGTTTTTGTTCTCATTCATGCCCGATTCTCCCTCTTTCTGGAGCGGCTCCCGCTTCGGCGGGTCCCGCTCACCTCCGCCTGTTTTCTCTATTATAATATGAGGAGTCCGTTTGTGTCAATCGCGGATGTTTCCCCGGAACAATGCTCCTGGATAGGGAACATCCGGGCGGGTGCGTTCGCACCCGCCCGGATGGGCTCTGCACGGCTGGTTCATCGCGCGGCCCGCCGCCCGCGGAGGCGAGCCAGCGTCACCGCGAGGGCAGCTGTCAGCGCCGCCAGGCGGACGACCTCCCGCAGCGCGATCAGAAGGCTGTCGAACAGAAGGGGGAACGGCACAAGCAGCAGGCCAAAGAGGAGCCAAAGCCCGATGCACAGCGCAGCGGATTTCCGGCCCGGCTCCAGAACTGCGTTCCGGAACGCCCGTGAGGTCCCAATCAGCAGGCCCAGCATCGCCAGCAGCATGAGCCAGCCGATGGCCAGGCGCATGTAATTCATCTCCGGAGTGAACTGCATCGTCCAGAAGGTCAGCCGCCAGGTGATTCCGGTGGCATAGGTCCAGTAGAGCTGCTGAGGAATATAGACGGCCCAGGCGCACCACAGCCCCGCCCTTCGGCGGACGTTCAGGCAGATGATGCCGCATAAGAGGAGTGGCGATAAGAACATGAGCCCGAACAGCAGACCGTCCAAACCGGCAAACAGCAGCAACAGTAAAATTCCCAGCAACCCCACCGCCAGGAGCACGCCGCCCAGCACCAGCCGGCCCAGCGGGATGTTCCGCGGTCTGGCCCTCTCGTCCGCGTGCTCCGGTGCGGATGGCTCGGACTGGTCCGCCGGTTTCGCCGGTGCTTCGGTTTTTCCCCGCACCAGTTCGTCCAGGCTTACGCCGAACAGGTCGGCCATGCGCACCAGCTTCTCCAACTCGGGCACCGAGGCGTCGGTTTCCCATTTGGACACCGACTGCCGGGATACCTCCAGCTGGTCGGCCAGATCGTCCTGCGTCAGCCTGCGCTCGGTTCGCAGCCGGCTGATGGTCTGTCCCAGGCTCATAATGGACTCTCTCCTTCTCCTGTCTTTGGGGTTATCTTATCACAACCGGAGGGTTTGTGTCCACCAAGCGGGCTTGGAATCCGCGCAACCAACAGTTGCGCGGGCTGCAGCCGCATGTTTTCCGCTTTATTCCGGCAATTCTGAGAGCCAATAGCCCTCCCCTGCAGTCCCATCGGCCTTGAGGGGGACATACCAATAACCGAAGGAGATTGCGGTCACCTGCTCGGGCTCAATGGGGCTCTCCAGCCTCCACATGGCAGAGTAACCAAAGCTCCCTCCGTCCTTCTTCTGCCAAACATCTGTTGGTATCCCACGGTCCACAGTCATCACAGTACCATCTTTTAGGTAGACAGCCAAGGGCACATTTGCCGGTGTTCCTCCTCCGCTGGTTCCTTCGATCGTTATAGATGTGACGGCACAAGTAATACGTTCCACCGTCATTCCATTGACTGTCTCCGCCGCTCGTATGGTCCGTTCCGGCACAGTCTCCACTTCAAAGGTCAGCGTCCAGTCTCCCTGAATGGGCTCTCCAACAGCCAGCACGCCGATCAGTCCCCCCAATTCCAACTCGTCAATTCGTTCCGGGTCTATTTTCCACTCGGAATCCACCAGGCACAAGGTAATATCACAGTACGCCCCATCCCCAAAGACGACGCTTTGAGTGCTTGTGAACTCTACTTGTTCCCCATTAGTAAGGACTGCAGATGCACTTTCTATAAATAAGCTCATATCCTCTGTCTGAATTTTTTCTTCCAACGCCACCTGAATATGAAAGTCACCATTTTCATCCAACCCCATAGAGGAAAGGGACAGGTATTCGCTCCCCAGGTCCGCTGGGGTCTGCCCCGGAATTAGGACTGTCCGGCCCAAGTCCCGGCTTGTCTCCACCATATCGTTGCTCGTCAGCTCAAACGATTGCAGCGGCGCGCTGCAAATCAGTTCCATCGGGAGGTCCACCGGGTCCTCATAGACTACTCCATCCACCCGTTGCTCCTCCGGGCAAATACGCACGACATTCGGTGTAACTCGGTTGATTTGGAGTGTGAGTTTTCCCGCCTCATCTCTGCTGCCCATATAGATTCGCTGCTTGAACAGCGCAGTTTTTGTCTCCGGGTCATAGCTCTGCAATCCACCGTCCACATAGTTGAGTCCGTCCAAATCTGTGCTTGCATCCAGGCGGTCTCCGGTCAGATCGGTGACCGCCAAATAAACCCAGCCCTCTGTCTCATCCGCCAAAGCCGAAACCACCTGAATCTGGATGCCCTGGTCGATTGCTGTGACTCCCTCCACGGTCTGCGCATACGGCGCGAACGCGCCCAGCAGGTCCGCCAGCCTCGCCCGCAGGTCAGGCGACGCAGCCACCACCGACACCGCCAGCGCCGCACAGGTCGCGGCGGCGATCAGCGCGGCGCGCAGGGGCCAGCGGCGCGTCTTCCGCCGGGCCGAAAGAGCCGTTTTCAGCCGCGCCAGCTGCGCATCGCTGGGCCCCATTTTGTCCATCTCACGGCGATAATCCTCAAGCATGCTCGTTCTCTCCTTTCAGCTGCGCCCGCAGCAGATCTCTGGCCCGGGAGAGCCTGGTCTTGACCGCGCCCTCGCTCCGGCCCAAAAGGGCCGCGATCTCCGCCACAGACAGCTCTTCGTAATAGAACAGATGAATGGGCACCCGGTAGACCTCCGGCAGCGTCAGCACCGCCTCCAGAATCCCGTCGGGCTCCGGTCCCGGGACCCAAGCTCCCTCTTCCAGCGGGACGGTCCGTCTGCGCTGCACCGCGCGGTGCAGGTCTCCGGCACAGTTGACCGTCACCCGCAGCAGCCAGGCCTTGCAGTGCTCGTCGTCCCGAAATTCCGGCCGCTTGCGCACCAGACGCAGAAACACCTCCTGCATCACGTCCTCTGCGTCGGCGGCGTTTCCCGTGCGGGCATACGCCAACCGGTACACGTTGGGGGCAAATTGGTCCACGATCCGTTCCAGCTCCCGGTCGTCCATGGCAGCTCCTCCTTTCCCTTCTATTCCATACACGGCTGAGCGGCGCAAAAGGTTACCGACCTGCGCAAAAAAAGCCGCGGCAATTTGCCGCGGCTTTCTGACTGTGAGAACCGGCCGTCAGTCCTGGGACAAGACCCCGCTCAGGTCCACTTCCTGAGCATCCTTCCAAAGGCGCTCCAGATCGTAGAATTCCCGGGCCTCCTCCGTGAAGATATGAACCACCACGCAGGAGTAATCCATCAGCACCCAGGTCCCGCTGCGGTGGCCCTCGATGTGGTGGGGCTCCTCCCCCGCTTCGCTCAGGGCCTTCTCCACCGCGTCGGACAGCGCCTTGATCTGGGTGTTGGAGGTGCCGGTACACAGCACAAAGTACTCCGCCAGTGTGGTCAGCGCCCCGGTCTCCAGGGCCTTGATGTCCTTTCCCTTTTTGCTGTTCAGGGCCCGGACCGCCAGGTCCATCATCTCGTTTGCATGCATCTCAGGCATTCTGTTTCCCCTTTCCTTAGGTCACGCCCTCTGGGAGCGTAAATAAATCATCGCCGCTGCTCGCCTCCGGGGCCTGGTCCGCCGGCGTACTTTCGGCGGGCGCGCTCTCCGTGGGCGGCGTGGTCTCCGCAGGCGTCTGTGTGTTCTGGTCCGCCGGCTGGTCGGAGGGCTGTGCCGGGCTTTCTGTCGGCGGCGGGCTGCTCGTCTCTCCTCCGTCCGGGGTTGGCGTGGGCACCGGCTCAGGCGTCGGCGTCGGTGTTTCTGCGGGAGTTTCGGTCGCTTCCGGATTTTCGGTCCCGGCCGGGCCGCCGGATTCTTCCGGCGTTCCCGTCTCCTCCGGCGCCACCGGCTCCATCTCGTTTTCGTCCACCGGCTCGGTGCTGACCGGCGTATCCGCCGGATGCTGGGAGGCCACGGATTGGGCCGCCTGGCTGTCCTTGACCACGCCTGTGGAGGAGGACACGCTGCCGTCCGAATTGACGCTCATGATGTCCAGATTCGCCAGCGTCACATCCTGCTGATAGGGATTGAAATGCTGGTTGACGATCTCAATGAGCTCGTCGGCATTGGGCACCACATAGGACAGATAGGCTTTATAGCTGCGGCTGTATGCGGTGGTGGCCGTATTTGGCATGGTGCAGCTGTACAGATTGTCCGTGGAGAATCCGCCCAGCAGCGCCTGCTCCGCGAAGTACACCAGATTACCCACCGTCAGCTCCGTGTCCACATACTCGGTAAACACGGCGGCGATCTGGTTGATCTTGGTCACATTCTTCAGCTGGAGGCACTGCTTGATCACCGCGGCGATGAAGTCCTGCTGCACCTTGGTCCGGGCCAGATCGCTGCCGTCGGTCTCACTGCTGCCGGTGGACACGCCGCTGTTGTTTTTCCGCCAGCGGATGACCTCCATGGCGTCCTCCCCGTCCAGCAGCCGGTAACCCTTGGGCTGGTTGATGAACAGGTCCTGATAGGCGTCCCGGTAATACATGTTCCAGGGCACATCAAACCATACCCCGCCGATGGCGTCCACGATGGCGCCCACCGCCTCCCACTCCATGGTGATGGTGAAGTCGGGGCGGAAGCCCACCAGACCGGCCACCGCATCCTCCAGAGCGTCGATGGCCGCTTCCTCGCCGTTGTGCAGATTCATATTATACACGGAATTGATCTTTTTGACATCCCAGTTCACATTGACCATGGTATCCCGGGGAATGCTCATTAGTGCCGCCTGCTGGTTGGCCACGTCATAGGCCGCCAGCATCAGGGTGTCGGTATTGCCTCCGCCGCCGGTATCCCGGCCCACGATCAGGAAGGTGTAAAACTTATCCTTCCGGTCGCCGGTCACATAGGGCTGAGTGCCGTTCAGCTGCTCCGGGTCGCTGAGGTCAGTCTCCGTGTCTGTCTGTCCGGTCGGCAGCTCCGGGGCCTTGGCCCAGCTGCGGTACCATAAAAACAGGCACAGCAGCACTACCAGGACGATCCCCACAATGAGGAGGATCAGGCGGCGTTTTTCCCGTTTGGTCAGTTTGCGTTTTGCTCTGGCGCGGGGGCGGCCGGCGGCCCGGGCCGCTCGGGTGTCCTCTTTGGCGAGGCGCGCGCCGCCCCTGCGCGTTCTTCTTGGTTCGGTCTGCTTGGTCATATCGGTTCTCCCTGTCCGGTCTGGCTCCGCCAGCCGGCTTTCTCATGGTTGCGTGGTTTATTGGGTCATATCCGGCGCCGTGGTCTCCGCCGGCGGCGCCGGGCTCGGCGTTTCCGGTATCGCTCCGGTCTCGCCGGCCGGCTGGGTCTCCTGCGGAGTCTCGCTCTCCACCGGTGTCTCCGCCGTCCCGCTCTCGGAAGGCAGGGGATCGGTGGGCTCCGTCCCGGTCTCCACCGGCGGCGAATCGGTCGGCATTGGGTCGGTCTCACCGGGCAGCGGCTCGGTGGTTTCCGTGCTCTCCGGCGGGGCGTCGGTCTCAGAGGGAGCCGGCTCCTCCGTCTCCGTGGGCTCCGGCTCCGGCGGCGCCCAGTAGGACTCCGGATAGGTGGCCTGGGTGTCCCGCACCGTACCGGTGGAGGAGGAGACGCTGCCGTCGGAATTGGCGCTCATGTGGTCCAGATTGGCCATGGTCACCAACTCCAGATAGGGGTTGAAATGCTGGTTGACGGTTTCAATCAGCGCGTCGGAATCCGGTACCACATAGGACTGATGGTTGCCTATGGTACGGCTGTACACATATTCCCCGGTGTAAGGCATGGTACACAGGTACATATCGTCGGCGGACAGGCCGCCCACCAGGGCCTGCTCGGCAAACCACAGCAGCTCCCCCACCGTCAACTCCGTGTCCACATACTCAGTAAAAATATTAGCAAGTTCCTTGATCTTAGTCACATTTTGAATTTGGAGGCACTGCCGCACCACGGCCGTCAGGAAATCCTGAGCGATCTGGGTGCGGGTAATGTCGCTCTCGCTGACACCGGAAGACACGCCGCTGTTATTCTGCCGCCAGCGCACCACCTGCATGGCGTCGTCGCCGCTCAGCAGGCGGTAGCCCTTGGGCTGGTTGATGAACAGGTCCTGGTACTCGTCCCGGTAGTACATATTGAAGGGTACGTCAAACCACACCCCGCCGATAGCGTCCACCAGCTCGCCCACGGCCTCCCATTCCACCGTCACGGTAAAATCGGGCTCAAAGCCCACCAGGTCGGCCACATAGCTCTTCAGGGACGCGATCCCGTCCTCGCCTCCGCCGGCCATATTGTAGACGGAATTGATTTTTTTCACATCCCAGGGGGCGTTGACCATGGTATCCCGGGGGATGCTCATGATGCTCAGGGCCTGGTTGGGGACGTCGTAGGCCACCAGCATGATGGTGTCGGTCAGGCCGCCGCCGGCCACGTCCCGTCCCACCAGCAGGAAGGTATAGAAGTCCTGCTTCCGCTCCCCGGTGAGGTAGGGGCGCACCCCGTTGAATTCCTCATCCTCCGGCTCGGCCTGCTGGCTTTCGGAGGGCTCCGGCGGCTGGGACTCCGGCTGCTCCAGGGAGGGGGGCCGGACAAAGCTGCGGTACACCAAAAACAGGGCCAGGAGCACCGCCGCCACTGCGGCCAGAGCAATTCCCACGACGGTCAGCACCCGGGCGCGGGTCCGCGGTTTCTTCCGTCCGGCCGGCCGCGCCCAGGGTGACTTCTTGTCCCCGGGCGGCGGATTCTCGGCTGCTTGTCCCGCTTCCCCGGGGAGCTGCGGTTCGGGCGGCTCTCCTCCGGCAGGTCTGTTTGATTCGTTCTCGTTCTCTTTGTATTCGTCGGTCATAAGGATTCTCCCGTCAAGGATTGATAACATTCCAATGTATTGGGGTGCAGCGGGTACTGCTTTTCCTGCATCTCCTGAATGGACAGCGCCGCGCCCATAGCCACCGCCCGGTCCAGATCCTGATAGGCCAGCGCGCGCATCTCCTCCACTTCGGGGAAGTCCCGGTTGGGCTCGATGTAGTCGGCCAGATACAAAATCTTTTCCATACGGGACATACCGGCCCGCCCTGTGGTGTGATAGAAAATCGCCTGGTATACCTGGTCGCTCTCCCCATACACGTACTTGGCGATGGCCGCGCCCGTCTTGGAATGCAGCAGCTTGACCGCGCTGCGCTCCATCTCATCCAGGGGAATTTGGTACTGAGCGCACAGCGCCAACTGCTCGTCCAGGTCAAGATATTTGGTGCAGTCGTGCAGAATAGCTGCTCGCCGGGTTTCCTCCACGCAGGCGCCCCACCGCTCGGCCAAGCGGACCGCTTCCTCCTCACAGCCGCGGATATGGGGAATGCGCTTGGCTCGCACCATAGAGTAGGAAGCCGCCCGCAGGTCGGCGTCAGACAGGTGCTTCAGGTCGCTTTTCAGTCCGTACAGGCCGTGGCGCAGGATGTAGCCGTAGACTTGGCACCACAGATGCTCGCCCCCCTGGCCGGCGTGCAGGGCCGCCCGCAGCTGGGTGGAGGACAGGTCGGTGATCTGGGGCAGCTGGATAGCGCAGGTGCGGGCGCCGAAGGTACGGGACAGATACTCCCCCTGGGCCTGGAACAGCTCGCCGCAGTCCGACTCCGTCCGGGCAAAGGGCGCCAGGGTGGCCAGGTCGGCAATGGTCTGAGGGTCGTACCAGTTTTGCAGGGTCAGGAACATATCGGTGCCCATAAGCAGGAACCACTCGTCCTCCGGCCGCTGGGCTTTCAGCTCCCGCAGGGTATCCGCGGTGTAGCTTTTGCCCGTTCGCTCCAGCTCCAGGTCGGAGACCTTCACCCGCGGGTCCTGCATCCCGTCGGCCATCAGTTTTGTCATGGCCAGGCGGTCCGCCGCGTTGGCGGAGTCCGGGTGCGTCTCTTTATGCGGCGGCACGCAGGCCGGCATGAACAGCAATTCGTCCAGTCCCAGAATCGTCAGGGCCGCCTGGGCTGCCCGCATATGCCCCAGATGGGGCGGGTCAAAGGTACCGCCGTAAATTCCTACCTTCATACGCACAACTCCCCTTTTTGATTACTTCGCCTTTGTTCGCTCCTTTACCAATGCGATTCGCTGTTCCTTGGGCTTGCTGTGGCTCTCCCGGTACAGGACGAACCGGGAGCCGATGACCTGCACCACCTCGCTGCGGGTGGCCTTGGCCAGGTCCTCAGCCGCCTCCCGGGCGGAGAGCAGGGAATTTTCCAGGGCCCGGCCCTTGATGAGCTCCCGGGCCTCCAGCGCGTCGTCCGCCTGCTTGATCAGATTCTCGCCGATTCCGTCCTTCCCCACGTGAAGGATGGTGTCGATTCCGTTTGCCAGGCCGCGAAGCTGGGCCCGCTGTTTACTTGTCAGATCCATGTAACAGATTCTCCAATTCTGTTTTGAATTTTTGCAGGGCGATTCCCCGGTGGGAAATGGCGTTTTTCTCCTCCGGCGTCAGCTGCGCAAAGGTCTTTTTCAGGGACGGCACGAAAAAGATGGGGTCGTAGCCAAAGCCATCCTCCCCCCGCGGCGCGTAGGCCAGAGTCCCGGCGCACTCGCCCTGTGTCTCGATGCTCCGGCCGTCCGGGAACACGCAGCAGATGGCGGAGACGAAGCGGCACTTCCGGTCCAGCATGCCCCGCATGTTCTCCAGCAGCAGCCGGTAGCGCCCCGCGTCGTCCAGCTCCGGCCCGCCATAGCGGGCGGAGTACACGCCGGGCGCGCCGTTCAGCGCGTCCACACACAGTCCGGAGTCGTCGGCGATGGCGGGCAGTCCGGCGGCCTGGCACACCGCCTCCGCCTTGAGACGGGCGTTTTCCGCAAAGGTCGTCCCGGTCTCCTCCACTTCCACGTCCACGCCGGCCTCCGCCTCAGAGATCACCTCCACGCCCAGAGCGGAGAGGATGTCGTTCATCTCCCGCAGTTTCTTTGGATTTTTGCTGGCCAACACTAATTTCATGTCGTCTGCCCCTCCAAAACGGACCGCTGGAGCGCCTGAATCTCCGCCAGACCCTTCCGGCACAGCTCCACCAGGGCCTGCTGCTCCTCTACCGTGAAGGGCCGCCCCTCTCCGGTGGCCTGGAGCTCCACCAGACGGCCGTCGCCGGTCATGACGCAGTTCAGGTCCACCTGCGCGGCGGAATCCTCCTCATAGCACAAGTCCAGCAGCAGCTCGTCGTTGACGATACCCGCCGACACGGCGCTCACGCAGTTCACCAGGGGCATCTCGGGAATCACCCCGTCCTGCACCAGCTTATAGAGGGCCAGGGACAAGGCCACAAATCCCCCGGTGACACTGGCAGTGCGGGTGCCGCCGTCTCCCTGGAGCACATCGCAGTCGATCTGGATGGTCCGGGGACCCAGCTTTTTCCTATCCACGCAAACCCGCAGAGCCCGGCCGATGAGGCGCTGGATCTCCGCCGAGCGCGGCGAGAGTTTCAGCTTGGAAATATCCCGCTTGGAGCGCTCCCGGTTGGCCCGGGGCAGCATGGAATACTCCGCCGTTACCCAGCCCTCTCCTTCGGGGACGTGGGGCGGGACCTTCTCCTCCACCGAGGCCGCGCAGAGCACCTTGGTGTTCCCGCAGGTGATGAGGGCGCTGCCCTCGGGAAACTTCACAAAATCCGTTCTGATCTCAATGGGACGCAGCTGGTCCCAGGCCCTTCCGTCCAGACGGGACATGGCCGTTCGCTCCTTTCCGCTTATCCGGCGATCAGCCGGTACAAATAATAGACGATTCCGGCGGCCAGGGCCACGCTGAGCACGGCCCCCACCGCCTTGGCCACCTTGATGGTGTCCTCCGGAATTTCCTCATAAATATACTTGTGCTTCAAAAACCACTCGGGCTTGAGGGTATAGGCCAGGGAAAAGACCAGCGCGATTCCCAGCAGCACCAGCATGGGCACCGGCTGCGCAAACAGCACGCCCAGCCGCTCCAGGGATTTGTCCAGCTCACTCATAGCAGCGCCTCCACATAGGATTGGGCGTCAAAGGGCTGGAGATCGTCCACGCCCTCGCCCAGGCCCACAAATTTCACCGGCAGCCCCAGCTCCTTGGCGATGGCCACCACGATTCCGCCCTTGGCCGTGCCGTCCAGCTTGGTCAGCACAATACCGGTCAGCCCCGCGCTCTCCCGGAACTGCTTGGCCTGGATCAGGCCGTTCTGTCCCGTGGTGGCGTCCAGCACCAGCAGGGTCTCCCGGGCACAGTCGGGCAGCTCCCGGTCCACCACGCGGCTGATCTTGTTCAGCTCGTTCATCAGGTTCTGCTTGTTGTGCAGGCGGCCCGCCGTGTCGATGAGCACCACGTCAGTCCCCCGGGCCTTGGCGGCAGCCAGGGCGTCATAGACCACCGAGGCGGGGTCGGCCCCCTCGTGCTGCTTGACAATGTCCACCCCGGCCCGTTCGGCCCAGATGGTCAGCTGGTCGGCGGCGGCGGCCCGGAAGGTGTCGCCTGCGGCCAGCAGGACCTTTTTCCCCTCCCGCTTCCAGCGGGCGGCCAGCTTGCCGATGGTGGTGGTCTTGCCCACGCCGTTCACGCCGATAAACAGGGCGACGGAAGGCCGGGTGGACAGGTTCACCGTCCCATCCTGTTCCGTAAGGTATTCCGCCAAAATCCCGCGCATGCAGGCCCGGGCGCCCTCCGTGTCCTTGATCTTCTGCGCCTTGCAGCGGCTTTTCAGCTCCTCCACGGCCTCCATGGTGGTGTCCATACCCACGTCGGCCATGATGAGGGATTCCTCCAGCTCGTCGTAGAAGTCGTCGTCCAGCTGAGAGAAGCCGTTAAAAATTCCAATTTTCTTGATCCGGTCAAATAGTCCCATTGGTGTGCTGCTCCTTATTTGCTCTTCTGTTTTTACGCCGTTCCAATCATTCGCCGGGGCGATCTGGTCCGGCCGCCGGCCGGCGTGCTCTGCGGCGTCACTTGATCTTCAGTTCTTTTTCCACATCATTCAGGTTGATCGTCAGCATCCGCGATACCCCTTGTTCCTGCATGGTGACGCCGTAGAGCACGTCGGCTTCCTCCATGGTGCCCCGGCGGTGGGTGATGACGATAAACTGGGTCTTGTCGCTCATCCGCCGCAGATACTGGGCAAAGCGCACCACGTTGGCGTCGTCCAGCGCGGCCTCGATCTCGTCCATCACACAGAAGGGGGTGGGCCGCACCTTCAAAATCGCGAAATAGAGGGCGATGGCCACAAAGGCCTTTTCGCCGCCGGAGAGCAGCGAAATGATCTTCAGCGCCTTGCCCGGCGGCTGGACCTTGATCTCGATGCCGCAGTTGAGGATGTCGTTCTCGTCCTCCAGCTCCAGAGTCGCCTTTCCGCCCCGGAACAGCTCCGCAAAGGTCTGCTGGAAGGTCTCGTTGATCAGCCGGAACTGAGTGGCAAAGATGGTGGTCATCTCCTGGGTGATCCCGGAGATGATGGTCTGAAGCTCCCTGCGCGCCTTCTCCACGTCGTCCCGCTGGTCGGTAAAATAGGTGTAGCGCTCATTGACCCGCTGGAACTCCTCCACCGCGTCTGGGTTGATGCTGCCCAGGGCGGAGATCTCCCGCTTCAGCTCCGAGATCCGCCGGCTGGCCTTGGGCACGCTCTCCAGCTCCACCCGCAGGGCCTTGGCCGCCTCGTGGGAGAGCTCATAGGTCTCCCACAGCTTATCCAAAAGCTGCTTTTCTTCCAGGGCGGAGGCGATCTTCTTCTGCTCCAGCAATGAGACCTCCCGCTCCATCCCCAGCAGCTGCTCGTTTTTCTCCCGGCAGTCCCGGTCCGTCTGGTTGCGCTTGCCCTCCAAGGCCAGCTTCTCCTCATTCAGACGACGGATGGCCTCGTTTTGTTCCGCGCCGCCGCTGCGCAGCTCGCGCAGCTGTGCTTCGGCCTCCACGATTCGCCCGTCCAGCGTCTGGTTCTGGGCCGCCAGCTGGGCAATGGTCTCCAGCCGCTGGGTCCGGTCGCCGCTCAGGTCCTGGCGCAGGTGCTCCAGTTCCTCCAGTGCCTTCTGGGAGGCAGCCTGCTCGCCCTCCAGGGCGGCCAGCGCCGCATTGGCCGCGGCGGCCTGCTCCCGCAGGACGGCCAGCGTCTCCTGCAGATCGGTCTGCCCCTGGGTCTTGGCCTCCGCCTCCGCCCGCAGCGCGGCGGCAGAACCCTCCAGCTGCGCGATTCGCGCCTTGGCTTGCTCTGTATCCCGCTGGTTTTCCTCCACCCGGCTGCTGAACTGGCCCAGCTCCGTTTTGGTGGCCTCCAGCTGAGCGCTCACATCCCGCAGGTAGGTCTCCGCGCTCTCCGCCCGCTCGCTCTGCTTCAGGATGGCGTCCTCCGCCTCCCGCAACTGAGCTCGTGCGGTGTCCAGCTCATAGTTTGCCGCAGTCAGTTCCCGGTTGGCCGCCGCCACGGCCTGTTCGGCCTCCTTACGGTCGGCCTCCAGCTTCTCCCGCTGGGTGTTCAGCCGTTCCAGCTCATTGGCTCGGGAGAGGATTCCCGCGCTGCGGGACACCGAGCCGCCGGTCATGGAGCCGCCGGCGTTGAGCACCTGGCCGTCCAGCGTCACGATGCGGAAGCGGTGGCGGTACTTCCGGGCGATGGCCAGGGCGCTGTCCATATCCTGGGCAATGACGATGCGCCCCAGCAGGTTGGAAAAAATAGCAGCATAAGCAGGCCCGCACTCGATCAGCTCGTCGCCCATGCCTACAAATCCCGGCTCCTGGCGCACCCCGGCCTCCCGGAACTCGGCGGGCCGGATGGTATTCATGGGCAGGAAGGTGGCCCGGCCGCCGTCCCGCCGCTTGAGGAAGGCGATGGCGTGCTTGCCGTCCTCGTCGGTCTCCACCACCAGATTCTGCATAGCGCCGCCCAGGGCGATCTCCACCGCCACGGCATAGGGGTCGGGCACATGGAGCAGTCCGGCCACCGGTCCGTGGATGCCGCGGAGCTCCCCCCGCTGGGCCTGAGCCATGACCAGCTTGACCGCTTTATTATACCCCTCGTAGGACTTTTCCAGTTCCGTCAGCATATGGATGCGGGAGGCCAAATTGTTTTCGTCCATCTGGAGCCGCCGCAGCCGTTCCCCGGCCTCCTCCGCCTTGCGGCGGCGGGTCTGGGTGCGCAGCTCGTAGCCCTGGATGACGTTCCGGATGGAATCCCGCTCCTCCGTCGCCTGATCCAGCTCCTGCCGCACCTGCCGGGCGGAGTCCTGCGCCCGGGTCTGCTTCTCTTCCAGCGCGATTTGGTCCCGGCGGAGGGTCTCTTCCCGGTCCATCAGCTCCTGGGCGGCGGCGGCCAGAGCGGAGAGCAGAGCCTTGGCCTCCGCGGCGGAGGCATTCTCCAGCCCCTCCTGCTCCCGCAGGCGCTCCAACTCGCCCCGCAGCGCGCCCGCGGACCGGGCCGCATCGTCGCTCTGCCGGGCCAGCTCCGCCAGCTTCTCGTTCAGCCCGGCCCGCTCCGCTTCGATTCCCACCAGGCGCTCTTTCCGCTCGGTGATCTGTCCCGAGATCGAGCCGGCACGCCCCTCCTGCTGGTCCAGCTCGGCCTGGATGCGGGCGGCGTTGGCTTCGTTGTTTTTGCGATCGTTTTTCAGCAGCTCCAGCTGCCGCTCGCAGCTGTGGGCATCGGCCTCCATCCTAGACAGCTCAAAGCGAATCCGGTCGGCCTCCACATCCTTCTCCCGCATCTGGGCGGCATAGTCCTCTGAAGCGGCGTACAGCCGCTCCAGCTCCTCCTTGGCCTGGCTCTGCTGGCGGGCGGCCGTCTCATAGTCTGCCGCCACCTTGATGCTGTTGGCCCGCAGACGCTCCAGCTGCTCCAGCCAGACGGAGATCTCCAGCCCCTTCAGTTCGTCCCGCAGGACCAGAAATTTCTTGGTCTTTTCCGCCTGTACCCGCAGGGGCTCCACCTGGAGCTCCAGCTCGTCGATCTTGTCGTTGACCCGCACCAGATTTTCCTCGGTTCGCTCCAGCTTGCGCTCCGCTTCCTCTTTGCGGTGGCGGAAGCGGGAGATTCCGGCCGCCTCCTCAAAGATCTCTCGCCGGTCAGCGCTCTTGACCGAGAGAATTTCGTCGATTCGGCCCTGGCCGATCATGGAATAGCCCTCCCGGCCCAGGCCGGTGTCCATGAACAGCTCGTTGATGTCTTTCAGGCGGCAGGTGCGGCGGTTGATGTAGTATTCGCTCTCCCCGGAGCGGTAGTAGCGGCGGGTCACCATGACCTCGCTCTCCTCCAGGTCGAAAATATGCGCGGTGTTGTCCAGCACCAGGGAGACCTCGGCGAAGCCCAGGCCCTTGCGCTTGGCGGTGCCGTCAAAAATGACGTCCTCCATCTTGTTGCCCCGCAGGGTCCGGGTGGACTGCTCCCCCATGACCCAGCGGATCGCGTCGGCAATATTCGATTTTCCGGAGCCATTGGGTCCGACGATGGCGGTAATGTCCTCGCTGAAGGAGAGCACCGTCTTTTCCGGGAAAGATTTGAAGCCCTGAATCTCCAACGCTTTCAGATACAATAGGAGCACCTCGTTTGTCTAGGGTGATTGGAATGAAATATTATATCAATTTTTCTGGAAAATTGCAATCCGCTTTCCAGTATTCTCTGCCGGACTTGCGCATACCCCCGGAATCAAAAAACCGCCCCTTGCGGAGCGGAGAGATTTTTGTCCGCGCCCCGCCGCGGCGATTGCCGCGGCGGGGGTTGGCGTTGGTTCAAAAGAGAGAGGAGGATCAGTAAGTAATACCATTGCTTGCTGACAAGTACAGCATACCACATCCTGGGCAGAATTGTTTGACGAAATTTGAATATCTCCTGAATATTTTATGAACGTCTCCTGTCCGGTTTGAACCAAGTGGAGCCCGCTCCCCGCGCCCCCGTTCCGGGGAAAATCTGCCGCGCGAAGAAACCGCGTTGTGCTTTATTCCGCAGATATTATTCTAGAACGCTTTTGTTTCGATTTCCACCTCAATTTGGCTACATTTGGTTACAGTATTATGACAAATCTCCGGATACAGGCCGAGCCCCGCCGCAGCTTTCGCTGCGGCGGGGCTCGGTGTCGGTTCAAAAAGAGAAGAGAGAGGAGGATGTATGTCATTGCTTCCTGACGAGTATAGAATACCACATCCGGGAAAAAAGTGTTTGCCAGACTTTGAATATCTTCTGAACATTTCGTGAACGAAGTGCCGAGTTGTCGGGGAGCCGCGCGCCGTGAGCAGGCGAGGCATGACAACAATGAAGTGCCAAGCCGTCGCGAGCTGCGCGGATGGACCAGAGCGGGGACCGCCCCCAGGTCACAGCGTGATCCAATAGACCTGCACCCAGTTCCCGTCCTCGCACAAAAATTCCCGCTCCAGCCGCCCGCCGCAGGCCAGAATCATGGCCCTGGAGCCGGCGTTCGCCCGGTTGCAGGCCACCATGACCTGCTCCAAAGGAAGGGTGCGTGCATAGGCCAGCGCCAGCCGCAGGATCTGGACGCCATAGCCCTTCTTCCGCTCGCTGGGCCGCACGCCTACTCCGATGTGTCCCCCGTAGGCGCGCAAAAATGCATTCAGGGTGTGCCGGATATCCGCCATGCCCACTACGCGGCCGTCCTCCCGCCGCACCACGGCAAAGGTGGAGGCCGCCACCCAGTCGGAATGGACGGTCTCCGGCCGTGCGTTTTCCTCGGTCCGGCGGAGCCAATCCTCATACTCCATGCGCTCCAGCTGGGCGCCGCCATGGAGCACGGTCTCCCCCTGGGCAAAGTGCTCGGCCCGATAGTCCAGCAGGGCCTCCCGCATGGCCTGCGTCGGCCGGACCAGCGTCAAATGCTCCATCCGCTGTCCCCCCTTCCCGCGTCGTTTCTTTCAGTTTACCAGACGGTCCTGCAAAACGCCAGATCCATTTCTCCGGGAATCAAAAAACCGCCTCTTGCGAGACGGAGTGATTTTGGTCCGCGCCCCGCCGCGGCATCGGCCGCGGCGGGGGTTGGCATAGGTTCAAAAAGAGAGAGAGGGAGGATGTGTGTGTCATTGCTTCCTGACGAGTATAGAATACCACACCCCGGAAAAAAGTGTTTGCCAGACTTTGAATATCTTCTGAACAATCCGTGAACGGTTCCTTAGGATTTTCTTAAGCCTTCTCCGCGGCGATCTGTTCCGCCAGATCGTTGAGATAGACCCAGCGCTCCATCTTCTCCTCCAGACGGGCTTCCAGCGCCGCCTGCTCCGCCTGGAGCTTCTGGAGGGCCACATAGTCGCTGGCGCTGTTGGCCTGCTCCGTCTGATTGGTCTCCAGCTCGGCCTCCAGCGCTGCGATGTCGTCCTCGATGGTCTCGTACTCCCGCTGCTCCTTGTAGCTGAACTTCCGCTTCTGCGGTCCGGCTGGACGCGTCTTTTTCGCTCCCTCCGCCGTCTTGGCGGGCGCCGACGCCTTCCTGGCCGCCTCCCGCTGGTCCAGATAATCCGTATAGCCGCCGGGATAGACCCGCACCGCGCCGCTTTCCTCCACGGCAAACACCCGCCGCGCCACCCGGTCCAGGAAATAGCGGTCGTGGGAGACCGCGATGACGGCCCCGGGGAAGTGATCCAGATAGTCCTCCAGGATGGTCAGGGTCTGAATATCCAGATCGTTGGTGGGCTCGTCCAGCAGGAGGACGTTGGGCGCGGCGGCCAGCACCGAGAGCAGGAACAGCCGCCGCCGCTCTCCGCCGGACAGCTTGCCGATGGGCCGGTACTGGGCGTCCCCCTCAAACAGGAACTGCTCCAGCAGCTGGGACGCGGTCAGCGTGCCGCCGGCCGTCTGGATATAGTTGCCCACCTCTTTCATATAGTCAATGACCCGCACCGCGGGGTCCATCACAGGGGTCTCCTGGCAGAAGTAGCCCACGCGCACGGTCTCCCCCACCTCGATCTCGCCCTCGTCCGGCTTCAGCCGTCCGGCGATCAGGTTGAGAAGGGTGGATTTTCCGCTGCCGTTGACCCCCACGATTCCGATTCGGTCGTCCCGCAGCAGCATACAGTCGAAGTTCCGCAGCACCCAGCGTCCGTCAAACTGCTTGCCCACGCCCCGCAGCTCGATGGTCTTTTTCCCCAGGCGGCTGGACAGCGTGTTCAACTCCAGCTCCCGGGCCTCCTCCGGCCCCTTCTGCTCCTTGAGGGCCTCATACCGCTCCAGCCGCTCCCGGCTCTTGGTGCCCCGGGCCTTGGGGCCCTGCATCACCCACTGGTATTCCCGCCGCAGAATGGACTGCCGCTTGCGCTCGCTGGCGCGCTCCATCTCCAACCGCTCCGCCTTGTGCGCCAGGTAGTCGGCGTAGCTGCCCTCGTAAAAGGTCAGCCGCCCCCGTTCCAGCTCCACCATGCGGGTGACCACCCGCTCCAGAAAATAGCGGTCGTGGGTGACCATGACCAGCGCACCCCGGAAACGGCGCAGCGTATCCTCCAGCCAGCGGGTCATTTCGCTGTCCAGGTGGTTGGTGGGCTCGTCCAGGATCAGCACGTCACAGGGATGCACCAGAGCCGAGGCCAGGGCCACGCGCTTGCGCTGGCCGCCGGACAGAGTGCCCATCTTCTGGCCGAACTGCTCCAGGCCCAGGCGGGTGAGGATGGTCTTGGCCTCGTAGTCCGCCAGCTCCCGGGCCTCGGGGGACAGGCCCAGAAAGACCTGCTCCAACACGGTGCACTCCGGCTGAATCTCCGGCGTCTGGGGCAGATATTCCAGCCGCACATTGGGGTCCCGCGTCACGGTGCCGCCGTCCGGCTCCTCCGCCCCCGCCAGAATTCGCAGCAGAGTGGATTTCCCGGTGCCGTTGACGCCGATCACGCCCAGCTTGTCCCCGGGCTCCAGGTAGAGGCTCTCGTCCTCCAACACCGTCTTGGCGGGAAAGGTTTTGTTCAGATGTTCCGCGGATAACAGCATGAGGTTCTCCTTTTGGAAAAGGACGGCGGCCGTCTGCCGTCGCCCTTTTGTCTATCCTTCGTATTTCGTCTTTTCCGGCCGCTTGTGCAGGCGCGGAAAAGAGGCCGCACAAAGGGCGGCTCTTACTTATTCAGCCGCTCGATGGCCGCTTTCGCCGCCATTTGTTCGGCCTCTTTTTTGGTCCGGCCCTCGCCCTGACCGGCAGCGGTCCCGCCGATGGTCACTTCCATCACAAACACCCGGCAGTGGTCGGGGCCAGTCTCCTTCACCAGCCGGTAGGCAATGGCGCTGCCCGGCGTGCGCTGGACCAGCTCCTGAAGGGCGGTCTTGTAGTCCCGGTCCACGGCCTTTTCCCGCTCCTGGTCCAGGATCAGCTTGCGGATCAGCCGTCTGGCCTGGGCGATCCCGCCGTCCAGATAGACCGCCGCCAGCAGGGATTCGGTGGCGTCGGCCAGAATGGAGGGGCGGCTGCGGCCTCCGCCGGCGTCCTCCCCCTTGCCCAGGCGCAGGTACTCGCCCAGATTCAGACTTTTTGCCACGTCATGCAGGCTCTCCTCGCACACCAGAGCCGCCCGGGTGCGGGTCAGCTCCCCCTCCGGCATATCGGGATGGGTGCGGTACAGATGGTCGGCCACCACCATGCCCAGAACGGAGTCCCCCAGGAACTCCAGCCGCTCGTTGCTGGTCAGGCCCTCATTCTTATGCTCGTTGGCATAGGAACTGTGGGTCAGGGCGTGCACCAGCAGGGACGGGTCCTGAAAGGTGTAGCCCAGTTTTTCCTCCAAAGCCTTCAAGCGATCTCCTCCTCTTTCAAATAAGAAGCCCCGCCGGCGGCGGGGCTTTCTCGCGTTCCTTACAGATCGAGATGGTCCTGCATGTATTGGTACAGGTCGCCTACCGTGACAATGGAGGTGATATCCTCCTCCGCCATCTCCTCTAAGCCGAATTCCTCCTCCAGAGCCATGGACAGCTCCACCAGGTCTACGGAATCCGCGCCCAGGTCGCCCTCGAACGAGGTGTCGGCCGTGACGGTGTCGGGTTCCACGCCAAACTGTTCGGCAATCAATGCACAGAGTTTCTCTAACATGTCAAAACGCAGCTCCTTTGATGCAGCGAAATTTTGTAACATCATAATAGGGGGAAATATTCCAACTGTCAATAGTATGGGAAAACTTTTTTCTCCAATACAGGGAATTTTTCTGTTTCCCGGGCGTCACTTCCCGCTCAGGCCTGCTCTCCGGCGGGGCGGACGGGCAGGCGCATATGCTCGATATTCTCCGTAATATCCTCAATAATGCCCGAATTGGCGAAGGAAACCGCCTGACGGATGGCATTTTTCATGGCGTAGGCGTCGGAGGAGCCGTGCGCCTTGATGACCGGCTTGGAAATGCCGATCAGGGCGGTGCCGCCCACCTCGCCGGAATCCAGCAGCTTCTTGAAGCTGCGCAGGCCGTCCTTGACCAGCAGCGCGGCAAGTTTGGTGGTCAGGCTCTTTTGGAACATCTTCTTGATCTCCCGGGCCAGGAACAGGCCGGTGCCCTCCATGGTTTTCAGGAAGATATTTCCGGAATAGCCGTCGGACACGATCACGTCCACGCCGCCCTCCACGGCCTCCCGGGCCTCGATGTTGCCGGTGAAATTGATGCGGCCCTCGTCCCCCGCCTTCTTCAGCAGGGCGTAGGCCTCCCGCTGCAGGTCGGTGCCCTTGGAGGGCTCCGCGCCGATGTTCAGCAATCCCACCTTGGGCTCGGGCCGGCCCAGCACCCGCTCGGCATAGTAGCTGCCCATGAACGCGAACTGAAGCAGGTACTCCGGCGTGCACTCCGCGGTGGCGCCGCAGTCAATGAGCACGGCAGAGCCGCTTCCCGTGGGCACCAGGGGCGCCATCGCCGCCCGGCGGATGCCCTTGATGCGCTTGGCCAGCAGGGTCGCGCCGGAGAGCAGCGCGCCGGTGGAGCCGGCGGAGACGAACGCGTCGCCCTTCCCGTCCTTGAGCAGATTGAGCCCAATGGTGAGGGAGGAATCCTTCTTCTCCTTGAAAGCTGTGGCGGGATTGTCGCACATCTCCACCACCTGGTCGGCGTGGGCGATCTCGATGCCCGCGGGCAGGTCGGCCACGCCGTTCTCCCGGAGGACGGAGAGGATGGCGTCTCCCTTTCCCACCAGGATGATCTGCACGCCGTATTCCTGTGCGGCGTCCAGCGCGCCTTTGACCGGTGCGGCGGGGGCGTTGTCTCCGCCCATAGCGTCAACGATAATTTTCATAGTTTGATTCCTCATCTTTCTATCTTGCGGTTCCGGTCCGGGCTCCGGCAGGCCGGCTCCCCTCCGGGCAGTATTGGGCTCGGTCACGACGGATTTTGTTCCTTCAACGGCCTGCGCTCATCGGTCAGGCCCAGGAGATAATCCGCCGTCACGTTGTAATGCTCACACAAAAGGGCAAAGCGCTCCAGCGAGGTGCCTTTATTACCCTGTTCCATTTCACTCACCTGCGGTCGGGAGACCCCGAGCAACTGGGCCAGCTCCTCCTGCTTTTCGCCTCGTTCCTTGCGCAAGGCCAGCAGACGTTCGGCAAACAGTTCTTTGGAAAACATGGCTATCTCCTCTCCATTGGCCTTGGCTTTTTGGACGTTTAATCCTTTTCCAAAGGCCGACGCTTGTCCGTCAGGCCCAGCAGATAATCTGCCGTCACGTCATAATATTCGCAAATCGTGGCCAATTTCTCTACCGTCGTAGTCCGCCGTCCACGCTCCATGTCGCTGATCTGTGTCTTGGTCACGTCCAGCAATTCCGCCAGCTTGTCCTGTGTCTCTTTCTTTTCCTTGCGCAGAGCCCGCAGCCGTTCTCCAAAATTATTTTTCGAAAACATACGTTTCCCCCTTGACAGTTATGCTAAAAGCTATTATTTTATAATTAGCTTTTAACTAATTTAGGTGATTTTATGGACGACTTCTTTCAACTGCTCTATGAGCACGGACTGTCCAGCGGAGCGCTGAATCCGGACCTGGACCCCGCATACCGGCGCGCCTACTATGAGCTGGACCAGCTTCTGACCGCACTCTTTCCCAACCAGGCGGAACGGGAACCGCTCCAGCACGCGATCTTGAATCTGGTCGATTATTCCGACATGATCTGCCTGGGCTACGGCTTCCGTCTGGCGGCCCGTATCCTGGGCTGAGCGCCCGCGCAGCGGCAAGCGGCGTGCCCTATTGCCAGTCCAGGGTCTCCAAAATCTCCAGGGCCC
>DXYV01000019.1:28737-50902 GCA_019415645.1 Clostridiales bacterium
GGTCTCCAAAATCTCCAGGGCCCGCTTGCTTAACTCCGCGTTTTTGTTCCGCTTGTCTCCCCGGAATATGTCCCATGTTCCGGGGACCCCGTATTTTATTTTCCTCGGCGGAAGTGAATTCCGCCTCCGGCAAGGTTTTGGCTCTGCCAAAACGCTTGGACGCGCCTTTCGGCGCGGCGCGCTGGCGCGCGCGGCGGCAAGCGGCGTGCCCTATTGCCAGTCCAGGGTCTCCAAAATCTCCAGGGCCCGCTTGCTTAACTCCGCGTTTTTGTTCCGCTTGCCTTTGACCTTGTGGTCCAGCGGCGGGATAATGCCGAAGTTCACGTTCATGGGCTGGAAATTTCCCACGCTCTCGTCGCTGATATAGGCGGCCAGGGCGCCGATGGCGGTCTCCCGGGGGAAATCCACGGGGGGCTTGTCCAGCAGCCGGTGGGCCAGCTCCACCGCGCACAGGAAGCCGGAGGCGGTGGACTCCACATAGCCCTCCACGCCTGTGATCTGTCCGGCGAACATGAGCCGGGGCTGGGTGCGCACCCGGTAGTAGCGGTCCAGCAGCCGGGGCGAGTCCAGATAGGTGTTGCGGTGCATCACGCCGTAGCGCACGAACTGGGCCTCCCGCAGGGCGGGAATCAGGCCGAACACCCGCTTCTGCTCCGGCCATTTCAAGTGGGTCTGGAAGCCCACCAGATTATAGATGGTCCCGGCGGCGTTGTCCCGCCGCAGCTGCACCACCGCATAGGGCTCCCGGCCGGTCCTGGGGTCTTTCAGGCCCTTGGGCTTCAGCGGGCCATAGCGCAGGGTATCCACCCCCCGCCGGGCCATGACCTCCACCGGCATACAGCCCTCGAACACGCTACTGTCCTCAAAGCCGTGGACCTCTGCCTCCTGGGCGCCGGTCAGCTCCTTCCAGAAGGTCTCATACTCCTCCTGGTTCATGGCGCAGTTGATGTAGTCCGCCGTCCCCTTGTCGTAACGGGAGGCGAACCACGCCTGTTCCATGTCGATGCTCTCAAAGGTGACGATGGGCGCGGCCGCGTCGTAAAAATTCAGGTATTTGCTGTGGGGGAACAGGGTCTTGATCTGCTCCGCCAGCGCGTCGGAGGTGAGGGGGCCGCTGGCGAAGATCACCTGCCCCCGGGCCGGGATTTCTGTGACCTCCCCCTCGGTCACCGTAATGTTGGGGTGGCTGCGCACCGCCTGGGTCACCGCCTGGGCGAAGCCCTCCCGGTCCACGGCCAGGGCGCCGCCCGCCTCCACCCGGTGCTGGTCGGCGCACCGCAGAATCAGGCTCCCGGCCCGGCGCAGCTCCTCCTTGAGCAGCCCCACCGCGTTTTCCAGCTGGTCGGAGCGCAGGGAGTTGGAGCACACCAGCTCCGCGAACAGGGGGCTGTGGTGGGCGGGGGTCATCCGCTCGGGCTTCATCTCCCGCAGGTCCACCGGGATTCCGCGCTGGGCCAGCTGCCACGCCGCTTCACATCCCGCCAGCCCCGCGCCGACTACGATCACAGGTTCCATTGGGTCTCTCCTTCCAGGAAATCAGCGGATGAAATTCGTCCGCTGGAACGCCTCCCGCTCCGGCAGGCCGTATTTCTCCTTGCCAAGCGCGATGCTCTTGACCAGAAAGGCCATGTTGCGGGCCAGGGTCCGCATGGTCTGGAGGCCCTCCGCGTCCTGGGCGGCCTCCCCGGCCTCCCGGCCGTGGACGCTGTTCCAGTATTGGCTGGAGGCCACCGGCATCCCGCTGATGGTAAAGAACTTGTTCAGCTCGTCAAAGGTGGCGGACAGACCGCCCCGGCGGGCCGCCACCACGCAGGCCCCCACCTTCATGCTCTTGTCGAAGGGCGTGCTGTAAAACAGCCGGGTGAGGAAGGCCACCAGGGTGGCGTTGGCCGAGGCATAGTACACCGGGCTGCCCACCACCAGACCGTCGCAGGCCTCGAACTTGGGCGCGATCTCGTTTACCAGATCATCGAACACGCACCGGCCCAGCTCCGCGCACCGGCCGCAGGCGATGCAGCCGCGGATGTCCCGGTTGCCCAGCTGAATCAGCTCCGTCTCCATGCCCTCGGCGGCAAACACCTGCGCCATCTCGTTCAGGGCCAGGGCGGTGTTGCCATGGGGCCGGGGGCTTCCGTTCAACATTAAAATTTTCATCGTGCGTTCTCCTTCCTACGCTCCGGCGCCGCTGCTCCCATATTCCGCGTCTGCGGAGCAGTTCGAAGCAGCGGCCGTACCGAAAACCTTCCGCCGCGGGGTGAACCCGGCCTCTCTCGCCGGTGGAGCGGGTCTCAGCCCTCGCTCCCGTCCGCCTGTTCCGCCGGCTTGGCGGCGGTCTTTTTCGCCGCCGGCTTCTTCGCTGCGGTGGTTTTTGCTTTGGCCGCGGTCTTTTTCGTTGTGGTCTTTTTGGCGGTGGTTTTTTTCGCCGTTCCGGACTTGGCGGCCGTCTTGGCCGCCGTCTTTTTCGCGGGCTTGGGCGCTTCCTCCGGCTCCGCCTGGGCCGCCGCAGCCGTATCCGCCGATTCCGACGTCTGCGCCGCCGGCTTGCGGTAACCGCCCCGCTTCTCCTCCGGGGTGAAGTTGCCGCAGGCCTCGTTGATGCAGAAGGGCTTCTTAAAGCCCCGGCCCGCCTTCTTGAACATAGTATGTCCGCACTCCGGACAGTTGTCCTTTACCGGCACGTCCCAGGTCATGAAGTCGCAGCGCTTGGACTCGTCCTTGCTGTTGAGGAATTCACAGCAGTAGTAGGTGTACTGCTTGTTGGTCTTTTTGCTCACACCAGTGCGCTTGACCAGCCGGCCGCCGCACTTGGGACACTTGCCCGGCATCTCCACCACCAGCGGCATGGTGAAGCCGCACTCCGGCCAGCCCGGGCAGGCCAGGAATCGGCCGAACCGGCCCGACTTGACCACCAGATTGCGGCCGCACTCAGGGCAGATCTCCTCGGAGACCTCGTCCGGGACCTTGATCCGCTCGCCGTCCAGGGCGGTCTCCGCCGCGCTGAGCTCCTTCTCAAAGCCGCCGTAGAACTGCCGCAGCACGTCCTTCCAGTAGATCTTTCCATTCTCGACCTCGTCCAGCTCCTCCTCCATATGGGCGGTGAAGGCGGTGTCCACGATGTCGGGGAAGCGCTCCTTCATCAGGTTGGTGACCACTTCGCCCAGCGGGGTGGTGCGCAGGTATTTGCCCTCCTTCACCACATACTCCCGGTCCAGGATGGTGGAGATGGTGGGCGCGTAAGTGGAGGGACGGCCGATGCCCTTCTCCTCCAGCGCGCGAATCAGCGTGGCCTCGGTATAGCGGGCCGGGGGCTGGGTAAAGTGCTGCTCCGGGTCCAGCTGGTTGAGCTTGAGGGGCTCCCCCTCCTTCAGGTCCGGCAGCGGGGACTGCTTTTCTTCGGTCTCCTCGTCCTTGCCCTCCTCGTACACGGCGGTGAAGCCGCTGAACTTCAGGGAGGAGTGGGTGGCGCGGAACACATAACCCGCGCTCTCCACGTCGATGGAGACGCTGTCGTAGACTGCGGAGGCCATCTGACTGGCCAGGAAGCGGCTCCAGATCAGGCGGTAGAGGCGGTACTGCTCCGGCGTCAGGTCCTTCTTCACCTGCTCCGGCGTCAGATTTACGTCGGAGGGCCGGATGGCCTCGTGGGCGTCCTGGGCGCTGCCCTTGCTCTTATATACCCGCTTGGCGGGGGGATAATACTCCTTGCCGTAGCGGGCCTTGATAAAGGTCTCGGCGGCGGCGGTGGCCTCGTCAGACAGGCGCAGGGAGTCGGTACGCATATAGGTGATCAGACCCACAGTGCCCTCTCCGGCGATGTCCACGCCCTCATAGAGCTGCTGGGCGATGGACATGGTCCGCCGCGGCGTCATGTTCAGCTTGCGGGAGGCCTCCTGCTGGAGGGAGGAGGTGATAAAGGGGGGCGCGGGGTTGCGGTTTTTATCCTGGCGCTTCACCGTTTTGACGGCAAAGGGCGCGGCGCTTACGGCAGCCGACACCGCGTCCAGCTCGTCCCGGCTCTTGAGCTCCATTTTCTTTTCCCGGCCATAGAACTCGGCCTGGAAGCCGCCCAGATTGGGGGCAATGCGGGACAGGTCGGCCGACAGGGTCCAGTATTCCTGGGGCTGGAAGGCGCGAATCTCCTCCTCTCGCTCGGCCACCAGCCGGGTGGCCACCGACTGGACGCGTCCGGCGGACAGGCCCCGGCGGATCTTCTTCCACAGCAGCGGCGAGAGCTGGTAGCCCACGATTCGGTCCAGGATACGCCGGGCCTGCTGGGCATCCACCAGGTTCTGGTCGATGGCCCGGGGCGCGGCGATGGACTCCGTGACCACCTTCTTGGTGATCTCGTTGAAGGTGACGCGGCAGGTCTTGTCCGCGGGCAGGCCCAGAATGGCCTGCAAATGCCAGGAAATGGCCTCGCCCTCCCGGTCCGGGTCGGTGGCCAAGTAGACCTTCTCGCTGGATTTGGCCGCCTTTTTCAGCTCGGCAATGACCTCCTCCTTGGCCTTGATGGGCTGATAGTCCGGCTCAAAATCGTGCTCGATGTCCACGCCGATCTTGCTCTTGGGCAGGTCCCGGACGTGGCCCATGGAGGCCTTGACCTGATAGCCGGGGCCCAAATATTTGGTAATCGTCTTGGCTTTTGCGGGGGACTCTACGATCACAAGGTTGGTTTTCGACATGCTTTTTACTCCATTTTCAATCTGACTTGCGCCCGAAAGCGCTTGCCCGGCTCCTCGGTCACATAGCCCTGCACCTGCAGCAGCGTCAGGGCCGACAGGACCCGCCGGGCGGGAATCTGCGTGCGTTCCATAAGATCATCCGCAAGCAGGGGCTTCTCCTCCAGGGCCAGCAGAAGGTCCCGCTGGTCGTCGGTGAGTTTGTCCCGCCGGTCTTTCCAGTCAATATATTCCATTTCCGGGGTCTTGTCAACCTCTTTCGGGGTCGGCTCCCGGGATTTTTCCGGGGCGGCGGCGGGCGGTCCGGCCGGCTCCTCCAGGCGCTGTGCCTCCTGTTCCGGCGTCAGCCCACGGGTCCGGGAAAGCTTTTGCGGGTAACGGTCCACATACTCCTCCAGGATATCCCATACCGTCTCGGTGAGCTTGGCCGCCCCCTCGCCGATGAGCTGATTGCAGCCCGCGCTGGCGGGGGAATCTGCCGGGCCGGGCACGGCAAAGACCTCCCGGTCCTGCTCCAGGGCATGGTCCGCCGTGAGCATGGCCCCTCCCTTCAGCGGGCTCTCCACCACCACGATGCCCAGGGAGAGGCCGCTGATGATTCGGTTGCGGACGGGAAAATGGCTCCCGATGGGCTCGGTCCCCGGCGGATATTCGCTGAGCAGCGCGCCCACGGCGGCCACGTCCTCGTACAGTCCGCGGTTGCAGGCGGGATAGCGCACGTCAATGCCGCAGCCCAAGACCGACACCACAGTGCCTCCACCCTTCAGGGCGCCCCGAATGCAGGCCGCATCAATGCCCTGGGCGATTCCGGATACCGTGACCGCCCCGCTGCGGGCCAGTCCCAGCGCCAGCCGGCCCGCCATCTTTTCCCCGTAAGGGGTGCAGCTGCGGGTGCCCACCATGCCGATGGTCACCTCTTCGTCAAAGGGAATGGCTCTGCCCTTCCGGTAGAGGACCAGGGGCGGGTCATAAATGTGCTTGAGCCGCTCGGGGTAATCCGCGTCCTGCAGGGTCATGATCTGGATTCCCAGCCGGTCGCAGTCGCCCAGGATTTTGTCCGCCTCCTCCAGCCCTTTCTGCTCCAGGGAGGCTCTGCCCTGGGGACTCAGGTCCGGGATACGCTCATATTCCGACGGGTCGGCGAAGAACGCGCCCTCCGGCGTGCCGAACCGCTCCAGCACCCGCTGGGCAGACTTGGCCCCCAGTCCCCTGCGGGTGGTCAGCCAAAGCCAGTATTTCAGGGACGCCATTTCTTCCACCTGCTCTCGTCGTCTTTAGGGTTCGCGCGTCCGGAATCCCTCCCACAGCACGATTCCCGCCGCCAGGGCGGCGTTCAGGGATTCGCAGCGCTCGGTCATGGGGATGCGCAGCGTCTGGGTACACAGCTCCAGCGTCCGCTGGGATACGCCCCGCCCTTCGCTGCCGATGACCACGGCGCAGCGGCTCAGGTCCGCCTGCCGCAGGTCCACCGTATCATTGCGCAGGGCGGTCGCGTACAGCGGGAGACCCGCTTCCAGCAGGCGGGCGTTCAGCGCTTCCAGTCCGGCCTCCCAGACCGGAAGCCGGAAGCAGGCGCCCATGGTGGCCCGCACGGTCTTGGGGTTCCAGGGGTCGGCGCAGGGGCCGGTCAAGATCAGCCCGTCCGCACCGAAGGCGTCGGCTGTGCGCCAGATGGTCCCCACATTGCCCGGGTCCTGCACGCCGTCCAGGACCAGGTAGCGCACCCCCTCCAGCCGTTCGGGCAGGGCCAGGGCCTCTCCCCGGCACAGGAAAAGCACGCCCTGGGGGCTCTGGGTTGGCGCTGCCGACCGGAGCAGGTCCTCCGGCACCTCCACCACACGGACGGGAGAAGGCAGGGCGGGCAGCTCCACGCCCTCCGCCCGCACCACGGTCTCCAGCGCCGCGTTCCAGCGCAGGGCCTCCTCCAACAGCTTGGGCCCCTCCCCCAGGAACACGCCCTCCGCCCGGCGCAGAGCCTTGTCCGACGCCAGCTTTCGGATGCGCGTTATCAGCGGATTGGAGCGGCTGGTGATCACTTCCGCGTGCATCAACCCCACCGCCTGTCCGCGCCCCGCGCGCTTCTGGTCTCAGTTCTCATGATAACCTCCTGCGAGGTCATCGGTTCCAAACAAGCGCAAAGCATACCGGCAGAGGTTCTCTGCCGGTATGCTTTTCCAATTCAGTCAATCGGGCGCATTGTGGGAAACAAGATGACCTCTCTAATCGTGTCGTTGTTGGTCAGCATCATGACGCAACGGTCGATGCCGATTCCCAGGCCACCCGTGGGGGGCAGGCCATACTCCAATGCGGTAATGAAGTCCTCGTCCATCATACCGGCCTCGTCGTCGCCCTTGTCCCGCAGCTCCACCTGCTTCTGGAAGCGCTGGCGCTGGTCGATGGGGTCGTTGAGCTCGGAGAAGGCGTTGCCCATCTCGCTGCGGCAGATGAACAGCTCGAACCGCTCGGTCAGGCGGGGGTCCTTGGGGGACCGCTTGGCCAGCGGGGATACATCCACAGGATGCATGGTAATAAAGGTGGGCTGGACCAGCTGGCTCTCCACCTTCTGGTCAAAGACCTCATACAGGGCGTTGCCCCAGGTCTTGTCGGCGGTCTCCGGCAGCTCCACACCGATGGACTTGGCGGCGGCCACCGCCTCCTCGTCGCTGGTGATAGCCATAAAGTCCAGACCGGTGTACTGCTTCACCGCCTCGTGCATAGGCAGGCGGGGCCAGCCGGGGGTCAGGTCGATTTTCTCCCCCTGCCACTCCAGCTCATAGGTACCCAGAATCTTCTGGGCCGCGGAGGTAAGCAGGTCCTCAAACAGGTCCATCATGTCGTTGAAATCGGCATAGGCCTGATAGAGCTCCACCGTGGTGAATTCCGGGTTGTGCTTGGGGTCCATGCCCTCGTTGCGGAAAATGCGGCCGATCTCATAGACCCGCTCCATGCCGCCCACCACCAGGCGCTTCAGGGGCAGCTCCGTGGCGATGCGCATATACATGTCAATATCCAGGGTGTTGTGGTGGGTAATGAAGGGCCGGGCCGTGGCGCCGCCGGAAATGGTGTTGAGCACCGGCGTCTCCACCTCCATATAGCCCCGGGCATCCAGGAAGTCGCGGACATGCTTGATGAATTTGGAGCGGACCACGAAGGTCTCCCGCACCTCCGGATTCATGATAAGGTCCACATAGCGCTGGCGGTAGCGGGTCTCCCGGTCGGTCAGGCCGTGGAACTTCTCCGGCAGGGGACGCAGGGACTTGGAAAGCAGGGTAAAATTCTTTGCCTTAACGGAAATCTCTCCCCGCTTGGTCCGGAACACCTCGCCCTCCACGCCGAGGATATCGCCGATGTCGCACTTTTTGAAGCGGTTCAGCGCCTCCTCGCCCACGTCGTCAATGCGCACGTAGAGCTGGATTCGGCCGGCCCCGTCCTGCAGGTCGCCGAACACCGCCTTGCCCATGCCCCGCTTGGACATGAGCCGCCCGGCCACCGAAACGGTCTGTCCCTCCAGCGCCTCGAACTGATTTTTGATCGCGTCGCTGTGATGGGTGACCTGATATTGGGTGATCTGGAAGGGGTCGTTTCCGCTTTGCTGCAAGTCTGCCAGCTTATCGCGGCGAATCTGAAGCAGCTCGGACAGAGACTGCTCTGGCTGTTGGTTTTGGTTGTTCTGTTCGGACATCGTCCTCGCTCCTTACTATTCTCTCGTATCCGGGACCAAGCCGGATCTCCGCCTGTATGCTCCGCCGCCCGGCGCGCGGCTTCCTGCGTCCTCACAAAGTCCGCTTCACTCGCCCCGGCCTTTAGCCAGGTCTCGCGCCGCTCCCTTGTTCGTCCTTTCCCAGACAAGCCCGCTCGCGCTGGCCTTGTCCGGGTTCCCTTTGGGCTGGTCTCCGTGCCGCTTTGCGGCCCTGCGCTCGCCCTCGCTCCGGTCCATCCGCGCTGCTCGCGACGGCTCGGCGCTTCTTTGGTGTCACGCCTCTCCTGCTCCCGACGCGCGGCTTCCCTCCGTCTCGGGCTGGTCTGCGGGCCGCTGCGCGGCCCTGCGCTCGCCCTCGCTCCGGTCCATCCGCGCTGCTCGCGACGGCTCGGCGCTTCTTATGCTTTCTGAATCTCCAGTACCTTATACTTGATGATTCCGGCGGGGGCCTCTACGATGACCTCCTCGCCCACCTTCTTGCCCAGCAGGGCCTTCCCGAACGGCGAGTCCTCCGAGATGCGGCCCGCCATGGGGTCGGCCTCCTGGGAACCTACGACCTCGTAAGTGCTCTCCTCGTCGAACTCCAGATCCAGCACCTTGATCTTGCTGCCCAGACGCACCGTGTTGGGGTCCGTCTCGTTTTCCTCAATGACCACGCAGTTGGCCAGGATATTCTCCACCTCCGCAATGCGGGAGTAGAGCTTGCCCTGCTCGTTTTTGGCCTCGTCATATTCGCTGTTCTCCGACAGGTCTCCAAAGGAGCGTGCCTCCTTGATCTGATCGGCGACCTCCCGCTCCCGAACTGTTTTCAGATAGTTGAGTTCCTCTTTCAATGCCTCCAGGCGCTCCGCACTGAGTTTGAATTCTTTCGCCATGACCGGTGTTACTTCCTTTCCTCGTATCGAAATAAAGAAGCCGTAGCGGCTACGGCTCTTTTTGGCTGTGTTTCATTTCTTTATTATAGTAGTATCGCGCCATTATTTTAGTATTATATGAAGTTTATATCCGTCTGTCAAGAGGTACGACCGCCCGAATTTCCCGTTCCGTCAGCCGCCCGCTCTCCCAGAGCGCCGCCAGAAGCGGCAACTCCGCCGCGTCGGCCGGGAGGCTGCGCTCCGCCGCCGTCAGGCGCAGACCGCCCAAGTCCGGCGTCTGGCCATACAGCCGCAGATCCGCCGGATGCGGCTCCTTCTGCGGCGCGAAGGCCACTGTCAGATCGGGCCGCAGGGAGCCGGGCTCGATGCGCGGCAGGCCAAATTCCCGGCCCAGCCAGTCGGTCAGACGCCGGCCCTGCTCCCCCGCGTCAAAGGTCAGCCGCCCCACTGAGCGGGCCAGCTCCTGGGCGGTACGCTGGAGTGCGCCGCCCGCGCCCTCGCCCGCCAGGCACACGGTACTGCGGGCCGGAATCAGGCCCCGGCGCTCCAGCGCCTTCAAAATCAGCTTAGCCGCCACGGCCTGGCAGAGGGGCTCCACCTCCACACCACGCAGTCCGGCGCGGCACAGCGGCTCCCACAGGCGGTGGGGAAACTCCGGCGGGACAAGCACCCGTGAGATTCCCTGGCCCCAAAGCCGCTCCGCCGCACGATACAGCTTTCGCCGGAGGGCCCGGCCGCCCAGCTCCGGACGGCCGGGCACCTCCGCCCGCAGCAGCGGCAGGCCGAGAATCTCTTCCCTGCTCAGGACAGCGCGCCATCCCAGTTGTTCCGAATCCACAAGTAAATGGCCATACACCGGCCTCACCTCGCTGAGACACCCTATGCCCGGCCGGCGTATTCTATGCGGTGTTCAGGAGGTCATTTGACGCTCCATCTGGTCGATCAGCGTCTGGAGCTGCGGGTCCTCCTCCGGGGCCAGCTGGCCGGCGGCCAGCTTCGCGGCCTCTTCCTCAGTCAGCGACACTTCCACATCGGGGGTGAGGCCGGTGCCAATCAGGGACACACCGCTCCCCGTGGAGTACCGCGCGGTGGACAGACCCAAGGCCCCGCCATTGAGCAGCGGGAAGGTCCTCTGGGAATAGCCCTTTCCGGAGGTCACCTCCCCCACGATGGGCGCGCCGGCGCTCTCCCGCAGCTGTGCGGCAAAGAGCTCCGCCGCACTGTAAGATTGCCCGTTCACCAGTACGCCAAAGGGCAGGTCGATGCAGTCTGCATCCGATTCTATCACCGTGGCGGACCCCCAGCGGGGACTGCTCTGGAACACGGGCCCTTCCGGCAGCAGGAAGTCCAGCATCTGGGTCAGCTCCCGGACATAGCCCCCGCCGTCATTGCGCACGTCGAACAGCAGAGCGGAGGCCCCCTGCTCCACCAGCTCCGTCACCGCGGCCTCAAACTCCTCCGTGGCCCGGCTGTTGAAGTTACGGATGGTCACCAGGCCCATGCCGTTGTCCAGCATCGTGCCCTGGACCACCGCCACCTGGATGTACTCCAGCGTCACCGTGACCTCCCGGGTCGTTCCATCTGCCCCAAGCAGCGTCAGCTTCTGCTGGGTCCCCGCTTCGCCGCCGATCAGACCGGTCCCCTCAAAGCGGGCCTCTCCGGCGACCGAGACGCCGTCCACGGCCGTGATCACGTCGCCCGCCACGACGCCCGCCCGGTCAGCCGGTCCGTCCGGCGTGACGGAGAGGACGCTCAGGCCCTCTTCCCGCTCGGTGGTGACGGTCACGCCGATTCCAAGATATTCATTGGCCCGGCTGTCCTGAAGGGCGGCATAAGATTCCTCGTCCACATAATAGGACCAGCGGTCCCCCAGGCCCGTCACCATACCGCTCAGCGCCTGGTCTGCCGCCTCGGAGAGATCCGCGTCCTCCTCTACAAAGGCCCAGCGCGCCAAAAGCCACCCCTGGACCACCGCCAGGCCATCCCGGCCCAACAAGGCAATCACCGCGCCGGCAACTACCGCCAGAGTGATGACCACCGACAAAAGCACCGTTACCGCAGTCGGTATCCGTCGGCGCGCAGCCGTATCGGACTGTCTCATCGCATTCCCTCCATTCATCAAGACAGGGGACGGGTATATCCCGTCCCCTGCCGTCCTCCGTTTTGTTTTGCCTGTTACATGTTATAACGGCGGATAAAGACCGAATCCAAGTTTGGATAATACTGCTCCGCGTCGGTACGGCTGCCATTGTACCATACCTCATAGTGCAGATGGTTGCCGGTGGAGACGCCGGTGGAGCCCACATAGCCGATGGTCTGGCCCTGGGTGACCACATCGCCCACCGAGACCGCCCGGCTGGTCATATGGGCGTAGAGGGTGCTGTATCCGTCGCTGTGGTTGACGATCACATAGTTCCCGTAGGAGCTGCTGTACTGGGAAGTAGTGACCACGCCGCTCTTGGCCGCGCCGATGGGCGTGTTCTTGGGTGCGGCGATGTCGGTGCCGTTGTGATGGCGTGTCGTGCCGTAGACGGGATGGACGCGATAGCCAAAGCCCGAGGTCAGCGTATAGTACCCCGGCACAGGCCAGTAGAATCCCGCCTCAGAAACCACACCGGCATTCTGGGCGGCCAGGGACCGCTGGGCCGCCTCCATCTCCGACTGGATACGGGCATCCTCGGCTTCCAGCTCCTCAATGGCGCTCTCGTACTCGCTCTGCTGGGCAGCGATCTGCTGCACCAGCGCGGTGGCCTTGGCCTCCTGGACCTGGAGCTCCGCCCGGCTGGCCTCCTGCGTGTCCTGGAGGGCCTGCTGTTCAGCCTGCTCGCTCTCCAAAACCGCCTTTGCATCCTCCAACTCCGCTCGGGTGGCCTCCAGCTGGTCGATAATCGCCTGGTCGTAATCCATGATCTCGCCCACCAGCATAGCGTTATCCAACAACTCGGCAAAACTGGCGGAGTTGAACAGAATCGCCAGGTAGGACACAGAGCCCTGCTCTTCCATGGAGCGTACCCGCTGGCAGAACAGGGTGTACTGGGCCTCCTCCTTCGCCTGCAGGTCGCTGATCTCGGTCTGTTTCTCCGCGATCAGGGTGCTGTACTCGTCGATAACCGTCTGGGTGTCCGCGATCTGCTGGTTGATCAGTGCAATCTGCTGATCCAGGTATGCTTTTTGCTGGAGAGCCTGTTCCTTATCGTCCTCGATATCCGCCAACTGATCCTCCAGCTCGTCAATCTGGCCGGCGATCTCATCAATGCTGTTTTTCATTTCGTCGATGTCCGACTGGGTCACCGCCGAGGCGCGCTCCAGCAACGGCGAGACGTGCAGCCCAGCCAGGCTAAGGCCGAACAGCAGCACCATCAGGCATACGCCGATCCGTCTGCCTCGTTTCATCCTATGCCGCCCCTTTCTCCGGAATGTCCGGACGGAATCAGTTCCTTACCAATTCTGAATGTAGCCGGTAAGATATTGCAGCGGGTCCACCCGGACGCCGTTTTCCGTAATCTCAAAATGCAGGTGGGGCCCGCTGGAGATTCCGGTGGAGCCGGTAATGCCGATCACATCGCCCTGCTCTACCACGTCGCCCACCGAGACGCTGCGGCTGCTCATATGGGCATACAGCGTGGTATTGCCGCTGCCGTGGCTGATGACCACATATTCCCCGTAGGAGCTGCTGCGCTGGGAGACAATCACGGTCCCCGCCTTGGCGGCATGGACCTCCGTAGTATAGCCGACACCGCCGATGTCCACGCCCTTATGGTTGGTGGATGCCCCCGGTATGCCCGTGTTGCGGGGACCGAAGGGGGAATTGATCTTCCGGCTGGATACCGGCCAGATGTAGCCGCCCAGGGCCGCGTTGCTGGTCTGTCCCTGCGCCGCCTGCTGCGCGGCCAGTTCTTTGGACAGGCGGACGATCTCCTCCTGGACCCGTTCCTCCTCGGCTTCTACCTCGGCCAGAGCGCTTTGATACTCGCTCTCCTGACTGAGAATTTGGTTGACCAGTTCCTCCGCCTTGGCCTGCTGGGTCTGGAGCTGGGCGCGGCTGGCGGCCTGCTCGTCCCACAGAGCTTGCTGTTCCGCCTGATCGCTCTCCAGCTCGGACTTGGCCTGCTCCAGCTCCTCACGGGTGGCCTCCAGCTGGTCAATAATCGCTTGGTCGTAATCCATGATCTCACCCATCAGCATCGCGTTGTCCAGCAGATCCGAGAAGCTGGCCGCATTGAAGAGAATGGACAGGTAGGACACGGTCCCCTGCTCTTCCATGGAGCGCACCCGCTGGCAGAACAGCGCGTACTGCTCTTCCTCCTGAGCCTGAAGGGCGTCAATCTCGGTCTGCTTTTCCGCAATCAGGGTATCGTACTCGCTGAGCACCGCTTCAGTCTGGGCGATCTGCTGGTTGAGCAGCGCGATCTGCTGATCCAGATTTTCCTTCTGCTGGAGAGCCTGGCTCTTGTCGTCCTGAATCCCCGCCAGCTTATCCTCGAGATCGTTGATCTGGCTGGTAATCTCGTCAATGCTGTCTTTCATTTCGTCAATGTCCGACTGGGTCACCGCACCGGCGGAACCAGGACCCGGCCCCGGCAAAAACAGCGCCAGGGCTAACATTGCAGCCAAAAGGACGCGTATTGGACGGGATGAGGTTTTTTTCATGGCCGTCCCTCCGTCAGCCGCCGGCCAGGACGGAGATCGCGGGCAACAGTACAGACAGCAGCAGAGCCGCAGCCAGCACGCCCACCACGATTTTTTGGGTTTTTTTGCTCATGTTGTTCCAACTTCTTTCTGTCTGAGTCTGGTTTGTTCCTCCGTTCCAGCCTCTTCTCTTTCCTATAAGCCTGCGGACCCTGCCGGGGCTGTTCCGGTCAAACCTGCAAAAACTTCCGAATTGCCAGCGCAGAACCGACGCCGCCGATCAGGGCTCCGGCCAGAAGGAAGCTGCCCAAAACGTTCCAGGCCATATTCTGGAAGGGAATCACGGCGATGAAAGACAGGGCGTTCGCATCTACGATAGCCTTGCAGACCAATGCATAGATGCCCCACTCCACGAAAAATGCGATCAGGGCGCCGATGAGGCCCAAAATCAGCCCCTCAAAGACAAAAGGCCAGCGCACAAAGGAATTGGTCGCGCCGCACATCTTCATAATGGCGATCTCTTCCCGGCGGCTGAAGGTCGCCAGTTTGGTGGTGTTGGCGATGATGAACAGGGAAATGACCACCAGAATCACGATCAGAATGGTGGCGATGGCGGTGGCCACATTGCGCACCATCACAAAGCCCTCAGCGATCTCCGTCTCTGCCCGATGGTTGGCGATGCCCGGCAGCGCGGCCACCTGGTCCACAGTCTGTTCAAAGAGCTCAATGTCCACCACATGGATGGAGAAACGGTCCCGAAAGACCTCGTCCGGCAGGTCCGTATACAAACTACTGTCTTCCCGGCCCTCCAGATAATCCGCCTTGGCCTCCTCCTTCGGAATGAAGGTGACCTCCGCCACATTGTCCATGCCTTCAATTCGGCTCTGAAGGGCTTCGATTTGTGCGTCAGTATAGGTCTCGTCTATGTAAGCCAGGAATACGTTTTCACTCTCCAGGTCGCCCAGCATCCGGTCCGCGTTGACCGCCACCAGGGCGAAGCTGCCCATAATCAGCAGACAGGCCAGGACCATGCAGACCGCGGCAAAGGACATCAGCCCGTGAGAGCGGATGCTGCGCACACTTTCGCTCAGAAAATAACTAAAATTAAACCTTCTTCTCATTGCTGTAATACCCACCCGTCTCGTCACTGATCAGCCGTCCGTTTTCAATGGCCACCACTCGTTTGGTAAAGCGGTTGACCAATTCCCGCTCATGGGTCACCACCAGCATGGTGGTCCCCATTTCGTTGATGCGCTCCAGAAGGCTCATAATCTCCAGCGAGCGCTGCGGGTCCAGGTTCCCGGTCGGCTCGTCGGCAATGATCATCTGGGGATTGTTGATCAGGGCCCGGGCAATGGCCACACGCTGCTGCTCGCCGCCAGACATCTGCGTGGGATAATGGTCGGCTTTCTCTGCCAGCCCGACCAGATTGAGCACATAGGGGATACGCTTGCGCATTTCCCGGCTGGAAGCGCCGATGACCCGCATGGCAAATTCCAGGTTCTCCCGCACGGTCTTTTTGTCAATCAGGCGGAAGTCCTGGAAAATGACCCCCAGCGTCCGGCGCATATAGGGAATCTGCCACTTGCGGATGTTATTCAGATTGTATCCATTGACTACAACACGGCCCTCCGTGGATGCCACCTCCGCAGTGATCAGCTTGATGATGGTGGATTTTCCTGAGCCGGATGGGCCGACCAAAAATACAAATTCCCCATCGTCAATGCGGAGATTGATCCCCTTGAGGGCCTTGGTTCCGTTATCATATTCTTTTTGCACGTCCATGAGTCGAATCATTGCACCAAGACCTCCGACGTCTGTTCATAAAATGCGAAATGCGGTATTATGTAATGTCTGCTGAATAAACTGCAAAACAGTTTATTCGCGCGGCGGTTGCCGCGCAATTCCATAAAAACGGCTCTTTTGAGCTGGTTGTATGGAATTCAGACATTGTTACAATGCGTATTTTCCCTGATGCGCCGCAGCACACCAGGGAAAGGTGCAGGAGTTTTGGACCATTTAGTCCAAACCCCTTGCACCAGAACAAAGCCAGACAGCCTTTGTTCCATACGCATTATGTAAATTATGTTCTTCCTTATAGTATAAGGGAACCGAAAAAAAGTCAAGCAAAAATCGGCGGGGGACGGCGGAAATCCGTCGTCCCCCGCTGTAAGAAGCAGATTTATGTCGTTGGCGGAAGAGATGCGCTCCAGCCGCTCGGACCCGATTGTTTTGCGCGCCGTCTGCGCGCTTCGCTGTGCCGCTACTCCCGGCCTCTCGGCGCTTCTTTCAATTCTCGATGCCGCGGGAAACCAGGTACTTCTTGACCATCAGCGCTACCTTAAAGGTGATGGCATCGTCGAACTCCCGCAGATCCAGCCCGGTGAGCTTCTTAATCTTCTCCAGACGGTAGACCAGCGTATTGCGGTGGACAAACAGCTTCCGGGCCGTCTCAGACACGTTGAGGTTATTCTCAAAGAACTTGTTGATGGTAAACAGCGTCTCCTGATCCAGGGAGTCAATGGGGTTCTTCTTGAATACCTCCTGCAGGAACATCTCGCACAGGGTGGTGGGCAGCTGATAAATCAGGCGGCCAATGCCCAGATTCTCATAGTTGATGATGGATTTCTCCGTGTCAAAGACCTTGCCCACCTCAATGGCCACGCCGGCCTCCTTATACGCGCGGGCCAGGTCGCGCACATGGTTCACAATGGTGCCCACGCCGATGACCACCTTGACCCCCAGCTCCCGGGCCAGGGTCTCCTGCACATTCAGCGCGATCTTATACAGGTCCTTGGACTCCGCGCCCTCAGGCAGCTGTTTGACCAGGGCAATGTCGCTCTCGCTCACCGAAATAACAAAATCCACCTGCTTGTCCGGGTACAGGCCCTGCACCACGTCGATGGCGGAAATGTCCGGCGTGCCCACCTGCCGAATCAGCAGGACGGCACGGGGCACCTCGGAGACAAAATGCAGTTCCTTGGCCCGGACATAAATATCCCCCAGCAGGATGTTGTCGGAGATAATATTCTTGACGAAGGTGGAACGGTCGTGTTTCTCCTCATAATAGGTCTTGGCACCGTTCAGCGCCACCGTGGCCAGGGAGCACACCAGACGCGCCTGCTCATCCTCGCCCTTGGCAAACGCGGCATAATCAAACTGGCCGTTCCAGCCTGCCAGAGCCTTAAAGGTATATCCCTCACAGACCACGGCGTTCTCCTGGTCGGCATTGACCGCCAGCGCGGCGGCCGGCCATTTTTCTCCAATGGAGGCCAGCTCATTACAGGCGACGACCGTCCCCTGTTCGTCGATGACTCCTACTGCGCGGTCGGTGCTCTCCTTCATCTGGAGGACTACGCTTTGAAAAATTCGGCTGGACATAGGCTTACGCCTCCCCTTTCCATTCTCTCTGTCTTTTCACGGACGCGGGTCCCTCTGGAAGGCGTCGCGTCTGTGTAACTAGTTTGTAAATATTATAACGGTTTCTTTTTGCCATTTCAATAGGAAATTACAGTTTTTTTGTGAAAAACGCCGAATTTATGTTTGCCCCTGTCCGACCCGCGCCAGTGCCGCTTTTTCTTCCTCCGTCAGCGCCCGCCACGCGCCCTTTTCCAGCGACGAATCCAGAACCAGCGGTCCGAAGGCGATCCGCTTCAGGTAGCGTACCGGTTTGCCCCGGGCCGCCAGCATTCGCTTGACCTGATGGTACTTCCCCTCACGCAGGGTGACCTCTCCCCGGTCCGGACCCAGGCGGCGCAGGCTGGCCGGCTGGCAGCGCAGGCCGTCCCGCAGCGTCATTCCCTCCCGGAAGGCCTGCTCGTCCGCCTCGTCCAAACAGCCGTCCACCTCTACGTAATAGACCTTATCCACATGCCGCCTGGGCGACAACAGCGCGTGCGCCAGCGCGCCGTCGTTGGTCAGCAGGAGCAGCCCCTCCGTGTCCTTGTCCAGCCGTCCCACCGGGAACAGGCCCTGCCGCTGGAACCGCTCGGGCAGCAGGGAGAGCACCGTCGGCTCCCGCGGGTCCTCGGTGGCTGACACCAACCCGGCCGGTTTATGCAGCATGATCCAAACCTGCCGCTCCAGTTCCACCGGCTGGCCGTCCACGGTGATCCGGCTGGTCTCCTCCACCTTTTCTTCCGGCCGGCGGACTACCGTTCCATCTACCCGCACCCGGCCGGCCCGACACAGGTCCCGGACTTCCCGGCGGCTCCAGCGGCCGGTCCCGGCCAGCCGCTTATCCAATCGCTCCATGCATTGCTCCCTTCCGCCGCGCGGCGGCGCTTTTTTGCCAGTGTATCATATTTTCCTCCAAAAGAACATACATATCTCAGCAGGAAATCAACCTTATCATCAGGAAGGAGCCGTGTGGCATGTTCATCGTGACCGCTCGTCTACCAAAGAGAAGGCTGCTGACCGCCGGGTTGACGGCGCTTTGCTGCTGCGTCGCGGTCATCGCCGGAATTTTCTGCCTCCAGAGTCTGGATTCCGTCTCCGCCGCCTCAGAAGTCAAGGGGATACGGGACAACGACGACCGCATCGCCTATCTGGAGCAGTTCGGCTGGGCGGTGAGCTCCGAACCTATCGCTGTGGAAGAGCTGCTGATCCCGGAGACCTTTGACGCCAGCTACGACGAATATCTGGCGCTTCAATCTGAGCAAGGCTTTGATCTGACCGCCTACTGCGGGAAGCGGGTCAAACGTTATACCTATGAGATCACCAACTACCCCACCGGAGAATCCGGCGTACAGGCCGCGCTTCTTCTCTACCGAAACAAAGTAATCGGCGGCGAGGTGCTCTCCTCCAATCCCGACGGCTTTTTACACGGCCTGGCCATACCCGACCAAACCTGAGTCAACTCAAACGCGCCGCAGGCAAGGCCTGCGGCGCGTTCTGAGTTCCGCTCTTCCAGGGTCTGTGTCCCCCGCACAAGGGCGCTCTTACAGGTGCGGCGGTTCCTTGCCCGCCGGAAGGGCCGCCTGGCGGCACTTCCATAAATAAATCAGATACATCAGATTCCCGACCGCCAGGATCGCGATCACCAGCAGGCTCAGAAGAAGCCCGCAGGAATCCCGCACACGGTCAGGCAGCAGGATGGAGAGCAGATTGAGGATGCGTCCCGCCAACTCCAACACATAGAGCTTCGGAATCATACGGCCTTGGGTCACCAGATCTGTCCGATTCAGGTACTGCATCTCCTGTGCTGTGGCTCCGCACACCAGCCACGCCTGCAGATAGGTTCCTACATACATCCCGACCCGGACGACCAGATAGCCGATTACGAAGCGATCCATCGGAAGGCTCAACAGGCCCAGTGCGATCTGGACAATCAGACACATCACCAGCGCCCGCTTATAATCAGCGGCCAGCGGCGACAGCACCGCCAGTCCCCAGATCCCGCCTACCAGGGAGAGCATGGCGCACAGCAACTGGATCTGCTCCTGATAGACTATTACCGCCAGGGTATAGCCGGCTTGTGCTAAAATCAGAAGCATCAGGCCCTTAGTCAGGCGTTTGATTCGCTCTGCTTTGTTCATTAGCTATCCTCCCGTCTCTCCCCATACAGATGAACATTCAAATGGCTGTATGGCATCTCAATCCCCGCACGGTCAAAGGCGTGCTTAATCTCCTCCAGGACATCATAATATACGTCCCAGTAGTCTTCGTTGGCGCACCAGACCCGCACCACATATTCAATCGCGCTGCTTCCATAAGCATTGACCCGCACCACAGGCTCCGGCGTAGCCAACGTCTTGGGATGCTCGCCCAAAACCTGCTGAATCGTCTGTTTGACCCGTTCGATAGGCGCGTCATAGGAGGCCGAAACTTTCCACTCCACCCGCCGGTTCTCCTCGGCCGAATAATTGACGATCTTCTCGCCTGCGATCTCGCTGTTGGGCACCTGGACCAGCTTATTGTCCACTGTTTTGAGCTTGGTATAAAACATCCCCATCTCACTGACCGCGCCCGAAACACCGCCCGCTTCAATATAGTCCCCCACCCCGAAGGGCTTGGTGGACAACAGCTGCAGTCCGCCCGCCACGTTGGACAGCAGATTCTGAATGGCCAGCGACAAGGCCAGGCCAGCCACTGAGAGCACCGCCACCAAGGAGGTGATGGAAATATTCAAAGAAGACAGCACGATGATGGCCAGAATGAACAGCAGAATAATACGCAATCCGGAACGCAAAAAACGTTTGATTCCCGGATCAATGTCCAGTCTGCGGAAGCCGCGGTCGGTCAGCTTCAGCAGCACTTTGATAATAACAAGTCCCGCCGCAATTAGCACAACTATGTAAATCAGCTTCTCCCAGGAAAAGCTGGCAGCGATTCCGCCGCTTCCGGACATCGCGTCCTCCACTTGGTTGACTACATCTTCGATATTGCTCGGCACGTTTGGACTCACCTCCTGAATGTAGGAAAAAAGGCGCGGCCGTTTGGCCGCGCCTTTTGAGTTTCACCTTGGGGGGAAAATTACTTCTCCTCGACCTCAGTCACAGCGCCGGAACCCACGGTACGGCCACCCTCACGGATAGCGAAACGCAGGCCCTTCTCAATGGCGATGGGGGTAATCAGCTCGACTTCCATCTCGACGTTGTCGCCGGGCATGCACATCTCAACGCCCTCGGGCAGCTTGATGACGCCGGTCACGTCGGTGGTACGGAAGTAGAACTGGGGACGATAGTTGTTGAAGAAGGGAGTATGACGGCCACCCTCGTCCTTGGTCAGAACGTAAACCTGGCCCTTGAACTTGGTGTGGGGGTGAATGGAGCCGGGCTTGCACAGAACCTGGCCGCGCTCCACGTCCTTCTTGTCGATACCACGCAGCAGAGTGCCGATGTTGTCGCCGGCCTCAGCGTAGTCCAGCAGCTTGCGGAACATCTCGATGCCGGTGATGGTGGTCTCCTTCTTCTCCTCGGCCAGGCCGACGATCTCCACCTTGTCGCCCATGTTAACCTTTCCGCGCTCCACACGGCCGGTAGCCACGGTGCCGCGGCCGGTAATGGTGAACACGTCCTCGACGGGCATCAGGAAGGGCAGATCATCGTTACGGGCGGGAGTGGGAATATAGTCGTCAACCGCGTCCATCAGTTCCTTGATGCAGGCGAAGTCGGGATCGTCGGGATTGCCGGACTCGCAGGTCAGAGCGTTCAGAGCGGAACCCTTGATGATGGGGATGTCGTCGCCGGGGAAGTCATAGGTGGACAGCAGCTCGCGGACCTCCATCTCGACCAGCTCCAGCAGCTCCTCATCGTCGACCTGGTCGCACTTGTTCAGGAACACGACCATGGCGGGCACGCCCACCTGACGGGCCAGCAGGATGTGCTCACGGGTCTGAGCCATGGGGCCGTCGGTAGCGGCGATAACCAGGATAGCGCCGTCCATCTGAGCAGCGCCGGTGATCATGTTCTTGATATAGTCGGCGTGGCCCGGGCAGTCGACGTGAGCATAGTGACGCTTGTCGGTCTCGTACTCCACGTGGGCGGTGTTGATGGTGATGCCGCGCTCGCGCTCCTCGGGAGCCTTGTCGATGCTGGAATAATCCTCGTACTGAGCCTGGCCCTTCAGGGACAGGTACTTGGTGATAGCGGCAGTCAGGGTGGTCTTGCCGTGGTCGACGTGACCAATGGTGCCGATGTTTACATGGGGCTTAGTACGCTCAAACTTTTGCTTCGCCATTTTTGAGTTTCCTCCTTAATTAACAATCAATCATGGTTCTGGATTCCGTGCGCTTATCACAGCATATTTTACCGTATCCGCTGGGAAAAAGCAACACTATTTTTGCAAGAATCAGTCGTCCTTGCGATTCCGGCCTGCAATGATCTTTTCAGCAATGCTCTTGGGAATCTCGGTGTAGCTGTGGGGCTCCATGGAGTACTGACCACGGCCCTGTGTGCGGGAACGCAGATCAGTGGCATAACCGAACATCTCGGACAGAGGCACCAGAGCGTCGATCTGCTGGGCGCCGGGCCGGGCCTCCATACCCTGGATCTGGCCGCGGCGGCCGTTCAGGTCACCCATAACGTCGCCCATATACTCCTCGGGCACGATGACGGAGACCTTCATAATGGGCTCCAGCAGGACGGGATTCGCCTTGCGCATAGCCTCCTTGAAGGCCATGGAACCGGCGATCTTAAAGGCCATCTCAGAGGAGTCGACCTCGTGATAGGAGCCGTAGGTCAGGTGGACCTTGACGTCGACCACGGGATAGCCAGCCAGCACGCCAGCCTGCATGGCTCCCTGGATACCGGCATCGACCGCCGGGATATACTCCTTGGGAA
>DXYV01000002.1:0-73863 GCA_019415645.1 Clostridiales bacterium
GTTTGGAATCCAGGCAAGCGGGCGGGTCGGGCAGCAGGCCGCGCCGCAGGGCCAAGCACATGGGCTCCTGGGCGTAGACACGGCGGGCGCAGTGGAGAAAGGCGCTGGGCCCTTGGAGCAGGCTGACCGCCAAGTGGATGTCCTCTGCCCGCAGAGCGTTTTCCAGGGCACGGAAATCCAGCCGGCGGATGGTGAGCCGCACCCGCCGCTGGACCTGGAGCGCGCGCAGCGCGCGTTCAAAGGCGGCGTCCAGAGACTGATCCTCCAGCAGGCCGATGCACAGCTCGCCCTCCAGCCCGTCTCCAATCCGGCGGGTCTGGTCCAGCAGGCCGTCCAGATGGACCAGAAGCGGCGCCAGCCGGCGGCTGAGGTGCTCGCCCGCGGCAGTGAGCTGGAGCTGATTGCGGGTGCGCTCGAACAGAGGCGTGCCCAGTTCGCGTTCCAGCGCCGCCATCTGCCGGCTGACCGCAGGCTGGGAAAGAAACAGCCGCTGGGCGGCCAGGGTAAAGCTCATGCAGCGGCATACGGTGAGAAAGGTTTTGAGTTGGGTGGTGGTCATGGGCGGACATCTCCTCTCCTGTGGGTCTACCATACCAAAAGAAGCGGAAAAAGGCAATCCCTCATGCGTTTTGGTTATGGGCAGACAGCAAAAATGCGTTTGAAGGAACCGAAGGACGGGCGTACAATAAAGCTGTCTCAATCCAGATCAAAACAGGAAAGGATGCGGTCCCATGAAACGCTACGCCCACGTGCTGTCCCCAATCCGACTGGGGAACCTGGTGCTGAAAAGCCGATTCGTCTCGGCCAATTCACTGCCCCACTTTCTCCAGGGGCCGGAGCCCTATCCCTCGGAACAGGTCATCGGCCACGTGGTGAACTGCGCCCGCAACGGCGCGGCGGTGGTCACCTTCGCCGACTGGACCAACCCGGACCAGCGCCGGTCCTTCAATGAGGACGGCAAGCGCTTCCCTATGTACGACCTGAACGACCCCAGCGTGGAAAACTACCTGTGTCAGCTGGCCGACCAGGTGCACTATTACAACTCCTATCTCTCCCTGGCCCTGATGCCCTTCGCGGCGCCTGATCCGCTGTACGACGTGAACGACGAGCCGGCGGTGGATCTGACCCTGGACCCCCGCAATTTCCGGGACGGCCAGGTGGATTACAGCATCGGTCTCATGACCCGGGGCGGCGCAGCGGCCAAACAGCTGACCCAGGCCATGATTCGGGACATCATTGAGAGCCAGGCCCAGCGGGCCAAGCTCTACCAGTCCTTTGGCTTTGACATGGTCACGCTCCACTTTGCCTACCGGGCTACTCTGTTTGGCCGTTTCCTCTCACCGCTGACCAACCGCCGCACCGACGAATACGGAGGCCCCATCGAAAACCGGGCCCGGTTCCTGCTGGAGCTGTGCGGACGAATCAAGGAGCTGTGCGGCCAGAATTTCCCCATTGAGATTCAAATCACCGCTCAAGAGGAGGGCGGCACCACGCTGGAGGACACCATCCGTCTGGCCAAGCTGGCCGAGGGAGTGGCGGACGTGTTCCAGTTCCGGGCCTCCACCGCCAATCTGAACCACCCCACGGGCTATAATTCGGCGGTCCATAAATACGCGGTGCTGGACGAATGCGAGGCCGTGAAGGCCAGCGGCACCCGCATCCTGTGCGAGCCCATCGGCGGGTTCCAGGACCTGGACGACGCGGAGGAAATCATTGCCTCCGGCAAAGCCGACCTGATCGGCGGCGGCCGGGCCTTTTTCGTGGACCCGGATTACTACCAGAAGGCCAAGGAGGGCCGGGGAGAGGATGTGCTGCCCTGCATCCGGTGCAACAAGTGTCATGTGCCCAGTCTCCAGGGCCGCTGGAACAGCTTTTGCAGCGTGAACCCGGAAATCGGAATCGCCCACAAGCTGGGCCAGCTCACCCGCCCGGCGGGTCCCCGCAAGCGAGTGGCCGTTGTGGGCGGCGGTCCGGCGGGGATGCGGGCGGCGCTGTACTGCGCCCAGCGAGGTCATGCCGTGACCCTCTACGAGGCGGGCGACCGGCTGGGGGGCCAGCTGCTCCTGATGGACGCCCCCTCCTTCAAATGGCCCCTGGTCCGCTACCGGGATTACCTGATTCGCCAACTGGCCAAATCCGCTGTGGATGTACGCTTGGGGGTGAAGGCTACTCCCGAGGGCCTGGCCCCGGAGGACTATGACGTGATCATCGCCGCCCTGGGGGCAAAGCCCAAGCTGCCTCCCATTCCCGGCGCGGAGCGCTGCCGCAGCATCTTTGAGACCTTCGGCCGCGAGGCAGAGCTGGGGGCGCGGTGCGTGGTGATCGGCGGCTCGGAATCGGGGACCGAAGCGGCCATGTACCTGGCAGAGAACGGCCACGACGTTACCATCCTCACCCGGCAGAGCGGCCTGGCGCTGGACGCCACGCCCATTCACTACCGGGAGACCATGCAGGAGTTTTATGCGGGACTGGACCGATTCCATCCTATTTTCCGCGCTACCGCCACTCAGGTGGGAGAGGGCTTTGTGGAGTATCGGGACGAGACGGAGAGCCTGCGGCGGGTGGCGTGCGATTCCGTGGTGGCCCTGGGGGGAATGCGCCCACTCCAGACGGAGGCTATGGCCTTCGACGCCTGCGCCAGAGATTTCTATATGATCGGGGACTGCCGGCAGGTAGGCGATCTGCATACCGGCAGCCGGGCGGCCTACGCTGTGACCCACCAATTTTAAGTTTGAATCGCAGCAGGCCCCGCCGTGTCGTTCGACACGGCGGGGCCTGCTGCATGAATCGGGGGGCGGGGGTCACGACGCCTCCGCATCCTCGAACTGGGAGTTATAGAGGTCGGCGTAGAAGCCGCCCTTGGCCAGCAGCTCCTCGTGGTTGCCCTGCTCCACAATGTCGCCGTCCTTCATAACCAGAATCAGGTCGGCGTCCTTGATGGTGGACAGCCGGTGGGCGATGACGAAGGAGGTGCGTCCCTTCATCAGGTTGTTCATGGCCTCCTGGATGAGATGCTCGGTGCGGGTGTCCACGCTGGAGGTGGCCTCGTCGAGAATCAAAACCTTGTTGTCGGCCAGGATGGCCCGGGCGATGGTCAGCAGCTGCTTCTGCCCCTGAGAGATGTTGGAGGCGTCCTCGTTGAGCTCCATCTGGTAGCCGCCGGGGAGGGTCTGGATAAAGTGGTGCACATGGGCCGCCTTGGCCGCGGCGATGACCTCCTCGTCGGTGGCGTCCAGCCGGCCGTAGCGGATGTTCTCCATGATCGTACCCTGGAACAGCCAGGTGTCCTGCAGCACCATGCCGAAGGCCTCCCGCAGCTCCGAGCGGTTGAAGGAGCGCACATCGTGACCGTCCAGCCGGATGGCGCCCTTGTTCACGTCGTAGAAGCGCATGAGCAGCTTGACCATGGTGGTCTTGCCCGCGCCGGTGGGGCCCACGATGGCCACCATTTTGCCCGGCTCCACCTGGGCGGAGAAGTCGTGGATGATGACCTTGTCGGGGTTGTAGCCGAACTGGACATGGTCGAACTCCACGCCGCCCTGGACGGCGGAGATGGGGGTGGGGTTGGGAACGGTCTGGTCCTCTTCCTCCTCGTCCAGGAACTCAAACACCCGCTCCGCGGCGGCCACCATGGATTGCAGCATGTTGGACACCTGGGCGATCTGGGTGACCGGCTGGGTGAACTGGCGCAGGTACTGGATAAAGGCCTGGATGTCGCCCACGGTGATGGCGCCGGTGACCGCCAGCATGGCGCCCACCACGGCCACGGACACATAGCCCAGGTTGCCCACGAAGGTCATGATGGGCTGCATCATGCCGGACAGGAACTGGGACAGCCAGGCGGACTTGAACAGGACCTGGTTGGTCTCGTTGAACTCCCGGATCACTTCCTCCTCCCGGTTGAAGGCCCGGACTACGTTGTGGCCGGAGTAGACCTCCTCCACCTGGCCGTTGATCTTGCCCAGGTAGCTCTGCTGGGCCACGAAATACTTCTGGCTCTTTTTGACCACCAGCAGGATAAGGCCGGCGGAGACCGGCAGAATGACCACGGCGATGAGGGTCATCAGCGGGGAGATGGTCAGCATCATCACAAACACGCCGATCAGCGTGGTGATGGAGGTGATCAGGGTGGTGACCGACTGATTGAGGGACTGGCCCAGCGTGTCCACGTCGTTGGTGATGCGGGAGAGCACCTCGCCCACGGTGCGGGATTCGAAATACTTCATGGGCATGCGGTGAATCTTCTCCGAGATGTCCTTGCGCAGGCCGTAGCAGGTCCTTTGGGTGACGCCGCTCATCAGCCAGCCCTGAAGCAGGGAGAAGGCGGCGCTGATCAGATAGAGAATCAGCAGGGAGATCAGGATCTGCCCGATCTTGCCGAAGTCGATGGAGCCGGAGCCCTGAATCTTGGCCACCAGGCCGTTGAAAATCTCCGTGGTGGCCTGGGAGAGCACCTTGGGGCCCACGATGTTGAACACCGTGGAGCAGATGGCAAACAGACCCACCAAAATCAGGGGGAGCTTGAAGGTGTTCATATGGGAGAGCAGCTTTTTCAGCGTGCCCTTGAAGTCCTTGGCCTTCTCCCCGGGGACGCCGGGCCCGCGGCCCATGGGCCCCCGGCGGGGGGCGTGATTGTGTTGTTCGCTCATGCGCCGAACCCTCCTAACTCCGCTTCTGACAGCTGGGATCTTGCAATTTCCTGATAGGTGGGGCAGGAGGTCATCAGCTCCTCATGGGTGCCGATGCCTGCGATTTTGCCCTCGTTGAGCACGACGATCTGCTCCGCGTGCAGGATGGTGGAGATGCGCTGGGCCACGATGAGGATGGTGGCGTCGTGAATCTCCTCGTTCAGCGCCCGGCGCAGAGCCACGTCGGTTTTGTAGTCCAGGGCGGAGAAGGAATCGTCGAACAGATAGATCTTGGGATGTTTGGCAATGGCCCGGGCGATGGACAGCCGCTGCTTCTGGCCGCCGGACACGTTGGTGCCGCCCTGGGCGATGGGGGTGTGATAGCCCTCGGGCTTGGAGTCGATGAACTCGGTGGCCTGAGCGATGGCGGCCGCCTGCTCCATATCGGAATCGGGGATGTCCTCGCCGCCGAATTTCAGGTTGCTCTCAATGGTGCCGGAGAAGAGCACGCCCTTCTGGGGCACATAGCCCAGCAGCGCGTGGAGCTTGTGCTGGGACAGGTTGCGGATGTCCACGCCGTCGATGGTGATGCGGCCGTAGCTCACGTCAAAAAACCGGGGAATGAGGTTGAGCAGGGTGGACTTGCCGCTGCCGGTGGAGCCGATGATGGCCGTGGTCTGGCCCGGCTTGGCGGTGAAGGAGATGTGCTCCAGCACATCGGCCTGGGCGTCGGGGTAGCGGAAGGAAACGTCCTCAAAGGCTACCTCGCCCCGCCACTGTGCCGCGTCGTCCCTGGTGTTCTCCTTATCGGTAATGGCTGGCTTGGCGTCGAGCACCTCGTTGATGCGTCCGGCGGACACACCGGCCCGGGGGAGCATGATGGACACGATGGAGATCATCAGGAAAGCCATGACGATCTGCATGGTGTAGGTGATGAAGGCGATCATGTCGCCCACCTGCATGGTACCCAGGTCGATGCCGTGAGCGCCTGACCAGACAATGAGCACCGAGATGCCGTTCATAATGAGCATCATAATGGGCATCATCATGGACATGGCCCGGTTGGTGAACAGCTGGGTGCGCATCAGGTCGCGGTTGGCCACCTCGAAGCGGGCCTCCTCATGCTTCTCCCGGCTGAAGGCCCGGATTACGGGCAGACCGGTCAAGATCTCCCGGGAGACCAGGTTGACCCGGTCGATGAGGGCCTGCATCTTGCGGAACTTGGGCATGGCGACTGCCATGAGTACGATCACCAGGGCCAGCAGAACGCCTACCGCCACGCCGATGATCCAACCCATACCGGTACGGGTGTGGGACACCCGGATGATTCCGCCGATGCCCAGAATAGGGGCGTAAATCACGATGCGCAGCAGCATGACCATGACCATCTGAATCTGCTGAATGTCGTTGGTGGACCGGGTGATCAGAGAGGCGGTGGAAAAGCGGTCGATTTCCACGTTGGAGAAATAGACCACCTTCTGGAATACCTGGCCGCGCAGCTCCATGCCCACGGAGGCGGCCACACGGGAGGACAGCAGACCGCCCAAAATGGCGGCGGCCACCATCAGCAGGGTAAGGGCCAGCATTTTGCCGCCGGTCACCAGCAGGTAGTGCTGCTGGTAGGCGTCCAGGTCTACGCCCAGAGCCTCGTATTCAGCCTGTACATAGGTCACGGCCATCTGGTCCACGATGGTCTGGGTGGTGGCGCCCATCTGGGACTCCGCCTCAGACACCATGGCCCGAATCTGCTCCCGGGTGAGGGCGCCGGACTCGACCAAGGCCCGCAGCTGGGCGCCGTCCATGCCCTGCTGGGGAAGGTAGGACAGCATGACCATGGGCATGCCCAGCATCGTGTCCAGCTGGGTCAGCACGTCCTCGTCCCCGGTGTTGAGAATATAGACCCCGTCCTCATCCAGCGTGTAGCTGGCGCGGAACAGGTCCTCCTCCTCGTCGGTGAGGAACAGGGCCAGTTCCTCCAGAGAATCGGAACGCAGCTGATCCGGAGTGACGCGCTCGATGCCGCCCTGCTGGATGCCAACGTCCACGATATCGGAGGTATACTGGGGCAGGGTCAGGTCACAGTACGCCTGCACCACCAGCAGGGCCACGATGACCAGGACGAGGCCGACGTGTTTTTTCAGATACTTGAGAATGTTCAGCATTGGGTTCGCTCCTTTGTTGCTCTTCCTGGATAATAGAGGCCAACCGGTTGAGATGGCCGATCAGATCGCGCATGTTATCTTCCCCCATGCGCTGGATTACGCGGGCGATGCTGTCGTTGAGCAGCGCAAACGTTTCCTCCAGGGCACGGCGTCCCTCCTCCGTCAGGATGACGCAGGTATTGCGCCGGTCAGCCCGGTCCGCCTCACGCCGCAGCAGGCCGCGCTCCTCCAAGTGGCGGAGCATGCGGGAGGCGGCAGGAGCGGAGCAGTGCATGTGCTCCGCCAACTCTGAGACATAGATTCCGGGCCTGTCAGGAAACTTGCGATGATAGCGGGAAAGCATCCCAAGCGTCATGAACTCAGCCTTGCTCAAAGGGCCGGATTCGAAAAAACGGACGTGCCCCAGGCGATACAGAGCCTCAAACAGCTCAATGTGAAGCGGAACAGCGTTCAAAAACTCACCTCCAATCATTAACTTGGTTATTTATTAACAACGTTACAAAATAATAGACAAATCACGTGAAGAAGTCAAGAGAAGAAGCATGAACAAATTGTAACAAGTGGGGAAAATAAAATCCGCGTCCCGCTGCATCAGCAGCAGGACGCGGAAGAGAAAACCGGACGCAGGCCCATTATACATTAAAGCGGAACAGGACGATGTCTCCGTCCTTCATCGCGTCGCCGCAAAGTCCGCGCTGATACGGTCCCGCCTGCTGGCGAGACCTTCTCCCGCTCCCTTGCGGCTCCTTTCCCCACCGAACCCGCTTTGCTGGGCTTCGGTGGGGGACCCCATCATACATTAAAACGGAACAGGACAATGTCGCCGTCCTTCATGACGTATTCCTTGCCCTCGGAGCGGACAAGGCCCTTCTCCTTGGCGGCGGTCATGGTGCCGCAGGCCACCAGGTCCTCGAAGGAGACCACCTCGGCGCGGATAAAGCCGCGTTCGAAGTCCGTGTGGATCTTGCCGGCGGCCTGGGGCGCCTTGGTGCCCTTTTTGATGGTCCAGGCCCGGCACTCGTCCTCGCCGGCGGTGAGGAAGGAGATGAGCCCCAGCAGGGCATAGCTGGCCTTGATGAGCCGGTCCAGGCCGGACTCCTCGATGCCCAGGTCCTCCAGGAACATCTTCTTGTCCTCGGGCTCCAGCTCGGCGATCTCAGCCTCCATCTTGGCGCACACGGGGAGCACCTGGGCCCCCTCGGCGGCGGCGATCTCGGACACCACCTGGTAGTAGGGGTTGTTCTGGTAATCGGCAAAGCCGTCCTCGTCCAGGTTGGCGGCGTAGATGATGTCCTTGAGGGAGAGCAGCTCGGAGGTGGCCAGCAGCTCCTTGTCATCCTCGTCGTCCAGGCCGGCGGAGAAGGAGCGGGCGGATTTGCCGTCGTTGAGCCAGGTGTGGAGGGCCTTGAACAGCTCCACTTCGTGGAGGAACTTCTTGTCCCCCTTGGCGGCGGTCTCCGCCTTCTTGATGCGCCGCTCCACCATCTCCATGTCGGCCATGATCAGCTCGATGTCAATGATCTCAATGTCCCGGCGGGGGTCGGTGGAGCCCTCCACGTGGACGATGTTCTCGTCGTCAAAGCAGCGCACCACATGGACGATGGCGTCGGTGGCCCGGATGTTGGACAGGAATTTGTTGCCCAGGCCCTCGCCGTGGGAGGCGCCCTTCACCAGGCCGGCGATGTCCACGAACTCGATGACCGCGGGGGTCTTTTTCTTGGGGTGATAGAAGTCGCTGAGCCAGTCCAGCCGGTGGTCGGGGACGGCCACCACGCCCACGTTGGGGTCGATGGTGCAGAAGGGATAGTTGGCGCTCTCGGCGCCGGCGTTGGTAATGGCGTTGAACAGGGTCGATTTGCCCACGTTGGGCAGGCCCACAATGCCGAGCTTCATGTTGCAAAACGTCCTTTCGGTGTGTTGTCTGGTTCAATCAACCCATTATAGCGGAGAATGGGAAAAAAAACAAGGCCACCGCCGGAAAAGATTGCGGCGGGCGCGGCAAGTATGCTATACTGGTTGCACCAAACCAAAAACCAAAACAAAGGAGAAATGAACATGGATTACGCGGCGGAGTCTCTCAAACTGCATTATCAGTGGCGCGGCAAGCTGGACATCGTGCCCAAGATGGAGGTCAAGAGCAAGGAGGCCCTCTCCCTGGCCTATACGCCCGGCGTGGCCCAGCCCTGCCTGGAGATTCAGAAGGACATCAGCAAGAGCTACGAGCTCACCGGCCGCTGGAACACCGTGGCCGTGGTCACCGACGGCTCTGCCGTACTGGGGCTGGGCGACATCGGACCCGAGGCGGGCATGCCCGTCATGGAGGGCAAGTGCGTGCTGTTCAAGGCCTTCGGCGGCGTGAACGCGGTGCCGCTGTGCGTGCGCTCCCACGATGTGGACGAGATCGTGAACACTGTGGCCCTGCTGGCGGGCTCCTTCGGCGGCGTCAACCTGGAGGACATCGCCGCCCCCCGGTGCTTCGAGATCGAGCGCAAGCTCAAGGAGAAGTGCGACATTCCCATTTTCCACGACGACCAGCACGGCACCGCCATCATCGTGGCCGCCGCCCTGCAGAACGCCCTCAAGCTGGTGGGCAAGAAGATCGAGGACGTGACCGCCGTGTTCTCCGGCGCGGGCGCGGCCGGCACCGCTATTTTCTATCTGCTCAAGGCTATGGGCCTGAAGGACGCCATTATCTGCGACCGGAAGGGGGCCATCTGCGCCTCCCGCACCGACCTGAATGAAGAGAAGCAGGCCCTGGCCGCCGTATCCAACCGGACGGGCCGGTCCGGCACCCTGGCTGAAGTGATGGAGGGGGCGGATATCTTCATCGGCGTGTCCTCCCCCGGAATCGTGACCCAGGATATGGTGCGCGCCATGGCCGAGGACCCCATCCTGTTCCCCATGGCCAACCCGGTGCCCGAGATCATGCCCGACGAGGCCAAGGCCGCCGGGGCGGCAGTGGTGGGCACCGGCCGCAGCGACTTCCCCAATCAGATCAACAACGTGCTGGCCTTCCCCGGCGTGTTCCGGGGCGCCTTTGACGTGCGGGCCTCGGACATCAACGAGGAAATGAAGCTGGCGGCCGCCAAGGCGCTGGCCGACCTGGTGGGCGACGACCTCTCACCGGATTATATCGTACCCGCCGCCTTTGACGAGCGGGTGTGCCCCGCCGTCGCAGCTGCGGTGGCGCAGGCGGCCCGGGATAGCGGCGTGGCCAGGATTTGAGCTGCGGCGGGGCGCACCCGCACCCGCGCAGCGGGTCCGCGCTCCGCGCGTACAAGCGTTTTGCGGAGCAAAACCTTGCCCCGGGCGAATTCAGTTCGCCCGGGGGGAGAGGAAAGAACAGGGATCCCCACAGGGCGTAGGCCCTGTGGGGCTGTGCCCCGCGGTTGCAGCTGCGGTGGCGCAGGCGGCCCGGGATAGCGGCGTGGCCAGGATTTGAGCTGCGGCCCGGAAGGCGTAGGCCATACTGACCACGTCGGAGCAGTCGGCCAAGCGGATAGCGGCCCCCAGGACTGCCTCCCGCCGGTCCTCCGGCAGACCTTCCAGCTGAAGCTCCAGCGCGCGGTAGGCGGCCTGGTAGTCCGGATCGGAATCCGGGTCCAGGTCGCCGCGGGTCAGGGCAGATTCAAACCAGTCGCGGAAGGATGAATGCATGATCTCATCTCCGAAAATAAACTTTTAGTATTGCTAATATAATTACTAAAAGATTATAAGTCAAGGAGTATTTGTATGTATCATAGAGAATTATTCGGTTTTCGTCTTCGAAAGCTGAGGAAAAGCAAAAAAGAGACGCAGGCAGATTTGGCACAGCTTTTGGGAGTATCGACCAATCAGGTCAGCGAAATGGAGCGGGGAAGAAAGACCACCTCCTTTGAGCGGCTGGCATTGCTGTGCGAGCACTTCAACGTCTGTTCGGACTACCTGCTGGGGCTGACCGATGAGATGCGGCCGCTGAAGTAGGGGACGGGGACGGATAGATTCCCGCGGGAAAGGGGCGCACGGCCTACATTGGCCCTGCTGTTGCGGCACCCTCCGGGGGGATTCTTTCTGCTCGTGCAGAAAGAACCAAAGACACGCTTAGGAGGGGGATTTCGATTTCCCCCTCCTAAGAACCACCCCTTGAAACGACCAAGCACAAGGGGGCCTGCGGGCCCCCTTATTGGATGTATCCCCCAGGGCAACGAAACTTGGAGGCATCAGCGTTGAAACGTCCCGCAGGAAAGGGCCGATGTGGGCATCGGCCCCTACGAGAGGCTTCACTCACCGCACCTGGTCCGGCGCGCTGGGTGGACCCTGCCGGTCCATAATACCCGACCGGGGAACGGCATTTGGTGCGGAGACTGTCCTCCTGCAAAGCTCCGGCAGGGCTTTAATCGTTTTTTAATCTAACGTCAATTCCTTTTTGAGCCCGGGGCGGGTACAATAGGTCTGCAAACAGAAAGGGGGCGGAGGCATGGAGCTGACCGTAGAACAGGTGGAGAAGGTGCGCCGCTACGCGCAGGTGTCCTTTGAGGAGGCCAAGGCCGCCCTGGAACAGGCGGGGGGAAGTCCGCTGGATGCGGTGATTCTCCTGGAACGGCAGGGCAAGGTGCCGCCGCCCCAGGGCGGAGCCGGAGCCTGGTCCACCAGGCTGGGCACCCCTCCGCCGGAGGAGGAGCCGGCCGCGCCGGGCGCGTCGGTGCCGGCCAAGTGGCCCCGGCCCAAGCGCCGCAAATACACCTCCAAGGAGGTGGGGGACGCGATCAAGAGCTTCCTGCGCAACTGCACCAAGATCTCCGTGGACATCTGGCGGGGCGACGACCTGCTGGTGGGCATCCCCCTGATCGTCTGCGTGCTGCTGTTCATCGTGGCACCCTATGTGATGATTCCGCTGGCAATCCTGGGGCTGATCGTGCGCTGCCGCTATCACTTCAGCGGCTGGGAGTGGAACACCGACACCATCAACCGCGCCATGGACCAGGTGACCGAGACCGTGGCCGACTGGACCGAGCAGTTCAAGCAGGAGCTGAAGGACTACCACAACAAGCGCGGCGGAACTTCAAACAAGAAATAAGGGGGAATCCCGATGGCGGAAAAAATACTTCTGGTGGAGGACGAGGAGAAGCTGGCCCGTATGGTGGAGCTGGAGCTGCGCTACGAGGGCTATGAGGTGACCAAGGCCTTTGACGGCCGCACCGGGCTGGAGCAGGCCCTCACCGGTTCCTTTGACCTGGTGCTGCTGGACATCATGCTCCCGGCCCTCAACGGAATGGAGGTCCTGCGCCGGCTGCGCAAGGAGAGCAATGTTCCGGTCATCATGCTCACAGCCCGGGACACGGTGATGGATAAGGTCTCCGGTCTGGACTCCGGAGCGGACGACTACATCACCAAGCCCTTTGCCATCGAGGAGCTGCTGGCCCGAATCCGGGCCGCCCTGCGCAACAAGGCGGAGGCCAACGCCAAGGCCGCTGAGGAGGCCAGCCAGATCTACTCCATCGGCGAGCTGGTCATGGACTGCGACCGCCACGAGGTCACCGTGGGCGGCACGCCCGTGGAGCTGACCCGGCGGGAATTCGACCTGCTGCGCTATCTGCTGGAGCACAAGGAAAAGGTGGTCACCCGGGAGTCCCTGCTGGACAACGTGTGGGGGTTCGATTTCGTGGGCGAGACCAACACCGTGGATGTCTACATCCGCTTTCTGCGCTCCAAGATCGACGAGCCCTTCGGGAAAAAATGGATCCACACCGTGCGCGGTGTGGGATATGTGATACGGGAGGACTGAGTACCATGCGAGACATTGCTGCCATCGTCTACACCTCCAACACCGGCTTTACCATGCGGTACGCCCAGATGCTGGGGCAGGCCGCCGCCATCCCGGTCTACGACCTGGAGGACGGCCTCTCCGCGCCGGCCAGCGGGGCCAATGTGCTCTATCTGGGCTGGCTGTCGGCGGGAAAGATCAAGGGGCTGAGCCGGGCCCGGAAGCAGTGGAAGATCCGGGCCGTGTGCGCCGTGGGCATGTCGCCGGGCGGGGCGGAGGTCCTGTCCAGGGTGACCCAGGGGAACCAGCTGGACGGTCTGCCGGTCTTTTATCTGCCGGGCGGCTACGCCCCGGAGAAGCTGACGGGAGTCCCCAAGCTCATGATGTGGGCCATGACCAAGGCGGTGACCCGCAAGCCGCCCCAGAACGCGGAGGAGGCCGCCATGCAGGAGGCCTTCCGCTCCGGCTGCGACTTCGTGGCGGAACAAAACCTGGCCCCTGTGCTGGACTGGCTGAGAGAAAAAACGGACTGAGCCCGGAAACCATTGATTCTGCGGAAAGGAGGCGGGGGCTATGGCAAAGGCCGCGCGCAGGCCGAAGGAAAAGGCGCAGAAGCCCAGCGGGAATGTAAAATCCTCGCTGGTGGCCCGGCTCAACACCCGCCTGTTCGTCCGGCTGATCGGGATCTACCTGTGCATGGACCTGCTGCTGGTGGCGCTGTGCGCCGCGGGAATCTTTTTCTCCGCCTACCACCAGTTCGATGACATCGCCCAGCTGGTGGAGGAGCGGGGCGTGCCCTCCGCCGAGGCCACCGAGTGGATGTCGGCGGGCGACTACACCGTGACCGCCCTGGACCGGCCGGTGCAGGGCTCGCCGCTGCCCGTGGTGGCGGGGAAGGACACGGCGGTCTCCCGGGGCCTTTACACCTTCCGGAAGGGGGACAACACCTGGCTGTTCGGCATGTGGAGCGGACGCCCCGGAGCCGGGGCCAGCCTGACGGTGGAGATCGAAAACGGGGGAGCGCCCTACGCCATCACCCTGGACCTGTCCGGGCCGGTGACGGTGGTGGTGTTCGCCACCCGGATCGTGCTGGTATGCCAGCTGATCTCTCTGATCCTCAATCTGTTCAAGAACGCAGGCACCATCAAAAAGGTGCTTCACCCCATTCAGGAGCTGGCGGCCCAGGCCGCCAAGCTCAACAGCGTGTCCGCCATGTCCCCGGAGGAGCTGCGGGAGCTGGCCGGGCAGCTGGATGAGATCAACGCCACCCACCTGGACACCCGAATCCCCGTGGACGGCACCCAGCGGGAGCTGAAGGACCTGGCCCGGTCCATCAACGCCATGCTGGACCGCATCAACCAGGCCTACCGGGCCCAGATGCGCTTTGTCTCCGACGCCTCTCATGAGCTGCGCACCCCCATCGCAGTCATCCAGGGCTACGCCAATCTGCTGGACCGCTGGGGCAAGGACGACCCCGACGCCATGCAGGAGTCCATCACCGCCATCCGGGCGGAGGCCGACGCCATGAAGGAACTGGTGGAGCAGCTGCTCTTCCTGGCCCGGGGAGACAACGACTCCATGCATGTGGTGCCCGAGGTGTTCGACCTGACCACGGTCTCCAACCAGGTGCTCAAGGAGACCGAGATGATCGACCAGAACCACCCCTACACCGCCCGCTGGGACGCGCCGGTGTACGTCAATGCCGACGTGGGGCTGGTGAAGCAGGCCATGCGAATTCTGGTGGACAACGCCGGCAAGTACACCCAAGCCGGCGGCCGCATCACCCTGCGGGTGGTCCAGCAGGGGGAACTGGCCCGAATCTCGGTCACCGACGAGGGGCAGGGCATCGACGCCAAATCACTGCCCCATATCTTCGACCGCTTTTTCCGCACCGACGAATCCCGGGCCCGCCAGACCGGCGGCACCGGGCTGGGCCTGGCCATCGCCCGCTGGATCGCGGAGCGGCACGGCGGCTGGTTCGAGGTGGTGTCCCGCCAGGGCGTGGGGACCCGCATCACCATGGTGCTGCCCGCCGTGGCTCCGCCTGCGGCGGAGCCGGAAGAAACCGCATAAAACCAAAACCGGCCGGACTTCCGCAGGAAGTCCGGCCGGTTTGCATTGCGCCCGGCGGGGAAAGGTGCTAATATGATACTCAGTTCGAGACACAAAGGAGGAACGGCTATGGACGTGCGGCAGACCATCTGTGCCGTGGGCAGGCTGCTCTACGACCGGGGCTATGTGGCGGCCAACGATGGGAACCTCTCGGTGCGCACCGGAGAACAGGAGATCTGGATGACCCCCTCGGGGGTGAGCAAGGGGCGCATGACGCCGGAGATGCTGGTCAAGGTGGACCTGGAGGGGCGGATACTGGAGGGGGAGCGCCACCCCTCCTCCGAGGCCAAGCTCCACCTGACGGTCTACCGGCACCGGCCGGACGTGGGAGCGGTAGTCCACGCCCATCCGCCGGTGTCCACTGCCTTCGCGGTGTGCCGCCGGGGGCTGGATGTGCCCTATCTGGCGGAGCTGGTGGTGGGCCTGGGCGGCGCGGTGCCGGTGGCCCCCTATGCCACCCTCTCCACCGACGAGGTGCCCCGGAGCATCGAGCCCTACGTGGCGGAGCACGACGCAGTGCTGCTGGCCAACCACGGGGCGGCGGCCTGGGGGAGCGACCTGTGGGCCGCCTTTGACAAGCTGGAGACCGTGGAGCACACGGCGAAGATCTACCGGAACGTGGAGCTGCTGGGGGGCGGCTGTCCCCTGACGCCCCAGCAGGTGCGCGATCTGAAGGATCTGAAGGGCTATTACCGCCGGCTGGCGGGGAAACGGGAGGACTGAACCATGGACAAGCTGAAGCAAGTGACCCATATCGACAACGTGCGCCTGGGTGAGGACGAGCGGAGCGTGGTCATTCTGGACCAGACGCAGCTGCCCAACCGCACGGAATACAAGACCCTGCGCACGCCGGAGGAGATGTTCGAGGCTATCCAGAGCCTGCGGGTCCGGGGCGCGCCGGCCATTGGAATCTGTGCCGGATACTGCATCTATGCGCTGGCCCGCCAGGGGACGGAGACCGACTACGCCCCCTTTGCCGCCCGCTTCCACGCCCAGAAGGAATATCTCAACGCCTCCCGCCCCACGGCGGTCAATCTGAGCTGGGCCCTGGAGCGCATGGAGCGGGTGGTGACCGAACATTCCGACCTGCCGGTGGAGGAGATCTTGAATCGGCTGGGGCAGGAGTGCCGCGCCATCCATCAGGAGGACATCGCCATGTGCCGGGCGATCTCGGAGCACGGCCTGACTCTGCTGAAAAACGGCGACGGCGTGCTCACCCACTGCAACGCGGGCCCTCTGGCCACCTCCCGGTACGGGACGGCGCTGGGGCCGCTTTTCCTGGGCAAGGAGCGGGGCATGGAATTCCATGTGTTCGCCGACGAGACCCGGCCCCTGCTCCAGGGCGCGCGGCTGACCTCCTACGAGCTGAGCCGGGCGGGAATCGACGTGACCCTCATCTGCGACAACATGGCCTCCCTGGTGATGAAAAACGGCTGGATCAACGCCTGCTTCGTGGGCTGCGACCGGGTGGCGGCCAACGGGGACGCGGCCAATAAGATCGGCACCTCCGGCGTGGCCATTCTGGCGAAGCATTACGGCATTCCCTTCTATGTGCTGGGGCCCACCTCCACCATTGACCGGAACTGCAAGACGGGGGACGACATCCAGATCGAGCTGCGCGCTCCGGAGGAGATCAAGACCAAGTTCTACACCGAACCCATGGCCCTGCCCGAGGTGAAGTGCTACAATCCCGCCTTCGACGTGACCGACCACACGCAGATCACCGGAATCGTCACGGAGAAGGGAATCTGCTATCCACCCTATACGGAGAGCATCGCCAGGCTATTTGAACCGGACCAGGCGGAACATTGAACCATCGGAACGAACAGAAGGCAAAGCGGCGGGCCGGTCTTAGGACCGGCCCGCCGCGGATTCGGTTTGGAAAAGACAGAAAAGCAGGGAAGAGAAACCCTGAAAGGGTGTTCGTTATGGCAGAAAAGGACCGGGTCAAGGCTCCGGTTCGGAGATATGATAGAGCTTCAGACCGTTGATGACGTGAATAATAAAATCCTTGTCCCGCTGGGACAGGCTGCGAATCAAACCCTCCAAAAACACATCCTGGCTGCTTTCCTCCGCAGCGTTCTCTGTCCCGCAGAGCAAATAATTCATATCAATGCTTAAGGCGTTGCAGATATTGACGAGGGTTTGGAGGCTGGCGGTCATCAGGTTGTTTTCCAGTTTCGCCACCGCATTGGTGGAAATCTCGATTTTTTCCGCAAGCTGTTCCTGGGTCAGACCTGCAAGCTTCCGCGCTTCTTTGATTCGCTTTGCAATCAGAGGGTAATCGACCTTGTATTGATAGTCCATATTTACTTCTCCTTTTCATCAAGGATATATGGATTATCTGCAAATTTTAATTGATTTACACTACATTACAATATTGACTATAAATCAAACTAAGAATATAATAAAACGAAAGGAGAAGGGCTGGGCGAGCGGTTGGAACGGCACGCGGAAGTCCTGTGAGTTAAGAAATGGGAAAGGAACAAGCCGGATGTCGGACCTGCTGTTTGAACTGGTAGATGAAGCAACCAACGATAAGCTGCAAATTTATGAGAATAGAATCAAATTCACAAAGAAGGAGCGGACCGCCGCTGGCTGCAATGTTATGACCAAGACGTTTCCCATCTCCGCGCTGAGAAGTGTTCAAATCAAGGCGCCTGGGGCGGGGTCCGCGGGTTTCCTGCAGGTTTCCAGCGGAAGCGGCGCTGTGTGCCGGGAGATGGGGCCTGCCGGTACGCTTCGAAATGAAAATTCAATTTCGGTGGCCGAAGCCGACTACGAAAGAGCAAAACAGATCAAGGAATACCTGGAGGGCAGGATCGCGAAGTGAGGAAGGGCAGTCTCGGCAGTTTTCTGATCCATGAAAAATCACAGGGAACACGACCAGAAAGGGAAAACGCGATAATAAAAAGAAGCAGGGTGCAATCTCCCCACCCTGCCATTACAATTCATCATCTTTGATATATTTTATAATATCACCGACATCACAATCGAGAATTCGGCAAAACATTTCTATGGTATGGGTACTAACACTTTCATTTCTCTTTAGTCTGGTGATCTGTGCAGGGCTGATATTATACTTTTTTATCAGCGCATATTGCGAAATGCCCTTTTCTTTCATTACATTCCATAGGTTGTCATAGGAGATCATCGCACGCAAGCCTCACTTTCTGCTTGCATGTTAACCGAAAACGATATATAATGAGATTAACCAATATCGGTTAATATATGTGAAAAATAAAGCAGGAAGACCTGTCAACCTTGCTTCCAAACGCTATGCAGCCAGCTAATTGTATTTCAACTTTACCGATGTATAATAAAATTATAGAATTTGAGGGGGAAATAGTATGGCAAATGGTACGCTTGTAAAAACCTTTGACATTCCTGCAAATGTCAGAAAGCAGTATGCCCGCTTTACAAGTCTTGAATTATATACAGACCGTCTTGTAGGCAAAGGCAGTAAGCTGGGGGATGTCAATTTCTTTTTCAAAAATTACATGACGATTCGCTGGACTCCCGCCAACCTGGGAACGCAATTTGCTCAATTAGTGTTTATCACACACGAGAACGCGTCCAATGTCATTTCCGTAAATAATCTCCAAATGCTGAATGATGTCAATCGAATCCCTTTTTGCAGCGGAATGTTCTCGTATGCTACGGCGAATGAGTATGTAAAAGGAATTTACGCAGATATAATAAAGGTCTTTGACGAATACAAAGCCAAAGATTCGGATGCCGATGTTCAGCCTGTCCAACAAGTATCCGCCGCCGATGAACTGAAAAAATTCAAAGAACTGCTGGATAGTGGCGTTATCACCCAGGAGGAATTTGACGCCAAGAAGAAACAACTGCTGGGGCTGTGATGCTTCCGTCCGAGAACATAAAAAATCCCCCTGATGTAGGAAAATGAAGCTACATCAGGGGGATTTGCCTATTGTCTGCTTTTACTGGTCCGGTTCACGATGACCGGGAGATTTTGGTTGTATTGGCTGTCTGAATTAGCCGAAGTAGCGCTTCAGCAGGCCCTCGAAAGCCTTGCCGTGTCGGGCCCTCCCCACGGGGCAGGCCCCGTGGGGACCCCATCCGGATTAAAATGCTCGGCGGAAGTAAATTCCGCCTGCGCCAAGATTTTTGCCAGAGGCAAAAATGCTTGTTGACGAGGCCCGCCACAGAAAAAATTCCCCCGGCTGTGGGCCGGGGGAATTGGGTTTTAATTAACCAAAGTAGCGCTTCAGCAGACCCTCGAACGCCTTGCCGTGGCGGGCCTCGTCGCGGGCCATCTCATGGACGGTGTCGTGGATGGCGTCCAGGTTCAGCTCCTTGGCCTTCTTGGCCAGCTCGAATTTGCCGGCGGTCGCGCCGTTTTCAGCGTCCACGCGCATCTCCAGGTTCTTCTTGGTGGAGTCGGTCACGACCTCGCCCAGCAGCTCGGCGAACTTGGCGGCGTGCTCGGCCTCCTCATAGGCGGCCTTCTCCCAGTACAGGCCGATCTCGGGGTAGCCCTCGCGGTGAGCCACACGGGCCATGGCCAGGTACATGCCGACCTCAGAGCACTCGCCCTGGAAGTTCTCACGCAGACCCTCGAGAATCTCCTCGGGAGCGCCCTGCGCCACGCCTACCACATGCTCGGCAGCCCAGGTCTTCTCACCGGCCTGCTCCTGGAACTTGGAAGCGGGAGCGCCGCAGATGGGGCACTTGGCGGGGGCGGCGTCGCCCTCATGAACATAACCACAGACTGTGCAGACGAACTTTTTCATGATAATTTCCTCCTAATGTTTTGAAATTTTGGGTATTTCACGCTCTCCAACGCGAATTGAATTTCTTATCAGTAACTATTACTGTTATTGACAAGATAACTATACCACAGTCAGGTCACATTGTAAAGAGGAAAATGAAAAAAATCAAAAAAATATTTTGGCCCCACGCAGAGACCGGATTTGAGGGGAAAAAACAAGCCTGACGGCACTCGCCGTCAGGCTTGTTTGGGTAAGATCAGGCATCCGGCAGCGGCTCCGCTGGTGCGGCGGAGGCCAGAGACTTCCGCTTTTTCCACCGGCCGCTGAAGAAATAGGCGCCGCCCAGAATGACGGTCACGTAGCTGGCCAGCGTGTTGCCCCAGAAGATTCCGTACAGGCCGATCTGGTCGCACAGGAACAGACACAGGGGGATACGCACCACTACGCCGTCCAGCAGGCCAATGAGGAAGTTGAGCATGGTGAAGCCCACGCCGTTGATGAGGGCCAGGGTGGGGGACATGAGGAAAAAGCCCAGGAAAAGGAAGATATTGATGAACATATAGTCCGGGGCCATGGCCAGGACCTCAGGCGAGCTGTCGAACAGGGCGAAGATCTGGGTGGGGAACAGCAGGCTGGCCGACGCCACAAAGACAAAGGCGATCAGGTTCCCGCCCCAGGCCCAGTAGACCGACTGCTTGACCCGGTCCAGCCGTCCCGCGCCCATGTTCTGGCCCACCACCGAGGCGGCGGAGGCCTGGACCGAGGAGGAGACGATGCTGACCACGCTGTAAAGCTTCTGCCCCACGCCGTAGACGGCGGAGGCCACCAGACCGAAGGAATTGGCCCGGGAGGAGATGAACAGCATGGAGAAGGTGACCGCGTTGGACTGCAGCGTGATGGGCAGGCCAAGCTTGAGGAATACCTTCAGCTCACGGCTTTGAATGGCGAAGCTGGAGGGCTTGAAGTCAAAGACAAAGGATGCCCGCCGCCGGTAGAGAAAGAAGATGGCGAAGAGGAAGGCGGCAGCCTGTCCGATCACCGTGGCCAGCGCCGCGCCCATGGCGTCCCAATGGAACACCGCCACGAACAGCAGGTCCAGCACCACATTGACTGCCGTGGCGATGGCCACGAACAGCAGCGGGTGGGTGGAGTCACCCATTCCCCGCAGCACGGCGCAGACGGCGTTGTAGCCATAAATGAAGATCATGCCTCCGCTGCACACCACCAAATAGTGGACCGCCTCGGTCATGGATTCCGCGGGCGTATTCATGGCGGTGAGCATCGGCGTGTGGAACAGCAGCCCCACCACGGTCAGCAGCAGAGCCAGCAGGCCGATGGTGGTGAACATGGTGCCGATGACGCGGTTGAGCGCTTTGTGGTCCCGGGCGCCCACCAGCTGGGCGATATAGATCTGTCCTCCGGTGCACAGACCCAGCCCCACCGTCATAAACATATTGGTCAGCTGGGAGCCGATGGAGACCGCAGACAGGCAGGCGGTGCCCACAAATTTTCCCACCACCATCATGTCCACCATACTGTAAAAGGATTGCAGGCAGTTGCAGGCCATAAACGGAAGAGCAAAGGTCCAGAGCTGGCGGCCCACATGGCCCTGGGTCAGGTCGCGGGTGATCGCGGGCATGGCATCACGTTCCTCTCGAATGATTTGTATGCTAACGGTTATGTGTTACCGATTATAGGGGAACGGGAAGAAAATGTCAAGAAAAAGCACCCAAACACGCACACAGGGCGGGACCCCGATTCCCTAATTCGGAGTCCCGCCCTGTATGAATGAAGAGGAGCATGAAACTTGGAACACGTTTATCCTACCACGAGATTCTGAAATCAGTCTGAAAAAATAAGAAAATATGTTATAATAAAGTCGATTTTCTTTGCGGAGCCGCAAAATGGGACACGGCGGGGCTTTCAGGAAAATTTCAGGATGAAGCGATACAATAAAATATTCAAAGGCTGGAAGGGGTCCAAGGGGGGGAGCCGAATGCTAAAACGGCTGCGCTGGAAATTTGTGCTGATCAATATGTCGCTGGTGTGTGTGGTGCTGGCGGTGGTGCTGGGCGCCCAGGTCGCCGGAAATCTGCGCCAGATCCGGGCGGTATGCGACTCCGCTCTGGAAATGGCACTGCTGTGGGGGGAGGACGGGCCCGGCCGCTGGGAGATCGGCGGCGGACAGTTTCCGATGGGGCGTCCGGAGAGCGACAACGGCCCCTTTGACCGGGAGTTCGGAGCCATGATCCCCACCGTATGCGTGACGCTGGATGCGGACGGCACGCTGGTCAATGTGGCGGACAACAATGTGGACATCTCGGAGGAAAATCTCACGGCGGCGGTGGAAGCGGCCCTGGAGACTGGAAAGGATCAGGGCGCCGTCAGCGACCCCGATCTGCGCTTCCGCCTGAAGCGGGAGAACGGGGTCACCCGAATCGCCTTTGCCGACCGGACCTGGGAGCGCTCCAGCCTGCGCAGCGATGTGCTTACGGCGCTCATTATTTTCGCGGCTGCCCTGCTGGGCTTCCTGGTGGTGAGCTTTTTCCTGTCCAAGTGGGCCCTGCGGCCGGTGGAGCGCAGCTGGCAGCAGCAGCGGCAGTTTATGGCGGACGCCTCCCACGAGCTCAAGACCCCCCTGACGGTTATGCTGGCTGACACCAACATCCTGCTCAGCCACCCGGAGCAGACCATCCAGAGCCAGCGCAAATGGGTGGGGTATATTCAGGACGAGGCCCAGCGGATGAAGCAGCTGGTGGAGGATATGCTCTTCCTGGCTCGCAGCGACAGCGGCGTGCAGCGGGATGAGGTGCGCGGCCGGGTGGAGCTGTCCGACCTGCTCCAGAGCTGCCTGCTCTCCTTTGAGCCAGTGGCCTTTGAGAGCGGGGTGGAGCTGGACGGCTTAGTGGAGCCGGGAATCGCGGTGACCGGCGATGAGGAGCAGCTGCGCCGGCTGATTGCCATTCTGCTGGATAACGCCTGTAAATACGCCGGTCCGGCCGGCGTGGTGACCCTCCGGCTGGGCCGGAGCGGGGAGCGGGTGACCCTGACCGTCCACAACACCGGCGAGGCCATCTCCGCCGAGGACCAGCAGCACCTGTTCGAGCGGTTCTACCGCACCGATGCGGCACGGGACCGGCAGAAGGGAGGCTACGGACTGGGCCTGTCCATTGCCCAGTCCATCGCTCAGAGCCACGGCGGGAAGATCGCGGTGGCCTCCGCGCCGGGGGAGGGCGTGACCTTTACCGTGACGCTGAGTGAGCGTCAGGACGGAGCATAATAACCTGCCCGCACCCCGGTTCCGGGGTGCGGGCAGGTTGATTCAGGCCGCCTTCGGGCGGGATTCGTAGGGAAAGTGAATCTGGACCCGCTGGAGCTCCAGCGGGCCGCGGCGCTTGTGCCGCAGATGGATCAGCAGGGTGACGATTCCGGTGATCAGCAGCATCCCATAGCAGGAGATGCCGCGGGAAAGGATCGTGGCGGGCGCCACCAGACCGCCGAAAAAGGCGGCGAAGGCCTGAAGAAAGGCGGTCTCAGAGGCCCCGGCGGCTCCGGGCAGGGGAAGCAGGCCCACGGCCACAGTCATCAGCGCCTGAAGGGCCACCATCTCCACGGCGCTGTGGCCGCTCAGGCCCAGGGCCCGATAGACCACCCAGGGCACCAGGTACAGCGCGCTCAGCTGAATCAGGCTGAGTCCCAGCAGACGGGGAAACAGGGAGGGGCGGGACCGCAGGACCCGGCCGCCCACCGCGTACTGCGCCATCTGGACCTCCAGCCGGGCCTCCAGGGGGGCGGAGTCCCTGAGCAGATGCAGACGGACCAGCAGGCGAATCAGGGTGCGGGCCAGCCGGGCGCACCAGGCGGGCCGGACCAGAAAGAGTACCATCACCACTGTGAGCAGGGAGGTAGCCGAGAAGCCGAACACCAGCAGGGCGGTGAGCCCTGTGCCCAGTCCGGAAAACAGGCCGGGGAAAAACAGCAGCGCCGACAGAGCGTACAGGGCGGTGGCCACCTGGTAGCAGATGGTGACCAGCAGCATATCCAGGGTGCCGTGGGCGCCGGAAATTCCGTCCTTGGTCATGGCGTACACCTGCATGGGCTGCCCGCCGGTGGAGGAGGGCGTGATGGTGGAGAAGTAGAAGCCGATGCAGGAGTAGCCCAGGCAGCGGCGGTAGGGGGCGGGAGAGCCGAGGGTGCGCAGAATCAGGTGGGTGCAGGCCGCCTCGCTGCCCACAAAGACCAGCATCAGCCCGAAGCCCGCCAGAAGGAGCAGCGGATTGGCCCCCCGCAGGGCGGCCGCGAGCTGGGCGGGGGACTGCTCCCGCAGGAGCATATGGCCGGTCCACACCAGCAGAAGGCCCAGCAGAAGGGGACAGAGCCATTTTTTCAGTTTCTGATTCATGCAGCCACCTGCTTTCCTTTGGTCAGAGCGGCCAGAATGGCGCCCACATACTCGCTTTTGAGCTGGGCCTTCAGCAGGCCCATGTTGGCCTCCATGGAGGCCAACAGAGCGTCGTTGTAGATCGTGTCACGGATGGCGCGCAGGCAGACGTCGGGGTGCTTGTCCGTGACAAGCCCCACGCCGGCGGCGGTAAGGAACTGGGCGTTCTCCCGCTCCTGGGCCAGATAGGGAGCCCAGGCCAGCAGGGGAAGGCCGGAGAAGATGGCCTCGAACATGGTGATGCCGCCGGGCTTGGTGAGCATCAGGTCCGAGCGGGCCATGTAGTCGTAGACCCGGTCGGTAAAGCCCAGCACCTCGATGTGCTCCCACTTGCCGGCCAGGCGGCGGTAGAGCTTTTCATTGCGGCCGGTGATGATGGTAGTATGGACACTGGGCAGGGCATTCAGGGCCTCGTAGAAGGACTCCCGGCGGGGCATCAGCCCCAGGCCGCCGCCCATGATGAGCAGGTTGCGGGGCAGGCCGCCGCCCCGGCGTACCGGCTGCTTGAATTCCTCCCGGACGGGGATGCCGGTGATGACGATCCGGCGGGGGTCCACGCCCTTGGCGGCCAGCCCGTCGCGCACCGTGGGGGAGCCCACGAAGTAACAGTCCGTGCCGGGGTTGATCCACTCGGAATGGCAGGTCACGTCGGTGATGCAGGTGGCCAGGGGCAGGGTGCTGCCGTAGGTCCGCTTGAAGCGGGACATGAGCTGGGCGCACACCGGATGGGTGGCCACCACCGCGTCCGGCCGGGTCTCCTCCAGCAGGCCGGCCAGCTTTTCCGCCAGCCCGTCGGCCACGGGGTCGAACTGGGGCGCGGCGGAATTGGCGGTCAGGCGGTGAACCAGGTTATACAGTCCGCCGCCGTAGGTCACCAGAAAGTTGAAGCCTTTATATAGCGTGGGAGAGAGCTCGGGCAGGGCGGCGGCGAAGAAATCCACCACCTGGGCCTCCACGCCGTGGTCGGCCTCCAGCTGCTGCTTGAGCGAGCAGGATGCGGACCAGTGGCCCATCCCGAACTTCCCAGTCAAAATCAGAAGTTTCACAACGATCCCTCCTTCATGAGAAAAGTATAAAGGAGGGTTCTTTAGATTATCCTCAGTTGTTCTTTAAGAAAAGGTTAAGCCTGGCTAAAAAATTGCGGTAAAACGCGCCGCCCGGTCAGAAGGACCGGGCGGCGCGCTTCAAAGCAGAGAGACCATGCGAATTACAGGCGGCAGGGCCTCCGTGCCGCACAGGGCGGCCCGCCAGCCGTCGCCCTCATAGGTGCGGTAGGGGACCGGCGGAGGCACGGGCACGGTGCGGGGCGGCCAGATGGAGCGGCCCAGGTATTTGCAGTAGGCCTCCTTCAGGGTCCAGACGCGGGCGAAGTCCGCCCAGGTACCGTCGAAGGCGGCAAATTCTTCGTCGTTCATGACATAGCGGGGCAGCCCGGCACGGCGGGGGCGGACCCGCTCTGCATCCACGCCCACCTCCGCCTCGGAGAGGGCGCACAGGCACAGGTCGTCGGTGTGGGTGAGGTTAAACCGGTACTGGGGAAAAGCGGGGAAGAAGGGCTTGCCGCCCGGAGCACGGGCCAGCTCCGGAAGGGAGGCCAGGCCCCAGCGCTCCCGCACCCCCAGGGCCAGCAGGCGGCGGGCGGCGGCAGGGCCGTCCGCCCGCTCCGCCGCCGCGCCCAGCAGCAGAATCATCCCACGAAGTTGACGGCGCCCTCCTTGCGGGGCGCGGGCTGGGGGTCCTCGGCGGCGTAGCCCACAGCCAGGGCGAAATAGGGGATATAGCCCGCCGGAATGCCCAGCTTCTCCTTGAGGGCGGCTCCCTCCGGCGTCAGCAGAGAGACCTTGTGGGAGGCCAGGTAGCAGGAGCCCAGCCCCAGGGCCTTGGCGGCCACGGCCATGTTCTGGGTGGCGTTGGCGCAGTCGGCGATGGTGTTGACCGCGTCGTTCTCACCGCACACAAAGATGCAGGCGGGCGCGCCCCGGAAGGAGTCGAAGGAATCGCTCTGGGCCATTTCCCGGACCGGCGGGGGCGTATTGGGATCGTCCAGCAGGACCCGGCGGTTGGCCTGGGAGATCTGATCCAGCAGGGCGCGGTCGGTGACCACGGTGAAATGCCAGGGCTGGAGCCCCATGCCGGTGGCGGCGTACTGGCCGCACTGGACGATGGTCTCCAGGTCGGCCCGGGAGACCGGCTTGTTTTCATAGGCGCGGATGGCGCGGCGGGTGAGCAGAACTTGGATGGTTTCGTTCATCAAAAGGACCTCCTGACGGTTGATTTGTTTGGGTTTGATGCTCTTAATTATACAAAACAACCGGGAAAAATACAAGGGGCGGACCGGGGATCAGGGCGTCTCATAGGTGCCCAGAAACAGGGGAATCTGCGCCTCCAGATCCCAGATGGCGTAGAGGAAGGGACGGTCCAGAATCAGCTCCGCCGGAGGGAGCGGCGCGGCGCTGTCACCTGGTGCCACGATGGTGGCGGCCGCCGCCCGGGTGCCCTCCTCGTTGACCTCCAGGCGGGCGCTTTGAATCACGAAATCCAAATAGAAGAAGTTTCCATTCCGCTCTCCCATACGGCTCAGGTCGGCCCGATTCTGGTCAAAGGCGACTGCCAGCCCCATGGCGGACAGGGCCTCGTTCAGCTGCCCCGACCAGGCGGCGGTGAATTTGGGCATGGACAGGAAGAGCCGGGTCTCCTGCGCCGAGGCAATCAGCGCGGTCAGGGCTTCGCCGTCCAGCTCCGCCAGCCAGGAATCCAGCCCCGCCTCGGGCAGGAGGACCACAAAGGCCAGCCGGCCGTCGTCGTAGGGCAGGACCGCCCCGGTCACGCCGTCGGCGGAGCAGTAGGGCAGATCGGCAGTCTGGCGCATGAAGTCGGTGGAGGTCACCGTTCCGTCGGCAGCGGTGAAGTCCCATTGGCCGGTGGCGTTGGCGGAAAAGGGGGACTGGAAGGCGTTTTCCAGATAGACGGCGTTGGCCAGCAGCAGGGCGATGTGCGATTCCAGATTTTGCGTCAGAATCTCGGGAATCATGCCGTCGGTGTGCTCCGAGACCCAGCGGTTGACCGCCCGGCGGGCCCCGTCGGTGTCCAGGTCGGCGGAGAACAGGCCGGCGTCGTAGCCCGCCGCGTGAACCAGAAAATCCTCGTAAAGGGTGGTGGCCTCATCCACCCACAGGCTGTTGGCCACGGAGGCTTTCGTGGAGCCGCCCAGAGCGGCGTAATCCGCCATCAGCTGGGCGGCGTTGGCGTTGAGGGCCTCCGTGTCGGCCCCCAGCACGGATTCAAAGGCGGCGAGGGTGTCCCCGTCCGCGCCGTTGGCGGTCATGGACAGGGCGATGGCGGCGGAGAACGGGGAGAGCAGGGTGTTTGCGCCCGCCTGGCGTACCTGGCGCAGCAGCTCCACGCCGAAGGCGGTCAAGCCGGCGTTGGCGCCGGTATCCGCGCGGGGCTGGACCACGGACTCCGGCAGGACTTCGCTGGTGGGGGCCAGCTCCGTGGCCTGCCCGGCATCGGCGCCGGTGCAGCCCGCCAGCAGGAGGGGCAGAAGCAGCAGAGCGATCATGCGGCGTTTCATGGGGAATCCTCCTTTTCTTTTGACGGAATGGTGGTTGTATCCTATTTTATAAGACGCAAAGGAAAGGAAAAGGTTCCCTAAGTTGCGAATCTGGATTCCACGGAAGGTTTGTATGTTTCTTGGATTGCCTCGCCGCCGCAAGCAGTGTATCCTTTGCCCTCACCCATCATAGGGGGGTGCAGTGCGCGCCCTCATTCGTTCCTCCCGTAGGGGCCGATCTCCGCGCCAAGTGCCGCCGCATAGCGGCGGTTGCGCTCCGAAAGGCGGCCTGCGGGCCGCACTGCCCACATCGGCCCTTTCCCCGTCCCGCCTGCAGGCGGGTTTTCCCGGGGCTGCGGCCCCGGATTCCGTGGGATGTTTGTACTTTTCTTGTTCCGCCAAGAAAAGTACCCAAAAGAACGCGGGCAAAGGGGGATACCCCTTTGCAATCCCCCATGTCTGTCGGGGGTGTGGACCATTCAACTCCGGCGCCCGAAAGATGCATACTCTGGCACCCCAGCACCCACTGCCGTTCCCCGGTCGGGTGTCGCGGCCTGGCAGGGTCCACGAAGCGCGCCTAATCTGGCGGTGTTAGGTCAGCCTTTCATCTTCTCTCCGAGGGGGTTCTTTTGCACGGTTCTCCTAGTTACTTCCCACCTGCACGTAATATTCCGGCGCTGATGCCCTCAAGTTTCGTTCCCCTCGGGGGGTTACTTCCAATAAGGGGGGCCGCAGCCCCCCTTGTGCTTGGTCGTTTCAAGGGGGTGTTTCCAAAGAGGGGGGGAAGTCGAAATCCCCCCTCTTTGGCGTGTCTTTGGTTCCTTTCTGCACGAGCAGAAAGGAACCCCCCGGAGGGCATGCCCTTGAACACGAAAGACGGAATGGACAAAACGGATTGACAGGCCACAAAATCGTAGCAAATCAAACCGGGGGAAACGTGCCTGTGCTACAATCAGACCGAGGTGAAACAAGATGCGCAAGACGTTACATTGGCTGGGACAAATCGTTGAGGATACGGTGCAGGAACAACTGCGTACGGACCTGGAGTTTTCGCTCTGGAAGGAAGAATTTGAACAACTGTGGGCCGCATTTCAGGACGAATGGAACGGCCGGCAGCCCATGCTGGAACAAGTGATAAAGCTGTTCGATGCAAAAATGATCCTCGTCGAGTGTGAGAAGGAAATCATTTTAGGGCTGGGAATCCAGATCGGATTGCAGCTGGGCGGACTGCGCTATTTATGGGAGGAGTAGAACCGGAAAAACAAACAAAATTTCAGGTAGGACTACAACATTATAATAATTTCGTTATAAGACGGGCGGGGAGTTCCCCGCCCGGCGATTTTCTTGTATGAGAAAAACGGTCTACCCCAATGAGCAAAAACGACGGAAAACGCCTTGAAGGAGACCGGGTCTTATAGTACAATGAAACAAAGAAACGCGGACTCGGGGAGTGAATCGCCAAGACCGCGACGGACCGAAACCAGGAACGAATGCCCGCAAAGGCGGGGCGGGAGGCGGAGAAGCGTATGGGAGAACGGTATGAATTGACGGTCAATGGCGTGACGCGGACCGTGGAGGAGGACAAGCCGCTGCTGCGCTATCTGCGGGACGATCTGCGCCTGACCTCGGTGAAGGACGGGTGCAGCGAGGGAGCCTGCGGCACCTGTACCGTCCTGGTGGACGGCCGGGCGATGCGCGCGTGTATCCTCACCACCAAAAAGGCGGCGGGCAAGTCCATCGTCACGGTGGAGGGGCTGACGCCAGCGGAACAGGAGGCCTTTGTCTACGCCTTCGGCGCGGTGGGCGCGGTGCAGTGCGGCTTCTGCATCCCCGGCATGGTGCTCTCCGGCAAGGCCCTGCTGGACCAGAACCCCAACCCCACCGAGGCGGAGATCAAAAAGGCCATCCGGGGCAACATCTGCCGCTGTACCGGGTACAAAAAGATTATTGAGGGCATCGCCCTGGCCGGGGCCATTCTCCGGGGGGAGCGGTCCATCGACCCCGCCCTGGAGCAGGGCGCGTCCTTCGGCGTGGGCGACCGGGCCTTCCGCATCGACGTGCGGGACAAGGTGCTGGGCAGCGGGGAATACTGCGACGACCTCTATCTGGAGGGCATGGTCCACGCCTCCGCCGTCCGCTCCCGGTATCCCCGGGCCCGCGTGCTGGATATCGACGCCAGCGCGGCTCTGGCCCTGCCGGGGGTGCTGGCCGTCCTCACCGCCGACGATGTGCCCCACAATAAGGTGGGCCATATCCAGCAGGACTGGGATGTGATGATCGCCAAGGGGGACATTACCCGCTGCGTGGGAGACGCCATCTGCCTGGTGGTGGCGGAGAACGAGACCGTCCTCAAGCAGGCCAAGGAGCTGGTGAGGATCGACTACGAGCCCCTGGAGCCGGTGCGCACCATTCAGGAGGCCATGGCGCCCGACGCCCCCAGCCTTCATCCCAACGGCAACCTGTGCCAGCAGCGCCACGTGACCCGGGGCGACGCCAAAACCGCCCTGGCCAACTCCAAGTATGTGGTCACCCAGTCCTACCGCACGCCCTTTACCGAGCACGCCTTCCTGGAGCCGGAGTGCGCCGTGGCCTTCTCCTACAAGGACGGCGTGAAGGTGTACACCTCCGACCAGGGCGTGTACGACACCCGCAAGGAGATCTCCATTATGCTGGGCTGGGAGCCTGAGCGCATCGTGGTGGAAAACAAGCTGGTGGGCGGCGGATTCGGCGGCAAGGAGGATGTGTCGGTGCAGCATCTGGCGGTGCTGGCCGCCCTCAAGGTCAACCGCCCGGTGAAGGTCAAGCTGTCCCGGCAGGAGTCCATCCGCTTCCACCCCAAGCGCCACTATATGGAGGGCACCTTCACCCTGGGCTGCGACGAGAACGGAATCTTCACCGGCCTGGACTGCGAGATCTACTTCGACACCGGGGCCTACGCCTCCCTGTGCGGGCCGGTGCTGGAGCGGGCCTGCACCCACTCGGTGGGCCCCTACTGCTACCAGAACACCGACATCCGCGGCTTCGGCTGGTACACCAATAACCCCCCCGCCGGGGCCTTCCGGGGCTTCGGCGTGTGCCAGAGCGAGTTCGCCCTGGAGTCCAACATCAACCTGCTGGCGGTAAAAGTGGGCATCTCCCCCTGGGAGATCCGCTTCCGCAACGCCATCGAGCCGGGGAAGGCCCTCCCCAACGGCCAGATCGCCGACTGCTCCACCGCCCTCAAGGAGACCCTGCTGGCGGTAAAGGACGTCTATGAGCAAAACGCGGCTCACGCCGGCATCGCCTGCGCCATGAAGAACTCCGGCGTGGGCGTGGGCCTGCCCGACAAGGGCCGCTGCCGGCTGGAGGTCCGCAACGGCGTGGTGGAGCTCTACTCCGCCGCCTCCGACATCGGCCAGGGCTGCGCCACGGTGTTTCTCCAGATGCTGGCCGAGACCACCGGCCTGCCCCTGGAGAAGCTGAAGAACATGGGGGCCAATTCGGAGGTGGCCCCCGACTCGGGCACCACTTCCGGCTCCCGCCAGACCCTCATCACCGGCGAGGCGGTGCGCATGGCGGCCGTCGAGCTGAAAGCCGATCTGGACGGGGCGGAGGGCGATCTGTCCGCCCTGGAGGGGCTGGAATACTTTGCCGAGTTCTTCGACCCCACCGACAAGCTGGGGGCCGACGTGCCCAACCCCAAGAGCCATGTGGCCTACGGCTTCGCCACCCATGTGGTGATCCTGGACGGCGACGGCCGGGTGAAGGAGGTGTGGGCCGCTCACGACTCAGGCAAGGTGGTCAATCCCATCTCCATCCAGGGGCAGATCGAGGGGGGCGTGCTCATGGGACTGGGCTACGCCCTGACCGAGGACTTCCCCCTGAAGGACTGCGTGCCCCAGGCCAAATTCGGCACGCTGGGCCTGCTGCGGGCCGACCAGATTCCCGACATCCACGCCATCTATGTGGAAAAGGAGGAGCTGCTCCCCTTTGCTTACGGCTCCAAGGGAATCGGAGAGATCGCCACCATCCCCACTGCTCCGGCGGTCCAGGGGGCCTATTACGCCTTGGACCATGTGCTGCGCACCTCCCTGCCCATGGAGGGAACGGCCTACTCCAAGCCCAAACGGTGAAACAGGCCGGACCGTAAACCTGCGGTCCGGCCTGTACTTAATCGGATTGGCCCGCCTGTTCCAGGGCGGACAGCTGGGCGGGGGTATCCACGTCGGTCAGCTCCCGGGCGGGGACCTCCACCAGGCGCACGGCCTCGGGATGGCGGCGGATGACCACGCCGCCCCCCACGTCTCCCTCCAGCGCCAGCAGCTCCGGGAAGAAGCGGGCGGGGAACAGGCAGGGGTTGCCCCGGACGCCGTCGTGGGCCGCACAGACAAGAGCGGACGGGTCAGACTGAAAAGCCCGGACCAGCCGGGCGACGGTGTCCCGGCGCAGCAGAGGCTGGTCGGCCACCAGAAAGAGGACCCCGGCGCACCCGGTCAGTTCCTCCAGTCCCAGCCGGACGGAGGAACTCTGTCCCCGCTCCGGATGGGGGTTGAGCACGGCGCAAAAGCCAAATTCCTCCGCCAGCGCGGCGGCGTCCGGGCGGCTTACGACCACCCGAACGACGGAAAAGGCATCGGGCGGCACGGCCTCCAGCGCCCGCCGCAGCAGCGTTTTTCCGCCCAGCTCTGCCGCCAGCTTGGGCGCGCCGAAGCGCTCCGACTGGCCGGCGGCCAGCACCACACAGCCCAGCGGCCGGACCGGATGTATTTGTTCCATAGCTGCCGCCTCCTTCCGTTTGGTCCAGTATAGCGGCTCCCCGCTGTCCAAGTCAAGGAAAACGCCGGAATTGCCTTGCAACAGGCCCGCCGGGGCGGTATAATAGCCACAGAAAGGGAAGGCGGCGGACGCCGCCGCCCAAAGCAAAAGGAGGGACCCCCATGAGCCAGGTTGGACAGAGAAAGCCCCGGGTGGACGCCTACGACAAGGTCACCGGCCGGGCCAAATATACCGATGATCTGTGCGGCCGGGACGCCCTGGTCGCGAAGATTCTTCACGCTACCATTGCCAACGGCGTGGTCAAGTCCATCGACGCCTCCGCGGCTCTGGCCGTGGAGGGTGTGGTGAAGGTGCTCACCTGCTTTGATGTGCCCGAGTTCTATTTCCCCACGGCGGGCCATCCCTGGTCCACCGACCCGGCCCATCAGGACGTGGCCGACCGCCTGCTGCTGACCAAGCGGGTGCGGTTTTACGGGGACGACGTGGCCGTGGTGGTGGCGGAGAACGAGGTGGCCGCCGTGCAGGGCGTGCGGGCACTGAAGGTGGAGTATGAGGAATACCCCTTCGTGCTGGACCCCCAGGAGGCCATGGAGGAGGGCGCGCCCCAGCTCCACGAGCGATTCCCCCACAACGTGCTGGGCCACGGCCAGGTGCGCAAGGGGGACTATGCGGCCGCCATTCAGGAGCCCGGCCTCATCAAGGTGGAGGGCTGGTATGACACCCCCACGGTCCAGCACTGCCACATTGAGAATCACAACTGCTACGCCTACGAGGAGAACGGCCGGATTACCGTGGTCACCTCCACCCAGATTCCCCATATCGTCCGCCGGGTGTGCGGCCAGGCCCTGGGAATCCCGTGGGGGCGAATCCGCATCATCAAGCCCTACATCGGCGGGGGCTTCGGCAACAAGCAGGATGCGCTGTACGAGCCCCTGTGCGCCTGGCTGACCACTCAGATGGGGGGGCGCAAGGTGAAGATCGAGTGCACCCGGGAGGAGACCTTCCACTGCAACCGGGTGCGCCACGCTATCCGCAGCCACATCATCTCCTGGGTGCGGCCGGACGGCACCTTCGCCGCCCGCAAGCTGGAGTGCTGGTCCAACCAGGGGGCCTACGCCTCCCATGGCCACGGCATTGCCGCCAAGGGCATGAACGCCTTCCCACAGCTCTACCCCTGCGACAACGTGGAGTGCGATTCCTGGACCGTGTTCACCAACACGCCGGCGGCCGGCGCCATGCGGGGCTATGGAATCCCCCAGGCCATGTTCGCCGGAGAGGCCCACATCGACGACGTGGCCGCCGCCCTGGGCATGGACCCGGTGGAGTTCCGGCGCAGGAGCGTCATGCCCGTGGGCTATGTGGACGGCTTCTCCAAGAACGAAAATTACTTCGACACCTTCAACCAGTGCATGGACGCGGGGGAGGCCTACCTCCACTTTGCCCGCAAGCGGGCGGAGTACGCCCATCAGACCGGCCCGGTGCGCCGGGGCGTGGGGATGGCCCTGTTCTGGTACAACACCGCCGTGTGGCCCATCTCGCTGGAGTCCTCCTCCTGCCGGATGGTGCTCAACCAGGACGGCTCCCTTCAGGTGCAGACCGGCGAGACCGAGATCGGCCAGGGCTGCGACACCGTGTACGCCCAGATGGCCGCGGACGCGGTGGGCGTGCCCTTTGAGAAAGTCCACATTGTGTCCACCCAGGACACCGACGTGACCCCCTACGGCACCGGGGCCTACGCCTCCCGCCAGACTTACATCGGCGGCTTCTCCATCACCCAGACCGGCACCCTGCTCAAGCAGCGCATCCTGGAATATGCCCACGAGCTGACCCGGATGCCGGTGTCCAATCTGGACCTGGCCGACGGGAAGATCGTCCGCACCAGCGACGGGACGGTGCTTATGGAGCTGGACGAGCTGGCCACTACCGCCCTGTATTCCCTGGAGCACAGCCAGCATCTGACCGCCGAATCCACGGCCCAGATCAAATCCAACGCCTACTCCTTCGGCTGCACCTTCGCCGAGGTGGAGGTTGACATTCCGATGTGTAAGGTAACGCTGCTGGACATCGTCAACGTCCACGACTGCGGGCGGCTCATCAACCCCCAGCTGGCGGAGGCCCAGGTCCACGGCGGCATGTCCATGGGAATCGGCTACGGCCTGTCGGAGCAGCTGCTCTTCGATCCGAAGACCGGGCGGCCGCTCAACGACAATCTGCTGGACTATAAGCTGTCCACCTTCCTGGACCACCCCCACCTGGAGGCCCGGTTCGTGGAGAACCCGGAGCCGACCAGCCCCTTCGGCACCAAGGCGCTGGGGGAGCCGCCGGCCTGCTCGCCGGCCCCCGCGATCCGCAACGCCATTTTCCACGCCACCGGCGTGGCGGTGAATCAGATTCCCATCACCCCCCATGTGCTCTACCGGGCGTTTAAGCAGGCGGGACTTATTTCCGACGAGGGAGGGGAAGACCATGTATGATATGAAGGCCCTCTACGAGGCGTTTACCGTGGAGGAGGCGGTGGCCCTGCGGGTGGCCCACCCGGAGGCCCAGATCATCGCCGGCGGCTCCGACGTGCTGGTGCAGATGCGGGAGGGCAAGCGGGCCGGCGCGGAGCTGATCTCCATTCAGGGCATCGACGCCATCCGGGGCGTGACCCTGGACGGGGACGGGACCCTGCGCATCGGGTCGCTGACCTCCTTCTCCCACATTACCCGCAGCCCCCTGATTCAGCAGTACTGCGCCGTGCTGGGGGAGGCGGTGGACCAGGTGGGCGGCCCCCAGATCCGCAACATCGGCACCATTGGCGGCAACACCTGCAACGGCGTGACCTCCGCCGATTCCGCCTCCACCCTGTTTGCTTGGGAGGCCATTGTGGAGCTCACCGGGCCGGAGGGCGTGCGGCGCGTTCCCATTGACCAGTTTTACATCAAGGCCGGCGTGGTGGACCTGCGGCCGGGGGAGATTCAGACGGCGATCCTGATTCCCAGGGCCAGCTATGCGGATACCTACGGCTTTTACACCAAATACGCCATGCGCAACGCCATGGACATCGCCACCCTGGGTTGCTCGGTGAATGTGCGCATGGCCGCCGACGGCAGGACCCTGGAGCGGGTGCGCATCGCCTACGGTGTGGCCGGACCCGTGCCCATGCGCTGTCCCACCGCCGAGGCGGCGGCCTGCGGGCAGCCCTATTCGCCCGAGCTGGCGGAGCGCTTTGCCCGGGCGGTGTTGGAGGACATCAATCCCCGGGATTCCTGGCGGGCGGCCAAGGACTTCCGGCAGCACATCGCCGTGGAGACCGCCAGGCGCGGCCTGACGGAGTCCGTCCGGCGGGCGGGAGGTGACGTGTGATGGAGAAGCAGTACAAGCGGATCAAATTCAACCTCAACGGCCGGGACGTGGAGCAGGTGGTGGACGTGCGGGCCTCCCTGACCGACCTGCTGCGGGGCGATTTCTCCCTGACCTCGGTGAAAAAGGGGTGCGAAGTGGGCGAGTGCGGCGCGTGCACCGTCCTCATCAATGGGGAGACCTTCAACTCCTGCATCTATCTGGCGGTCTGGGCCGACGGCAAGACCATCCGCACGGTGGAGGACCTGACCGGGGCGGACGGGAACCTGGCCCCCATCCAGCAGGCGTTTGTGGACGAGGGCGCGGTGCAGTGCGGATTCTGTACGCCCGGCTTCCTGCTCACCGGGCAGGAGATTTTGGACAGCGGCCGGGATTACACCGACGAGGAGCTGCGCAAGCAGCTCTCCGGCCATCTGTGCCGCTGCACGGGCTATGAAAATATCCTGCGGGCGGTGAAAAAGGCCCTGCGGGAGCAGAACCATACAACCGAATAGAGACAAGACCGGCCGGGTGTCCTGTTTTAGGACCCCCGGCCGGTCCCAATCGGAAAGGAACGGTACGGCGATGAAAGTTTGCGCGGCTCTGGGCGTGCGCCCCGGTGTGACCTCGGTCATCGGCGGGGGCGGCAAATCCACGCTGCTGGAGGTGCTGGCGCTGGAACTGGCGCCCGCCTCGGTGATTTTATGCACTACCACCCATATGTTCCCGCCCCGCACGGTAGCTACGGCGGACACGACGGATGAGGGGGCGGTGCGTGCCAGGCTGGCGGAGCGGGGCGCGCTCTGCCTGGGAACGTGGGGCGCAGACGGCCGGCTGCGGACGCCGGCCCTCCCCATGGAGCGGCTGGCCGCTCTGGCCGACTATGTGATCGTGGAGGCGGACGGCTCCCGCCAGCTGCCCCTCAAGGCCCACGCGCCCCACGAGCCCGCCGTGCCGCCGGAGAGCGGACGGACGGTGTGGGTGGTGGGCCTGTCCGGCCTGGGCAGGCCCATCCGGGAGGCGGCGCACCGGCCCGAGCGGTTCGCCGCCCTGGCGGAGGCGACGGTGGACGATCTGGCCACGCCGGAACGGGTGGCTCGGGTCATCGACCGGGAGGCCAACAGCGACATCGTACTGCTCAACCAGGCCGACATCCCGGATGGAATGGTGCTGGCCTGGGCCGTGGCCCGGTCGCTGGTGCGGCCGGCGGTGGCCGGCAGCCTGCAAAGGAGGGAATGCCTGTGCTTGTGGTGATTCGGGGCGCGGGCGATTTGGCCTCCGGAATCGCCCTGCGCCTGTACCGCAGCGGGATTCGGGTGGTCATGACCGACCTGGAGCATCCCACCGCCATCCGGCGCACGGTCTGCTTCTCCCAGGCCATTCCCCTGGGCGAGACCCAGGTGGAGGGGGTGACGGCGGTGCGGTCAGCGGACGCGGCCCAGGCGCGGGAACGGCTGGAGACCGGCGTGATTCCGGTGCTGGCCGACCCGGCGGGCGCGTGCATCCCCCTTCTGCGGCCCGACGGGGTGGTGGATGCCATCCTGGCCAAGCGCAATCTGGGCACCCGAATCACAGATGCCCCGGCGGTGGTCGGGGTGGGGCCCGGCTTCACGGCGGGCGTGGACTGCCATGCCGTGGTGGAGACCATGCGGGGGCACACGCTGGGCCGGGTGTACTACACGGGCTCGGCCCTGCCCAATACCAATGTACCCGGCCTCATCGGCGGTTATGCCGGCGAGCGGGTGCTCCGGGCCCCGGCGGATGGTATGTTCCGCCAGGCGCTGGACATCGGGGCGGAGGTCCGGCCGGGGGACCCGGCGGGCTATGTGGACGGGCTGCCCATGGTATGTACCATCGGCGGTGTGCTGCGGGGCATCCTGCCCGACGGCACACCGGTCCATCAGGGCATGAAGGCGGGGGATGTGGACCCGCGGTGCGTCAGGGAGCACTGCTATACCGCCTCGGACAAGGCCCTGGCCGTGGGGGGCGGCGTGCTGGAGGCACTGCTCCATCTGAGCGGCGCGCTGCGAAATTCGGAGCAATCAGGAGGAAAAGTGGAATGAAGCAAGTGAAGATCACCGTGCTCAAGACCACCCTGGACCAAGAACTGGCGGGGGAGTACGGCGTGGAGGGGCTGGGTCCCTGCCCCATGCTGAAGGCGGGCCAGGTATTTTACGCCGACTACGCCAAGCCGGAGGGCCTGTGCGACGAGGCCTGGAAGGCCATTTATCAATATGTGTTCGCCCTGGCCCACGGAGCGGGCGAGGGGCTGTTCTACTACGGGGACTGGATCAAGACCCCGGGCGTGGCCATCTGCTCCTGCAACGACGGCCTGCGGCCGGTCATTTTCAAGCTGGAGGCCACGGACCGGGAGGCGGAGCTCAATTACGAGCCGGTGCAGCACTGAGTCCTCTCCTGCGGGAAGGGACGGTCCGGCAAACAGAGGGAGGATTCCATGGAAAACGAGATCAAACTGACCAAGCTGGCCAAGTGTGCCGGCTGCGGCGCCAAGGTGGGGGCCGGGGTGCTGGCCCAGCTGCTGGAGGGGCTCCAGGTCCGCCGGGACCCCGACCTGCTGGTGGGCTTTGACCGCAGCGACGACGCGGCGGTGTACCGGGTGTCCGACGATACGGCCCTGGTGCAGACCGTGGACTTCTTCCCGCCCATTCACGACGACCCCTATACCTTCGGGCAGATCGCGGCTACCAACGCCCTGTCCGACGTGTACGCCATGGGGGGTGAGCCCAAGCTGGCCCTGAACCTTCTGTGCGTGCCCGAGTCCATGCCCCGGCAGGCGGTCCACGACCTGCTGCGGGGCGGCTATGACAAGGTATACGAGGCGGGCGCGCTCATCGCCGGCGGCCACAGCATCCTGGACGATGAGCCCAAATACGGCCTGTGCGTCACCGGCTTTGTTCACCCGGACCGGGTGCTGACCAACTCCGGGGCAAAGCCGGGCGACGTGCTGCTGCTGACCAAGCCCCTGGGAATCGGGGTGCTGACCACGGCGGCCAAGGCGGGGCTGACCTCCCCGGCGGGACAGGAGCTGGCAGTGCGGCTGATGACCACCCTGAACAAGGCGGCCCGGGACGCCATGGTGAAGTACCGGGTCCACGCCTGCACCGATGTGACCGGCTTCGGCCTGCTGGGTCACGCCTGTGAAATGGCCCAGGGCTCCGGCGTGTCCATCACCCTGCGGGTGGCGGACGTGGACCTAATCGGCGAGGCGATGGAGCTGGCCAGCCAAGGCATCCTGCCCGAGGGCATGTACCGCAACCGGAGCTTTGCCGAGCCGGAGGTGGACCCGGGCGAGACCCCTCTGTGTCAACAGGATGTGCTGTACGACCCGCAGACGGCGGGAGGACTGCTCATCGCCGTGGATCCGGCCGACGCCGACGCCCTGTACGCGGAATTACAGGCCTGTGTACCCAGCGCCCAGCGAATCGGGGCAGTAGAAGCCTATACGGAGGGGAAACGTATCCGGCTGCGATAACAAATAGTTTTGAAAAAGTGCCTAAAACGGGCCGCTTCGGAAGAAGCGGCCCGTTGGTATTTGCGGGAAGCTCAGCGGCCGGCCAGCTGCCGGACCGCCGCCAGGGCGGCGTCCACATCGGCCTGCGTGTTGTGGAAGCCAAGAGAAAAGCGCACGCAGCCCTGTGGAAAACTGCCCAGGGTCTTGTGGGCCGAGGGGGCGCAGTGGAGCCCGCAGCGGGTGAGAATCCCAAACTCCTGCTCCAGCCGGAAGGCGGCCTCGGCGTTGTCCAGGGAAGAGAAGTCCAGTGCGACGACCCCCACCCGCCGGTCCAGGTCCCGGGTGCCCAGCAGGCGGACGCCGTCTACTCCTTCCAGACCCTCCAGAAAGCGGCGGGTCAGGTCCAATTCATGGGCGCGCAGCGCCGCCACGCCGGTCTCCTCGATAAAGCGCAGGGCGGCCTCCCAGCCGTACACGCCGGGCAGGTTGAGGGTGCCCGACTCAAAGCGGTCGGGCATCCAGGGGGGAAGCTCCTCCTGGTCCGAGGCGGAGCCGGTCCCCCCGGCGATCAGGGGTTCCAGCTGCGCGGCAAAGGCGGGAGAGAGCAGCACTGCACCGATTCCGGAGGGGCCCAGCAGCCCCTTGTGCCCTGGGACAACCAGGGCGGAAAGGGAAAACGCTTTGTAGTCGATGGGGTAATGCCCGGCGGTCTGGGCCCCGTCCAGCACCAGGGGAATCCCCCGCTGGGTGCACAGCCGGCCCACCGCGGCTGCGTCCTGCACCGTGCCGCAGACGTTGGAGGCATGGGCCAGCACCACCAGCCTGGTGTTGGGGCGCAGCTGCGGGAGCAGGCTGGTCGGCTCCAGGCGGCCCTCCCGGTCACAGGGAATGCGGTCGAAGGTCACGCCGGCCTGGGCCAGCTGGTTCAGGGGGCGCATGACGGCATTGTGCTCCATGGAGCTGACCAGACAGTGGTCGCCGGGGCGCAGGAAGCCCTTGAGCACCAGATTGAGCCCGGCGGTGGCTCCGGCGGTGAGCACCACATGGGAGGGGTTGTCAAAGTGCAGCAGGCGGCACAGCCGCTCCCGCAGGGACAGGGTGACCAGCCCGGCCTGCTGGGCCGCCCCGTAGGAGGCCCGACCCACGTTAGCGCCCACCTGGTCCAGGTATTCCTTCATGCGGTCACTGACCCCTGGGGGCTTGGGGAAGGAGGTGGCGGCGTTATCCAGATAAATGGCGTCCATAGCAAGGCTCCTTTCCGGAAGACTCACAAATCGCGCAGCTGCTTGTAGCGCAGGCAGCACAGACCGAAATAGAGCTGAAACATCAGATTGCCGTCACCCCAGTCGATGGGGACCAGCTCCTCCATGCGGCGCAGGCGGTAATCCAAGGTGTTGCGGTGAATGTGGAGAGCGGCGCAGGCGGCCGCCGGGTGCTGGGCCGATTCCAGATAGGCCAGCAACGTGTCCAGGTAGGCGGTTTTGCCCCTCTTATCGGCCTCCGCCAGCTTGAGCAGGATGGGCTGGTCGATCACCAGCCGCCCCTCGGTGCGGTAAAGGTTGTCCGCCAGCAGATAGGCGGAAAGACTGTCAGCGGTCAGCAGCGGCGCGCTCTGCCGGGCGCAGAACCGCAGGGAAAGGGCCTGGGAAGTCCGACGGAACTGGTAGGCGGCGTCGGCCAGCCGGTAGAACCAGGGGGAGCGGACCCCCTCCAGCCCGTATTCCTCCAGCAGCGCGGCCGCCTTCGTCCAGAGCTTTCCGTCTGCCGGGCCACGGGGCAGCAGCACCAGCGTCTCCGCGTCGATGGCATAGGGGCCGTTCAGGGTCTCCCGCAGGCGGGCGCAGATGGTGGAAATGGAGGCATGGACCGGGCGGTAGCCCCGCAGGTCCACCAGCAGCAGGGCAAATTCCCCTTCGGGCTCCAGCCCCACCAGCTTGGCCCGGAAGCGGAGCAGGGGCTCGTCCATCTCCTCCCCGCGGATCAGCTGGAGCAGGAACTGCTCGATGGAGATGGTGCGGAAGGGCGCGTCCTGGTCGGCCCGCAGCAGCCCCCGGATGGCCAGACAGAGGGTGGCGATCAGGGCGTCGGTCTCCGGCGGCTGAGGAGCCTCCAGACCAGAGAGCACCAGATGGGCGGATATGCCCCGGCCCAGGTCCAGATCCACCAGCGTATCCCAGCCGCCCCGCTTGCGGTTGGGAATGGGGGTGGCGGAAAATCCGTAGGGCAGGGCCCGGGGGCCCGGACCCCCCTGAGGCGTGGTCAGGAAATCAGGGGCCCAGCCGGCAGAGATATAGCCCTCCCAGGACAGCCCCTCTCCGCCCGGACCACCCGCCCAGGCCAGAACGTTGAGCAGCGTGTCGCCCAGCAGCAGTGGGCAGCGGAGCAGGCGGGAGGCGGTATCGATCAGCTCATTGAGACCGCCGTTTATGGCGGCCAGCAATAGCTGTTCCCGCGGCGTGGTATCCAAAGCTGTCCTCCTCCTTCGTTGATTTTTTCACAAAATTATTATAAAAGAATTGACAGGCGATGTCAAACATCCGCCGCCCAGAGAGGGAAAATAGATTGTGAAATTTTCACAATCTACAAAAAAAGTTTGTTGCATTGTACCGATGCAATCGGCCGCGGTTTGTGGTACACTGTCTTTTATAGAACCGGATTCGATGAAAACCGGAATATGGAAAGGAAGCTGGCTATGACGACACCTTATCTGTTCCAGCCCCTGCGGGTGGCGGGACTGACGCTGAAAAACCGGCTGCTGGCTGCGCCGACCTCACTGGCGGAGCTGGGGCCCGGGGAGCATTATTCCAAGGAAAATCTGGACTATTACCGGCTCAAGGCGGCCGGCGGGTGCGCTCTGGTCACGGTGGGCGATGTGATCGTGGACCTGGACACCGGCCGCTCCCACCCCCAGCAGGTGGGAATCAACGATCCCACGGCGGTGCCCTATCTGGTGGCGGTGGCCGACGCCATCCACGCCGGCGGGGCCGCTGCCTCCGTGGAGCTGGACCACGGCGGCGCGCTGTGCTCCCCGGAGTTTCTGGACGGCAAGAACGCCATTGGTCCCTCCGGCTACGTGGACGAGTGGGGGGACACGGTGGAGGAGATGACCGAGGCGGACATGGAGCGAATCGCCGACGCCTTCGCGGAGGGCGCGGTGAACGCCAGGGCCTGCGGCTTCGACATGGTCATGGTACATATGGGCCACGGCTGGCTGCTGCACCAGTTCCTCTCCCCTCTGACCAACTTCCGGACCGACGCCTACGGCGGCAGCCTGGAAAACCGCCTGCGCTACCCCCTGATGGTGCTGCGGCGCATCCGGGAGGCCGTGGGCCGGAGCTTCCCCATCGAAGTGCGTATGTCGGGCTCCGAGCGCACGCCCGGCGGTTATGAGATCGACACGGGAATCGAGATTGCCAAGGCCATCGACGGGCTGGCGGATCTGATCCACGTCTCCGCCGGCACCCAGCAGGACCCCTATTCCGCCGTGCTGATGCATCCCGGCGCCTTCCAGAAGCACGGAGAGAACGCCGGCCTGGCCGCCGCCATCAAGCCCCATGTCAAGACCCCGGTGGTCACCGTAGGCGCGTTCTCCGAGCCGGACAAGATGGAGGCCTTCCTGGCCCAGGGCCACGCCGACGCCATCGCCATGGGCCGGGCCCTCATCGCCGACCCCTTCCTGCCCAAAAAGCTGCTGCGGGGCCAGGCGGAAGCCATCCGCCCCTGCCTGCGCTGCGGCGAGTGCCAGAGCGGCATGATGAAAAACCGGGTGCTGCGCTGTGCGGTCAATCCCGTCATTGGGCAGGAGGACCGCTTCTACCACCCCGCGCCCACCAACCAGCGGCGCACCGTGCTCATCGCGGGCGGCGGCCCGGCGGGCTGTCAGGCCGCTCTGGAGGCCCATCAGCGGGGGCACAGGGTGGTCCTGTGCGAAGCCAGCGACCGGCTGGGCGGCCTGAAGTATGCCGACAACGCCGACTTTAAGGCCAACATTGCCAAGTACCGGGACTGGATCGCCGGCCAGGTGACGGCGCTGCCCATCGAGGTGCGGTTGAACACGGAGGTCACCCGCACGGTGGTGGAGCAGGTAAAGCCTGACGCCCTGATCGTGGCCATCGGCGCCAAGCCCTGGATGCTCCCGGTGCCCCGGGACGAGGACGCGCCGGTGATCTTTGGCGCGGACCTGCGGAAGGATACCCCCGTGGGCGAGCGGGTGGTGGTAGTAGGCGGCGGCCTGATCGGCAGCGAGGAGGCCGTGGCGCTGGCCCGGGAGGGCCACACCGTGACCATCCTGGAGATGCAGGAGGAGCTGGCCCCCGACTGCGGCCGGATGCACCGCCTCAATCTGCTCCATCAGATCGAGACAGAGGAGAAGATCACCGCGGCCACCGGACATGCCTGCACCCGCATCGCGGCGGACGGCGTGTACGCCAAGAACCCCGACGGGGCGGAGGTCTTTTTCCCGGCGGATACCATCGTGATGGCGGCCGGCATGAAGCCTGACCAGGAGCAGGTGGACGCGCTGCGGGCCCTGGTGCCCGAGTGCTATGTGGTGGGCGACGCACTGCGGGCCCGCCAGATCGGCCAGGCCACCCGGGAGGGCACCGACGCGGTCATTGACCTGGGCCTGTAAGGAGCGACACATCATGGAGTATTATGCCAACGGCGGGCAGACCTATCTGCCCTTTCTGGAGAACACCCATGTGGACACCCTGCCCTATACGCCCCTGGAACGACCCCAGCCGCCGCTGCCTGATTTGGAGCTGAACGACGCGGCCCGGGCCAAGGGCTGGGTGCTCAACGCCCAGCACCAGCACGTTCTGCCCGGCGTCACCGCTGCCATGCTGGACTGGTGGTGGGCCAATATGGAGAAGGGCTACTACCTGTGGGCCCCTGGCTCCCACAAGCGGTTCAGCTGGGTGCGGGAGCCCTGGAAATACGGCTTTGTCCGCTCCGCCCACATGATCTCAGAATCGGTGGGGAAGGACGCGCCGGTGTTCGGCGGCAGCGGGGTGCAGATCGACCGGCTGGACCTGTCCTGGTTCCCCTTCACCACCCACCTGGAACATGTGATCTGCGAAGGTATTTTCAACGGCAAGGGGGAGTTTGTGGACGCCACCATCCATATGTGGCAGGACTGCCCCGGCGGCTGCGTCCATATGGACGCGGCGGTGGCCAATCCGGGCATTACCGAGCCGCCGGCGTTCCTGCTGGAGATGCTGGCCGCGGACCCGGACTGCCGGCCGGTGCCCCCCTCGGCCACCGACCACGGCGAGTACGAGGCGGCCCGCTGGCCGGAGTTCCTGCCCAAGCTCTATGAGCTGTGGAAGGACCATCCGGACCCCAGCCAGAGCGTGCCCTGCGACCTGCGGGTGACAGAGCGGCCGGATGGGACCTTGGAGTATATCGGTGAAAACGGGCCCGTCTGCGGGGCCTGAGAAAGGAGACGGCACAATGCCAGTACCTCTGACGGAGGAAGAAAAGTCCCTCCCCTATGTGAAGTATTTTTGGCAGGATTTGGCCCCCATCCCCCAGGAGAAGCTGGACATCTGGCGCGGCCCCATGGCCGATCCGGCCCTGGCCACGCCGGTAGAGCGGCGCAACGAGTTCCTGGAGGAGGGCAAGGTGGCGCTGGAGGTGGGCTTCACCGTCGCACCCAACGGCACCGGCTTTGTGGCCAACCGTACCTTTTTCCCCGGCGTGACGCCGGAGATGTTCTACTGGTGGTTCGGCTGGCACTGCGTGGGGCCTGACCTGCGCTACAAGCTCTGGGACAAAGAGGACCACTATCAGGCCAGGGCCGTGGAGGCCGACTATGTCCGGGACACCAAGGTGCCCTGGAGCGAAAAGACCTGGGGCGTGACCCATGACATCATCGAGGACATCGGCCTGGGGGCGGAACGGCTCCTGCTGGGCTTCTGCAAGCCCTCCGACCTGGGCTATGACATGAGCAAGGTGGGCACGCCTGCCTGCGCGGCCATGGTGTGTGCCGTGGGCAAGAGCAGTTCCCCCGCCCTGATGACCCATAAGGTCGTGGAGACGGAGGGCGGCGTGTGGCTCAAATCCCATTTCTGGATGGGCTACGGCCGGAACGACGCCGGCGAGCTGGTCAAGCTGGTGCCCGACGGACAGGCGGTGCCCGAAGCGGCGCCCCGGGCGCTGTTCGGCCATTGCATCAAAGAGTTTTCCAATCTGGCCGCCATTCTGCCCTCCCTCTACGCCGAGGAGAGGGACCATCTGTAAGGAGGAGGACCCATGGAGCAACATACATTGGAACAGCTGGTCCTGCGTCAGCAGGCCTACATCGACCTGGCCAACCTCATGGGCCGGTATCAGTATCTGCACACCGGCGGCCAGATGAATGTGATCGGCCGGGAGCTCTTTGCCTATGAGCTGCCCGATGCCCGGTGTGAATACGGCCCCCTGGGCGTGTTCGGACCGGAAAAATCCCTGGCCTTTTTCGACGCCATGACCGCCGCCTTTACGGAAGGACAGGGCCACTGCACCCCCGGTCTGCTGGAGCTGCACCAGATCACCACCCCGGTGATCCAGGTGGCGGGGGACCTCAAGACCGCCAAGGGTATGTGGATGTCCACCGGCGCGATTCTCATGCTCCACGACGCGGACAGCGAGACCGGCCGCTCCTTTACCTGGGACTCTGGCAAGTACGCGGTGGACTTCATCAACCTGAACGGCGTGTGGAAGATCTGGCACCTGCATGTGTGCGATCTGTGGCGGACCGACTTCGAGCACGATCCGGTGGCCAACGCCGGAACGCTGGACCCGGGCACCACCCAGGCCATGATCGACGACTGGAACCGCCGGGCGGCGGCCGGGGAGGACGTGCGCCCCCACGGGATGCCGGTCATTCCCGACGGGCCTACCACCTTCCACTACGCCTATGCCGCGGACTCCATCGCGCCCCAGCAGCCCCGGCCGCCGGAGCCCTATGAGACCTTCGCGGACACCTTTTCTTATTAAGCAGCGACCGACCGCCGCGGTCCCCAGAGGCCGCGGCGCTGGATGCAATATTTGAAAGGAGAGACCCTATGTACACCACAGAACAGCTGGTGACGCGCTGGGAGGACCAGCGTGCCATCAAGAACCTGATGGGAAAGTACGCTAACTGCGTCATCCTCAACCGGGAACAGGACATCTACGGATTGTTCTGGTCCGGACGCGAGGATGTCTCCCTCATGTTCAACGACGGCGCCTATGTGGGCGCCCAGGCGGTTTCCGCCTATTATCAGGCCTGCCATGACCGCAACGCCCTGGTGGCCAAGCTCATGCAGAAGCGCTTCCCCGAGGTCCTCGGCGGACAGAGCGACGAGGAGATCTACGGCGTGGGCCCCTTCAAGGTCAAGCCCATGGCCTGCCCCGTGATCGAGGTGGCGGGGGACGGCGCCACGGCCAAGGGCCTGTGGTACTGCCAGGGCGCCTACAACGACGTGGAGACCAGCGGCCCTGTGGCCCACTGGACCTGGGGCTATTTCGCCGCCGACTTCGTCAAGGAGGACGGCGCGTGGAAGCTGTGGCACCTGCAGTACCTCAACGACGTGGACTGCATCTGCGGCCAGAGCTGGGCGGGCGAGCAGAAGCCTTACCCCGACCTGCCGGAGTTCGCGCCCCTGGCCGACTTTGCCTATCCGGAGTACACGGTGAAGAAGCAGTTCCGCGCCCTGTATTCTGCCGACCGGCCGGTCACCCTCTGCCCGGAGATTCCCCAGCCCTATGACACCTTCGCCGACACCTTCAGCTACGGCGTGGGAAAGGAGGCGTAAACCATGAACAAGCGTACCTATACCGATGAGGAACTGATCCGCCGCGTCTGGGACGTGGAGGAAATCAAGAAGCTGGCCAACAAGCGGGTGTACTACCAGGCCAACGAGTGGCGGGAAAAGGAGCTCGGCGAACTGTGGACGGCGGAGCACGCCGATACCGCCTCCTTCGGCGGCAACACCGGCTTCTATGTGGGTCTGGATTCCATCCGCAAGTGGTATGTGGCCGGGACCAAGAGCACCGGCTGTCTGACCAGCCACCCCATTTCCACCGGCCTAGTGGAGCTGGCGGGGGATGGAAAGACCGCCAAGGGCCTGTGGTACTGCATCGGCCAGGAGACCGTGCCCGGCAAGGCCATGTGGGTCACCGGAAAGGTGGCCATGGACTTTGTCAAGGAGGGCGACGCCTGGAAGATCTGGCATGTGGTCGAAGCCAACGACCTGTCCGGAGAGGCGGGCGAAAATTATGCCAAGGGCGAGCCCTACTGGGACCCCGCCACCGACCCCATTGCCCAAGCCTTCGGCACGCCCGACGTGGCGGTGAACACCCACGACCCCAACTTCAACTGGTGGGACGATTATCCCTCCATGCCCAAGCCCTATGACAGCTGGAGCGACGCCATCAGCTATGGACCTGAGGGCTTCCAGCCCCCGCACAACAAGGGCTTCAACGTCAAGGAAGGGAGGAATTATAAATGAGCGAGCTGTCGCTGCATCAGCGCATCCTGAACGCCGCCGCCAGCCAGGAGGTGGAGAACGTCAAGGCCCGCCATACCTATTACCATGGCCGGGCTGACGCTACCGGCGAGTGGGACAACATCTGGTCCAGGTCCAAGGACTGCTCCTGGGCCCATGCCTTCGGCCGTATGCGCGGCTTTGACCAAGTCTGGTACGGCTCCGTGACCCAGTACGACAAGATGGCCATGGAGAACTGGCTGGAGATGTTTGAAAAATATCCCGAGATCGGCGGCAAGGACCCCCGTCCCCTGATGGAGGCCTCCGTCCACACCCTGGTCACCGACGTCATTGAGGTGGCGGCCGATGGCAAATCCGCCAGGGGCTCCTTTATCACCCCCGGCGTCATCCACTCCCGCCTGACCCCCGAGGGTGAGAAGTACTGCAACGTCCTCTGGGAGCGCTACGGCTCTGACTTCGTGTGCGAGGACGGGGAATGGAAGTACCTCCATGAGCACGTCTGTCCCGACATTCCGGGCAAGCTGGACATGGGCAACTGGGCCCACGACGAGTATGCCCGCATTACCTCTCCCAATCCCGGCGAGGCCATGCAGCCCACCTTGGGCGCTCCCCCGCCGGTCACCGATCCCGGCCCCATGCACATGCCTTATTCTGTGCTCAAGGCCCCCCAGAACACGGTGCCCTGGCCCGAGCCCTACGAGACCATGGACAACGACAACACCTATACCCCCTTCGTGTAAGAAGCGCAGAAAAGGCCCCGTCCGCCGGACGGGGCCTTGGCGTGTCAGCAGAGCCGACACGCCTCTCAAACATGCTTACATGTTTGAGAGGGAATGCAGCCCGTTGCGCGCACGCCCCTCCGGGGCGCACACTTGCGGGCAGAGAAGTGTTTTTCCCGACGTACACGCCGCCGGGAAAAAACGGGCTTGACCTGATTTCGCCGCTTGCGCGCGGCGAAACTCTGCCGAGGGCTTTTTCCTGCGGGAAGCCATAGATCCTGTTGCACAGACCTGCCCTTGCCTGGCCGTCTGTGGCCCCGTCCGCCGGACGGGGCCTTTTTGCGGCTTGCGCCGGATGGCAGTCTGTGGTAGGATAGAGCAAATCCATAGGACGGAGCGACTGCACATGAACAGACGAGTGGGCGCGCTGTGCCTGGCCCTGTGCCTGCTGCTCGGGGCGGGGTGCGCGGCATCCCCGGAAGATACCAATTCGGAATATTCCGAGTATTTGATGGCGATGGACACCCTGATGACCCTGACAGCCTACGGGCCCCAGGCAGAGGAAGGTGTGACGCAGGCCAGGACGGTCATTACGGCGCTGGAGGGCCTGCTGTCGGTGACCGATGAGGACAGCGAGGTGTGGGCCATCAACCACAGCGGCGGCGCATCGGTATCCGTCCAGGCGGACACGGCGGCCCTGCTGGACCTGTCCCTGGACCTGGCCCAGAAGACCGGCGGCGCCCTGGACCCTACCATTTATCCGGTGCTGCGGGCCTGGGGCTTTACCACCGACCAGAAGCGGGTGCCTGGCGCGGGAGAACTGGCCGGCCTGCTGGAGCGGGTGGATTACACCGCAGTGGAGTGGGACGGGGAGACCGTCGCGCTACCCGACGGTATGGAGCTGGATTTCGGCAGCGTGGCCAAGGGCTATGCCGGCCAGAAGGCCGCTGAAGCTCTGCGTGCGGCGGGGGTGACCTCCGCCCTGCTGGACCTGGGCGGCAACATCCAGACCGTGGGCAGCCATGACGGCCAGCCCTGGCGAATCGGAATCACCGACCCGGAGGACTCCCAGAGTTACCTGGGGGTGGTGACAGTGGAGGACGAGGCGGTGGTGACCTCAGGCGGCTATCAGCGCTATTTTGAGGAGAATGGCGTGCGTTATTGGCATATTTTGGACCCCGCCACCGGTCAGCCGGCCCGAAGCGGATTGAGCTCCGTTACCATCATCGGGTCCGATGGCGGGCTGTGTGACGGGCTTTCCACGGCTCTGTTCGTCCTGGGCCTGGAGGGCGCGGCCGACTACTGGCGGCAATGGGGCGGCTTTGAGGCTGTGCTGATTACGGATGAGGGTCAGGTGTGGATCACCGAGGGACTGGAGGACCGCTTTGCCCTGACCGGGACCTATGCGGAGGGCACAGTCGAGGTCCTGCGGCAGGGAGACTAAATCGGGGGTCAGAAGGACACGTTTTGAAACGACGATGCCTTGCGGCCTAAAGTGGAAGATGCTGCACAGACAGAGCAGAAAAGCCAAGGCATAAAAACGGACGGCGCAACGCGACTGCGTTGCGCCGTCCGCCTTTTGAAAGACAGTGCGCGGATAAGCCGCCATCAGGGCAGCATGGGGAATACGGAGTACAGCACAGCCACGATTATGTTGCCCAGGAAGGTAAACAGCACGGTGGTCATGGCGATGGGCGGATAGCCCTCCTTGTACTTGATGCCGGTAATGCTCATCATGGCCACGATAGCGCCGGCGAAGGGCAGGGAGTCCAGCACGGTGGTGGACAGCAGCAGGATACGGAAGGCGGCGTCCGGGTCCACGCCCAGCACCGGGATAAAGGTGTTGGCGGCGGCCACAGCGGCGATCAGCATACCGGCCGCGGAAGCGGCGGCGCCCAGCAGCAGGATGGCCATGAGGGACAGGGCCAGCAGAGCGGGGCCGGGCATGTTGATGAAAGTGTTCTGGATGATCTCGAAGGAAGGGGCGGCTTCGATGGCGTAGCCCAGCGTGTAGTTGAGCAGGATGATGGCGGGGATGCCGGCGATGGTCACGCCGTCGTTCATGCTGTTGACCACGGTCATGACGCGGCTGGTGCCGTTGGTCTTGGGAATATACACGCCGTAGCAGAGGATCCCTACCACACAGCCCACAGCCATGGACAGCCAGGCGGTGGTGCTGAAGAAGAGGTTATAGGTCACGGGGATGACCACCAGGGGGATGATGGTCAGAATGACGGGAGGCAGGTGGCTCTCGTCGGTGGCGGGGGGCTCCAGGGGGCCGTACTCAAACTTCATGCCGCCGGCCACGTCCTTCTTCATCATCTTGTTGATGTAGAAGAAGGAGGTGATGAACACGAACACGATGAAGAGGAAGCCGCCCACCCAGCCGGACCAGGAGCTGACGGTCTTCGCACCCAGGATACCCTGGGCCATGATATTGGGGGCGGCCAGGGAGCCGGGCATGACATTGCCCAGGGTGGAGCCCAGCACCAGCATCACGGGCATATACTTGCGGGGGATGTCCGCCTCCACCATGATTCCGGTGGCAATGCCGATCATGGTGAACAGGGAGGCGAAGGGATCCACACCCACGTAGTTGAAGATGACGTTCATGATGATGACGCAGGTGAAGCCGATCATCCGCTTGGCCTGGGCGGTGGCGTTCCTGCCCAGCAGGTTCAGCAGGAAGCGGGACAGCGAATGGGCCGCGCCGGAGTCAATGAACATTTTGCCGAAAATGGCGCCAAACAGGTACAGGGGCAGCAGGGTGGCCGCCTGGGTACCTACGGCGGGCATGATGGTCTCGTTGAAGGTCTGCATGATGGGCATGCTGTTGGTCACCAGCACGATCAGGCAGGCGACCATCACAACGTAGGCCAGATGGAATCCTTTGTAGGTGAAGAAGATGACCACAAAGAACGCTACAAAGATTCCAAGCAATCCAATGATATCAGACATGCTTTTTCTTGTTCTCCTTTCTTCTTTAACAGGTCCATTTGGACCGACAGCCAACAAACGCGCCTTTTTTCTTCCCCCAAGGACCGAACCGTACAATACGGCCCCAAGGCGCTGTGACGGTTGTAACTATATCATACAGACAGGCCTCTTGGAAAGGCTCCGTTCATTCAGAATTCGACAGCTATCATTTACAAATTAAATGACAATGTTGTAATTTCCACCAATTAGATTTATAATAAAAAATTAGATTTTCCACCGTCCTGCGTGTGGAAGGGAGGTCCCATGTGAACACAGAGCAGATCAAATATTTCCTGGAGGTGGCCGATTGTCTCCATTTTACCGCCGCCGCCGCGCGCCTCTATGTCAGCCAGCCCACACTGTCCCGACAGATCAAGGCCCTGGAGGCGGAACTGGGCGTGCCCCTCTTTATCCGCAACAACAACGCGGTGGAGTTGACAGAGGCTGGAAAACTGTTCTACGATGGGGTGGTTCCTTTGTTCCGGAGCTATTCCGAGTTGCTGGATCAGGTGCGCCGGTTCAGCACGGGGAGGGACGGAGGCGTTCTGACCCTGGGAATTCCAGAGGAGCAGCTGATCAGCCCGGTGGTAAATCAGGCAATCGAGATTTTTGCGGAAGATCATCCGGCGGTCCATATCCAGATCCAGCGTTGCACGGACCCGGAGATTCGTTCCGGTCTGCTCAATGGAAAGCTGGATATGGTCAACACCATAAAGACAACTATTGACAATTCAGACGGATTGACGCGTATTGTGATCTCAGTGGAATCCGCTCTTCTGGCCGTCTCGGCGGACTGCGTTCTGCCCGAGGAGCGGCCCCTTCTGCCAAAAAACTGCCTGACACTGTTTGAGGCTTATCCGCTGCTGCTGCCTGCCGACCGCAATTTTGATCTTCCGGCTGGAGATCCGGTAGAGCTTTGGGCGCGGCAGGCCAATCTGGGCGAGCTCCGTCCCAATGCGCGTTTGGTAAATCAGATCGGAACTATTTCCGTCTATGTGGCGGCGGGATTGGGAGCAGCGACCATCAATGAGACCCATGTGTTGACCATTGATCCACGCTGTAAAACAGCGCCCATTGCGACCAATGATATTTATAAAAAAGTGCTCACCTATAATCCGGATAACCAGAAGCCCTATTTTCAGGATTTCCTGCACATTCTGCGCCGGCTGCTGGAGCACGGATAGCATTCCTTATGATGTGCTTCCCCCGAAAGGTCCCGGCTGTCCAAACTTCCGGAAAAACGACGGAGCATTTTGCTTGACGGGACAAGAGAAACCGTGCGATAATAGACGGAAACGAAACCATGGGAGGCCTGGACGCATGACCGGATTTTTGGTGCGGCATTTGGTAAAAGACTGGGAAAAGACCGAGGACCCTGCGGTGCGGGAGCGCTACGGAGTGCTGTCCGGCGCGGTGGGGATTCTGCTGAACCTGCTGCTGTGTGCGGGAAAGTTTGCCGCTGGAATCCTGACCGGGGCTATCTCCATTACGGCGGACGCGTTCAACAACCTGTCCGATGCGGCCTCCTCGGTGGTCACGCTGGTGGGCTTCCGCATGGCGGGGCAAAAGGCCGACCGGGACCACCCCTTCGGCCACGGGCGAATCGAATATCTGGCCGGTTTGGCGGTGTCCGTGCTCATTCTGGTGGTGGGTGTGGAGCTGGGCAAAAGCTCCATTGAGAAGATCATCCATCCGGAGGCGGTGGAGTTTACCTGGCTGTCCGCAGGAATCCTGCTGGTCTCCGTGCTGGTAAAGCTGTGGATGAGCCGGTTCAACCGTGTGCTGAGCAAGCGGATCGATTCAGCGGCCATGGCCGCCACCGCCACGGATTCCCTGTCTGACGCGGTGGCCACCAGCGCGGTGCTGGCCGGCCTGCTGATCAGCGGGTTCGCCCATGTCCAGGTGGACGGGTGGATCGGCCTGCTGGTGGCGGTGTTCATCCTGCGGGCGGGCGTCGGCGCGGCCAAGGATACCCTGAACCCCCTGCTGGGTCAGCCGCCGGCCCCGGAGCTGGTGGACAACATTGAGCATACGATTCTGTCCCATCCGCAAATCGTGGGCGTACATGACCTGGTGATCCATGACTACGGCCCCGGGCGGTGCATGATGAGTGTCCATGCCGAGGTGCCCGCGGAATCGGATATGATGGAGGTCCACGACGTGATCGACCATGTGGAGCGGGAGCTCAAGGAGCGTTATCACCTGGAGGCGGTGATCCACATGGACCCCATCGACAGCAGCGACCCCAAGACCACTGCCCTCCGGGACAAGGTGGCGAAGCTGGCCCGGGAGATCGACCCTGCGATCACGATTCACGACTTCCGGGTGACCCCCGGCCCGCTGCTGACCAATCTGATTTTTGACGCGGTGGTGCCCTATGAGGTCAAGCTGACCGATGAGGAAGTGAAGCAGACGCTGGAGCAGAAGGTGAAGGCTCTGGACGAGCGCTATTACACGGTGGTGGAGATCGACCGCTGCTACGTGCGCTGAACCGCCAAGAATTCACAATTTCTTTACCGATTGAAAGAAAAAATCCGCTATACTCGACTGGAAAGGACGTGAGGCAATGGCCCGCAAAGTATTGATCGTAGAGGACGACGGCAACATCGCCGAGCTGCTCCATCTCTATTTGGAAAAGGAATCCTTTGAGACCGCCGTGGCCGGGGACGGCCTGAAGGGCCTGGAGCTGTTCAACAGCTTTCAGCCGGATCTGGTGCTGCTGGACATCATGCTGCCCGGCATGGACGGCTGGGCGGTGTGCCGCAAGATTCGGGAGACCTCCAAAGTGCCCATCATCATGCTGACGGCCAAGGGCGAGACCACCGACAAGGTCTCCGGCCTGGAGATGGGCGCCGACGACTACATCGTCAAGCCCTTTGAGATGAAGGAGGTCCTGGCCCGCATCCATGCGGTGCTCCGGCGCTATGGAGACGAGGAGCCGGCGGAAAAGAAGCTCACCTTCGACAAGCTGGTGATCAACCTGGACTCCTACGAGCTGATCGTGGACGGAAAGCGCATCGACACGCCCCCCAAGGAGCTGGAGCTGCTGTTCCATCTGGCCTCCTCGCCCAACCGGGTCTTCACCCGCAACCAGCTGCTGGACGAGGTGTGGGGCTTTGACTACTTTGGGGACTCCCGCACTGTGGACGTACACATCAAGCGCCTGCGGGAGAAGCTGGAGGGCGTCAGCGACCAGTGGAGCCTGAAAACCGTCTGGGGTGTAGGCTATAAATTCGAGGTCCTGAATACATGAAAACCATCTACGGCCGCCAGTTCGCACTGATGGCGGGCGTGGTGCTGCTGTCCTTTCTGCTGCTGGGCAGTTCCTTTGCGGCGCTGAGCTACCAGTACACCGTGTCCGAAAAACGACAGGGGCTGGAGCGCAACGCGGCGCGGGTGGCCGACCTGACGGCCTATGCCCTGACCCAGTACAACGACAATACCCTGGACTCGGTGTTTATTCAGAGCAGTCTGCCCAATCTGGCCACCATTGCCGACGCGGGAATCGTCATCACCACGCCGGAGGGTGTGGTGGCGTTCGCGGTGGACAACGACGGGACCATCCAGCCCTCCTATCGGGGCAAGAGCGTGTCTGCCGATGCGGTGACGGCCACCCTGAACGCGGGCGGCTACACCGGCATGACAACCCTGGGTGACCTGTATGCGGATAAGCGCTATGTGGTTGGAATGCCCATTATGGTGCAGACCCTGCTGGGCGGCGAAAATCTGGCGGGCCTGGTGTTTATGTCCTCCGGTACCGCCAGCCTGACCGAGGTATGGCGGGATATGTCCGGAATTTTCGTCCTGAGCGCCTGCGCGGTCATTCTGGTGGCCTGCGTCATCGCCTCCTTTACCTCGCACAGGCAGTCCCGGCCGCTGAAGGAGATTGCCGACGCGGCCCGGGAATTCGGACACGGCAAATTTGACATCCGGGTGGACGTGGGCCAACGGCAGGATGAGATTGGTGAACTGGCCGAAGCCTTCAACGCCATGGCGGAATCCCTGTCCAAGAGCGAGGAGCGGCGCACGGAGTTCATTGCCAATGTGTCCCATGAGCTCAAGACGCCGATGACCACCATTGCCGGCTTTGCTGACGGAATTTTGGATGGCACCATTCCGCCGGAGCGGGAAAAGGAGTATTTACAGGTCATCTCCTCCGAGACCCGCCGTCTGTCCCGGCTGGTGCGCAATATGCTGGACATCTCCCGCCTGCGGGCGGCGGACGACAGCACCGCCCAGGCACAGTTCGACATTGGGGAGGTCCTGGTCCAGGTTCTGGTCAGCCTGGAAAACAAGATCAACGCCAAGAGCCTGAATGTGAGCACTCTCCTGCCCGAGGAGCCCCTGCCCGTGTGGGGCGACCCGGACGCCATCACGCAGGTGTGCTACAATCTGCTGGATAACGCCATCAAGTTTGCCCGGGAGGGCGGCGAGCTCTCCCTGGAGATCAAGTCCAAGGGCCAGAAGGCATATATTACCATTGGCGACGAGGGCGAGACCATCCCGCCGGAGGAGATCCCGCTGATCTTTGACCGCTTCCACAAGTCGGACCGCTCCCGCAGTCTGGACCGGGACGGCGTGGGGCTGGGCCTCTATATCGTCAAGACCATTCTCAATTCCCACAAGGAAAACATCTCCTGCACCAGTGAGAACGGCGTGACCAAGTTTACCTTCACGCTGACTAAGGCCTGACCGGACTGCGGCTGGCCGCGCCCGGGGGAGGGAGCCTATGCGAAATTATATGTTTGACCGTGTGCCTGAGCTGGCGGAACAAGTTCCGTCCGCACCGGCCTGTGCGGCCCCCGCGCCCCGCCTGGGACGCAGGGGCGCGCTGGTGCTGGGGGCCTTTCTGGCCGTGATCGCGGCGCTGACCGTGTTCACGCTGGTCCTGTATGCCCTGACGGGGGACCCGGCGGAGTACAGCTTGGAGGGAGACAGCTCCGGGCCGGTGGACCCGGGGTTTGCCCTGCCCGGGCTGTTCGAGCAGGAGGAGGAGACCCAGGAGACCACCATCCGGCGGGCCCAAACCGGGGACGGCACCCGGCTGTCCATTGAGACGGAGCGGGGTGAGCTCCTGTCGGCGGAGGAGATTTATGCCAAGGTGCTGCCCTCCGTGGTCAGCGTCACGGCCTTTTCCGGAAACACCGGCAGTGCCGGGTCGGGCGTGGTCATGAGCGCTGACGGCTATATCATCACCAATTACCATGTGATCGAGGGCATGGCGGAGGCCTGGGTGGGCCTGCTGACCGAAGAGGCCACCCAGAGCGGAATCTACCAGTATCCCGCCGAGCTGGTGGGCTACTATGCGGATCTGGACATTGCGGTGCTGAAGGTGGACGCCCAGGACCTGGTTCCCGCCGAATTCGGTTCCTCCCGGGACCTGGCGGTGGGGGAGACCGCCTATGCGCTGGGCAATCCCATGGGTTATCTGTATGGGACCTTTACCGATGGAATCATCTCCGCGCTGAACCGGAATATCAGCGTGGGCGGCCATCAGATGACCCTGATTCAGACCAGCGCGGCCCTCAACTCGGGCAATTCCGGCGGCGCGCTCATCAACGCCTGTGGCCAGGTGGTGGGCATCACCGTGGCCAAGATCGCCCCGGAGGATTCGGTCACCACCGAGGGCCTGGGGCTGGCCATTCCCATCAGTGAGGCTCGGGGAATCATCAACAGCATCCTGAGCGAGGGCTACGTGGTGACGCCGGCCATCGGAATCACCTGCCTGGTGGCGGAGGTGGACGGCCGGACCGGAATCTATGTGCAGTCGGTGGAGGAGACGGCGCCCGCCGCCCGGGCGGGCATGAAGGCCGGCGACGTTATCCTGACGGTCAACGGGCAGTCCGTGACCAGTGTGGAGGAGCTGCGCGACATTCTGTACGACACGGGCGTGGGCGGAACGGTGGATGTGGTCGTTCTGCGGGACGGCTCAGAGATTCAGATGTCCTTCGCCCTGTATGCCAACTCGTAACATAAAGAACGTATAGGACCCGCGCCGGTTTGTCCGGCGCGGGTCTTTTGCTTGACGGCTATTACGGTTTATGATATATTACAGTAAACGTAATAATGAGGTGGGAGAATGAGGGACAATGCGGTGGGCGGCGCGCTCACGGAGACGACCTTTTTGATTCTGCTGGCCGTATGGCAGGGGCCGCGGCACGGATACGGTATTCTCCAGTTCATCCGGGAACAGACCGGAGGACGGGTGGTGCTGGGGGCGGGCACACTTTACGGCGCGCTGAGTGCGCTGGAGAAAAAAGGGTGGCTGGCTGCTGCCGAGAAAGGACAGAAGAAAGAATACGCCCTCACGCCCGCAGGCCGGGAGGCGGTCCGGAGAGAACTGGCCCGTCTGCAGGCGGTGGAAGAGCTGGCGCGGGCGATTCTGAAGGAGGAAGAACCATGAAAAAACGGATCTTGCGCTATTGCTTTGATTTTCTGGACGGCCAGGCGGCCTGGCTGAATCAGATGGCCAGCCAGGGCTGGCGGCTGGCTGGCTGCCATACGCTGACTTATGAGTTTGAGTCCTGCCGGCCAGGGAGCTACGAGTATGCGGTGGAACTGGTGGCGGACCAGACGGCGGAACAGGCGGACCAGTACCGCGCATTGCTGGAGAGTTTGGGGTATCGCGTATGGACGAAAAACCTGAATGTCAATTACGCCATCGGCCATGTGCGCTGGCGTCCCTGGGTAGGGGCTGGACGGGCCAGTGTGGCCGCCACGTCGGGAATTGGGAACACCAGCCGCTGGAATCAGGAGCTGTTTGTGGTGGAGCGGCCAGCGGAGGGGAGCCCATTTCAGCTCCATACGAGCCTGGAGGACCGAATCAAGGCCTATCGGAAGGTTCGGCGCGCCTATGCCTGGGGGACTGCGGCCATGCTGACGCTGGCTGTGCTGACAGTGGTGCAGACCACTCGGGGGGCCTGCGCACCGCTGCCCGGCGGGGTCCTGCTGGCCCTTCTTCTGGTGTTCGCGGCCCTGTGGGGCGGACCGGCCCTTCGCCTGACGGCCCGTTTGCGGGAGCTGACGCGGGAGAACCAAATCCACGAATAAAAAACGCCGCCGGATGTGTCTGGACACATCCGGCGGCGCTGCGCTCAGGGGAGCACCAGGTCGCCCTCTTTGATCCAGCCGATCCGGCGGAAAAACAGGCCGAAAGCCCAGCACAGGACCGCCGGAAGGACGAAGCAGATCAGCAGCAGTCCCGCCCAGTCGAAGGCAGTGATGGCGTCTTTGACGCCGAGGGCCACATCGTTGACCCAGCCGGCATACACGCCGATCTGGCCAACCAGACCGCAGGTGCCCATGCCGGAGGCCACGCCGCCGGCGGGGTCGTTCATCTCCAGATGAAACACACAGGTGGCCAGGGGGCCGGTAATGGCGGAGGTCAGAATGGCGGGCAGCCAGATTTTGGGGTTGCGGACGATGTTGGGCATCTGAAGCATGGAGGTGCCCAGACCCTGGCTGACCAGACCGCCCCAGCGGTTCTCCCGAAAGGAGAGCACGGCAAAGCCCACCATATTGGCGCAGCAGCCGGCCACCGCCGCGCCGCCGGCCAGACCGGTCAGTCCGATGGCCGCGCAGATGGCGGCGGAGGAGATGGGCAGGGTCAGAGCGATTCCAATGACCACGGACACCAGCATCCCCATCCAGAAGGGCTGGAGCACAGTGGCCCACTTGACAAAATCACCCACCGCCGCCGCGGCGGTGCCGATGGCGGGCGCCCACCAGGCAGAGAGGGCCACGCCGGAAAGAATGGTCACCAGGGGCGTGACCAGAATGTCGACCTTGGTCTCCTTGGAGACTGCCTTGCCCAGCTCAGCGGCAATGACCGCGATAAACAGCACTGCTAAGGGGCCGCCTGCGCCGCTCTCCCCGGTCAGCGTGGTGCTGCCCAGGGCGTTGGCCGCATAACCCACGGTGGCCAGGGAGAACAGTACCAGGGGCGGCGCCTGAAGCGCGTAGCCAATGGCCACGGCCATAGCCGAGCCGCTCATGGCGGAGGCATAGCCGCCCACATCCACCAGGAAGGGGATTCCCAGCTGCTGGCCCAGAGTCTGGACAATGGTGCCGATGAGCAGGGAACAGAACAGGCCCTGTGCCATGGCGCCCAGCGCGTCGATACCATACCGCCTGGCGGAAATTACAATGTTTTTCCGCTGCAGGAAGGCTTTGCATTTTTCCATCGTTGATCGTTCCTCTCTCCATAAAGCAAATAGGACAATACAGATGTCAAGACACCTGTATTGTCCTATTATAACGGATGAAACGGATTTGTCAACGGTTTTTCGGTGTGCCGCGCCGCTTCAGATAGACGGCCAGTACGATGCCGCCGGCCAGGAGAAGGATGCCGGCCGCCAGAATCAGAGTGGCGGCCAGGAGGAAAAAGCGGGGGATCGCAATGGCCTCCGAATGGGTGAAGGGAGAATCCGGACGCAGCAGGGGCTGGAACATCCGCTGGAGCAGAAACCGGGCGAGACCGCCAGAGAGGGCCAGTCCCAGACCGTAGAGCGCGAGATAGACCCCGGCCAGCCAGCCATAGCGTCCGACCATCCGGCCGATCCGGCCCGGCGGGGCAGGGGAATCCGGCTTGGGAGACGAATCCGGGGCGGGCGGGGTCTGGCGCAGCAGCTCGTCCGTGGTTACGCCAAAGACCTGCGCCAGCGCCACCAGCTTTTCCACCTCCGGGGTAGCTTCTCCAAGCTCCCATTTACTGACCGCCTGCCGGGAGACGCCGACTTTTCCGGCCAGTTCCTCCTGGGACAGCTTGGCGCGCTTGCGGTAATACAAAATGTTTTCGTTCAGCATGTTATCAATTCCTCCAATCGGTTCAACGGGGAACATGATCTACAAGGAAATGATACCGAAACTTCCGGCTGCGGTCTACCAAGTAAGGCTGGAACCTTCCGCAACCGGCGGTTGCGAACCAGAAAAATGCTACTCCCGCACCAGAAAGCCTGCGGAATCCAACTCGGCCCGCACCCGTTCAAAGGCGGCCTCGTCCGGACAGCGCAGGGTGTGCAGGTGGATGCCCTCCGTCAGGGCGGAGAGGGGTTTGGCGTCGCTCTGGGCAACTTTACGGATAAACTGGGCCACATCGTAGCGGCTGGAGAGATTGAGCTGGCCCGCCAGCTGTCCGTAGACCGAGTGCTCCACGATGACGTCCTCCACCGTGCAGCCGTTGTCCACCATGATGGTCAGCTCCCGCTCCATGTCTTCGCCCCGGTGGACGCAGGCCAGCCGGCGCACCAGTCCGCCGCCGTCGCCCAGCACATAACCCCGGGGCGTGGCGGTGATGTTCGCTCCGGCCGCCCGCAGCAGGGCGACGTCTCCCACGATGATCTGGCGGCTGACCGAACAGGTCTTGGCCAGAGCGGTGGCCGAGAGAGGTCCGTCGGCCTGTTGGAGCGTCTGTAAGATTAGAGTGCGGCGCTGAGAAGCGGTCATGAAGGTCGGCTCCTTTCCCGCGGTCCGGGGCGTCTGCGCCGGAGAAGCGGAATGATGATAGGATTATAGCACGGGGCAGGCGACAAGACAAGTGTCCGGTCACAGGTAGCCGCCGATGCCCCGCACGGAGACCTCGCCGGAGGAGACTGCCTCAGTGGAGCCGTCCGGGTAGGCGACCTCCAGGGAGAAGTCGTCCCGCACGGCCACGGCCCGGCCCTCCACGGGGCCGCCGGGCCGCAGGAGGGTGACGTCCCGCCCCAGGGTAACACAGTCGGCCCGGTAGCGGGCCAGATAGTCCGCGTGGGCGGCCGGAAAAGCGCGGGCCATCCGGTCCAGGGCGCGCAGCAGCGCCGCGGCCAGCTCGTTGCGGTCCACGGGACAGCCCTCCAGGGTCAGGGAGGTGGCGATTTCGCCCAGTCCGGCCTGAACGAAGTCCTGGGCTGTCTGCGACACGTTGACGCCCATCCCGGCCACCACGGACTGCAGGGCTCCGGTCTCGCCCTCCACGCTCATCTCGGTCAGGATGCCGCACAGCTTTTTCCCGTGGAGGATAATGTCGTTGGTCCACTTGATCTGGGGCCGAATCCCGCACAGCTCCTCGATGCCGTTGCATACAGCCACCGCGATCCAGGCGGTGAGATCCACCGCCTCCGCGGGGAGGCAGGCGGGGCGCAGAAGGACGGAGAGATAGAGCCCCGTGCCCCGGGGCGATTGGAACCGCCTGTCCCGCCGGCCCCGGCCGGCGGTCTGCTCCTCGGCCAGCACAGCCAGCCCGGCGGGCGCGCCCTCGGCCCCCAGCTTTTTCAGATAGGTATTGGTGGAATCCACCTGCTCCAGGCACTGGACCTGCCGGCCCACCAGAATCCCCGCGGGCAGCCGGGCGGAGATGGCCCCGGCGCTGAGCCGGTCGGGGCTGTGCTCCAGGCGATAACCCAGCCGGGGTGCGGAGGAGATGACGTAACCCGCCTCCCGCAGCGCGGAGATGCCCTTCCATACTGCCGCCCGGGTGACGCCCAAGGTCGCGCTCATCTCCTCACCGGAGAGATAATCGCCGCGCTGGATGAGCAGGTGCAAAATCGAATCGGAATCCATAAACAGGCTCCCCTTTCGGACCAGTCTTTTTTTTATTCTACCAAAAACGTAAACAAAAAGCAAAAAGAAGTTTACAATTTGAAGCGTGTCTGTTAGGATGAATGTAAACTGATTTATAAAAAAGGTTTACAAAGGAGCGGAGCATATGACAAAAACCAGGACCATGAGCTTGGCCGCGCTGTTCGCGGCGCTGACCGCCATAGGCGCATTTTTGCAGATTCCGGTGGGAATCACCTCCATCACCCTGCAATTTTTATTCACAAGCCTGGCCGGGCTGCTGCTGGGGGCCAAATGGGGGGCCCTGTCTCAGCTGGTCTATGTGATTCTGGGGTTGGTCGGCCTGCCGGTGTTCACCCAGGGGGGCGGGCCGGGCTATCTGCTCCAGCCCAGTATGGGCTTTCTTCTGGGACTGATTCCGGCGGCCTGGATCGTGGGACGGCTGACGGAACAAAAGCGGACCCGCGGCCGGGTGATTCTGGCCTGCCTGGCCGGATTGGCCGCCCTGTACGCGGTGGGCGTACCCTATATGTACGCGGTGCTCCACCTCTACCTGGGGCGGGACATGACTCTGTGGGCAGTGGTCTGGTCGGGCATGCTGATCTACCTGCCCGGCGACGCGCTCAAAATCGCCGCGGTCGCGGCGGTGTCCCGTCCGATGCTCCGGGCGGTGAAACGGGCATAAATCCGGTCCTTGTCCCGTATAGATAGGTTATCAGGAAGGAAAGAGACCCCGCGCCGCCGGCGCGGGTCTGTGGCAAGCTGTCTATCGGGGAAGGAGAAACGGTATGGCCTATGACAATCAAACGGGCGTGCGGGCGCCTCATCGGGTGGTCCTGGAGGAGCGGGGCGCCCTGTCGGTATCCGGCGTGGAGGAAGTGGAGCGCTTCGACGAAAATGAGATTGTGATGTCCACCTCGCGGGGGACCCTGACCGTGCGGGGAGAGAACCTGCACATCGAAAAGCTCAGCCTGGACGGGGGCGACCTGAAGGTGGAGGGCAGCGTGGACGCGCTGAATTACGAGGACGAGGGCGGAGAAGGCGGCGGATTCTTCGCGCGGCTGTTCCGCTGAGATGGAGATCGAGGTGCTGGCCCAGGCCGCCGACTTTGGCGGCGCGGTGGTGCTGGGCGCGGCGGCGGGCCTGCTCTACGATGGAATGCGAGTGATTCGCCACCGGCTGGGGCTGCGCTGGCTGGGACATGTGCTGGACGCCCTGTTCTGGCTGGTGGTCACGGTGGGGCTGTTCGCCTATGCCCTGGCGGCCGGAGACGGCCGGGTGCGGATCTTTTACCTGGCCGCCGCCGCCCTGGGCTGCGGGGTCTACTTCCTGACGCTGGGGAGGCTGGTGCTGGCTGCCTTGAATAAGGTGGCCGACGCAGTGGCCTTTTTGTGGCGTTTGCTGTGTTTTCCCATAAAACGGATATTAGGTTTGTGGAAAAAAATCGCGGGAAAATCAAAAAAACACTTTCAAAGTTTGCAAAAATGGTTTACAATGAAACTGGTAAAGCATAGACCGCACAGACGGCGGAAAGGAGCGGACAGCCATGCGGACGAAAAAAGCGGGATTGGCGACCAAACTGGTCATTCTCATTCTGCTCATCGCCGTGGCGCTGGCCCTTCTTTCGGTGCGCGGACAGCTGCAGACCGCGCAGGAGCAGCTGGACGAGGTGACCCGGCAGGTGCGGGCCCAGACGGAGATCAACGCGGGCCTGGCCGAGGACATCGCCAACAGCGGCGACGCCGGGCGCATCGAGGACATCGCCAGAGAAAAGCTGGATCTGGTGGAGCCGGATGAGCGGGTCTTTGTGGACGCCAATCATTAAAGTGAGAGGAAAAAACATTTTTTATGGAGTTTGGAGTCGGTTCTATCCTGGACGGCAAGGTCACAGGCATCACCAAGTTTGGCGCGTTCGTTTCTCTGCCCGAGAATAAGTCCGGTCTGGTACATATCTCGGAAATTGCGTATTCCTATGTCAACGATGTGCACGACCATCTGCAGGAGGGTCAGCAGGTCAGGGTGAAGGTCATCGGCATTGATGACAACAACCGTATTAACCTGTCCATCAAGAAAGCGATGGATCCCCCTCCCCAGCAGGAGCGCCGTCCCTACAACAACCGTTCCTCCGGCGAAGGGGACCGCCGTGCCCGGCCGCAGAGCGGCGCGCGCCGGCCCAACACCTTCACCCCCCGCCCGGCGCAGGCCAAGGGGCCGGTGGATTTTGAGGACAGGCTCAAGCAGTTCCTGGCCTCCTCCGACAGCAAGCTTTCGGAGCTCCATATGAATGAGAAGCGCGGCAGCCGCCGCGGCCGCCGATAAGACCGCAGCAGAGGGATACTCGGGTATCCCTCTGTTTTTTTGGTCTTTTTGTCAAATATAATTGACAAAAAGACGGGTATAAGATACAATGGGGGCGATGAAAGGGGTGGCGACGATGACCCTGTGGGGATTTTTGCTGTTGATTGTCCTTCCACTGGTGCTGTTCCTGATTCTGATTCTGGTGGGCAGTGCCCTGGACCGCCAGGACCGGAAACGGCGAGGCGAGGAGGACTACGACGAGCGGCAGCAGTATTACCGGGGGCGGGCCTATGGATACGCCTTCTGGACGCTGGCCGGCTGCATGCTGGCCTGGGGCGTGCTGGATGTGTTCGCGGACTGGCCTTGGCTCCACGATGTGTGGAATGTGGCCGGCGGGTGCTTATGTCTGGCGGTGCTGGTCTTTGTGCTCTATTGCATTCGCCATGACGCCTACCGCAGATGGAAGGAGCAGAACCAGACGGCGTGGGCGGGCTGCTTTCTTGCGGTGGGCGGCGCCAACACAGCGGCGTGGATGATGAGCGAAGTGCGGCTGGACAATCTGCCCCAGCTGTTTTTGGGCCTGGGTTTTCTGGTGGTCGGCCTGGCCGCCCTGATCCACCGAAGGCGGCAGCAGCGGCGGGAGGCGGAGGAGGCGTGAAAAACCTTCGCCTGAAAGCGGCCCGGGCCGCCCGGGGACTCTCTCAGCAGAAGCTGGCCGACGCGGTGGGCGTCTCCCGCCAGACCATCAACGCCATCGAGCAGGGGGACTACAATCCCACCATCCGCCTGTGCCTGGCCATCTGCCGGGAGCTGGGCCGCACTCTGGACGAGCTGTTCTGGGAGGACACAGAGGCAAAAAAATGACTCTTCTCTGTTGGAGCAGAGAAGAGCCCAAGGTATTGCGCGGGAGAATGGAATGACCGCGCCGGGATCGGAATCCCGACGCCGCGGTGATGAGCCGCATCTATACTATAACAAATATTGGAAATCTCGTCAAGAGAAGAGATTGTCGAACCAAAGAAGGAGGACACAACATGCGAGAAGTATCCTGTGCCGCGGTGACACAGGCGGTGCGCGACCTTTGCATCCAGGCTAATACGCAGCTGACCGGAGACGTATGCCAGGCCATCCGGCAGGCCAGGGGACAGGAGCGCTCCCCGGTAGGGGCGGCGATTCTGGGCGACCTGGAGGAGAATTTTACCTTTGCGGCCCAGCGGGGCCTGCCCATCTGCCAGGACACGGGAATGGCGGTGGTTTTTGTGGACTGGGGCCAGGACTGCCACCTGACCGGCGGCACCCTGGAGGAGGCGGTCAACGCCGGCGTGGCCCGGGGCTATGTGGAGGGGAACCTGCGCCTTTCGGTGGTGGCCGATCCCCTGCGGCGGGGCAATACCAACGACAATACCCCGGCCGTCCTCTATACGCGCCTGACCGCGGGGGACCAGGTGACCATCACCGTGGCCCCCAAGGGCTTTGGCAGCGAGAATATGACAGCCCTGAAGATGTTCACGCCCTCGGCCACCCAGCGGGACGTGGAGGACTTCATCGTGGAGGCGGTGGACCGGGCGGGCTCCAATCCCTGCCCGCCGGTCGTGGTGGGCGTGGGTCTGGGCGGGACCTCCGATCTGGCGGCCCAGCTGGCCAAGCGGGCCCTGTTGCGGCCCCTGGACCAGTCCAGCCCCGACCCCTATTACGCGGATATGGAGGCCCGGGTGCTGGAGCGGGTGAACGCCCTGGGCATTGGCCCGCAGGGTCTGGGCGGCACCACCACCGCCCTGTCCGTGGCCATCGAGCCCTATCCCACCCACATCGCGGGCCTGCCCTGCGTGGTCAATCTGGGCTGTCATGTGACCCGCCACGCCCAGACGACCCTGTAACAAAAGACGCGCGCCGCCGGAGACTTCCGGCGGCGCGCTTGGTTTGGGGTGGAGTCAGGCGAGGGGGATGTCCGTAGCGCCCACCCGCAGGGCTGTGACCTGGGTCACGTCAATGGGAACCGGCCACTGGAAGGAGTTGTGGTAGATTCCCAGGTCGTCCCGGAATCCGGTGCTGGCCGTGGACTCCACGATAGCGCCGTCGGCCAGGACCGCCGCCACCAAAGCGAAGGATACGTCGCCGTCCGAGCAGAAGCGAACGCCGGTGGCGGAGAGCTGAAGATCGGTCAGGACAACGGTTCTCTCGGTCTGTGGCAGCTCGACCCCCTCCAGAGCAGAATCGGGGCGGTCCGCGGGAACACTCGGACTCGGAGCAGGGGACTCTCCGGTGCTGCCGGCGGAAGAATCGTCCGCCGGGACCACTGCCACCGCCTCCGCAAGGGTGCGTACCGGGGACAGGCTCTCCACGGTCAGAGGAATGGTAAAGGCCCAGGGACCGGCGCACAGAGGCTCGGTCTCAGTCCCCTGGGACCCGCGGGCCAGACTGCCCAGGGAGAGTATCAGCTGATACGACCCGTCGCCCAGTTGGGCTTCGCTGGGTATACTGGTCGTGTATTCGAACAAAAAGAGCAGTGAGCCGCTCTCGTCAAGGCCCAGAAAATGCTCGCCATAGGCGGAAACGCCGGTGGTTTTGCCCGGGTCCGCTTCCGGCGTGATTTGCAGATCGAATTCCGAAAAGGTATAGGCTTGGGTGGGGGAGAACTCCGCCCCGGTCACCCGGAGCAGGACCCACAGGCTGTCCGAGCCCACGGTGATGCTGTCCGCGGTAACGGTCACGCCTTCGGCGGTGACGCTCTGGTCCACCCGCTGGGTAAGGGAGTGGATGACGGCCGTCTGGGATTCCCCCATGGGCTGGCCGGTCCGGGCGGCCCATTCCCGGGAAAACCAGTCCCACAGGCCGCCGCCAAAGGCGGCCAGGGCGGTGGCGGTGAGGGCGGCGATCAGTACGACGGCCGCCAGCAGCGGCGTCGGCCGGCGGCGGGCAGGGGATCGGCTGGGCAGATTCATAATGTTCCTCCTTGCTTCCGGGGAGGCATGGAGACGGGAAAAGGTCTCCCGATAAAAAGTGCGGTCATTCATAGCTCCATTCCTCCTGTAAAATGTGTTGGAGCTGTTCCCGCCCCCGGGCCAGCTGAGTCTGGACGGTGGAGGGCTTGCGCCGGAGCAGCTGGGCGATCTCCCGCACGGCGTAGCCCTCGTAGTAATAGAGATACAGCGGCAGCCGGTACTTCCGGGGCAGATTCATCACGGCCTGGAACAGGTCCTCCTGCTCCGGAGTCTCCCAGGACAGGAGGCCTCATAGTCGGCCAGCGGGGCGGTATGCCGCCGCCAGGGCGAGCACAGCAGCCGCTTGCTCTCGTTGAGCGTCACCCGGATCAGCCAATGCTTGGCATGGGTCTCGCTCTCGAACGCGGGCCCGGCGCGCAGCAGGCGCAGAAAAACCTCCTGGGTCACGTCATCGGCGTCGTGGGGGCTGCGCAGGGCGTGATAGGCCACGCGGTAGACCATATCCATGTACTGATCGGCCAGGGCGGAAAAGGTGTCTTGATTCATCATGGCGGTACCTCTCGAAACGCGTTTCACCTACCATACCCGGCGAAAGAGGATTTGGTCCCACAGCCGGGCAAATTTTTTGCAATTGCGAATTCTTTGTGAAGTTTGTAAAAAATCTGTGGAATTTCTATACAGGTGTGGTATAATTAAAACATGAAAGCGCCGCGGACACAAGCGCTGCGGCGGCTTTCCGTCAACACTGCCCTGTTCAGGGCGGAAGGAGCTGAAGCATATGAAGTTCACATTCACCGACAAGAAGGTCAACCTGCCCAAGTCCGTCCATAATTACGCGGAGAAAAAGGTGGGAAAGCTGGACCGGTTCTTCCGCAGCGAGGCGGAGGCATCTCTGGTGTTCAGCGTGGAAAAGGACCGTAATAATGTGGAGCTGACGGTACGCTCCGGTGGAACGATTTTACGGGTGGCCGAGAGCACCTCGGATATGTTCGCGTCCATTGACGCAGCCGTTTCCTCGCTGGAGCGGCAGATTCGGAAGAATAAGGCACGGCTGGAGAAGCGGTTGCGCCAGGATGCGTTTGAACGCACGGTGGATGAGCAGTCGTCCTTTGCTCCCGTGGAGGAGGAGACGGAGTTCAAGGTGGTGCGCACCAAGCGCTTCCCCATCAAGCCCATGACGGTGGACGAGGCGATCCTGCAGATGAACCTGCTGGACCACACCTTCTTCGCCTTTAAGAACGAAGATCTGGACGGGGCTTTCTCGGTGGTCTACCGCCGCAATGACGGCGGCTACGGCATCATCGAGGACGAAGCCTGACCGGAATAGAATACGAAGAAAACAAACCGCGCGGGCGTCCCATGGAACGCCCGCGCGGTTGATTAGTATGGGATTGGAACATCGTCAGGGTTCTGCGAAGAAGGCTTCGATCTCGACCCGGTCCGCCTGGACCGAACCCTGGGCGAAGGAAGGCTTGCCGCCGCCCCGTCCGTGCAGGGCGGTATTGAGGGCCTGGACGAGGGGACGCAGATCACCCTCCCGGCAGCCCACCGCATATTTGTAGCCCTGGTCGTCCGCGCCGGAGAATACGGCGCACCGGCCGCCGCAGGTCTGGAGCACTGCGTCGCACAGACGGCGCACGCCGTCGGCGGCCAGACCGTCCTCGAACACGAGTACATCCCCCGCGCCAGCCAGCTGAGCGGCCCGGTCGGCAAAGGCGCGCTCCTGCAGGGCGGCCAGCCTGGCCTTGAGGTCCTGGGCCTCGTCGTAGAGCCGCCGCACCGCGCCGGCAGTCTGGTCCGCTTTGGCGGACAGGAGCACAGAGGTCTGGTGGTTTTGGGCGGCGACGGCGTTGAGCCAGTCCAGCGCCCGCTTGCCGCAGGCCATTTCCACCCGCACGCCGGAACGGAACTTCTGGACCGTCAGCAGCTTGATCAGGCCGATCTCCCCGGTACGCCGGACATGGGTGCCGCAACAGGCGCACACATCGGACCCGGGGAAGGTTACGATGCGCACCGCGCCGGACAGCTCCTTCTTGCTGCGGTAGTCCAGGGCGGCCAGGGCTGGCCCGTCGGGCCAGGTGATCTGGGTCTCCGTATCGGCCCACACGGCCTGATTGGCCTGGGCCTCCAGCTCGGCCAGCTGGGCCTCGTCCAGTATGCCGTTCAGGTCGATGGTCACCAGATCGGCCCCCAGGTGGAAGCCCACATTGTCATAGCCGTACTGGGCGTGAATCAGACCGCTGACTATATGCTCGCCGGAATGCTGCTGCATATGGTCAAAGCGGCGCGCCCAATGGATCTGGCCGGTGACCCGCTCTCCCACTGGCAGAGGCTGGCGGGTGTAGTGAAGTACGCGCCCATCCTTCTCGTGGGTGTCCCAGACCTCCACGTCGTTCAGGGCTCCGGTGTCGCCGGGCTGACCACCGCCCTCGGGGTAGAAGGCGGTGCGGTCCAGAACCACCCGCCAGCCGTCCGAAGCAGGCTGGCAGTCCATCACAACGGCGGAGAAGGTCCGCAGATAGGCGTCCTGGTAATAAAGCTTTTCGGTTTCCATGAAAACATCCATCCTTCAGACACGGCGGACCGGAGATAGCTCCGGTCCGCCGTGTGGCGATTATTTATTTTTCTTGTTGCGCAGATAGACCTGGGTGGCGGGGTTGTTGGGGTTGCGCCGCTCATCCACGTCAAACTCGTCCCGCAGGGAGAAGATGAGCTTGGACAGCTTGGAAAAGCCAAAGTTTCGGGCGTCGAAATCGGGCTGTTTCTTCAGCAGCAGATTGCCCAGATCGCCCAAGTAGGCATAGCCGTCCTCGTCGGCCAGGGTCTCTACCGAATCGGAGATGAGAGTCACGATCTCCTCGGGAATGCTGCCATGGGTAGGGGCGGGCTCCGACGGCACGGCCGGAACGGGGGCCTCCGCCTTCTTTTTGGCCGAGGATTTCTTTGCCGGGGCCTCCGCCTTGGCCGCCTTGGCGGCCTTGGGCGCGGCCGCCGCCCGGATGACCTCGATATAGACGAATTTATCGCAGGCCACGATAAAGGGCTGGGGCGTCTTGCGCTCCCCCATGCCGTAGACCTTCATGCCGGCCTCCCGCAGGCGGGTGGCCAGACGGGTGAAATCGCTGTCGCTGGACACCAGCACAAAGCCGTCGCAGTGGCCGGTGTAAAGGATGTCCATGGCGTCGATGATCATGGCGGAGTCGGTGGAATTTTTGCCGGTGGTGTAGCTGTACTGCTGGACCGGGGAGATGGCGTGCTCCAGCAGCAGGGGCTTCCAGCTCTCCATATTGGGGGCGGTCCAGTCGCCGTAGATTCGCTTGATGGTGGGGGTGCCGTAGCCCGCCACCTCGGCCATGATCTCCTTCAGGGCGGTGCGGGGCGCGTTATCGGCGTCGATCAGGACGGCCAGGCGCATTTCCTGGTCCTTCATGGGCATGATCTCCCTTCTGTTCAGTCGCTGAGCACGAAATGGAAGTAGCGCAGGACCTCGTACCAGTCGTCAGAGGTGAAGCAGACGTTTTTGGCCTCCCGCAGAGACGCGCCGGGATAGAAGGATTTGGAGTAGGCCTTTTTGTGCTCCCGGAAGCGGATGACCGTGTCGAAGGTTTTGGGCAGCTCCAGCCGGCAGGAATCCCGGTTGGCCAGGGACTGCTGGGCCTTGGCCTGAATTTCCCGGACGGCCACGGCAGGGTGGATGGAGCAGGCGGCCGCGCCGAAGCCCTGGTTGACCGCCACGGTGGTGATGGAGGGAATGAGGGTGTGGGCGAACTCGCACAGGGCCCGGTCGCCGGACAGGAACGTGACGGGCACGCCGTAGTAGGCGGCCGTGTAGGAATTGATGAGGAACTCGCTGGCCAGCACCCCATTGATGGTGACGTAGTCATTTTGCAGGTTCATGGTATGGGACAGGGGGTTGCCGGGACAGGAGGCCCAGGCGTGATAGCCGGTGAAGAACACCGCGTCAAAGGAATCGCTGTCCAGACCGCTCATCATGGAGAGCGGATCGCCGCTCCAGCCCCGGTGGATGCGAATCTGCTCGGGCAGCTGCATGGGGTCCAGATTGCGGGCGGAGTCGTGAGCGTCCTTGACATAGACCTCCTCCGCGCCGGCGGCCAGAGCGCCCAGACAGGCGGCATTCACTTCCCGGTTCATTTGCTTTTGATAGATGGTATAATCGTTGGGGGTGGAGCGCTCGGTCTCGCTCCAGTCACAGATCCCGCAGGTGCCTTCAATGTCGGCGCTGAGGAACACTTTCATGGTCATTCGTCCTTTCTGTGGAGATTGGCCGGCTCAGCAGGCGGAGAGAAGCGCCGCCGCGTTGGACCGTATCCTGACGCTCCGGCCCAGACCCAGACCATGGAGCGGCGGATGGAACAGTCCCATTATACCATAAAAATTTTTCCTTGAATACTGCAACATTTCGCGCCGCTTCGGCGTGTAGAAAGTGAAAGGGGGCGGGAGAGAAGCATGGAACACCCCAACCGGTTGGAAGCCCTGATCGACACACACACGAACACCCTCTACCGGACGGCTCTGGCCATTCTGGGAAACCCGGCGGAGGCAGAGGACGCAGTGCAGGACACGTTCCTGCGCTATCTGGAGACGCGCCCGCAGCTGCGGGACTCCGAACACGAAAAGGCCTGGCTGCTGCGGGTGATCATCAACGCCTGCCGTTCCAGACTGCGGGCTGCAAAGCGACATCCCTTGACCGAACTGCTGGCCAGCTATCCGGCCCACGGGCCGGAGGAGAGCGCGGTGGTGGAGGCGGTGCTGGCCCTGCCGCCCCGGGAACGAACGGCGGTCCACCTGTTTTACTACGAGGGGTACTCCACCCAGGAGATCGCCGCCCTCACCGGCCAGCGGCCGGGGACGGTGCGCTCCCATCTGAGTCGGGCCAGAGTGCGTCTGCGTGGAATACTGGAAGGAGAAAACGATGGATAATTACAGATCGTATTTTGACCGAATTGAAGCGCCGGAGGCCCTTCGGACACGGCTGAAGGCGCTGAAGCCCAAAACGGAGCGCCGCCGGCCCCCGGCCTGGAAGCGGTACGGCGTGCTGGCCGCCGTTCTGATTCTGGCGGTGGGAATCGGAGGGGCCTGGGTCCTCTGGTCGGGGGTCCTGGGCGTCCGCATAGGGGGCTGGGATGAGAATCCGGCGGCATCAGAAAATGCAGTTTCGTCGGCGACCATCGAACAGGCACCGGCCGACGAAACCGAGAAGGGCATGAAAACCATCGGCGGATTTGAGGTAAACGACGGAGCGGTCGTTCACTATTATCTGCTGCCCTGGATCGAGTACCGGGCAGGGAGCGGCGAATCCTCGGCCTCCATCGCCATTCCCGAGGACTGCGTGGGCCGGGACCTCACCCGGGCGGACCTCCTCGCCCTGGTGGGCGGGGAGGAGGTCCTGGAGACCATGCTGGACTGGGGAGATATGGAGCTTCGGGGGACCGTTTATCACCATGCCGACGGTACAGTATGGGTGCTGGACCTGTGGGGGGAGTCGGACCGCTTTGCCTTCAGCCTGAGCCTCGCCCCGGATGCGCTGCCGCCCACCTGTCTGGAAATGCCCGTGGAGGGCACCACCGAGGTGTGGGGCGTGGAGGTGGCCGGATACAAGGGCGGCGCCTTTGGCCGGGGCAGTGACCAGGAGGTGTGGATGCCGGAGGGTCGGGAGGTGACCTTTGTGGCCAATGGCGTGGGCGTCCGCTTCCAGGCCTATGGTCCGGAGGGCCAGGGGGCGGAGGTGGAGTATTTCGTCGCCCGCCTGGTGCGGCAGGCCATCCTGGAGGGGCTGAATCTGTCCGCCGTCACCGCGGACGGAGCCGTGACCGCAGAGCCGGAGGCTCCGGCTGAGACCGAAGCGGCGGGAAGCGCAGCCTCGCAGCCGCCTGCCCAGGGGGATACGCCGTCCTGCGATCCGAATGCATGAGAGAAGGAACAGAGGCGCGCTCCGGGAACCCAAACAAAGCCCAGCGAAGCGGGTTTGTTTGGGAGAGGAGGGGCAAGGGAGCGGAGCGAGAAATGCCCATCCAGGCGTTGCGAGCGGCGCGGACTTTGGCCCGACGATGCGGCGCACCCCTTTGACGCAATGTGTTCTTAGAAATAGCTGCCCACCTGGGTGAGCTTCTCCTTCAGGTCGGCCCGGAAGTCGGGGTCCTCCGGATTCAGGGAGTTGTGGGTGAAACCGTCAGAGCCCGCCGCACCGGTGGAGTGGATGTAATGCCCGTCTCCGGTGTACATGGCTACATGGCCGGGGAAGAACAGCAGATCCCCGGGCTTGGCCTGGTCCAGAGTGATCTCGTGGATGGGGAAATCCTCCCGGATGTGGGCGTCCCGGTAGATGATGATACCTGAAAGCAGATAGGCCATAGACACCAGACCGGAGCAGTCAATGCCCATGGGGGACTTGCCGCCCCAGCGGTAGTGGGCGCCCTGGTAGCGCCAGGCATTGGCTACAATGCGGCGGCGGAGGGCAAGTTCCTCTTCCTCCGGAGGGGATTTGTAATATTCGGCCAGAAAGCTACTTCTTGTATAGCCCTCCTGGCCGTCGCACAGGCGGACTTTTTGCCAGCCGTCCTCTGGCTCGCCCTGGGGGGAGAGCACGCCGCCCAGAGGGAGGGTGGCCAGGATCCACGACTGGACCTTGGGGGCGGCCATCACGTCGCAGGCGTTTTTATGGAGCACGACCCGCTTGGGCAGGGCCTGCCATGTCCGGGCGGCTTGGTCCTCCATCAGAAGACAGGCGCGGGGGGCCCAGCCCTCGTAGCGGTAATGGGTGCGGACATGGACCCAGTCCCCGCCATAGACAGCGACTACCTCTACTATCATGCCATAGAGAGCCTCGTCTACCAGCTCACTGCAGCTTTCCGGAGAACGATGCAGGGGACACAGGGTGGTTTTTACGATCGCGTTCATACAGTCACCTCATCAAATGGAGTAGAAGGCGGGCGTTATGCCGTCACTTCGAGGGTCCGGGCATCTGCGTCCAGCAC
>DXYV01000002.1:73873-160013 GCA_019415645.1 Clostridiales bacterium
GCGGGCGCGCCCAGGGGGAGGGAGAGGGTGGGGATACAGTGGCCGCAGGCCAGCCCCATCAGTACGGGCTTGCCCGCCGGGGCGATGAGCTCGTCGAAGATCTCCCGCAGCTCCAGCGTCTTTTCCGGATATTCGGGCACACAGTCGGTCCAGGCCCCCAGCACGATGCCGGCGCACTGGTCCAGCTTGCCCGCGTTGCGCAGCTGGGTGAGCATGCCGTCCACCCGGTAGGTCTTCTCCCCGATGTCCTCCAGGAAGAGGATCTTGCCCCGGGTGTCGATCTCCCAGGGGGTGCCCAGGCTGTCCCGCACCAGGGAGAGGTTGCCGCCGCACAGCCGGCCCCGGGCCTTACCGGGCACCAGGGTGGTCATGGGCTGGCCGGGGGGATTGTCCAGCCGGCCGGTGAGGGTGCCGAACAGGGCCTTTTTCAGCCAGTCCATGGAGTAGTCGCCCACCGGCTCATAGTATTCGGTGGAGGGCATGATGGTGTGGTAGGTCACCAGGCCGCACACCTGGTTGAGGGCGATGTGCAGGGCGGTGACGTCGCTGTATCCCGAAAAATACTTGGGGTGGGCGCGGATGGCGTCCCAATCCAGCAGGGGCAGGATGCGGTGGGCGCCGTAGCCCCCCCGGATGGAGAGCACACCGTGGATGGTGTCGTCGGCGAAGGCGGCGTTCACATCGTCTGCCCGCTGGCGGTCGTCGGCGGCCAGGTAGCCGTGGCGGTTGGCAAAAAAGCAGGAGGGGTAGAGCACCGGCTCCAGGCCCAGGGCGCGCACGGCGTCGGCGGCGGGCTCCAGCCGGTCCTCCGGGACGGCGCTGCTGGCGCACACCAGGGCCACCCGGGCGCCGGGAAACAGGGGTTTTGGCGTGATCAAGAAAAAAGACCTCCCAAACAGCAGCGGGCGCAGGAACTGCGCCCGCTGTACGATGATACGATTACAGCTGTGCCTTGTAGGAGTCCAGCTCCCGCTGGTTGCCCAGGACGAAGTGGCCGGGCTCCAGCTCGGCCCACACGGGCTTGTCCACCGAGTAGTCGTGGCAGGACGGGTCGTAGACCAGCAGCTGCTTCTTCCGCTCGGAGATGGGGTCGGGCATGGGGATGGCGGAGAGCAGGGCCCGGGTGTAGGGATGGAAGGGGTGGGCAAAGAGCTGCTCGCTCCCGGCCAGCTCCACGATCTTTCCCTTGTGGATGACGGCGATGCGCTCGCAGATGAAGCGCACCACGCTCAGGTCATGGGCGATGAACAGGTAGGTCAGTCCCCGCTCCTGCTGGAGCTGGGAGAGCAGATTGAGCACCTGGGCCCGGATGGACACGTCCAGGGCGGAGATGGGCTCGTCGGCGATGATGAATTCCGGCTCCAGGATCAGCGCCCGGGCGATGCCGATGCGCTGGCGCTGTCCGCCGGAGAACTCATGGGGGAAGCGGTCGGCAAATTCGGGCAGCAGGCCCACGTCGGACAAGGCCCTGGCCACCTTCTCCCGGCGCTGGGCGTCGGAGAGATGGCTGCCGTTGGAGTACAGCCCTTCGGAGACGATGTAGTCCACCTTGGCCCGCTCATTGAGGGAGGCCATGGGGTCCTGGAAGATCATCTGGATCTTCCGGATGACCTGGGCGTCCAGTTCCCGGGAGATGCGGCCGTTGATCTTCTGCCCGTGGAACAGCACGTCGCCCCCCGAGGTGGGGTTGATGCGGATGATGGCCCGGCCGATGGTGGTCTTGCCCGAGCCGGACTCGCCCACCAGGCCGAAGGTCTCGCCCTTGTAGATGTGGAAGGAGACGTTGTCCACCGCCTTGAAGGGATTGCGTTTTTTGCCGAAGGTGACCGAGAGGTTCTTGACCTCCAGCAGGATCTCGCGGTTGTCAGACACGGCGGTTCACCCCCTGTTCGCGCAGCTGCAGAATATGGGAGGGCGGGTCCACATGGGGAGCCCGGGGGTCCAGCAGCCAGGTGCGGGCCTTGTGGGTGGGAGACACCTCGAAGAAGGGCGGCCGCTCCACAAAGTCGATTTTCAGCGCCTGGGGATTGCGGGGGGCGAAGGCATCCCCCTTCACCTCGTGGAACAGGTTGGGCGGCGTGCCCTGGATGGAATAGAGGGGCTCGCCCTTGACGCCCAGCTGAGGCAGCGAGGACAGCAACGCCCAGGTATAGGGATGACGGGGGTCGTAAAACACCTCGTCGCAGGAGCCCACCTCAATGATGTCGCCGGCATACATGACGGCGATGCGGTCGGCCACATTGGCCACCACGCCCAGGTCGTGGGTGATGTAGATGGTGGTGAGCTGGTATTTTTTCTGCATCTCCTTGATGAGCTCCAGAATCTGGGCCTGGATGGTCACATCCAGGGCGGTGGTGGGTTCGTCGCAGATGAGAATCTTGGGCCGGCAGGCCACGGCGATGGCGATGACTACCCGCTGGCGCATACCGCCGGAGAACTCATGAGGGTACTGCTTGTAGCGCTTCTCCGGCTGGTCGATGCCCACGTCGGCCAGAGCCTCCAGCACAGCCTGACGGGCTTCGGCGCCATGCAGCCCCTGGTGCAGGACTACGGCCTCCTCGATCTGCTTGCCGATGGTCTTGAGGGGGTTGAGGGAGGTCATGGGGTCTTGGAGGACCATGGCGATCTCCTTGCCCCGGATGGAGAGCCAGTCCTTTTCGGTACGCAGCTGCGCCAGATCGCGGCCGCCGTACCAGATGGAGCCGCCGTCGATGGTGCCGTTGGCGTCCAGCAGCCCCATGAAGGTCTTGACAAACACCGACTTGCCCGAGCCGGACTCGCCTACGATGGCCAGGCTCTCGCCCCGCTGGACGTCCAGGGAGACGCCGCGGATGGCATGGAGCACCTGCCCCCGGAGGGTAAACTTCACGTCCAGGTCCTGCACGGAGAGGATATTCTTGTCGTCCATTCGCTCGCTCCTCCCCTCAGACGTGATTTTTCGGATCGGCCGCGTCCGCGAAGGCGTTGCCGATGATGTAGAAGGAAATGGTGATGACCGCCAGAATGATGACGGGGAAGTAGAGCTGATAGCGCAGCGCGGGGACGGTCATCAGCTCCCGGCCCACTTGAATCAGGTTGCCCAGGGAGGGAATCTCGGAGGGCAGGCCAATGCCGATGTAGGTGACGAACACCTCGTTGCCGATGGCGGTGGGGATGGCCAGGGCCATGCGCAGGGTGATGATGCTGACCAGATAGGGCAGCAGATTGCGCACCACCAGCCGGAAGGTGGGCGTGCCCAGACAGCGGGAGGCCAGGTTGTAGTCCCGGTCCCGGATAATGACGATCTGGTTGCGGATGAACCGGGCGGTCTGGAGCCAGCCGGTCAGGCACAGGGCGAAAATGATGGTGGAGACGCCGGGCTTGAGAATATAGGAGATGAGGATAAGCACCAGCGTCTGGGGCACATTGTCGAAGATGTTATACAGCTCGGTGAAGAAAAAGTCCAGCTTGCGGACATAGCCCCACAGCGTACCGATGAGGATGCCCAGAATAGCTTCCACACAGGCTACGGAGAACCCGATGAACAGCGAGGTGCGGGTACCCGACCAGATGCGGGCCCACAGATCCTGGCCGATGGAATTGGTGCCGAACCAGTATTCCTCCGAAGGGGGCAGATTGGCCACAAAGAGGCCCAGCTCATTGTAATTGACCACATTGGGGTCCCGCTGCCCGGGCAGCAGGGGCTGGATGAAGGTGAAGGCCAGCGTGACCAAAATCACGAACAGGAAGAACACGGCCACCTTGTTTTTGAAGAAGGTGCGCACAGTAGAGCCCCAGTAGGAGTAATTGGAGTACCCGGAGCGCTCGGCGGCGGCATGGTCGAACTGGGCAAAGGAGAACAGCTCCTGCTCGTCCATGGAGGGAGCGTCCAGCCGGTCCTGGAGCTGGCGGTTGAGAGCGTCGCCCAGCTGCTTGGTCTTGTGATTGCGGTAGGATTTCATCAGCGGGCGCCCTCCTTTCGGGAAAAGCTGATGCGGGGGTCAAGAACGGCCATAAGAAGGTCGCCCAGCAGCAGACCCAGAATGGAAATGGCCGCATAGATCAGGACCAGGGCCTGGACCAGAGTGTTGTCCTGGACCTTGATGACGGTGACCAGCAGGCCGCCCATACCGGGCACGGAATAAAGAGATTCCACATACAGCGAGCCCATCAGGGTGAACAGAATGGAATTTGGGATGTACTGGATCAGGGGCACCATGGCGTTGCGGAAAATGTGCCGCCGGGAGATCTGCGCGCCGGAGACGCCCTTGGCCCGGGCCAGGCGGATGTAGTCCTTATTGGATTCATCCACCATATACCGCCGCAGCCACATGGCATAGTACGCGATGTTGCCCAGTGAGAGGGAGAAAATGGGCAGAATCCAGGAGCGCGGATCATTCATGCTGAACAGCATGGGCAGCTTGAGCCCGGATTGGGAGCCGAAAAACTGAATCAGAATGTGGTAGACGGCAGCGGGAATGGCCTGAATCAGGACCACGAACACGGTGCCCAGCTTGTCCCCGATTTTCCATCGGCTCCGGGAGCTGCGCGCCATCCAGATGCCCAGCGGCAGGCCCACCGCCAGGGCAATGGCCAGAGCCACCAGCCCCAGAGTAAGGGAAATGGGGATCTTCTCCAGAATGATCTGGAGGTTGGAGGCGCCCTCCCGGTATTTGTTGGAGGTGCCCAGGTCGCCGTGGAGCACGTCCCCATAGAAGTGCAGCAGCTGGACGGGCAGCGGATCATTGAGACCCAGCTGATTGAGCTTGACCTGAATCTGCGTCTCGGTGAGCTTGTCGAAGTTGTTGAAATAGCCCTCGATAGGCATGAGGCGCAGCAGGGAAAAGACGATGGTCATAATAATGAACAGCGTGAGCAGGGAACGCAGCAATCGCTTCAGGATATATTTGGTCACAGATGGGACCTCCTTGCAGGTTAGGGATAGGGAGCACGTCCAACCGGTCCCCACACGGGTGCGAAACGGCTGGACGCGCTCCCCGCCGGAGCGGGGAGCAGGAACAACAGGCGGGCACGCGCCCGCCTGTTGTCAAAGAGCGGCGGATTTACTCGGCGGCTGCCTCCTGCGCGGCCGCACAGTCAGCCAGCCAGGTCTCATACAGGGCGTTGAACTCGTCCATACCCATGGAGGTCTCCTGCAGATGCTGGCCCTTGAAGCGCAGGGTGGCCATGCCGTAGGGCGCGTACTGGGCCTCAAAGGGATTGAGATTCTGACACAGGTACACGCGGGAGTTGACCGAGAAGGGAATGGCAAAGCCATGCTCGATCAGGAAGGACTCTGCCTCGGCAAAGGCGGTATAGCGCGCTCCCTCATCGTCGGTGATCGCCTTGGCGGTATCGACCAGGGACAGATATTCGGCATACAGGGCCTGGGTCGTGGGGTCCTCACTCTCATAGATGAAGCTGTATGTGGAGGTCTCGGAGAAGGGCTCGGTCCAGGTCTCGGGGTCGGCAAAGTCAGCGCCCCAGTTGCACTTCATAAAGGCGTAGTCGCCGGAGCGGCGGACCTCGGCCAGGAAGTTGGTGTCGGGACCGGCTTCAATGATCACGTCGATGTAGTCGGTGCCCAGCAGGCCCTCCAGCTGCTGCTCCACCACGGTGCACTCTTTGTCCCAGTCGGTGGTGGAGGGGTTGTAGCGCATGAGGACCTTCACCGGGAAGGTGGCCCCGACGGCGGTGAGCTCGGCCATGGCGGCCTCCTTATACTGGAGGGCCAGCTCCTGGTTGAAGCTGTCGCCGTCGCTGATCTCCTTCAGCGCGGGGTACTGGGTGAAGTCCAGACCGTCGCCCACAGCGAAGGTGGCGGGGGTGATGGTGTTGTTCAGCAGGCTACTGGCGTTGTAGGGGTCGCTGACCGACAGCGCGGTGGCGCGGTCCAGGGCGTGGAGAATGGACAGGCGGAAGTTTTCGTTGTTCACGGCCAGGGTCCAGTTCTCAGGCTCATACTCGGCGTCAAAGTTGGCGTCGAAGTTGAACAGATAGAAGTAGGAGTAGGAGACGTCGGGCCGCTTGGAGTGAATCAGGGAGGCGGTGGAATCGTCGGCCATGTAGGCGGAGAGCAGGGAGGAGGAGATCTCCGCGTAGTCGGTCTCCCCGGAGAGGTACATGGTGGCGGCCAGGGTGTTGGCTTCGGAGTTATAGGTGTACTGAATCTCGTCAATATAGACGTGCTCGGCGTCCCAGTAGCTGGCGTTCTTGGTCAGCGTCCGATTGACCTGGGGCTGGAAATCGGACAGGATGTAGGCGCCGCAGTAGAGCAGGGTGGTTTCGTCGTTGGCCACGCCGAAGTTGGCGCCCTGCTCCTCCAGGAAGGGACCGTACACCGGCATATAGCAGGCATAGGACAGCAGGGAGGGGAAGTAGGGGCAGGACTTCTCCAGAGTGTATTCCAGCGTGTACTCGTCCAGCGCCTTCACGCCGATGTCCTCGGGCGCCACGGCGGCGACTTCCTCGATGACCTCGCCGTCGGCGTTGAGCTTCACCGGATTGCCGTTTTCGTCGGTGCCGTCGGTGGCGCTCTCCAGCTCCAGCAGATAGGCGGTGTAGTTGTAGTAAGCGCCGGCGTTGAGCACATAGCCGTCATACATATACTGGGTGGCGGAATCGTTGGCGGCGTTGTTGGCGTACTGAGCGGCGGAGACCCAGTCGTTGGCGGTGACATCCGCCACCTCGGCGCCGGTGGAGTCCACCCACTTCACGCCCTGACGGATGTGGAAGGTCCAGACGGTGTTGTCCTCGTTGTGCTCCCAGCTCTCGGCCAGGGCGGGCTGAATCACGCCGTAGGAGTCATACTCCACCAGGCAGTCCACTACGTTGGCGCAGATCTGAAAGTCGTTGGTGTTGCCGGTGATCAGATAGTTCAGGGTGGAGACCTCGCTGGCGTACAGCTCACGGTAGACGCCGCCCTCGGCGGCGGTGGGAGAGCCGGTGGGTGCGGTGGAGCTGGTGCTCTGGGGATCGTCGCTGCCGCAGGCGGCCAGGCTGAGGGCCATGGCGCCGGCCAGCGCGAGGGCGGACAGGCGTTTTGTCAGTTTCATCATTGCATCCTTCTTTCTCAACCGTATTTTGCGTGCTTGCTATTACAAAAAGGAGGTCCTTTTTATAATCGAAAGTGGGTCTCCGCCCGACGGAGACAGGTCGGGCCGCGGGTTGGTTACTGCCAGTGCTCGCAGGGGATTCCGGTTACGCCAATTCCCGCGTCCCCGGTCATGCGAATCACAGGTCCGTCAAATTCCGGCCCGCCGGAATAGGGGTCCACGGCGCACAGGGAGGGGCCGTCCAGGTCCGCGCGGGTGACAATATCCTGACTGGCGGCAAAGTGGGCCGCTGCCGCCACAGACAGGCGGGATTCCAGCATACAGCCGATCATGCACTCCACACCGTGCTGCTTGGCCATTTTGGCGATTTTCAGCGCGTTCCAGATACCGCCGGTCTTCATCAGCTTAATGTTGATCAGGTCGGCGGCCTCCAGCGCGATGAGATTGGCCGCGTCCTGGACAGAGAACACCGCCTCGTCGGCCAGAATGGGGGTATCCACCTGGCCGGTGACGTATTTCAGCCCGGCCACGTCCTGGGCCGGGACAGGCTGCTCCACCAGTTCGATGTTGAGCCCCTTGTCTTCCATGGCCCGGATGATGGACACCGACTGAGCGGCGGTCCAGCCCTGGTTGGCGTCCACCCGCAGAATGATGTCGGGGCCCACCGCGTCGCGGATGGCGGCGATGCGCTCCACGTCGGCGGTGCCCTCCTTGCCTACCTTGATTTTCAGAATACGGAAGCCCTGGGCCACCGCGTCCAGACTGTCGGCCACCATTTCGTCGATGGGATTGACCGAGATGGTCAGGTCGGTCTGGAACTCCGTGCGCGCCCCGCCCAGCAGCTGATACAGGGGCTTGCCCTGGGCCTTGGCCCAAAGATCGTACAGAGCCATGTCCACCGCCGCCTTGGGCGAAGTGTTGTGGACCATGCAACCCTGAAGCTTCTCCATGACCGCGTCCAGGTCGGCCAGATCCATGCCTACCAGGGCGGGACGAATGAAATCCTGCACGGCGCAGAGAATGGAGCCCTTGGTGTCGCCGGTGATGACGGCGGTGGGCGGAGCCTCGCCGTACCCCACCTGTCCGTCGTCGGTGAGGACCCGCACCACAATGTCGTTGACCGAGTCCACCGTGCGCAGCGCGGTTTTGAAGGGGCGGACCAGGGGAAGGGCGATCTCGCCCACCTGAATATCCGTGATAATCAATGAAAACACCTCGTTAAAATGAAAGTTAAAAGAATGGGAAATGCAAAAGGATTGCAACAAAATCAGCTAAGAGTCAGTTGCATCATACCACATTTGAAAAACAATGTAAAGGAGATGTGGGAGGAGGAACGTGAAAATTTCAAATAAAATGACGGAGAACCACAAACAAGTTGCAAAAAAAGCGCAGCCCACGGCACCTCGCAGCGCAAGACCGCGCTCCACGCTTGAAAAGTCCGATAAAAAGGACTAAGATTGTGGTAGGCTGAACAAAACGAAAGGAGCGAGGTGCGATGCCAAAAGGACAAGGGCAGAAACGAAAGCTGCTGGTGCTGCAAAAAACGCTGCTGGAGCGCACGGACGAGGACCACCCCTTAACTGTGAAGGAACTCATCGACGAGCTGGAGCGGTGGGACATTCAGGCCGAGCGCAAGAGCATTTACGACGATCTGGAGCAGCTACGCCAGTTTGGCCTGGACGTCCAGAGCCGCAAGGGGAAAACCCCCGGCTGGTACATAGGCGAGCGGACCTTCGAGCTGCCTGAGCTCAAGCTGCTGGTGGACGCGGTGCAGTCCTCCAAATTTATTACCCGGCGCAAGAGCGACAGCCTGATCTCCAAACTGGAGAGCCTGGCTTCCGTCCATCAGGCCCGCCAGCTCCAGCGGCAGGTCTATGTATCCGGCCGGGTCAAGACCATGAACGAGAGCATTTACTATAATGTGGACAAGATCCATACCGCCATCCATGGGAACCGGGCCATCACCTTCCGGTACTTTGAATACAACCGGAACAAGGAGCGGGTGTTCCGCCGGGAGGGAAAGCGGTATCACGTGTCCCCCTACGGGCTGATCTGGGACAACGAAAACTATTATCTCACCGGCTGGGACGAGACCAAGCGGGAGATTCGCCACTACCGGGTGGACAAGATGGCGGAGATCACGGTGACGGGGCTGCCGCGGGACATGGAGCACGCGGTGGATATGGCCCATTATGCGCAGAAGCACTTCGGCATGTTTTCTGGAAGGGAGGCGGCGGTGCGTCTGCGGTGCCGCGCCTCTCTGGCCGGGGTGGTTCTGGATCGGTTCGGCTACGATGTGATTCTGGTTCCCGACGGAGAGGATTGGTTCACCGTCACCCTGGATGTGGTGGTGTCGCCCCAGTTCTGGGGGTGGGTCTTTGGCTTGGGCGAGGGCGTGCAGGTGCTGGGCCCTGAGTGGGCCAGGGCGGAATTTCAGGCCAGGCTGTCGGCTGTGGCGCGGACATACGAGACGTAAAAACCGGAGGACTGGTTGGCCCGGTTTCCGGATTGCTTCTGAGGGAAGGTGCCTCGCAGAGTTCCGCCGCCCACAGGCGGCGGAAGAATTTACAATGTGTCGTTTCGGGCGACCAGTGCGTCCGAAATGACACATCGCGCGGCGGAGAGAGGGACCGTTTCGACAGAAACCGAGCTCGATCCGCCGCGAAGCTTTCCGTCTGGAAAGGCACAGCCTTTCCGGACGGAGGTGGGCGGGAGCGGCTGGAATAAGGCCGGTCCCGCCGTTTGTTGTTTGCCGTTTGCTGTTTAAGGTTGGGCCTTCACGGCAATACTGAAGGAAAACCGTGAAAGCGAGCGATGCCAACCATGAAAGCCATCGTATTGGCCGGCGGGAGCGGAAGCCGGCTGTTTCCCATCTCCTGCGGGCAGTCCAAGGCGGCGGTCTCCCTTCTGGGACGGCCGGTGCTGGCCTGGACCGCCGACCGCCTGCGGGCGGCCGGTGTGGACGGGCTGATCGTGACCCTGGCCCGGGGTATGGAGCCGCCCAGACCGGAGGAGCTCTCCCTGCCGGTGTCAGTCCAGTGGGAGGATACGCCCCTGGGCTCCGCCGGCGCGGTGCGCGCCTGCGCCGAACAGATTGGGGAAGAGGACTTCTGGGTGGTCTGCGGGGATGTGGTGTGGGACTTCGACCTGTCCGCCCTGCGGGAGAGTCACCGCCGTCTCCGGCCGCCGGCGACCCTGGCCCTCTGCCACAGCGAGACCCCGCAGCGCTACGGGGTGGCGGCGGCCGACCGGGAGGGGCGGGTGACCTCATTCCAGGAAAAGCCGTCGCTGGAGCAGTGCGCCGCCACGACGGTGAACACCGGGATCATGCTGTGTTCGCCGGAGCTGTTTTCCTGGCTGCGGGCGGAGGACCGGGACCTGGGCGGCGAGGTATTGCCCCGGCTGGCCCGGGCGAATGCGCTGTGGGCGGTGGCCGTGGAGGGCTACTGGAGAGACCTGGGGACGCCGGAGGATTACCTGCAGGGCTGCGCCGACCTGCTGAGCGGCAAATGCCGGACCGACCGGAGGGCAGAGCCCATCCGGCCCGGAGTCTGGAGTGACTCGCCGATTCCCGAGGGGGTAGAGCTGGTGCCGCCCTGCCAGATCGGGCGGGGCGTGACCCTGGGGCGTGGGAGTCTGGTGGGGCCGCATGTCTGCCTGGAGGACGGCGTATCCATCGGCGACCACAGCCTGGTCCAGCGCAGTGTGCTCCAGGCGGGCGTGACCGTGGGCAGCCGCGCCACCCTCTACGGGGCCGTGGTCTGCGCCGGTGCGTCGCTGGGGCACTACACGGTGCTCAACGAGGGGTCAGTCGTGGGCGCGGACGCGCAGGTGGGTGAGAACGGGATTCTGATGGAGGGGGTACAGGTGGGGCCCGGCCTGACAGTCCCACCCTCTGTCCGGCTGACCCAGAGCCTGCGGGAGCCGGAGCAAGCGGCCGCACCGTCCGCCGCGGCCCGACCGGAGCCTGTGCTGACGGTGGAGGACCTGCTGGCCCTGGGCCGGCGGTTGGGCCGATGCGGCACGGTGGGCGTGGGCGGCGCGGGATTCCGGGGGCTGCTGCTGGCCCGGGCCCTGGGCTGCGGCGCAGCCGCCGAGGGGGGCGCGGTCCTCTTTCACGACGGCACCCGGCCGGAACAGGCCGCCTGGCTGGCCCGCTACTACGGGTGGCCCGTATCGGCCTTTCTGGATGAGACGGGCGGCGTCTACCTGTTCAACGAGGCGGGGGAGACGCTGACCCAGCTGCCGGAGGACCAGCCCCAGGAGGAGGGAAGCTGGGACCTGCTGGCGGGAGCCTCCGCCTCCTATCAGGCCGCGCTGGCCCAGGCACAGGCGGAGGAACGGGACCGCCTGCTGGCCTGCGGCGCCTTTCAGCCGAAAAAAGGGCTGTACTTTTTGTAAAGATTGTGCTATACTATTACGAACTGACCGCGTAGAGCCCCCGGAACACCGGGTGCGGCTCCGCTTGGATTTGGCGTAAAGCGCCGGGTTTGGCGCTTGCATAGAGGCAGACAGTGACACAGGGCACAGGGAACCAGGGGCGCGCTCCGCACCCATCTGTCCGGCGTAGCAGGGCCGGAACAGGGGCGCGGGGGCCCCTTCTCTCCGTGCGCCCATTTTTCCCGCGCGGCCTGGCCCGTCGGGCCGCCGCGCCGTCTGCCGGATACATACGCACAACGTATTGAAACGACAATTGGAAAAAGGAGTATTTATGGCAGAAAAACTGAAAATTATTTCCCTGGGCGGTCTGAATGAGATCGGAAAGAACCTGACCGTCTACGAGTATGGCAACGACATCATCGTGGTGGACGTGGGCATGGGCTTTCCGGATGACGATATGTACGGAATCGACGTGGTCATTCCGGATTTCACCTACCTCATCAAGAATCAGGACCGAATCCGGGGCATCTTCATCACCCACGGCCACGAGGACCACATCGGCGCCATTCCCTATCTGATGCGGGAGATCAACGCGCCCATCTACGCCACCCGCATGACCGCCGGCCTGATCAAGCTCAAGCTGGAGGAGCACCGCCTGCTCAACAAGGTGAAAATGATCACCTGTGAGGCAGGGGAGACCATCCGGGCCGGACGCTTTACCGTGGAGTTCATCCACACCAACCATTCCATCGCCGACGCGGTCTCCTTCGCCATCAAGTGCCCGGTGGGCACGGTGGTCCACACCGGCGATTTCAAGATCGACCCCACGCCCATCCAGGGCGGCATGGTGGACCTGGCCCGATTCGGCGAACTGGGCAAGGAGGGCGTGCTGGCCCTGCTGTGCGACTCCACCAACGTGGAGCGGCCCGGCTTTACCAAGAGCGAGCGGTCGGTGGGCGCCTCCTTCGACGCACTGTTCCGGGGCTGTGAGAGCCGCATCATCGTTACCACCTTCGCCTCCAACATCGACCGTATCCAGCAGATTATCAACGTGGCCGCCAAGTACGGCCGCAAGGTGGCCATTACCGGCCGGTCCATGGAGAACGCGCTGAAGGTGTCCACGGAGCTGGGCTATATGAACGTGCCCGAGGGCATCCTGATGGACCTGGCCCATATCAAGTCCCTGCCCAAGAACAAGGTGTGCATCATCACCACCGGCAGCCAGGGCGAGGCTATGTCCGCCCTGACCCGCATGGCCTTCAACACCCACCGTCAGGTGGAGATTCAGGCCGGCGACCGGGTCATCATCTCGGCCTCCGCCATCCCCGGCAACGAGAATTCCGTGGGCAGCGTCATCAACGAGCTCTACCGCAAGGACGCCGAGGTGGTCAACGAGCGGGAGCTGCCCCTCCACGTCTCCGGCCACGCCTGCCAGGAGGAGCTGAAGATCATCCACGCCCTGGTCAAGCCCAAGTTCTTCATTCCCGTCCACGGCGAGCAGCGGCACCTGAAGACCCACGCCAAGCTGGCCCGGGAGATGGGCATGGACCCGCGCAATATCGTCATTTCCGATGTGGGCAAAGTCATCGAGCTCACCCCCAAGACGATCAAGCTCAATGGGACGGTCCCGGCGGGCAAGGTGTTCGTGGACGGCTACGGTGTGGGCGATGTGGGCAGCGTGGTGCTGCGCGACCGCAAGCACCTGGCCGAGGACGGCATGATCGTGGTGGTGGCCTCCATGTCCAGCGAGACCGGGGACCTGGTCTCCGGACCGGACATCATCACCCGGGGCTTTGTCTATGTGAAGGAGTCCGAGGGCCTGATGGAGGAGCTGCGCCAGGTGGCGGTGACCGCCCTGGAGCGCTGCCACGACCGGGGCATCCGGGACTGGAGCTCCATCAAGGGCGAGATCAAGAACGATCTGTCCGGCTTCCTCTATAAGAAAACCAAGCGCAATCCCATGATTCTGCCGGTTATCATGGAAATTTAAGCATAACAGCAAAGCAGGCCCCCTTCCGCTCAGGCGGAAGGGGGCCTGCTTTCTTGTTTAGTTGCAGCGGACGATGCAGGTGGCGGTATTGCCGCTGGAATCCCGGGCGGTGATGGTACACTGGCCGGAACCCACCTTGGTCACGGTGCCGTTGGCGTCTACCGAGGCCACCGAGGCGTCGCTGGTGGACCAGGTCACCGAACCGGAGGCGCCTGTCACCTCAAAGGTGTAGGAGGGCCAGGTATCGTTGAGTGTGAAGTCCTCCCGGCTGAGGGTCAGAGATCCGGAGGAGGGGGAAGTGGAGGAGGAAGGAGACTCAGAGGAGGTGGTTCCGCTGGAGACCGTGCTGATGACCCGGCAGGTGTGGGTCACGCCGCCAGGCAGCGTGGCGGTGATGGTGGCGCTGCCCCGGCCCACAGCGGTGACCAGTCCGGTTTCGTCCACCGTGACCACACTGGTGTCCGAGGAGGACCAGGTGATGGTGCCGGTGGAACCGGCGGGTATCAGCGTAGCGTTGATTTGGACCGGATCGGGGTAGCGGTCGCTGATGGTAAATTCCGTCTTATCCAGAGTAAATCCGGTGGCCGTCTGTTCGGCGGGCACGGTTTCGGACGGGGACTGGCTGGCATCGGGGTCGTCCGTGGGCGAAAGGGTGCTGTCCGGGTCACTGGAGGGAGAGGGAGAAACGCTGTCGCTGGGCGAGACAGAAGTGGTATTGTTGGAATCTGCCGGCGTGCTGGGCGAACCGCGGGTGACCATGGGGACGATGACCAGCGTCACGATCAGAATGGCGGCCACAAAAAGCACGGCGGAAAAGACGTAGCTGGCCACGCGGGAGGGGCTGATTCCCCATTCGTCCGATGCCAGACGTTTGCCGCCCCGGGCATGGCGGTCATCCTCATAGCGGTCGTCCTCGTCAAAGACGTCGCCGCCGTCGAATACGTAATCGTCGTCCTCCTGCCGCGGGCGGGAGCGGGTGGCCACACGGCCGGTATCCTCCAGCCGTCCGGTGTCCTCCAGGCGGCGGCCGCCCTGGTTCCGGACGCGGCCGGTATCGCTCAGCCGTTCGGCGTCCCGGAGACGGCCGGTTTGGAAGGATTGGGTGTAAGCGGTTTTATCGGGGCGGGCCCCGCAAAAGGGACAGCGCTTATAGGTCGCGCTGTAATCCTCGTCACAGTTTTCGCAATGAATCAGCTCGCTGCGGCTGCCAGGAACTTTTCGAGCCATGTGGCTTACCTCCTATATCATCGGTTCGGACAGGCTTCGTCCGGATACAGTGTTAGTTTACACGGTTTGACCAATGCCGTCAATCTTTTTCAAAACTTATGTCTACCAAAAATTTTCCCGTCTAGGCGGAAAGCTCTTGCGGCTTTGACGCGGCGGCATTATAATGAGGCGGAAAGGACGTGTTCCCATTGAAGCATTCCATGACGGCGGCCGCCGTCCATAAGCAATATGACGAGGGTATTTCCGCCTTCCGGCGCCACATCGCCGATCCCGCCCTGCGGGTGCTGTTCAACCGCTCGGTGGACCCCTTTATGCGCTCCTGCGCCCTGGGCGTGTGGCAGAAGGACGGGGGCCTGACCCCCCGGCATGTGGAGTATTACAACGCCATTTACTGCAAAGGCAATCCGGTGCCCACGATTTTGTACTGGGAACTGTCCACGCAGGTGGGCGAATACCCCGGGTTTGCCTTGCCCGGCTTTTTCCGCAAGCTGGTGGAATATGATTTGAAAAACGGCAAGAGCGTCAGCCGGCGTTTTGTGGACGTATTCACGCTGATGCTCCTGCTCTTTGCAGCGGCGGACGACGTGGTCAGCGAGGCGGAGGCGGGCTTTGTCAACGCCTGCGCGGATTCCATGAACGCCTATTGCGACAAGGCGGGAGTCAAGGGCGGAAAGACGCCGCTGGTCGTGCAGGATTTTGTCACCCGCAAGCCGGACGGCGCGCCCGTGCAGCACGGCGGACCGGAGGAAGATCAGGAGATCCCGGCCGCCCAGGGGGTGGGAAACGCCCAGGAGGAGAGCCAGGCCGAGGAACAGCAGGAGCCGGAGCAGTCCCTGGAGGAGCTGCTGGCCGAGCTGGACAGCCTGTGCGGGCTGGAGAAGGTCAAGGCGGACGTAAAAAGCCTGATCAACCTGGTGAAGGTGCGCAAGCTGCGCCAGGAGGCCGGCCTGCCCGTGCCGCCCATGTCCCTGCACCTGGTGTTCCTGGGCAATCCGGGCACCGGCAAGACCACCGTGGCCCGGCTGCTGGCAAAGATCTACCACGCCATCGGCGTGCTGTCCAAGGGACAGCTGGTGGAGGTGGACCGCTCCGGCCTGGTGGCCGGGTTTGTGGGGCAGACCGCCCTGAAAACCAATGAGGCGATCCAAAAGGCGCTGGGAGGCGTGCTCTTTATCGACGAGGCCTACGCCCTGGCCAACCAGGACAACCCGAACGATTTCGGCAAGGAGGCCATCGAGACCCTGCTCAAGGGCATGGAGGACCACCGGGCGGACCTGATCGTGATTGTGGCGGGGTACACGGAGCTGATGGACCGGTTCATCCACGCCAATCCGGGACTGGAGAGCCGCTTCAACAAGTATTTCTATTTTGACGACTATACCGGCGAACAGCTGATGGAAATTTTCCAGGCCATGTGCCGGAAAAATGGTTATACCCTGAGCGAGGGTACGAAGAAGGCGGCCGCCGAGGCGTTCCAGACCATGTACCAGCAGCGGGACGAGAACTTCGGCAACGCCCGGGACGTGCGCAACATCTTCGAGCGGGCCATCGCCCGCCAGGCCGACCGGGTGGCGGCCATGGAGAATCCCACCAGGGAACACCTGATGGAGCTGACTGAGGACGACCTGGAGCTGGTGGACGACGCGGCCCCGGAATCTGCCCCGGAGAACTGAAAAACCGCCGCCGGCCGCCCAATCCGGGTAGCCGGCGGCGGTTTCTGCTGGCCGGAGGACGGAAAATTGCGGAGGGGGTTCGTTGACATCCCTATGCCCTTCGTGTAAAATAAATCTATTGAGCGGCTGCCAAAGGCGGCAGCCCCGGAAAGGACGAAGCGACCATGAATTTTTCCACTGACTGTCTCCATGCGGGATACCGCCCCGGTAACGGAGAGCCCCGCAATATCCCCCTGATTCAATCCACCACCTTCCGCTATGAGACCAGCGAGGCCATGGGCGCGCTGTTCGATCTGGAGGCGGAGGGATATTTCTACACGCGGCTGCAAAACCCCACCTCCGACCATGTGGCAGCCAAGCTGTGCGCGCTGGAGGGCGGCTCCGCCGCCATGCTTCTGTCCTCCGGGCAGGCGGCCTCCTTCTACTCGGTGTTCAACATCGCCTCCTGCGGGGACCATGTGGTGTCCTCTTCCACCATCTACGGCGGCACCTATAACCTGTTCGCCGTCACCATGAAGCGCATGGGCATCGAGTTTACCTTCGTGGACCCGGACTGCACGCCGGAGGAGCTGAACGCGGCTTTCCGTCCCAACACCAAAGCGGTGTTCGGCGAGACCATCGCCAACCCGGCCCTGACGGTGCTGGATATTGAAAAATTCGCCAAGGCGGCCCATGACCACGGCGTGCCCCTGATCGTGGACAACACCTTCGCAACCCCCGCTAACTGCCGGCCCTTCCAGTGGGGGGCGGACATCGTGACCCACTCCACCACCAAGTATCTGGACGGCCACGCCCTGGCTGTGGGCGGCGCCATCGTGGATTCGGGCAACTTCCCCTGGGACAAGTACGCCGATAAGTTCCCCGGCCTGACCACGCCGGACGAGAGCTACCACGGCGTGACTTATACCGAGCGCTTCGGCCAGGGCGGCGCCTACATCACCAAGGCGGTGGTCCAGCTCATGCGCGACCTGGGCTCCACCCCTGCTCCCATGAACTCCTTCCTGCTGAATATGGGAATGGAGACGCTGCCTCTGCGGATGAAGCAGCACTGCGCCAATGCCCAGGCCATGGCGGAATTTCTCCAGGCCCATCCGAAGGTGGCGTGGGTCAGCTATGCCGGGCTGCCGGGCGACAAGTACCATGCCCTGGCCCAGAAATATATGCCCAACGGCACCTGCGGCGTGATCTCCTTCGGCGTGAAGGGCGGCCGCACGGCGGCGGAGAAGTTTATGGCCGGGCTGAAGCTGGCCTCGATCGCCACCCATGTGGCGGACGCCAAGACCTGCGTGCTCCATCCGGCCTCCTCCACCCATCGCCAGATGAACGATGAGGAGCTGCGGGCTGCCGGCGTGGGCCCCGATCTGATTCGCCTGTCTGTGGGTATCGAGGACATCCGTGATTTGATCGCCGACGTGGAGCAGGCTCTGGACGCGATTTGAGCGGCGCGCGGTCGACTTAGGGCAAGGGAGGGGAGCATTGTGCCCGAAACCAGCGGCGTAAGTGTGGAACGGCTCAACGCGCTGATCCGCACCCATGATTTTCAGGAGCTTCTGGACCTGGCGCGGCCGGTGTTCGGAAACCCCCTGATTTTATCCAATCCGACCCATACCGTAATGGCCATTACGGAGGAGAGCGGGGTGGACGACCCCAAATGGCTGGAGATCACATCCAGCAAAGGAATTCCGATGGGCGTGGTCACCAACAGCGAGATCAACGAGTCCTACCGGGCGTCGCTGGAGCGCGACCGGCCGGTGCTCGACCATGCCACGGAGGGAAATTTCCCCATGCTGCGCAAGGCGATCTCCGCTCAGGGCAGAGTGCTGGGCTATCTGGACGCACCGCTTTATTTCCGCGCCTTGGAGGAAGCGGACCTGGAGTTTTTTGACCTGCTGGCGAACCTGATCAAGGTGGAGCTCCAGAAGGATTTGGACCGGGCGGTGCTCCCGGACAATATGTTGGATTACTTCCTCTATGATTTGCTGGAGGGCAAGGTGACCGACCGGCGCCTGATCGAGGAGCGGCTGGAGTTTTTCCAGTGGGACCTGTGCGCCAAGGGAAAGGTGCAGGTGATCTCCATTCAGGGACGAAAGCGGGAACTGGTGCCGGATAACACCCGGTTCCGGCACCTCCTGGATCTGTTTTCCGGCGCGTTTCCCAATTTTCGCTCCTTCGCCTATGTATCCGGCCTGAAGATGCTCTGCCCGGTCAGCGAATCAGTGCGAAGCGACGCGCATTTCCTGGCCCAGCTTCAGGAGCTTCTGGAGCGGGAGGATCTGGTGGCGGGAATCAGCCGTCCGCTGGCGGAGGTCCAGACCATTCCCGACTTCAACCGGCAGGCCGTAAAGGCGGCCGAGCTGGGACGCAGGCTCCATCCGGAACGCTATGTCCATTTTTATGATTCCTATGCGGTCTACCATGCGCTGGAGCTGGCCTCCCAACAGGAAAACCTGCTCCAGTTCTGTCACTCCGCCGTAATTCTCCTGCGGGATTATGACCTGAGCCATGAGACCGATCTGCTGGAGTCCCTGCGGGTCTATCTGACCCACAACCGCTCCATCGGCGAGTCGGCCGCGGCGCTGTATATCCACCGGAATACCATGAACTATCGCATCGCCCGCATCCATGAGCTGACGCAGATCGATCTGAGCGATCCGGATGTGTTCTGCCACCTTATTTTCTCCTTCTATGCCCTGGATTACCGGACACTGCTGGAGCGGGAGGAGCCGGGACGTTTTCGCCCCATCGGATCGCAGCCCAATGCGCAGCATCCATAAAAACAGCCGCCCCGAACTTCGGGGCGGCTGTTTTGTGCTGCTTGCAAGCGATCAATGCTGCCAGTCGTAGTTGGTAATTTCAGCAGCCTTCTCCAGAATGAGCGTCTGGTTGGCGATCTCCTCTTCGCTGGAGACCAGAGCCAGAGCGGACTCAGCCTTGGCCTCAAAGGTAGCGGCCCAGATGCGGTCCTTATCCTCCTGAGAGAACTCCACGAAGGGGTTACCGGTGGCATCTTCGACCTTGGCGATATCAGTGGCGATAGCATCGTCATAGATGGTGGCAGAGTAAGCCTCAGTCTCATCGGCGGCCTGCTGGATGACCTCGCGCTGGGCGTCAGACAGGCCGTTCCACCAGTTCAGATTGACGGTAAACATATTGCCGGCGGTGTAGGTGTCGTCCAGAGCCCAGTAAGGAGCGACCTCATACCAGCTCATGGAGACCATGGGGGCGAAGCCCATCTGGGTGGCGTCGATCAGACCGCGGTTGAGCGCGTCGTAGCAGTCCGGGGGCGCCACGGAGGTCACCTGGAAGCCCAGAGCTTCGAAGATAGCGGCGTCAAAGTTGCCGAATGCGGAAGAACCGGCAACCAGGGAGTCCAGGTCGGTAAAGGGGTTGCGGGAGCAGAAGGCATTGGCGCCGCCGGCGATGACGTTCAGGTACTTGATGCCCAGCTCCTCAGCCTGGCCCTGAATAATGGCGGAGGTCTCGGGGTCCTCAAACATCAGCGTGTTGAAGTAATCCAGCGCAGCCTGGGTGCCGCCGGGCGCAAAGCCGGGGAAGGCCAGGTAGGTGATAGTGTTCAGGTGGGGCATATGGCCCAGGGCGATCATGTTGACGGAGCCGTCCATGACAGCGGCCAGCTCATCGGTGGAGGGGAACAGGGTGCCGCCCCAGTAGATGTCGGCGGTCACGGCGCCGCCGGACAGCTCGGAGACCTTGTCCTGGAAGTACTTCAGGATCTGGCCGCCGGTCTCAGCTTCCTGATAAGTGGCGGAAAACAGAATGGTCAGCGGCTCGATCTCCGTGCTGGCGCTGCCGTTGTCGCTGGGCTCGCCGGAAGTAACGGGCGCGCTCTCATTGGTGTCGGCAGGGGTGCTGGTCTGAGCGTTGTCGCCGCCGCAGCCGGCCAGAAGGGCCAGCAGCATGGCAGCTGCCAAAGACAGGGACAGTAGCTTTTTCATTGTCAAACTCCTCCTAATGAAATATGGATGTACTTACTTCGGGCATAGGACCGCGCCCGAAATCAACGGGAAACAGAGGCCGGTCAGGCGGACATCAGGCTGGGCAGGAAGGTGACCAGCTGGGGGAAAATGGCGATGATGTAGACCATGACCATCTCGCAGATGAAGTAGGGCACCACGCCCTTGAAAATCTCCGAGGGATTGACCCGCAGAGCGTTTGCAGTGGCAAACACGTTCATGCCGACAGGCGGGGTCAGGCCGGCGATCTCGGTCATGAAGCACAGAGTGATGACCAGTACATAGGGGTTATAGCCCACAGCAGCCAGAACCGGGAAAACCACAGGAACCGTGATGATGATAATGGAGACGATGTCCATGACGCAGCCGCAGAACACGTACAGCAAAATCACCAAAGAGAAGATGGCCAGCGGCGGGGCGTTTACCGAAGCAATGGCGTTGGCCAGAGTGTCGGCCAAACCGGTGGCAGCCACGAAACGACCGAAGATCTGGCCAGCCACGATGATGGGGAAGATGCCGGCCTCCATGACGGCGGCGTCCCACAGGCAGTAGCAGATCTGCTTGAAGGGAAGGCGCTTGACCAGCGCATAGATGACCACGGCCACCGCGCCGAAAGCGCCGGCCACCGTGGCGGTGAACCAGCCCATAAAGGTACCGCCGATGATCAGGACGAACAGGGCCAGGATGGGCAGCAGCAGACGCAGGGTCTTGAGCTTTTCCACAAAGGGGACCTTCGCGCCGCCTCCGGGGGGAATGGAGCCCTTGCGGAATACGCCGATCAGGCGGACCGTGATGCACAGGGCGATGGCGGTAAGGATACCAGGGATGATGCCGCCCATGAGGGCGGTGCCGACGGAGAGCTGCATATTCTGCCCATTATAAACAATGGGGGAGGGAGCGATCAGGCAGAACATGATGATGCCCATGGAGGGGGGAATCAGGGTGGACAGCGCGCCGGCGGCGGTGACGCAGCCCATGGAATATTTTGGGCTGTAACCGGCCCGGGTCAGCTCGGGCATGGCCAGCTTGCCGAAGACGATATTGCCGGCCACGGAGGAGCCGGAACAGGCACCGAAGATGGCGTTGGCGCAGATAACCGTGTAAAGAAGACCGCCTTTGATACGGCCCAGCCAGGCGTGCATGGAGCGGAACGCGCCTTCTGCGATGCCAGTTTCACCCGCTAGTGCGCCCACCAGCATGAACATGGGGAGCACCGCATAGTTGTAGTTGGCGCCCAGATTGAACGGCGCCTGGGTGAACTGCGTCAGTGCCATGGTCCAGGCGCCGTCAAAAAGGACCACAAAGCCCACCAGGGCGGAGACCAGCATGGAGATGAACACAGGAATGCCCGTGAACACCATGACCATCATGAGCAGAAAGGCCAGAATACCAACGACCCAAGGTTCCATTACTGCTCACCTCCCTTGATCGGATCGGCCGCGGGACCGGGGACGTCCTTCCCCAGCACCCGGCGCACGATGTCCCACACAAAGGACAGCGCCAGAAGCACATAACCAACGGAGAGAATGAACGCGAAGGGCCACAGGGGGAAGCCCACGCCGGTGACCGAGCTCATTCGGTTGATTTCCATGAAATTGATCATTTGCAGGAAGCCGCGCCAGGCGATAAAGCAGGCGACAAAGATGCCGCACAGGTCGCCGACAATGGCGAAAAAGAGCTGGACCGGCTTGGGGAACTTGCTGCTGAGCAGGTCGATCTTTGTGTGGCCGCGGTCCAGCGTGACGTAGGCCATGGCAAGAAAGACCACTGGAATATGAAGATACTGGATGATCTCGGTGGAGGCGGGAATGCCGGTCACCGGGAGGCCGGCCTGGCGGAGCTTTTCGCCGATGACGTTGAAGAAAGCCACCAGCATGATTCCAACCAGAGCCACAGCAGAGACATACGAGACCCATTTCAGGATTCGTACGACCCAACGGTCCAGTTTGTCATAGAGGGTGGGTGCGTTTGTGGACAAATTGCTCAACTCCTTTACAATGATACACACAGAGTCCCGTCTTTGCTAAGCAAAGACGACAAAGGCCATGGCCTTTGTCTGATTTCTGCTGACACAGGCAGGAAAGAAGCTGTTTTCCTCCCCCAAAACAAATTTCCTTCCAAAAGGGCGCAAAAAAATGTGCACTATTTTATATCCGCTGCATCATAGATCTTTTCTAAAAAATAAGCTATGCGAGGAACAAAAAAGTGCACAAAAACATACCTGTGAACAACAGAATAATTATAGCAGTTTGCTTACAGGATGTCTTTGTGCACTGAGCATGAAAAAAAGATGGGGTTTTGTGCGAACGCGTAGAAGCAGGTGCCCAGGAGTTAATAGGTATGATCGCAGATCTCCCGAATCTTCCGTTCCAGCGCTTTGAGGTCCTCGAAGGTCTCGGGCCGGCGGCGGGGATCGCGCAGCAGCGCCGCCGGATGGAACAGGGCCATGACCTCCCGGCCATCCACCTGGAACCACTGCCCGTGCTCCTTGGTGATCTTGAAGTCCGGCTTGATCAGGACCATGGCGGCGATGCGTCCCAGGCAGACGATGATCTTGGGGTCGATCAGCTCGATCTGGCGGCGCAGCCAGCCCATGCAGGCCTCCTGCTCGGTGTTCAGCGGGTCCCGGTTATGGGGCGGCCGGCATTTGACGATGTTGGCCACATAGATGTTTTTGGTCCGGTCCAATCCGATGAGGGAGAGCATATCGTCCAGCAGCTTGCCGCCTTTGCCCACAAAGGGCTCGCCGGTCAGGTCCTCATTTTCCCCGGGGCCCTCCCCCACAAACAGCACCTCGGCGTCGGACCGTCCCACGCCGAACACCACATGGGTGCGGGTGTCGGCCAGGCCGCATTTCTGACAGGCCAGGCATGCGCGGCGCAAATCGTTCCAGTTGTCCATGGAAATCCACTCCTTTGTAGTCGCTGAGGCCATTGTATCACAGCCAGGCCCTTCTGTCGATTCGAAGAATCCGGGCGGCAGCACCGCCGAATCCACATGCTTTTGTATTGCCTTTTTGGCCGCCCCTTGCTATAATGTAAAAACAAGCATTTTGAAATAAGGTTCGCTGGGTGCGGCGCAGGCCGCCGAACAGGGAAGTCCGGATCAACCGGCGCAGTCTTACCTCTACTGTAAGCGGGGACAAGGACGGCGGGACCATTGGCTGACACAGCTGAGAAGGGCCGTCCGAGGAGGAACCGTCAGCCAGGAGACCTGCCCAGCAGAACTTGGCACGGCTCTGAGGTGGAGAGCGCGGCGCGTGCGCAGGGTTCCTGCGCCTTTTGGCCTGCTCTTTTTTCGGAGCGGGCTATTTTTCTGGGCCGGAAAGGAGCGGAGGCGGCATGGCCAGGCTGGAACACTATATTCCTGTGGGCCGGGAACGGCTGCGGTGCGGGTATACCACCGGCACCTGCGCCGCCGCCGCGGCCCGGGCCGCGGCGCAGCGCCTGCTGACGGGGACGGCGCCTGCCGCCGTGGCGGTGGAGACCCCGGCGGGCATTGTGGTTACGGCGGATATTCTGGACGTGACCGCCGGCCCGGACTGGGCCAGCTGCGCGGTCCAGAAGGACGGAGGAGACGACTACGACGTGACCGACGGGACCCTGGTCTACGCCCGGGTGGAGCGGGGCGAGACGCCGGACATTTTCATCGACGGCGGCCGGGGCGTGGGCCGGGTGACCCGGCCCGGCCTGGACCAGCCGGTGGGCGCGGCGGCCATCAACCGGGTGCCCCGGCGGATGATTCGGAACCAGCTGGAACAGGCACTGCGGGAGGCGGGCGTCCGGACCGGCCTGAAGGTGATCATCTCCATCCCGGAGGGCGAGAAGCTGGCGGAGCGGACCTTCAATCCCCGGCTGGGAATTGTGGGGGGAATCTCCGTCCTGGGGACCAGCGGAATCGTGCGCCCCATGAGCGAGGCGGCCCTGGTGGACTCCCTCTATCTGGAGCTGGACCAGCTGGCGGCCTCCGGCTGCCGGGATGTGCTGGTGACGCCGGGCAATTATGGCGACACGTTCAGCCGGGACCAACTGGGGCTGTCCCTGGACCGGCGGGCCTCCTGCAGCAACTATCTGGGGCTGTGCATCGACCACGCCGTCGGGCTGGGGCTGCGCTCCCTGCTGCTGGTGGGTCATCTGGGCAAGCTGGTCAAAGTGGCCGGCGGAGCTATGAATACCCACTCCCGGGTAGCCGACGGCCGGCGGGAGACCTTGGCCGCCCATACCGCCCTGTGCGGCGGGGACCGGGCCCTGGTGGAGGAGGTCTTTTCTGCCTCCACCACCGACGAGGCGGTGGAGCGGCTGGAGGCCGCGGGCCTGCGGGAGGCGGTGATGGCCTCCCTGACCGCGGCGCTTTCGGAGCACCTGCGCCGCCGGGCGGGCGAACAGATGAAGATCGAGGCGGTGGTCTTTTCCAACCGCTTTGGAGTATTGGACAGGACGCCGGGCGCGGATACGCTGCTGGCGCTGCACCGGGAGAAGGAGGAACTGCTGTGATTCATTTTATCGGCGCCGGACCGGGCGCGGAGGACCTGATCACCGTGCGGGGCGCCCGCCTGCTGGGGGAGGCCGACGTGATCATCTATGCCGGGTCGCTGGTCAACCCGGCCCTGCTGAACTACAAAAAGGAGACCTGCACGGTCTATGACAGCGCGGGCATGACCATGGAGGAGGTGCTGGCGGTCATGGCACAGGCCGAGGCCGGCGGCCAGACTACCGTACGCCTGCACACCGGCGATCCCTCCCTGTACGGGGCGATTCGGGAGCAGATGGACGCGCTGGACAAGCTGGGGCTGCCCTACGACGTGACCCCGGGCGTATCCGCCTTCTCCGGCGCGGCGGCGGCCCTGGAGGCGGAATATACCCTGCCGCAGATCTCCCAGAGCGTCATCATCACCCGTATGGCGGGCCGCACACCGGTGCCAGAGGGGGAGCGGCTGTCCAAGCTGGCGGCCCACGGCTGCACCATGGTGCTCTTCCTGTCCACCGGACTGCTGGAAGAGGTGGAGCGGGAGCTGCTGGCCGGCGGAAGCTATACGGCGGAGACCCCGGCGGCCATCGTCTACAAGGCCACCTGGCCCGAGGAGCGGGTGTTCCGCTGTACCGTGGGTACGCTGGCCCGAACTGCCCGGGAGAATCACATCACCAAGACCGCGCTGATTACGGTGGGCGGCTTTTTGGGCGGCGGCTATGAGCGCTCCAAGCTCTATGATCCGGCCTTTACCCACGGGTATCGGGAGGCCAGCCAATGAGGCTGGCGCTCATCGCCTTTACGGCCCGGGGCGGCGAATTGGCCCGGAGTCTGGCCGAAGGACTGGCGGCGGCGGGCCATTCCTGCGCCCTCAGCGGCGGCGGGCGGGCGGCCCGGGCTTTGGGACTGCCAGACTGCGGGAGCCTGTCGGACTGGACGGCCCGGGTCTTTGCCCAGACCGACGGCCTGATTTTTGTGGGGGCCTGCGGCATTGCCGTGCGGGCCATCGCCCCTTATGTGCGGGATAAATTCCATGACCCGGCGGTGGTGGCGGTGGACGAGGGGGGCGCCTTTGCGGTGCCTCTGCTTTCCGGCCATGTGGGCGGGGCCAACGACCTGGCCCGCCAGGTGGCGGCCCTCACCGGCGGAACGGCGGTGGTCTCCACGGCCACCGATGTAAACGGACTTTTTGCCGTGGACCAGTGGGCGGCCCGACGGGGGTGGACCCTCAGCGACCGGAATCTGGCCAAGGAGCTCTCCGCCGCCCTGCTGGCGGGAGAGCCGGTAGGCTTCGTCAGCGATCTGCCGGTGGAGGGCGTGCTGCCCCCCGGTCTGACGGAGGGCCCGGCGGAGGTGGGCCTCTGCGTGACCTGGAAGGAGGCATACGCGCCCTTTCCCGCAACCCTGCGGGTGTATCCCAGGGTGCTTACAGTGGGAATCGGCTGCCGCCGGGGCGTGACCGCCGAAACGCTGGCCCGGGCCGTGGACCGGGCGCTGTCGGGGGCAGGCCTGGCCGCGGAGGCAGTGGCCGGGGCGGCCTCCATCGACCGGAAGGCGGACGAGCCCGGCCTTCTGGCCCTTTGCCGGGACCGGGGCTGGCCCCTGGTCACCTATCCGGCGGAAGCGCTGGCCCAGGCGGAGGGGACCTTCACCCCCTCACCCTTTGTGCAGAACGTGGTCGGTGTGGACAACGTATGCGAGCGGGCCGCCGTGTGCGGCGGCGGGACGCTGCTGCTCCCCAAGCAGGCGGGGGAGGGCGTCACCGTGGCCGTGGCGCTTCGGCCGCTGCGCGTGACCTTTTCGGAGGAATGAGACATGAAACTGACTGTGATCGGACTGGGCCCGGGAGCGGGCCGGGATTTGACCGGCCGGGCCCGGCAGGCGCTGGAGGAATGTGACTGCATCGTGGGCTATACGGCCTATGTGGACCTGATTCGGGCGGACTTCCCGGACAAGGAGATTCGCTCCACCGGGATGCGGCGGGAGGTGGACCGCTGCCGTATGGCGGTGGAGGAGGCCCTCCGGGGGCGGAACGTGGCCATGGTGTGCTCCGGGGATTCCGGCGTGTACGGCATGGCGGGGCTGGTCTATGAGGTGGCCCAGGACTACGACCCCATTGACATCGAGGTGGTGCCCGGCATCACCGCCGCCTGCGGCGGCGCGGCCGTGCTGGGCGCGCCGCTGACCCATGACTTTGCCGTGATCTCCCTGTCCGACCTGCTCACGCCCTGGGAGAAGATCGAGACGCGGCTGGCCCTGGCGGCTCAGGCGGATTTCGTGCTCTGCCTCTATAACCCCCGCAGCCGCAGCCGGGCGGACTACCTGCGCCGGGCCTGCGACATCCTGCTGCGCCATAAGGCGCCGGACACGGTGTGCGGCTATGTGCAGAACATCGGCCGGGCGGGGGAGCGGGCGGTCACCCTGACCCTGGCGGAGCTGCGGGACAACGAGGACGTGGATATGTTCACCACTGTGTTTGTGGGCAACGAGCAGACCAGGCTGCTGGACGGCAAAATGGTGACCCCCCGGGGCTATCTCCAGCGGGAGGGCTGAGGATATGAACGTGCTGCTGTTCGGCGGCACCGGCGAGGGCCGGGAGCTGGCCGGCTGGCTGCTGGCGCAGGGTATCCCCTGTACCGTCTGCGTGGCCACGGAGTACGGCGAGACCCTGCTTCCGGCGGGCGTGGAGGCCCATGTGGGACGCATGGACCAGGCGGCCATGGAAACGCAGATGGCCGCGGGCTATGATGTCGTGGTGGACGCCACCCACCCCTACGCGGCGGAGGTCACCCAAAACATCCAGGAGGCGGCCCGGGCGGCGGGCCTGCCCTGTCTACGCCTGCAGCGCCGGTCGGAGGGGGAGGACCTGTGCTGCAAAGTGAAAGACATGGCCGCTGCGGCAGAACAGCTGACCCGGATGCCCGGCAACGTGCTGCTCACCACCGGGAGCAAGGAGCTGCACCACTTTGCCGTCCCCGGTCTGGTGGAGCGGTGCTGGCCCCGGGTGCTGCCGATGCTGGATTCTCTGGCGCGGTGCCTGGATCTGGGTTTTCCGCCCGCCCATATCCTGTGTATGCAGGGCCCTTTTTCCAGGGAGCTGAACGCGGCGCTGCTGCGGCAGTATGACATCCGGGTGCTGGTGACCAAGGACACGGGCGGTTACGGCGGCTTTCAGGCCAAGGCGGAGGCCGCCCGGGAGACAGGGTGCGCCCTGCTGGTGGTAGAGCGCCCCATCCAGGAGGAGGGGCTGACGCTGGAGGAGATCCAGGCCCGGCTTCTGGCAGGCCGCAAGCCGGATTGAGTTGGAACGGACAGGAGGGAGAACGAGCCCATGAAAGTGTATCTGATCGGCGTGGGGATGGGAAATCCCGCGACCCTGACCGCCCAGGCCCGGGAGGCCATTGAGGAGAGCACGCTGTTGCTGGGCGCGCCCCGGCTGCTGGAGCCATACGGACATAAACTCTGTGAGGCGCTGCTCCTGGCCGGGGACATCGCCGCCCGCATCCGGCGGGAGCCGGCCGGTCCGGTGGGGGTGCTGCTCTCCGGGGACGTGGGCTTTTACAGCGGCGCGGCCGGCCTGCGGAAGGAGCTGACCGACTGCGAGCTGGTCTCCATTCCCGGCATCTCCAGCCTGACCTATTTCTGTGCCCTGCTGAATACCACCTGGCAGGACGTGCGGGTGGTCAGCGCCCACGGCCGCGCCCACAACGCGGTGGGGGAGATCCAGAGCCACCCGCGCACCTTTCTGCTCACCGGCGGGGCCACAAAGGCGGCCGATGTGTGCCGGGCCCTGACCGAGCGGGGACTGGGACAGGTCCGGGTCCGGGTGGGGGAGCGGCTGTCCTATCCGGATCAGCGGGTAGTCAGCGGCACGGCGGCGGAGCTGGCGGAGCTGGACTTTGCCGATCTGGCGGTGATGCTGGTGGAAAACCCGTCCCCCATCCGGCGGCCCTGGAATTCCCCCGGCCTGCCCGATGAGGCGTTTGTCCGGGGCAAGGTGCCCATGACCAAGGCGGAGGTGCGCACCCTGGCGCTGTCCTGGCTGCGGCTGGAGCCCCACCATGTGCTGTGGGACGTGGGGGCGGGCACCGGCTCGGTCTCCGTGGAGGGGGCGCTGGCGGTCCCGGCCGGTCGGGTGTATGCGGTGGAGAAGGACCCGGCCGCCCTGGACCTGCTGCGGGAAAACCGGGCGCGCTTCGCCCTGCCCAATCTGGAGCTGGTGGAGGGCGAGGCCCCCGCGGCGCTGGCCGCCCTGCCCGCCCCGGACCGGGTGTTCCTGGGGGGGACCTCCGGCCAGCTGGAACAAATACTGGATGTCATTTTTGAAAAAAATAAGACAGCCCGTATCGTTCTGGCGGCGGTCACGCTGGAGACCCTGGCCGCGGCGGTGGAGCAGTTCAGCCGCCGGGGGCTGGCCCAGGTGGAGATGACCCAGATCGCCGTGACCCGCACCCGGACGGCGGGGCGCTATCATCTGATGGACGCCAACAATCCGGTGTGGCTGCTCAGTGGGGAGGGACAGGCATGAGCGGCGCGCTGCCCCGGCTGCTGCTGTGCGCCCCGGCCAGCGGCGGCGGCAAGACCACCCTGACTTGCGGGCTGCTGAAGGCACTGGTGGACCGGGGGGCGGACCCGGTGGCCTTCAAGTGCGGCCCGGACTACATCGATCCCATGTTCCACCGGGAGGTCATCGGGGCGGCCAGCTGTAATCTGGACCTATTCCTGCTGGGAGAGGAAGCCACCCGCGCTCTGCTGTGGGAGAATGGCCGGCGGGGCTCGGTGGCGGTGCTGGAAGGGGCCATGGGCTATTACGACGGCATCGCCATGAGTCCAGAGGCCTCCGCCTGGGACCTGGCGGCGCGGACCGGGACCCCGGCGGTGCTGGTGCTGGACGCCCGGGGGCGGGCCCTGTCGGCGGCCGCCCTGGTGAAGGGCTTTGCGGCCTTCCGCACCCCCAGCCAGCTGCGGGGCGTGGTGCTCAACCGAATCTCGCCCATGCTCTACCCCCGGCTGAAGGAGATGCTGGAGCGGGAGACCGGTCTGACGGTCTACGGCTATCTGCCGGAGTGCCCGGACTGCGCCCTGGAGAGCCGCCATCTGGGACTGGTCACGGCGGCCGAGGTGACCGCCCTGAAGGAGAAGCTGGCCCGGCTGGCCGCCCAGGTGGAGGCGACCGTGGATGTGGACGGCCTGCTGGAGCTGGCCCGCTCCGCTCCGGCGCTGGAGGCCCCGGAGCCGCCGCCGGTCCGCCCGGTGGAGGGGAGCGCCCGAATCGCCGTGGCCAGAGACCGGGCCTTCTGCTTTTACTACGCCGACGGCCTGCGGACCCTGGAGGATCTGGGGGCGGAGCTGGTCCCTTTCTCTCCCCTGGAGGACGAAAGCCTGCCGGACGGATGCACCGGCCTGTATCTGGGGGGCGGCTATCCAGAGCTTTACGCCAGGCAGCTGTCGGAGAACACGGCCCTGCGGGCCGGCATCCGCGCCGCCGTGGAAGCGGGGATGCCCACGGTGGCGGAATGCGGCGGATTCCTCTACCTCCACGAGAGCCTGGAGGACCCGGAGGGGAGGGCATGGCCCATGGCGGGCGTGATTCCCAGGGCGGCCTTCCGCACACCCCGTCTGACCCGCTTCGGTTATGTGACCCTGACTGCCGGGAGAGACGGCCTGCTGGGCCCGGCCGGGACGCAGCTCCCGGCCCATGAGTTCCACTACTGGGACAGCGACGCCCCGGGTGCCGATTTTCAGGCCCGCAAGCCCCAGTCCGACCGGGGCTGGGCCTGCGGCTATCATACGCCCAGCCTGTATGCAGGCTTCCCTCATTTCCATTTCCGGGCCGTACCGGACAGCGCCCGCCGCTTCGTGCAGGCGGCCGCCGGGTGGCGTCCCGGGTGACTGATAAGGAGGCGGGCTGCCATGCCCACTGCGACCGCGCCCGCGGTGACGTTTGTGATACTTTCCAGGTGCTGGCCGTGGGCGGTCCACCTGCTGGCGGTGCTGCTGGGATGCGTCCTGGACCTGCTGCTGGGCGACCCCCGCTGGATGCCCCATCCCATTCGCGGAATCGGGGCGCTCATCAGCGGCCTGGAGCGGCTTCTGCGCCGGATGTTTCCCCAAACCCCCGGCGGAGAGCGGGCGGCCGGCGTGCTGCTGGTGATTCTCACCGAGGGAATCACGGTGGGGGCCACCCTTCTGCTCCTGTGGGGATGCGGACAAATCCACGGGGGGTTGGCCTTCGCCGTGGAGAGCGTGCTGTGCTGGCTGTGTCTGGCCGCCCGCTCCCTGCGGGAGGAGAGTATGCGGGTCTACCGCGCCCTGAAGGAGGGCACGCTGGCGGAGGCCCGTCAGGCGGTCTCCCGAATCGTGGGCCGGGACACCGACCGGCTGGACGAGGCCGGGGTGACCCGGGCGGCGGTGGAGACCGTGGCGGAGAATGCCTCCGACGGAGTGATCGCGCCCCTGCTCTTTCTGGCCCTGGGGGGCGCGCCGCTGGGCCTGTTCTACAAGGCCTGCAATACCATGGACTCCATGGTGGGCTATCAAAACGACCGCTACTGCTTTTTCGGCTGGGCGGCCGCCAAGTGGGACGATCTCCTCAACTGGATTCCCGCCCGGCTGTCCGGTCTGCTCATGTGTCTGGCCGCGCCGGTGGTAGGGGGCCGGTGGGGTCAGACCTTCCGCGTCTTTTTCCGGGACCGGAAGAACCATAAAAGCCCCAATTCGGCCCATACCGAGGCCGCCTGCGCCGGCGCGCTGGGGGTCCAGCTGGCCGGAAGCAGCTATTACTTTGGAGCGCTGGTGGAGAAGCCCACCATCGGCGACCCGGACCGGCCGGTGGAGCCGGAGGATATTCCCAGGGCCAACCGGCTGATGCTGGCCACGGCGGGGCTGGCAGTCCTGCTGTTCTGCGTGCTGCCCCTGCTGTTGCTCTAAAGGAGGAGTTTCATGGTTCCATTTCCCCACGGCGGCGACGTGCGCACCGCTCAGGCGTACTATGACGGCGCGATTCTGGATTTTTCCGCCAACCTGAACCCGCTGGGTATGCCGGAACGGGTGCGCCGGGCAGCGGAGGAAGCAGTGGCCGGGGCGGTCCATTACCCGGACCCCTACTGCCGGGACCTCACCGCCGGGCTGGCCCGGCGGGACGGCGTGAAGGAGGGGCAGGTCCTGTGCGGCAACGGCGCGGCGGATCTGATCTTCCGGCTGGCGGTGGCGCTGCGCCCCCGGCGGGCGCTGGTCACCGCGCCCACCTTCTCGGAATATGAGCAGGCACTGGGGGTGGTGGACTGCGCAGTGGAGCGGTTTCCCCTGACGCCGGAGCAGCGCTTCGACCTGCCGGATGCCTTTCCGGAGGCTCTGGACCCGGGGCTGGACCTGGTGTTCCTCTGCAACCCCAACAATCCCACCGGGCGGCCGGTGCCCCCCAGCTTGCTGGAGCGGACGCTGGAGGTCTGCGCCCGGCATTCCATCCGGCTGGTGGTGGACGAGTGCTTTTTGGAGCTGACCGACGGCGGAACGGACCTGGGCCTGGCGGGAAGCCTGGAGCAATACCCCAATCTGCTCCTGCTGCGGGCCTTCACCAAGAGTTACGCCATCCCCGGCCTGCGGCTGGGCTACTGCCTGAGCGCCGATTCCGGCCTGCTGGAGGCCCTGCGCCGGTGCGCCCAGCCCTGGAGCGTGTCCGCGCCCGCCCAGGCCGCGGGGCTGGCGGCCCTGGAGGAGCCGGACTGGCCCACCCGGGCCCGAACACTGATTCAGGCGGAGCGGCCCGCGCTGCAGGCGGGGCTGACCGCCTTGGGGCTGGAGGTGGCGCCCGGCGCGGCCAACTATCTGCTCTTCCGTGCCCCCGGGATCACCGATCTGCGGGAGCGGCTGGTGGCGCGGGGAATCCTGATTCGCTCCTGCGCCAATTATCAGGGGCTGGGACCGGATGCGTACCGGGTCGCCGTGCGCACCGGCGCGGAGAACGCGCGGCTGCTGGACGCGCTGAGGGAGGTGCTGTAAGATGGCCAAAGCGATCATGATTCAGGGCACTGCCTCCAATGCGGGCAAAAGCCTGCTGGCGGCGGGTCTGTGCCGTATTTTCCATCAGGACGGCTACCGGGTGGCCCCCTTTAAGTCCCAGAACATGGCCCTCAACTCCTACATTACGTCGGAGGGGCTGGAGATGGGACGGGCCCAGGTGATGCAGGCCGAAGCGGCGGGGACTGCGCCCTCGGTGCGCATGAACCCCATTCTGCTCAAGCCCACCAACGATATGGGCTCCCAGGTCATCGTCAACGGCGTGCCCCGGGGCACCATGCGGGCGGCCGACTACTTCCGCTATAAGAAAACGCTGATTCCCGACATTCTGGCGGCCTACCGCTCCCTGGCGGAGGAATACGACATCCTGGTGCTGGAGGGGGCGGGCTCCCCGGCGGAGATCAATCTGCGGCAGGACGACATCGTGAACATGGGCATGGCCCGTATGGCCCAGGCCCCGGTGCTTTTGTGCGGCGACATCGACCGGGGCGGCGTGTTCGCCTCCCTCTACGGCACGGTGGCTCTGCTGGAACCCCGGGAGCAGGCCATGATCAAGGGCATGATCATCAACAAATTCCGGGGCGATGTGGAGATTTTGCGTCCCGGCCTGACTATGCTGGAGAAGCTGGTGGAAAAGCCGGTGCTGGGCGTGGTGCCTATGCTGGATGTGGACGTGGACGACGAGGATTCCCTCTCCGGCCGCCTGGGCGCGCGGGAGAAGGTGGGGCTGCTCGACATTGCGGTGATCCGCCTGCCCCGGCTGTCCAACTTCACCGACTTCAACAATCTGGAGCGTATGGAGGAGGTCACCCTGCGCTATGTGGACAGCGTACGGACGCTGGGCCATCCGGACCTGATTATCCTGCCGGGCACCAAAAACACCCTGGATGACCTGCGCTGGCTGCGCCAGAACGGACTGGAGAGCGCCATCCTCCGGCATGCGGCAGCCGGCGGCGGCGTAGTGGGGATCTGCGGCGGCTATCAGATGCTGGGCCGGCAGGTCTCCGACCCCGACGGCGTGGAGGGAGGCGGCACCCTGGCGGGTCTCGGCCTGCTGCCCGCCTCCACCGTGTTCCAGGGGGAAAAGACCCGCACCCAGGTGACCGGACGGTTCCGGATGGGCTCCGGCCTGTTCGCCGGGCTGGATGGCGTGCCCTTTACGGGCTATGAGATCCACATGGGGGCCACGGACTGCGGCGGTCCGCCCCTGCTGGAGCTGCGGGACCAGAACGGAAGGGAAAAGACCGACGGCCTGGCGGCCGGAAACGTATGGGGCTGTTACATTCACGGCCTGTTCGACCAGGGGGCCTGCGCCGAGGCGCTGGTGAACTGCCTGCGCCGGCAGAAGGGGCTGGCGCCCTCCGCCGGAGCGGTGGACTGGGAGACCTACCAGCAGCAGCAGTACGACAAGCTGGCCGACGGACTGCGGGCCAGTCTGGACATGAAGAAGATCTATGAGATTTTGGAGGAGGGAATCGGCTCATGAAGGTGGAATTGCAGCGGGTAGCCCCCGCTGACATCGAGCGGCGGAGCATGGAGATCATCACCGCCGAGCTGGGGGAGCGGACCTTTCCCGCGGAGCAGCTGCCCATCCTCAAGCGGGTGATTCACACCACGGCGGATTTTGACTACGCGGACAACCTGGTCTTTACCCCCGGGGCGGTGGCCGCCGGACTGGCGGCGATTCAGGCGGGCTGCGCCATCGTGACGGATACCCAGATGGCCCGGGCGGGCATCAACAAGAAGGTGCTGGAGCGCTTTGGAGGAGAGGCCCTGTGCTTTATGTCCGACCCGGACGTGGCGGCCGAGGCCAAGGACCGGGGGGTGACCCGGGCCACGGTGTCCATGGAGCGGGCGGCGGCTCTGACGCGCCCTCTGATCCTGTCCTTGGGCAACGCGCCCACGGCCCTGGTGCGGGCCTGCGAACTGATGGAGGAGGGCGCCCTGAAGCCCGCGCTGGTCATCGGCGTGCCGGTGGGCTTCGTCAACGTGGTGGAATCCAAGGAACTGCTGCGGACCATGCCCGGCGAGCACATCGTGGCCCTGGGACGCAAGGGGGGCAGCAACGTGGCCGCGGCCATCTGCAACGCGCTGCTGTACACGGCCTCCCACGACGCGCGGGAATGACCCCCGCGGCAAAACCACAACGCTCCGGCGCGGTGCGCCGGATAAAGGAGACGGACATGAAGGAAAAACAAGCGCTTTTGGCGGTGTCCTTCGGCACCAGCTACCCGGAGACCCTGGAAAAGACCATCCAGGCCATTGAGACCGACCTGGGGGCGGCCTTTCCGGCGCGCACCCTCCGCCGGGCCTTCACCAGCGGAATGATCCTGAAGGTGTGGCGGGACCGGGATGGAATCGAGATGGATGACGTGCCCCAGGCGCTGACGCGGCTGGAGGAGGAGGGCTGCACCGATGTGATTCTCCAGCCCACTCACATCATGAACGGCGAGGAGTTCGATAAGCTCACGGTCCAGGCCGCCCCCTTTGCCGGGCGGATGAAGCTGGCGGTGGGCGACCCGCTGCTGACCCGGACCGAGGACTACAAGGCCGTGGCGGCGGCCCTGACGGCGGCTCTGGAGCCGCCGGCGGAGGACGAGGCGCTGGTGTTTATGGGCCACGGCACCGACCATCACGCCAACTCCGCCTATACCCAGATGGAATATGTCTTTCACGACCTGGGGTGGAAGCGGGTCTTTTTCGGCACCGTGGAGGGGTATCCCGAGCTGGAGGAGGCCTTCCGGCGGCTGGCAGAGCAGCCGCAGATCAAGCGGGTGCGCTTGCAGCCCTTTATGGTGGTGGCGGGTGACCACGCGATCCACGACATGGCCGGGCCGGAGCCGGACTCCTGGAAGTCCCGGCTGGAGAAGGCAGGCTACACGGTTACCTGCGTGCTCAAGGGTCTGGGCGAGTACCCGGGAATCCGGGCTGTGTTCGCCGAGCACGCCCGCCGGGCCGGACAGACGGAGTAAACAATGGACGCGCGGCGCCGCCTGACGGCCAGGCCGGCGGCAGACGGGAGATCAAAGAAAGAATAGGGGAGCACAGAGGTTATGGAACGGAAGAATGGTAAACTGTATGGCGTGGGGGTGGGCCCCGGGGACCCGGAGCTGCTCACCCTGAAGGCGGCGCGCATCCTGCGGCAGGCGGATGTGATCGCGGCGCCCGACAAGGGGGCGGGAGAGCAGACCGCCCTGAACATCGTCAAGGAGCTGGTGGAGGGCAAGCCGGTACTGCCCTGCGTCACGCCCATGGTGCGCGACAGGGCCATGCTGGACGCCTGCCACGATACGATCGCCGACCAGCTGTGCGCCCTGCTGGACGAGGGAAAGACGGTGGCCTTCATTACCCTGGGGGACCCCACGGTCTATTCCACCTATCTCTACATCCACAAGCGGGTACAGGCCCGGGGTTATGACGTGGAGCTGATTCCCGGCGTGCCCTCCTTCTGCGCGGTGGCCGCCCGGCTCAACCGCGCCCTGTGCGAGGGCTCGGAGCGGCTGCTCATCGTGCCCGCCTCCCACGATGCCTCCGACTGCCTGGACATCCCGGCCAATAAGGTGTTCATGAAAGCGGGGAAGGGCATTCCCCAGCTCAAGCGCCAGCTGGCGGAGCACGGCCTGCTGGAGCAGGCGGCTATGGTGGAGAACTGCGGTATGGCCGGCGAGCGGGTCTGGCCCAGCTTGGCGCAGGCCCAGGAGGACCCGGGCTATTTCTCCATCGTCCTGGTCAAGGAGGGGGACTGACCATGGGGCTGTTTCTGTCCGCCCTGGAGCACAGCCGGGTGCCCATTCAGGTGCGGGAGATCCTCTCCTTTACCCGGGCGGTGACGGAGAAGCTGGCCGGCCGGGTGGCCCGGATGGAGGGCGTGTCCGGCTGCGTGCTCCTGTCCACCTGCAACCGGACGGAGCTGTATGTCTCGTCGGAGGAGGAACAGGACCCGGGCCGGCTGCTGTGTGCGGCGGCGGAGGTGGACTACGCTCCCTTTGCCGAAGCCTTTTATACCTGCCGGGGAGAGGAGACGGTACGCCACCTGATGGAGGTGGCGGCCGGCCTGCGCTCCCGCATCTGGGGTGAGGACCAGATCATCGCCCAGGTAAAGGATGCCATCGTGGTGGCCCGGTCCGCCGGAGCCGCCGATTCCGTGCTGGAGACCCTGTTCCGTACCGCCGTCTCCGCCGGAAAAGAGATTCGCGCCACCCTGCGCATGACCGCCGTTCCAAGCTCCGCCGCCTCCAAGGCGGTGGAGCTGCTGGAGCAGTACGCAGGCCCCCTGGCCGGCAAGCAGGCCATGGTCATCGGAAACGGGGAGATGGGCCGGCTGGCGGCCGGCCTGCTGCGGGACCGGGGCTGCGGGGTGACGGTGACTCTGCGTACCTACCGCCACGGGGAGACCGTAGTGCCCGCAGGCTGCCGGGTGGCGGCCTACGAGGACCGGTTCGATCAGATGGACGGCATGGACCTGCTCCTCTCTGCCACCACCAGCCCCCATTACACGGTCACCGCCGACGCAGTGGCCCGGCAGATTCACCCGCCCCGCTGGATGGTGGACCTGGCTATTCCCCGGGACATCCAGCCGGAGACAGAGGGAATCAAGGGGGTCCGGGTGTTCAATGTAGACGATCTGGAGGGCTGCGCCCCCCAGCGGGAGGTCCCGCCCAAAGCCCGGGAGATCTTGCAGCGGCGGGAGGAGCAGTTTTACCGCTGGCTCAATTACAGGGACTGTATGCCCGCGCTGGAGCAGCTGAAACAGGCGGTGGAGGAGCGGGTCCTCACCGCCCGGGAGCTGGAGGACGGCCTGGACCCGGCGGAGCTGGTGGAGCTGGCGGTGGGCCGGACCATCGACCTGCTGGCGGGCAGCCTGTCTGAGCAGTTCACCCCGGAGCTGCTGGAGCAGACCGTGCGGAAGATTCGCGCCCACACCACGGCGAAGCCGGTGCTGGGCCGGGAGGAGGAGCGCCATGGAACCCAGGAAGTACCCCAGATTTCCCCTGTTTCTTGATCTGACGGACAAGCCGGTGGTGGTGGTGGGCGGCGGGACCATCGCCCTGCGCCGAGTGGAGACTCTGCTGCGATTCGGGGCGGCGGTGACGGTGATCTCTTCCTCCCTGGCCCGGCCGGTGGAGGGAATCCGCTATGTGGCCCGCCGGTATGAGCCCGGCGATTTGTCCGGAGCGTTCCTGGCGGTGGCGGCCACCAGCAGCCGGAAGGTCAACCGGCAGATCGGCCAGGAGGCCAGGAACCTGGGGATTCCGGTCAGTGTAGCCGACCGGGCTGAGGAGTGCACCTTCTTTTTCCCTGCGGTCTGTCAGGGCGGAGGACTGGTCGCCGGGGTGGTGTCCGACGGGACCGACCACCATAAGACCGCCCGGGCGGCCAAGGCCATCCGCAAGTGCTTGGAGGAATTGGAATGAGGAACATTCGTGTAGGCAGTCGGGACAGCCGGCTGGCCGTGATACAGGCTCAGCAGGTCATGGAGGCCATCCGCGGGGCGGGCTGGAACGCAGAGCTGGTGACCATGAAGACCACAGGAGATCAGATTTTGGACCGCACCCTGGAGCAGATCGGCGGCAAGGGCCTGTTTGTCAAGGAGCTGGACGCGGCTCTGCTGGAGGGGCGGGTGGATGTAACGGTCCACAGCAGCAAGGACCTGCCCATGGAGACCGACCCGCGGCTGCCTCTGGCGGCCTTTTCCCGGCGGGAGGACCCCCGGGATGTGCTGGTGCTGCCCCAGGGTGCGGCGGGTCTGGACCCGGCCAAGCCCATCGGCTGCGCCTCGCAGCGCCGGGCGATTCAGCTCAAAGCCCTGTTCCCCGGTATGGAGGTAGCTCCGGTCCGGGGGAACGTGCTGACCCGCCTGCGCAAGCTGGACGAGGGGCAGTTCTCCGCCCTGGTGCTGGCAGCCGCCGGCCTGCGGCGGCTGGGGCTGGAGGAAAGAATCAGCCGGTATTTTTCCACGGAGGAGCTGCTCCCGGCGGCCGGTCAGGGCATCCTGGCGGCCCAGGTCCGGGCGGGGGAGGACGTGTCCTTTCTGACCGCCTTCCACGACCGGGACGCAGCGGACTGCCTGGCCGCGGAGCGGGCCTTTGTCCGGACGCTGGATGGGGGCTGCACCGCCCCGGTGGCGGCCCACGCCGTGCTGGCGGGCAGCCGGCTGACCCTGCGCGGGCTGAATGTGGACGGGCAGGGCTATTGGATCGAGACCATCACCGGCCCCCGTAGCCAGGCGGAGACCCTGGGCAGGACGCTGGCAGAGCAGATGAGGAGGAGAGACCCATGAGCGGACAAGTCATTCTGGTGGGCGCGGGCCCCGGGGACCCCGGCCTGCTGACCCTTAAGGGCAGACAGGCCCTGGAAGAGGCCCAGGTGGTGGTCTACGACCGGCTGGTGAGTCCGGCCATTCTGGAGCTGATTCCCCCGGCGGCGGAGCGAATTAATGTGGGGAAGGAGGCCTCCCACCACCCGGTGCCCCAGGAGCAGATCAACCAAATTCTGCTGGAGCAGGCGCAGGCGGGCAAGCGGGTGGTGCGCCTGAAGGGCGGCGACCCCTTCCTCTTCGGCCGGGGAGGGGAGGAGCTGGAGCTGCTGGCGGAGCACCACATCCCCTTCCAGGTGGTGCCCGGCGTCACCTCGGCCCTGGCGGTGCCCGCCTATGGCGGGATTCCCGTGACCCACCGGGACTGCTGCTCCTCCCTGCATATCATCACCGGCCATGCCCGGGCGGGGAAAGAGCTGGATCTGGACTTTCAAGCCCTGGTACGCACAAAGGGCACCCTGGTCTTTCTCATGGGCGTGACCGCCCTGCCCCAGATCTGTGCCGGACTGCTGGCAGCCGGAATGGACCCGGACACGCCGGCGGCTATCGTGGAGCGGGGGACGACCCCCGCCCAGCGGCGGCTGAGCGGCACGGTGGCCGATCTGCCCCGGCTGGCCCGGGAGCACCAGGTGGTCAGTCCGGCCATCAGCATCGTAGGAGGGGTGTGCGCCCTGGCCGAGCGGTTCGACTGGTTTGACGCCCTCCCCCTGAAAGGCAGGCGAATCGTGGTCACCCGCCCCAAAGAGCGGGCGGGCACCCTGTCCCGCCGCCTGCGGGAGCTGGGGGCCGACGTGTGGGAGTACCCCTGCATCGAGACGGTCCCCCTGGACCCGTGCCCGGAGCTGGCGCGCGCTCTGGAGGGGCTGGACGCCTATGAATGGCTGGCCTTTACCAGTCCGGCCGGCGTCAAAACGGCGCTGGAGGCGCTGGCCCGGTCCGGGCGGGACGTCCGTGCCCTGGCCCCGGTGAAGCTGGCCGCCCTGGGCGCGGGGACGGCCCGGGAGCTGAAGGCCTTTGGACTGCGGGCCGACTATGTGCCGGAGGTCTATGACGCGTGCCACCTGGGCGAGGGACTGGCCCAGATGGCACGGGGCCGGGTGCTTATCCTGCGGGCCGAGCTGGGCTCTCCCGACTTGACGGAAGCCCTGACCCGTGGTAACATCCCTTACGATGACGTGGCCATCTATGAGACCCGGCTGGAACAGGAGCAAGCGCCCGCCCTGCGGCAGGCGCTGGAGGACGGGGCGATCGACTGGGTGACCTTTACCAGCGCCTCCACGGTCCGGGGCTTCGCGGCCTCGGTGGGAGAGGACTTTGCTTTTTCCCGGGTGCGGGGCGCCTGTATCGGACCTCAGACGGCCGCGGAGGCCGGGCGGTACGGAATCCGCACCGCTGTGGCGGAGCGGGCGGCCATGGATGACCTGATTCAGCTGATTTTAGAGAAATAAGGTGTGCAATATGGAACTGACCATTCGCCCCCGCCGTCTGCGGAGCAGCGACTCCCTGCGGCATATGGTGCGGGAGACCCGTATGTCCCCCGACAGTCTGATTTACCCGATCTTTGTGGACGAGACCCTCTCCGGCCGCCGGCCCATTCCCTCCCTGGAGGGACAGTATCACTATGGCCTGGACTGCGTGTGCGACGCGGTGCGGGAGTGTCTGGAGGCGGGCGTGGGCCGCTGCATCCTCTTTGGCCTGCCCGCCCGCAAGGACGCGCTGGGCTCCTCCGCCTGGGACGGGCAGGGCGTGGTCCAGCAGGCCATCCGCGCCATCAAGGCCACATATCCGGACTTCTACGTGATCACCGACGTGTGCATGTGCGAATACACGGACCACGGCCACTGCGGAGCCCTGTGCGGCCATGAGGTGGACAACGACAAGACGCTGAAGCTGCTGGCCAAGACCGCCCTCTCCCATGCCCAGGCGGGAGCGGACATGGTGGCGCCTTCCGACATGATGGACGGCCGGGTGGCCGCCATTCGGGCGGCGCTGGATGAGAATGGATTCCAGAACGTGCCTATTCTGTCCTACTCGGCCAAATACGCCTCCGCCTTCTACGGCCCCTTCCGGGCGGCGGCGGGCTCTGCGCCCTCCTTCGGCGACCGGAAGAGTTACCAGATGGACCCCCACAACCGGAAAGAGGCCCTGAAGGAGTGCGCCCTGGATGTGGAGGAGGGGGCCGACCTGCTGATGGTCAAGCCCGCCCTGGCCTATCTGGATGTGATTCGGGAGTGCGCGGACGCCTTTGAGCTGCCCCTGTGCGCTTATTCCGTGTCCGGCGAGTACGCCATGATCAAGGCGGCGGCGGCCGCCGGCCTGATCGACGAATACCGTGTCATGTGCGAGAGCGCCGTGTCGGTATTCCGGGCGGGGGCCAATCTGCTCATCACCTATTACGCCAAGGAGCTGGCTCAGGCCATGAAGAAAGGGGACATCGGCTGATGGACCGTTCGGAACAGCTGTTTGAAGAAGCGAAGCGGGTGCTGCCCGGCGGAGTCAATTCCCCGGTGCGGGCCTACCGGGCGGTGGGCATGGCCCCCCGCTTTATCACCCGGGCCGACGGGGCCTATCTCTGGGATGAGGACGGCAGGCGGTACCTGGACTACGTCTGTTCCTGGGGTCCCATGATTCTGGGGCACAACCACCCGGTCATCCGGGAGGCGGTGGAGCGGGCGGTCCAGGACGGCCTTTCCTTCGGCGCGCCGACCCGCCGGGAGGTGGAGATCGCCGAGCTGATGGTGGAACTGGTGCCGGGCATCGAGATGGTGCGCATGGTCAACTCGGGCACCGAGGCGGTCATGTCTGCCCTGCGGCTGGCCCGGGGCGCCACCGGACGGGAGAAGCTCATCAAATTTGAGGGCTGTTATCACGGACACTCCGACTGTATGCTGGTGAACGCCGGGTCCTCTGCCCTGGCGGGCGGACATCCCTCGTCCGCCGGTGTGCCGGTGGGCGCGGCCAAGGATACGCTGACGGCCCAGTTCAACGACCTGGACAGCGTCCGGGCCCTGCTGGAGGAGAATCCCGGCCAGGTGGCGGCGGTGATCGTGGAGCCGGTGGCCGCCAATATGGGCGTGGTGGGACCCGCACCCGGATTTCTGGAGGGCCTGCGGGCCCTGTGCGACCAGCACGGAGCGCTGCTGATCTTTGATGAGGTCATCACCGGATTCCGACTGGCGCTGGGCGGCGCCCAGGCATATTTCGGCGTGCAGGCCGACCTGGTGACCTTCGGCAAGATCATCGGCGGCGGTATGCCGGTGGGGGCTTACTGCGGCAGCCGGGCCCTGATGGAGCAGGTGGCCCCCTGCGGCCCGGTGTATCAGGCGGGAACGCTGTCGGGCAATCCGGTGGCTATGGCGGCCGGGCTGGCTCAGCTGCGCTACCTCCAGGCCCATCCGGAGGTCTACGACCAGATCGGCCGCTTTGCTCTTCGGCTGGCAGAGGGAATGCGGGACCTGGCCAAACAGGCCGGCGTGCCGGTGCAGATCAATCAGATCGGCTCCCTGCTGGCCCCCTTCTTCACGCCAACCGCGGTGACCTCCTTCACCGACGCCAAGGGCAGCGACGTGGGACGCTATGCCCGCTATTTCCAGGGAATGCTGGAGCACGGCGTGGCCCTGGCCCCCGCTCAGTTCGAGGCCATGTTCGTCTCCGCCGCCCACGGCGAGGCGGAGCTGAATGCCACGCTGGCGGCAGTGGAACAGACCTTTGCCGCCCTGTAAAAGACAACAAAAGAGAGCCTGGGTTTTCCAACGGGAAAACCCAGGCTCTTTTTGATTGAAATTTGTTTGGGATGGGTTCCGCCCTCAGGGAATCAGATAGAGGTCCAGCAGACGGGCCAGGTCGGCGGCGGGCAGATAGGTGCTGCCCTCCTGGGCCAGGCTGGCGGCAGAGAGGGTCAGATCCTGCCCGTTGACCTGTGCCGCATCGGCTCCGGCCACATAGGAGAACAGGACGGTGTCGCCCTCAGAGACCGTCATGGCCTTGGCGGCGTTATCCCAGGTCACCGTATAGCCAAGGGCCTCGCAGACCGCGCGAATGGGCAGGAAGAACTGCCCTTCGGAATTGGAGATGGCCTTGCTCTCCAGAGCCTGATCATTGACCAGTACGGTGCCGTCCTCAGAGGACTTCAGATAACCGGAGTAGATCGAGGGGAACACCAGCACCTTGGAGAGATTGCCGGAGGTATCGGTCCAGACCAGGATACGGGTACCGGGGGTCAGGTCGTTGACGGATACCTCGGTATTGTCGGGGTAGGACTGGATGGTAACTTCGTCCTTCAGAATATACTGGCGGTTGCCCTCCTCGTCCAGTTGATCGGTCAGGTTGAAGGTAAGGTCCACGCCCTGATCCGTGGAGAGCGTGGCACTGATGAGATTGTTTTCCGTCATCAGCGTGGAGATCATGGTGCGGTCTGTGATCTCATAATAGGCGGGAATTCCAAAATCGGCGGGAATGTTGCCAATGACCACATAAGCAGTAGCCTGGGGCGGCTCGCTTCTGGTCATAACGGGGCTGACATAGGCGTAGACCATTTCGCCGTCAGACAGATCATCCAGCGTGATGGGGGCGCCGCTCACGGCATCCAGGAAAATAATATTTTCGCCATGCAGGATGATTTCATTGATGACGCCGTCCATCTCGCCGGAATTTTTCAGCTGCAGGCCGCCGTCCTCCAGCTTGGTCAGCGTACCCCAGACGCGGACGGAGATGGGCTGGGCCGTATTTTCCTGCCCGCCGGTGGTCTCGCTGGCATCCGTGTCAGTGTTCGGATTGGAGGCGATCAGCGAAGGTGCGGCGGCACTGGCAACCGAGATCAGCAGAGCCGCGCATAGTGTAACAGGGAACAATCGTTTGAACCATTTCATCGTTCTCATCCTTTCGGAACATCGAATTTGAAACGGGCGAATTTTCCCGTTCTGCTTACATAGACGGCAGCGCAGAACGAAAGTTCCCGAAAAACTCAAATTTTTTTGCCGTGCCGGGCACAGAAGCGGCGCATCCAGGTCATGAGAATCACCGGTACCACGCACACCAAGGCGCAGGCCACAAAGACCGGCGTGAAGTCACCCGCATTGCCCACTGCGGAGGCGATCCGACCAAAGAGAATGGAGGAAATGGCAATGGAGATCATTACAAAGCCGTAATTGGTGGCGGAGTTTTTGGCCCCGTAGAGTTCCGTGGCCATGACGGGGTTGACGCCGGAGGTACCGCCATAGGTCATGGCGATGAGGAACACCGCCGCGATATAGGCCACCCCGGTGGCAAAGATGATCCAGATGCAGGCTAGGGCGGAGAGCACACAGCACACGATGATGGTGGTGCTGCGGCCAATCTTATCCGACAGGGCGGGGGCGGCGATGCGGCCCAGGGCATTGGCCACGCCGGTACACATGACGGCAGCCAGGGCCATCGTGGAATCCATGCCACGGGAGAGCGCCAGGGTGGTGATGAAGGGGACCAGCACCAGATAGGCGGCGGAGGAGAGAATCATGGAGCCGGTGATGCACCAGTACATGGGGGTACGCAGCATCTCCCGGGCGGTGAACTGCTTGAACTCGTCCGGGCGCAGCACCTTGGAAGCCTCGGCCATGTAATACTCCTGGGTGGGCTTATGGATAAAGAGCGCAGCCACAATGGTGATCACGGCAAAGACAACGGCCAGGATTTCAAAGGTAGCGGGCACGCCCAGCGTGGACAGCAGACGTTCGGCCACCGGCGAGAGGATAACCACCGACAGGCCGAAGAAGGAGACCGTCAGGCCGGTAATCAGACCGGTCTGAGCGGCGAACCACTTTTGCAGGACCTGGAGCACCGTACAGTAGGCAAAGCCGCAGCCCAGCCCGGACAGGGTGGAGTAGGTCAGGTAGATCAGCCAGGGATTGGAGGAGGGCAGCAGGCTGGTCAGATACATGCCCAGCGAGAACATGACGCAGCCCACAATGGTGATCAGCCGGTTGGAGACCTTTTCCTGAAACAGACCGCCGATGATGTTGCCCAGCACAAACATGGCGATCATGATGGAGGAGGTCATAGCCACCTGGCCGCTCTCCCAGCCGTGAAATTCCACTACGTAGGGCTGAAAGACCGACCACATGTACAGAATGCCCACGCAGAGCATGATGACCAGGCCGGCGATCAGGACGATGATTTTTTGGCGTTTGATGGAATCCATGAAACAACACTCCCTATAATTAAAAAGTAATATCAGCTAAAACGATATTGTAATACCAAAACCGAAAAAATGCCATACAAACTTTTACGCGGCCGCCGCTGCTTTTTTGAAACTTTGATAGAAAAAACTGTATAATAGAAAAACTGAATTATATAATAATAAAATAAAATCAATCTGTCAAGCGCTTCCTTGACAGCGGCGGAATTTTCCGGCATAATGGGGCAAATGAGGTGTTTCCGATGGATATTAGTCAGCTCAAATACTTTATTTCCGTGGCCCAGACCCTGAACTTCTCCGAGGCGGCCCGCCGCAACGGAATCAGCCAGCCGGCCATCAGCCACCACATCGGCGAACTGGAGAAGCAGCTGGGCTGCCGGCTGTTTGAGCGCAGCCGCCGCAGCGTGGTCATGACCGAACAGGGCCGGGAGTTCCTGCCCTACGCGGTGGACATCGTGGAGACGGCGGAAAAGGCGGCCTTTCAGCTCAGCCAGCGGGAAAAGGGCGTGGGCGGCCATGTGACCATCGCCGCCCTGACCACCTCCAGCCAGGTGCTGTCCAAGTGCCTGGCCCGGTTTGCCGAGCTCTATCCCCAGATCAGCGTGGACATCGCCTTTACCTCCGGCCGCAGCCAGGTGATCGCCATGAATGAGGATAAATACGACTTTCATTTCGCGGTCCGGGAGATGGTGCCCAACGGGGAGACTTTCTCCTATGTAGTCTCCAACACGGATCACCTGTGTGTGGCCTTTCCGGCCGACCACCCCCAGGCGAAGGAGCCGTTGGATTTTGCTAAGCTCAAGGGGGAGCGGTTCATCGCGGTGTCTGAGGGGGACGGCCCGGCCCTGTATAACGAGATCATGAAGGTATGCCGCGCCCGGCGCTACCATCCCAATATCTGCTATAAGTTCGACCGGGCGGAGGCGGTGCTGCTGGCGGTGGGCGCGGGCCTGGGCATCTCCATTATCCCGGAAGCGGTGAGCAAGGTGTTCTTTGCCGAGCATGTGGTGTTTCAACGCATCGAGGGCGAGGACGCGCTGCGCACCTATGTGATCGCCTGGCGCCGGGAACTGCTCAATCCGGCGGCCAAGCTCTTTCTCCAGACCGTGCAGGAGGTCATTGGCCCGGCTCCCGCAGAAGCATAAAAAATCCAACGCCCCCGGCAGAAGCAATTCTGCCGGGGGCGTTTTGAGTCAATCAAAGAGTTGGAGCGTTTTCACTCAAGCTGCAAGGGACGAGCGGTTCCGGCCGCCCAACAGACCGCCGAGCACGATCAGGACCAGCGCGGCGGCCAGGCCCAGGAACAGGGAGTCAAAGGGCACTCCCATGAGCTCACCCGCCAGGACCATGACGGGGCCGGCGATGATCGCGGCAATGGCCCAGCGCCGGTCCACCTTTCCGGGGAAGAAGAGCGCGGCACACAGGGGGCAGAACACCACCGCCGCCCGCAGGCCCATGGACATGAACCCAAATTGCAAAATGAGGTCGCCCAGGGTGCCGGTAGACATGCAGCAGGCCAGAGCCAGAATGACCACGATCCATACCTTGGAGAGCCAGCTGGCGCGGCGGGCGTCGTCGAACTTGTGGGTCACCTTTTTCACGATGTCATTGTTGAGCACCGTGGAAATGCCCAGCGCCAGCCCGGCGCCGGTGCCCACCGTGGCGATGAACAGAGTGGCCAGAATCACCCCGGCGAACAGGGAAGGGATATGGGAAGTCACGAAGGTGGTCAGGGCGGTCTTGGCGGTCAGGCCGGGGTAGAGCGCAGCGTTGGCCCGCATATACAGCCCCACCAGAATCCCGCCGATTCCAATGGGCGGAATGAGAAAGGCGGAGAGAAGCGCGCCGCCCTGTCCGGCCCGGTCACTTTTGGCGGAGAGAACCGCCTGGGCGTAGGTCTGAGTGGTCAGCACGCCGAAGAGCAGGGACAGGCCGGCCCCCAGGTCGGTGCCCGCGCCCCGGGCGAACAGGGAGAAGAAGGGGACTCCCTCCGGGTTGTCGATTCCGTGGACCATCTCCACAAAGGAGGACAGGCCGCCCACCCGGGCCAGAACCAGCACGCCGCAGGCCATCATGGCGATATAGAGCAGGATGGTCTTGAGAATCCCCACCATACCCGCGCCCTTGGTGCCGCCGAACACTACATACAGCACCATGAACACCGCGGTGATGATGACCGCCGGAACGATATCCAGATCAGGCAGAATTACCGCGATGACCGCGGAGGCGGCAATAAGCTGGGAGATAATGTTGATGAAGGTGCCCACCGAATTGAGGATGGAGGCGGTCATACCGGCGGCAGGGCCGAATTCGTTGCGGATCATGCCCACCAGAGTAGGGGAGCTGGCCCGGCGCAGCGGGACGACATAGACCAGGGCCAGCACCAGGCAGGAGATTCCGCCGCCCAGGGTGAACCACCAGGCCGACATGCCGAATTCATAGGCCAGCTGGGCGGTGCCCACGGTGGAGGAGCCCCCGACCAGCGTGCCGATGATTACGCCGGCCACGATGGGCGCGCCGTTTTTGGCCTGGTCGCCGCCCTTGTTCCGGGCGCCCGACCAGATGGACAGCCCCACAATGACGATCAGGGTGGCGGCCAGACCCAGCAGGAGAAGGCTGTCCATTATACCATGCACCCGATTTCGTCGGGGATCATGAGGTCGGCCTCGGTCTTGGCGCGGACCTCCTCCACGGTGACGCCTGGGGCCAGCTCCTCCAGGACCAGCCCCTGGCCGTTGTAGTGGAGCACACACAGCTCGGTGACGATGTAATCCACCTCGTGAGCGGCGGTGAGAGGCAGGGAGCAGTGCTTGAGGATTTTGGGCGCGCCGGATTTGGTGCAGTGCTCCATGGTGACGATGACCTGATTGGCGCCGGCCACCAAGTCCATGCCGCCGCCCATGCCGGGCACCTTCTTGCCGGGGATGATCCAGTTGGCCAGATTACCCTCCTGGTCCACCTCCAGGGCGCCCAGAACGGTGGCGTTCACATGGCCGCCCCGGATGAGGCCGAAGGACATGCAGCTGTCAAAGGTACAGCCGCCGGCCAGGATGGAGGCGGGCTGGCCCCCGGCGTTGACCACGTCGTGGTCCCAGGCGTCCTCGGTAGGGGTGGGCCCGATGCCGATGAAGCCGTTTTCCGACTGGAGCTGGATCTCCACGCCCTCGGGGAGATAGTTGGCTACTTGTGTGGGCATACCGATGCCCAGATTGACCAGATCGCCGTCCCGAAAGAATTTCGCGGCACGGCGGACAATGAGTTCTCTTCCTTCCATAGCAGTCGTGCCTCCTTACAGTTTGACGATCATATCGACGCAGACGCCGGGGGTGCAGACCAGGTCGGGATCGATCGCGCCGACCTCCACGATCTCCTCTACCTCGGCGATGACGAAATCCGCGGCCATGGCCATCATGGGATTGAAATTCTTGGCGGCCCGGCGGTAGACCAGGTTGCCGGAGGGATCGGCCTTCCAGGCCTTGACCACGGCTACCTCCGCCCGCAGGGGAGTCTCCAGCAGATACTTTTTGCCGTTGACCTCGATCTCCTGCTTGCCCTCGGCCACCACGGTGCCCACGCCGGTGGGGGTGAGCACGCCGCCCAGGCCGGTGCCGCCGCAGCGGATGCGCTCGGCCAGGGTGCCCTGGGGCACCAGGGTGACCTGGAGGGTGCCGGCGTTCATCTGCTCGGCTACCTTGGGGTTGAGGCCCACATGGGAGGCCACCAGACTGGCCGCCCGCCGCTCCACGATGAGGGTGCCGATGCCGTCGGCCTTGTCGTTGCCGGCGTCATTGGCGATGATGTGCAGGTCCTTCAGGCCGGCGTCCGCCATGGCCCGGCAGAATTTGTTGGGGGAGCCCACGTTGGTAAAGCCGGCCAGCATGACCGTCATTCCGTCATGGCATTTCGCCAGCGCTTCCTCCAAGGTAACTACTTTCTGTTTCGGCATTGATTCCATCCTTTCCTGTGAACAGGGCGGCTGTGCCGCCTTCGGGGGTCCGCGCCTCAGCGCGGAGATTTGAGCGGGGACGCCGCTGCAAACGGCGTCCCCGAGCGGTGCTTATACCGGGTCGTCCAGGAACTTTTTCTCCAGTCGGAACACCTCGAACAGCTGCTTGTCGCGCTTGGCCTTCAGTGCGTCCATATCCAGGCCATCATAGTCATAGAAGCCGTGGCCGCTCTTAATACCAAGCTCGCCATGATCCACATGCTCTTCCAGCACATGGGGCATGTCGTCGCCGTGCTCAGGCATGGTGTAGGAGTGATTCTTATAGTTGTTGGCTGTCATATCCAGACCGCCGAAATCCATGCGTTTGCACAGGCCCAGCACGCAGGCCCGGGGAATGAAGGAGGCCTTTGCTGCCAGGTCGATGGCTTCGGCGTCGCAGTAACCGTTATCCAGCAGATAGAAAACCTCCCGGTTCAGGCACTGCTGCAGGCGGTTGGCGATGTAACCCCGGATGAATTTTTTCATCAGGACTGCGGTTTTGCCGCACTGGTTCAGCAGGGCGACGGCTATGTCAGCGAATGCCTGGGGAGCCTGCTCGCTCTTGACCACCTCCACCAGGGGAATGAGCTGCGGGGGGGAATACCAGTGGCAGATGATCTGCTGGGGCAGCAGCTTCTCCGGCACGATCTCAAAAATATTCAGGGCGGAGGTGTTGGAGGCCACAATGGCGTCCGGCCCCACGCAGGCGGCCAGCTGCTCGTAGAGGGCGGCCTTGGCGTCTTTGTTCTCCACGATGGTCTCCTGAATGAAGTCGGCGCCGGCCACTGCCTCCTCCACCGTGGAAGCGAAGGAGACCCGGCTGAGGATGACGTCGATGGGCTCATGAAGCTCCCCTTCCTCCTGGAAGGTCTGGAGCTGGGTGCGCAGGGCCGTTTCCGCCTTTTCCCGGGTGGACTGGGAGCGGGTCCACATGGTCACCGCATAGCCGCCCATGGCAAAGCACTGGGCGATGCCGGGGCCCATGGTCCCGGCACCCAGAATGGCGATTTTTTTGATGTCGGCAAGTGTTTTCATTGCGATTTCCTCCACACTGTTCTTAGAAAGAACCGGGCTCCCAGGCCACCAGGCGGACAAAGCCGCCGTCAGCCATCTCGCAGCGGAAGGGGAAGGCGGCAATGATCATTCGCTTGCCGGTGACCTCGTCGATGTCGCCGCCGGCATTCTCTACCGTGCAGACGCCGTGCTGCATATACAGGCGGTGGCAGGGCTCGTAGTCGGGGAACTCCACCGTGGGGTCCTTGCCCGTGGCCTTGCGGTAGGCCTTGTCCAGCCAGGGCATCTGCTCGCTGAGGGGATCGTGCCATAGGGGGGCGTCGGTCGCGCCCCAGGTGCCGGAAATGCCCTTGATGTGCTTCTCATGGATGAGCCAGTTGGCCAGCTCGGGGCCCTCGCCGGGGTAGTAGTTGTAGTACTTGTCGTTGTTGACCCGCCAGTAGTGATGGAACCCGGTGTTGATGACCACCCAGTCGTTCTCGCGAATCTCCAGACCGTCCTTGGCGCAGGCGGCCTCTACCTCGTCGGGCTTGATCTCATGCCAGATGTCGCCCATCTTGGCGGGGTCGCCGGCGGCGGCGTTCCACTTTTCCTCGAACTCGTCGCGCAGGTAGCGCATATCCACAATGACGCCGGTGCCGATGCAGCGCTCCAGGTGAATCTCCGCGAGAGTGTAGCCGTTGGCCTCCCGGTCTACCTCCTCCTCATGGAGGACGTGGTTGGGGGCGTCCATGTGGGTGCCGGCGTGAAGGGTGCCGGTGTAGGTCATGGTGCGTTTATGGAAGCGGCCCAGGTACTGGCCGCGGGGGAAAATCAGGTCCTGGCGGGCGCCGGGAAAGGGCCACAGGGGGGTGTCCACGCCCCAGGGCATGGACAGGTCATAGATCTTGGTCATTTTGGAGTCGTCCAGATAGAACTTGGACTTGTCAAGGGGCATATAAGCCATGGTAAAATTCCTCCTGATAAAAAGTAGTGAATGGGGATGAGTCAGGTCAGGGTCTCCAGCGCAGGACCGGCGGCTTCGCGCAGCCTGGCGTAAATGGCGGGCTGCGCCTGCGCCAGATTCAAAATCCGGTTGTCTGGCCCGGTCCAGAGGTGGAAGGTGACGGCGGTGTTGACCAGCACGCCGTCGCCGCGCAGCGTCTCATAGTGCAGCTCCAGCTTGCGGGGGCCGAAGGCGGCGCAGCGGGTGCGCACCGTGACGCTGCCGGGGTAAGTCACCGGGGCCTTATAGGTCAGGTTCAGGCTGACCATGGTGGGGTTGATGCCAAGCGCCTGCATATCCGTGTAGGGAAAGCCGACGGCGGCGCACCAGTCCATCCGGCCGATTTCGTACCACAGGGGATAGACGGCATGGTGGACGATGCCCATAGGGTCGGTCTCCGGATAGCGCACGGCAATGACGCTCTCGGTGACCATGGTGTCAGACCGTGGGGACGTGCTGGGTCAGGCCCAGAATCTGGCGGGCATCAGCGGCGGTGGCGATCTCGCGGCCGGCCAGCTTGGACAGCTCCACGGCCCGCTCCACCAGCATCTTGTTGGTGGCAATGATCTTGGTGCCGTCCGGCTCCTTGCCGTAGAGGATATTGTCCTCCAGGCCCACCCGCAGGCCGTCGCAGCCCAGAGCCAGACCGGCCAGCATCATGGGCATATGGGCCTTGCCGATGCCGGAGACCGACCAGGTGGCGCCAGCCGGCAGCTTGTTGACCAGGAAGGCCAGGTTCTCGGCGGTGCCGGGCATGGAGCCGCCCACGCCCATGATGAACTGGATATGGGGGGGCTGGGGGATATTCCACTTGTTGACGTAGTACATCACAGAGTCGATGTGGCCGGTGTCAAAGACCTCGAACTCGGGCTTGATGTTGTACTTGACCACTTCCTGGCTGAGCAGGTTGAGGAAGCGGGGGCTGTTCTCGAAGATGTAGCTGTTGGACCAGTTGAGGGTATTGGGGTCAAAGGAGCACATCTCGGGCAGCAGTTTGCCCAGATGCTGCAGCCGCTTCTGGTCCTCGTACTCGCCGCCGGAGGTGGTCAGGTTGAGGACGATGTCCACGCCCTGCTCTTTGCACTTCCTGCGGGTGAGCTCCACCGTCTCGGTGAACTTCTCCAGGCTCATGGATTTGTAGCCGATCTGCATCTCGCCGTCCACCATCTTGTCCTCACGGACGTGGATGTGGGCGATGGCGGCGCCCGCCTTGGCGCACTCGATGGCCTGGTCGGAGATCTCCTCCGGGGTGTAGGGGACGGTGGGCGCCTGGGCCTTCTTGGTGCCCGCGCCGCACAGGCAGACGGAAATGATGACCTTGTTGGATTTAGCCATGACGAAATCTTCCTTCCTTTTTGGTTCAATTTGACGGAAACGGGGGATGCCGCAATTACAGCAGCTCAACTACGGTGGCCTGACCCATGCCGCGCCCGCCCTGCGGGCGCAAGAGGGAATTTGAAACTTGCCCCCTCGCTCCCGTCAGAGACGGAACCGCTCGGGATGGCAGGCAGGCGCCATGGGCGGCGGGGATCAGAGCAGCTCGACCACGGTGGCCTGGCCCATGCCGCCTGCGATGCACAGGGTGGCCAGGCCGTATCGGACGTTCCGGCGCTTCATCTCATGGATGAGGGACACCAGAATACGGCAGCCGGAGGAGCCCACCGGGTGGCCGAGGGCAATGGCGCCGCCGTTCACGTTGATGATGTCCATCTTGTCTTCCCAGCCCAGCAGCTTGATGCAGCCCAGGGACTGAGCGGCAAAGGCCTCGTTGAGCTCGATGAGGCCGATGTCGTCCATGGTCAGCCCGGCGTTTTTCAGCGCCTTGGGCACGGCATACACCGGGCCCAGGCCCATAGTGCGGGGATCGCAGCCGGCGGTGCCCATGCCGATGATCCTGGCCAGGGGCTTGAGGCCCAGCTCGGCGGCTTTATCGGCCGACATGAGCAGCATGGCGGAGGCTCCGTCGTTGCGGCCGGAGGAGCTGGCGGCGGTGACGGTGCCGGTGAGCTCCTTGGCGTTGAACAGGCGGCCCTGGTCGTCGTGGCTGATGTTGAAGCAGGGCTTCAGCTTGGCCATCTTCTCTTCGTTGGTGTCCCGGCGGGGGAACTCGTCGGTGTCGAATACGATAGGGGGCTTTTTCCGCCCCTGTGGGACCTCCACGGGGACGATCTCATCCTTGAATTTCCCGGCGTCGATGGCGGCCACGGCCTTGCGCTGGGAGGCGAGAGCAAAGGCGTCCTGCTCCTCCCGGGTGATGTGCAGCTGCTCCGCCACGGCCTCGGCGGTGGCGCCCATGTTGTAGCGGCCATAGGTCTCCTGGGGCTGGGAGCGGAACTGGCCCTCGGTCAGGGCATCCACCAGCTCGGTGTTGCCGGTGCCCAGGCCCCAGCGGGCGTTGCGGAGGTAAAAGACTGCGTTGGACATGGATTCCGTGCCGCCGGCAATGACCGTGTCGTTCTGGCCGCACTGGATGGACATGACGCCATTCTGCACGGCGGTCATGGCGGAGGCGCACTGGCGCATGACGGTGTAGGCAGGGGTGGAGTCGGGAATGCCCGCCTTCAGGGCCGCCATCCGGGCGATGTTGGGCTCGTCGGAGGTCTGGCGGCACTGGCCGAGGATCACCTCGTCAATGGTTTCAGGCTGAACGCCGGAGCGCTCCAGAGTGCCCTTGAGCACGGCCACGGCCATATCATAGGCCGACAGCGGCTTGAGGGAGCCGCCCATGCTGCCCACCGCGGTACGGCAGGCGTCAATGACTACGACATCTTTCATCTTCCATTCTCCTTTAACCGATGGCGGTGAGGCCGCCGTCGGGATATAGCGTGGAGCCGGTGATAAAGTCCGAGGCGGAGGAGGCCAGGAACACGGCGGGGCCGGCACAGTCCTCGGGCATCCCGATGCGCATGGCCGGCATGGCGGCGGCCTTGGCGTTGCGCTCGGCGGGGTCGGCGGGCAGGATACCTACCATCATGGGCGTGTAGGTAATGGTGGGGCCGATGGCGTTGACCTGGATGTTGGGGCGCAGGTCGGAGGCGAAGGCCTTGGTGAGCATCTCCACGGCGCCCTTGGTGGCGCAGTAGCCCACGTTGCCGTTGCCGCCGTTGCCCACGGCGCGGATGCCGCGCACGGAGGACAGGTTGATGATCTTGCCGTGGATGTCATGCTCCTTCATGTACTTGCCGAAGTGCTTGCAGGTGAGCATCACCGATTTGACGTTGGCCTCAAACATGGCGTCCCACATGTCCACCGGGAACTCGGTGCCCGGGAACTTCTTGTTAAAGCCCTGGGAATTGACCAGAATGTCCACAGTGCCCATTTCACGGACCGCCGTCTCCAGCAGGTGCTCCACATCGGCCTCTTTGGAGGCGTCGCCCGCGCAGGTGAGCATCACCTCGCCGCAGGCCGCCCGGACCTCCTGCACCGCCCGGTCCAGGGCCTCCTGTTTCCGGGAGGAGATCATTACCTGAGCGCCGGCCTCCGCCAGCCCCTGGGCAATGGCCTGGCCGATTCCGCCGGCTCCGCCGACCACAACGGCCTTCTTGCCGGTCAGGTCGCAAAAATTCTTTGCCATGATGTTTCGACTCCTTTTCACGCCGCAGGGCGCTTGATTTCTGCTTCCACTATAAAACAATGGCGCGCGGAACGCCAATACAGCTTCCTTTATTTTCGCCATAACAAAAATGTTATGGCGAAAAGATGAGCGAATCAAAACTGCGCCCCGGAGCCCTGTTCAGGCCCCGGGGCGCAGCGCGCACGGGTCAGGTTTTGGTATGCTGGAAGTAGAAGAGCACCTCATTGATGAACAGATGGGTGGCCGGTGATTTGTTGTCCGCCAGCCAGGCCAGGCTGATGTTGCGCTTGAGCTGGAGAGGGAGGCAGGCGAAGATGGGATTGTTTTTCGCCATGATCCAGTCGTTGGAGAAGAGCACGCCCTTTCCGCTCTGAAGTTTCAGATAGGCGGCGGACAGCGTGGGGACGTATTCGATGGTGGGGAGAAAATCCGCGTCGGCACACAGGGAGAGAATGTCGATGGTGGCCTCCCGCATGGAGGGCGGAGCGGTGACATAGAAGGGGTCGTCCTTGAAGTCGGCCAGGGCCAGCCCCTCCTTTTTGGCCAGAGGATGGTGGGCAGAGAAGAGCAGCAGGCCGCTGCGCTGGGTGAGCAGGGCGGAGGAGATCTCCTTGTGTCCCCGCAGCAGGCTCTCCATGGTGATGACCACGTCCACCTCGCCATGGTGCAGCGCAGGGAAGAGCCGGTCGTGGTTCAGCCCGGTCAGATTGAGGGTCAGGTTGGGGTACTTCTCAGCGATAAAACCGGACAGGGCGGGATAGAACTCGGACAGGTCCCACGCCTCGGCGCAGCCGATATTCACGGTGCCGCAGATGGATTCGCTGCCGTTGCGGGTGCGGTCCAGCAGTTCCTGAAACTGCCGCTGGGTGTCGCGGAAGAAGCGCTCAAATTCCCGGCCCGCGTCGGTGATGGTGATGCCCTGATTGGTGCGGTCGAACAGGGGCACGCCAATCTCCTGCTCCAGAAGAAGGACCTGCCGGCTGACGGCGGGCTGGGAGACGTACAGGGCCTCCGCCGCCTTGGAGAAGCTCATGGCCTGAGCCACGGCCAGGAAATATTGAATCTGGGATTGCGTCAAAAAGACCGCCTCCTAGTTTGAACCTGAGGCCAGTATAGCACAAATTTGTGACAGTGGGAAGGGCCGAACCGGGGGATTCCGACGATTTCCCGGCGGGAATGGGATTCCCTCTGGACAGACGGCAAAAAGAATACTATAATATTTAAGAATAACGTGAGTCACAATCTTTATCAAATGGAAATGGGAGAAACCATGCGGTATAAAATTGGCGACGTGGCGCGGATTTTGGGAATCTCCACCGACCTGCTGCGCTACTATGAGAAAAAGGGCGTGGTGCGGCCGGTGAAGGATGCCCGGAACGATTACCGCTACTATGAGCCCTGGGACATCAACTTTTTGCTGGACTGCCTGTGGTTCAAGAATTTTGGGTTCGGGATCGAGGAGATCTCCCACATGGTGACGGACAGCAGCTACGACGACCTGTACGCATCCCTGGGGCGGAAGGAGGACCAGCTGGAGCGGGAGCTGCACCGCCAGGAGCTGCGCCTGCGCCGGCTGCGGGAGCATAAGCAGGAGCTGGAGCGGGGAATGGCCTTTCTGGGCCAGTGCGACGTGACGGACAGCCCGGAGATGGTGCGCTACCTCAACCGGCACAACTTTATCTACGACGACAGTCCGGCCCTGGCCCGGCTGAGCCGGCAATGGCTGGACTATATGCCCTTTATCCACCGCTGCTTTGAAATCAAGCAGAGCGATCTGCCCGGCGGGGACGGAGCGGGGAATTTTTCCTGGGGCATGGCGCTGGAGATGAGCTACGCCCGGGAGCTGGGTGCAGCCCTGGACCCGCCGGTGGAGCATCTGCCCTCCCGCCGCTGCCTGCACTCCGTGTTCAAGAGCACGGGAAAGGACGCCTTTTCCCCCAGTCACCTGCAATACTTGGTGGACTATGCGGCGCACAGCGGCCTGACCATCTGCGGCAGCGCCCGGGGCAATCTGCTGTGCAGCGTGGCGGAGGAGGGCGGACTGTCCGGCTATTTTGAGGTGTGGGTCCCCATTGCGGACATGCCGCGGACAAAGGCATCCGGCGCCGGCCAATCTCAGCAAGAAAAGGAAGAAGGAAAAGCATGAAACGTTCGGTTACCATCGCAGTCATTGCGAATCTGCTCTTTGGCGTCATCCCGGTCTATTGGAAACTGCTGGGCGGCGTATCCAACATGTACATCCTGGGCCACCGGATGCTGTGGTCCATCCTGTTCACGGTCCTGTTTGCCGCCATCGACAAAAAGCTGCCCCTCTTAAAGGCAGCCTTCCACAACAAGCGGGCTTTGGGTTTCTCCCTCCTGTCCGGCCTGGTCATCGTGGGCAACTGGTATCTCTATACCTGGGCCATCAACGCGGGCATGGTGGCAGAGACTTCCCTGGCCTATTACATGAGCCCGCTCATCGTGTTCCTGTTCGGCGTGCTGGTGTTCCGGGAGAGGTGTACCAAATGGGAGATCGTGGCGGTCTGTTTTGCCGCGGTGGGCATCATCCTCTCCTCGGTATCCACCGGCGGGTTCCCCTGGGTGGCGGTGCTGCTGGCTGTGACCTTTGCCCTGTATGGTGTTCTGAAAAAAATGGCGGGTCTGGACTCCGCCGTGTCGCTGACCGTGGAAATGACGCTGCTGCTGCCCATCTCGGTGATCTACCTGGCGGTCACCAGCTTTGGCCCCACCGGACATCTGGCGGGTCTGGAGTGGTGGGAGCTGGTGCTTCTGGTGGGGACCGGCCTGGCCTCCTCCTTCCCCCTGTGGCTGTATGGCAAGGGCATCACCGACCTGCCCCTGACCCTGGTGGGCATCCTGCAATACATCTGGCCCACCACCTCCCTGCTCATGAGCATCTTCGTCTTCCGGGAGGAGGTCTCCGCCGCCAAGCTGGTGTGCTTCGCCTTCATCTGGGTGGGACTGATCATCTTTACCGCTTCCAAGTTCATCAAACCGAAAGGCAAAGTCTAAGAATGTTCCGGGGCGTAAGGTGTTGCCGCGAGCTGTGTTAAGAAAACGGGCGTAAAAGGAAACTGCTGTTGATAGACTTTCCTCTGCAAATCGTGTATCCTCTATCTAAGAAAGCATAGGAGGTTGGCGAAGGTGAGTTTAGGAAGCAGTCTTTCTGCCGCACGTAGGAAACATGGATTATCTCAGGAGGAAGTAGCCGAAAAGCTGGGGGTGAGCCGACAGACTATCTCGAAATGGGAAACCGATGAGACCGTCCCGGATATTTGGCAGTCCAAACACCTGGCTGTGCTCTATCATGTGACTCTGGACGAACTGATTGAGTTCGACCCGGAACAGAAGGAGATCGAGCGCTGTATTGCGTTTATAAGTGAGGAAAAGCAACAGAAAATGGACTGGACCCGCATATGGGGGAAAAAGTACCCAGTTTTGATTACGTATCAGGAAACAGTATCGGTAGAGGATTATGCAGGCAAAATCAGAAAGCTGCTGGACAGCCTGAAGAGCCAGTACCGCTATAATGATCTGGATGCGATGCTGGTGCTGAAAGATATTCTGGCCCATGTATGGAACAAACAGAATTAGAGTCCGGACAAGAATCAAACAGAGGGGGCGACAGCTTTGTCAGTTGTCGCCCCCTCTGTTTGATTTGAGGAGAACGGTTGGTTTAGATGCGATGCAGAGGAACGTCGCCCAGGTTGGGGCAGGCGGCGGTGTCCAGATGGTCGAAGGTCCTGGGCGCATAGCCCTCCGCCTGGATGGTGACCGAGGCGGTGGTCTCAGGCAGTTCCTTGAACCAGAAGTCGCCGAAGTCGTCGGTGACGGTCTCCTGCATAGAGCCGTCAGCCAGGATTAGGGTGACGCGGGCGCCGATGAGAACCTCCTCCTCCTGGGGGTCATAGACCAGACCGCCCACAAAGCAGCCGGGGATGTTGCGGTAGTACACCCGGGGGGCGGCGCCGTACTCCGGGTGGAGGACCACCGCGCCCTTCAGAAGATCCGCTAGGTCCTTCTCCTCGCCGAACTGGAGGGCGTCCGTGGGGCATGCCTCCACACAGCGGGGCTTGTCGCTGCCGTGGTCCAGCAGGTGGGCGCAGCCGGTGCACTTCTGGGGCAGGGACAGCTCCTCGTTCCAGAAGATGGCCCCGTAGGGGCAGGCGTCCACGATCTGCCTCTGACCCGCCGCCTTGTCCGGATCGATAACTACCAGCCCGTCGTCCCGGCGGTAGACCGCGCCGTTTTGAGCGGCAGACAGGCAGGGAGCGGTCCTGCAATGATTACAAATAGTAGGAATATAGTGAATTTTTACTTTGGGGATGGTCCCTCTGGGGTGCTCGGTTACTTTGCACCAGAACTGCCCCGTAGGGGGCTGGGGGGCGGCGTAGGGCCGCCAGTCGTTTTCGCAGTGCTCATCCTTACAGGCCAGCTGGCAGTTGTGGCAGCCGGAGCACTTGGCGACGTCAATGACAAAAACCTTGGACATGGAACTGCCTCCCATCGAAAGTGGAGTAAGGTTGGGAAATCAGGGGGGACTAGGCCAGCTCGGGCCAGGGGTGGCGCTCAAACTGCATGGGCGGGCAGGGGGTAAAGGGATGGACCACATGGGGCTCCACGCTGCCCAGCGGCACGTCCCGCTTGTCCTTGAGACAGCGCACGCCGTCGGTGGGGTCCTCATCCTGCTCCGGGTCCACCAGCCATCCGGCCAGGCAGACGCCGGCGTCCGGGTGGAGGGGCCGGTTCCACGCTTCGGCGTACTGGGTTGACCACGCCTGGTACTCCTCGTCGGTGACCTTCTGGCACTCCACCAGGAAGCCGGACACCGCCATGCCGGTGGAGTTCTTGCTGGTCATGGAGGTGGGGGTGATGCAGTTGATGCAGCCGCCTCGGTCCAGCCAGCCGGGGATGATGGGGTCTAAACGGGCGCCGTGGTCCACATAGACCACCCCGGGGATCAGGCGCTGGGTCACATAGGCCGCGCAGAGCACGATGCCCCGCTCGTTGAAGATCTTGACGATGTCGTGGTGCTGGATGCCCCGCTCTGCCGCCGTGTCCGGGTGAATCCACATGGGCTCGTACTGATAGCCGTCCCAGGCGCGGATCTTCATGGTCTCCACTTCCCGGTTCCAGATGATGTCGTCGCATTGGGCGTGCATCCGCCAGCGGCCGTGGTTGGACATACACAGCAGGGGATACTGCTTGGCCCGCTCGGAGCTCAGCCGCTCGTCGTGGCTCTCCGACTTTTCGATCCAGTGGGGGACCGGGGGACGCTCCGGATCGTCGGGCATATGCTTCTCGATGTCGGTGGAGGAGTATTCCAGCAGCCCGGTGGGGGTGGACAGGGGGTTGTGCTGGGGGTCGGAGTAGAAGCCGTACATGCCGGCGGGAATCTCTTGGGCGTCGGGCTTGCAGGGGACCACAAAAATTTTCCGCTGCCGGAACTCCTCCCAGCTCATATAGTCCTCGCAGCCGGAGGCGGCATAGAAGAACCGTACCCGGTCGGCTTCCGTCAGGCCGTTGCCCGTGTAGGCCCGGACATACTCCGGCCCCAGCTTCTCCGCCACCTTGACGCACACGTCGAAGTCGGTAAGGGACTCCCCGATGGGGGGACAGCAGGGGTCGGTGATATACACCGACTGGTACACCCCGGAGGAGAGGTCGTTGCACAGGTCGCTCATCTCGTGCTTGGTGGATACAGGCAGAATGAGGTCGGCGAAGTAGCAGTCGTTCTCCAGCCAGGGGTGCTGGGCGATGACCGTCTCAATGGATGGGTCCCGGTAGGCCTCGGTAAACAGGTTGCCGTTGTTCCAGCAGGTGACGTTGCAGGGGGAGTCGGTCCAGATCATGTGGACCTGGCTGCACCCGGGCCGTGGATAGACGATCTTGTCAAATTGATATTTGTTGGTGGGTTTGCGGTAATTGTTCTTGTCCGGCTGCTGGCTGGAGGAGAAGCAGTGCAGGCCGTACCACTCCGCATGGCCGTCCACGATGGCCTTGTGGACCAGGCAGCGGGGAATAAACTGCTTGGGGGCGGGCAGCTTGCGGAAGAGCTCCACCAGCTCGGGCGCCTTCTCCTTCTGGTAGTCGTTCAGGTCGTAGCGGCGCATGTCGATGTCGTCGGGCAGGTCGCCGTCCACCGCCCGCAGGCAGTCGCAGATCTGGGGCACCTTGGGGGCGAAGTCCCCCTGATAGGGCACCGGGAAATCCCGGGCCCACATGTTCCACTCGATCATCTTGGCCTGGTGGACGCCGGGCCGACCCAGTCCCTGCATCCCCAGCAGCATGACCTCCAGCCGGGCGGGCTCGGTGGCGTAGGGGCCCCGGATGTAGCAGCCGCCGTTGCCGTGGAGAATGGAGGTGGTCTTTTTGGCCCAGTGCCGGGCCAGGGCCTTGATGGTCCAGGGCTTGACGCCGCATTTCTCACTGGCCCATTTGGGGGTCTTGGGCACGCCGTCCTCCTCGCCCAGGACATAGGCCGCGAACTTGTCAAAGCCGTAAGCATGGGTGGCGATGTAGTCCTTGTCATAGGTGCCCTCGGTCAGCCAGATGTAGGCGATGGCCAGCTGGAGGGCCGCGTCGGTGTTGGGCAGGATGGGGATCCACTTGTCCGCGTGGACGGCGGCGGCGTAGTTCAGGTCCGGGCAGATGTAGACGCACTCAATGCCCAGGTCGGTGAACCAGTAGCACAGCCGGGAGGGCATATGGGACACCACGCCCAGGGGGGTGGTCTCCGCGTCACACCCCCAGAACAGGAGCATGTCGCTGTGCTGGGCGATGTCGGGGTAGAGATTGGCGGTGGGGGCCATCTCACCCACGGGTTCGCAGCCCCAGACGTGCTTGGCCCCCCAGTACCAGCCCTCCCAGGAGTCCATGTTGCGCATCTGGAGGGTGTAGCCGCCCATGAGAGCCAGCAGCCGGTTGGGGCAGCCGTGGCTGGGGGCCACCCGCTTGCCCTCGCCGTGCATGTCGCTTTCGCACAGCACCGCCTCCGGGCCGTAGGTCTCCTTCATCCGCCTGAGCTCGTCGGCGCAGATCTGGGCGGCCTCATCCCAGGAGATGCGCACATACTTGCTCTTGCCCCGGTTTTGGGGGTTGCGCTCGCCCTTGGGGTCCCAGTCCACCCGCTTGAGGGGGTACTTGACCCGGTTGGGGGAGTAGACCCGGCTCTTGTAGCCCAGCCCCAGGGGGGTGATGGTCACCCGGTCGGGGGGCGTGAAGGTCTGCCCCCGGGCCTCGATCTTCCAGGGGTTGCAGTGGGCATCGGTATATTCCTTGTCATAGGCGTAGGGGCGGATGCGGGTGATGCGGTTCTGGTTGCTGTCCACCAGACAGGGACCGCCGCTCTCCGGGCCCATCAGGCTGTAACTGACCAGGTTTTGCTCCTCCGGCAGGAACTTGGAACCCATAGGATCACTCCCTTGTTGTGGTATCTGCTTTCATCTTAACAGAAAATCCGGAAAAAGCAATAACTCTTTTGTATTATCACGTAATAATATTATTTTTTCAAAATTGGGGATTGACCTTGGAATGGTTCCAAGGTATAGAATGACACTGACGGCCGGAGTTATGATTGCGCACCGGCGGAAAGGAGCGCGCCATGGACGACATCATCGACCTGGAGGTCCTCGGCAAAAACGGCGACCGGGTGCTGGAGGAGCTGGAGCGGGGCAAGCTCATTGCCGCCCGCTCCAAGGACGATTTCCTCTATATTCTGGAACGCGGCGGGACCTACCACATGTTCACCCATGCTGTGGGCTCGCCCGAGGGGGGGAACAAGCGATTTCCCAAGGACGAGAAGTACACGGCCATGGTAAAGAGCCTGGCCACGGTAGCCGACGCGGTATTCGCCGCGACCTTTGACGAGAAGATGAATCTCTTCGGCGTGCTGGCCAGCGCAGAGCACGGAATCCTGTCCCTCTTCCCCGGCGAGGAGGGGGAGAACGGGACCATCACATTCACAATTCCCGGAGAAAACGAGAACGAACTGGAAGGAGAGGAAGCACATGGCGAAACTTAAGGCGAGCGACCCCAAGGCCATGGCGGAAGCGGTGGAGGTCTGGCTGGAGGAATTCCCCGGCGACCTGATCTGCGCCCGTCAGATCTGGTACGAGGGCCTGGGCGGCGAGGGCGTGCCCACCCCGGAACAGATCGTCGCCATCGAGGACGCGGTGGCCGCTCTGCCCGACTGGGAGCGGGTGGGCGACGTGCGGTATGAGAAGTACGGCATACAGTACAGCTTTAAGCGGCCCCAGTCGGCGGCACGGCGCAAGGCCGCCGAGGAGCCCCTGATGGTGCAGCACCTGTTCAAGGTGGGCGGCCTGTATCAGGCGCCCGACGGCAAGGTCTACAAGATCGCCCTGGCGGAGGTCTACAACCTGCGCTGCTTTGAAATCAAGGACGGACATATGACGGGCCCCATGGTGAAGATTCATCCCCTGTCCGACCTGGCCAAATCGCTGAAGGAGGTGGGCTGACATGGCAGAGCGCGTGACCCACAGCATCTGTGTGGGCGGTCCCATTGCCATCCACACGCAGGACGGCGTGATTCGCCGCATCCGTCCCATCGTATTCGACCAGAACGACCCCAAGGGCTGGGTCATCCAGGCACGGGGCGGGGAATATACCCCCAACCGCAAGACCTCCCCCGGCTTCATCGCCCTGACGGAGAAAAACCGCTGCTACTCCTATGACCGAATCCGCTACCCCATGATTCGCGAGGACTTTGTGGAGACGCCCGACGGCCAGAACCGCAACACGGAAAACCGGGGCAAGTCCGGCTACCGCCGCGCCACCTGGGACGAGGCCCTGGACCTGGTGGCCCGGGAGACCAAGCGCATCCAGTCCACCTACGGCAAGGAGTCGGTGACCGCCATCACTTCCTCCCACCACTCCTGGGGCCTGCTGGGCTATAAGCTCTCCTGCTTCGCCCGTTTCTTCCGCCTGCTGGGCTACACCCAGATTCTGGACAATCCGGACTCCTGGGAGGGCTTTACCTGGGGTGCGCCCCACACCTACGGCTACTACTGGCGGCTGGGCGGCACCGAGGCCTTCGACCTGCTGGAGGACGCCATGCAGAACGTGGAGACTATGATCATGTGGTCCCATGACCCGGACACCACCCGCGGCGGCTACGCCGGCAACGAATCCACCATGTGGCGCCACTGGCTGGACGACATGGGGGTGCAGTTCATCTACATCGACCCCTTCAACAATTTCTCCGCGGTCAAGCAGGCGGACAAGTGGCTGGCGCCCCGGCCGGGCACCGACACCTGCCTGTGCGAGGCCATCGCCTATGTGTGGCTCACCGAGGGCACCTATGACAAGGAGTACATCGCCCAGCACGCCCACCGCTTTGACGAATGGGCGGACTATATCCTGGGCAAGGGCACCGACCGCCTGCCCAAGACCCCCAAGTGGGCCGAGCGGGAGACGGGAATCCCCGCCGCCGACATCAAGGCGCTGGCCCGCCGCTGGGCCTCCACCAAGACCATGGGCGGCTCGGGCATGCGCGGCGGCTTCGGCGGTGTGTGCCGCACGGCCAACGGCACGGAGTTCGCCCGTGAGATGATCCAGCTGTTCGCCATGCAGGGCATGGGCAAGCCGGGCCAGAACATCTGGTCGGGCACCACCGGCGCACCCATGGACTACAACTTCTGGTTCGGCGGCTACTCCGACCCTCTGAGCCAGATCGCCAACGAGCCCATCGCCGACCATACGGCGGTCAACTGCGTCACCCAGAAGCTCTACCGGCCCAACCTGCCCGACGCCATCCTGGACGGCCATTACGAGTGGTACGGCGAGGGCTTCTGCGGCGGCGGAATCGACCTGGAGTTCACCCGCCACATCTACCCTGAGCCCGGCTGCTCCAAGGTCCATATGTTCTACCGCTACGGCGGTACCTTCATGGGCTCCATGCTGGACACCAACAAATGGGTGCGCATGTACCGCTCTCCGGAGCTGGAGTTCGTGGTCAACCAGGACATCCACTTCCACGGCGAGGCCCGCTTCGCCGACGTGATCCTCCCCGCCTGCACCAACCTGGAGCGGTACGACATCGGCGAGTACTGCAATTCGGGCAACGGCGGCTATCAGTCCCACTCCCAGACCGGCTGCTCCTGGCAGGTGGTGGTGTTCCAGGACAAGGCCATCGAGCCGCTGTGGGAGTCCCGCTCCGACTACTGGATCTTCAACGAGCTGGCCAAACGGCTGGGCTTCGGCGACGCCTTCAACGAGGGCCGCGACGAGCTGGCCTGGTGCAAGCGCTTCTGGGAGAAGTCCGACCTGTGCGAGAAAATTTCCTGGGAGGACTTCACCAAGAAGGGCTACTATGTGGCCGGCGTGCCCGAAAACTGGGAGCGCCACTACGGGTTCCGCTGGTTTGCCGAGGGCCGTCCCTGCGACACGCCCAACCACAAGCCCTTCCAGGAGGAGGGCAAACTGGGCACCTTCACCGGCAAGTTCGAGTTTGTCTCCGAATCCATGCTCCACTGGGCGCCCGATGACGAGGCCCGCACCCCCATCCCCAGCTATAAGCCCTCCTGGGAGGGGCACCACTCCATCAAGGCGGACAAATATCCCTTCCACCTCATCAGCCCCCATCCACGGTTCGACTACCACACCCAGCACAACTCCTCCACCCCCTGGTTCTGGGAGATTCCCGAGAACCGCAGGTACATCAACGGCAACCCCTACCTCATCGCCCGCATCCATCCGGAGAAGGCGGCCGAGAAAGGAATCCGGGAAGGCGACCTGATCGAGCTGTTCAACGAGCGGGGCAGCGTGCTCTGCGTGGCCCGGGTGACCTACCGCGTGGAGAAAAACACCATCCACGCCTACGGCTCCTCCGGCATCTACAACCCGGTCAAGCCCGGCGAGACCTCCATGGACATCGGCGGCTGCGTCAACATCCTGACCCCCGGCAAGCTCATCGGCTCCTATGTGCCCGGCATGGCCCCAAACTCCACCCTGCTGGATGTACGCAAGTACGAGGGTCCCATTCCCGACAGCCAGTGCTTCGAGTACAAGCTGGACGCGGTGGCCTTTGCCGCCGAGGACGACGCCGAGACCTGCAAGGAGATCATCGAGGGGCACGGCTTTGAGAAAATTCAGGCCAAGATCAAGGCCCAGTACGCAAAGGAGGCGGCTCAGAAATGAGATACGGAATTGCCATCGATTCCCGCATGTGCATGTCCTGCTACTGCTGCTTTATGGCCTGTAAGGACGAACACTGCGGATTTGCCAGCGCGCTGTCCGCCGCCCAGCCCATGATGGGCCAGGCGTGGATGGACATTCGGGAGTGGGAGCGGGGCGACAACAGCCGCCGCATCAAGGTGGCCACGGTGCCCACCCCCTGTTCCCACTGTCAGGACCCGGCCTGCATGAAAGCGGCCACGGTAGAGGGCGCGGTCTATAAGCGTCCCGACGGAATCGTTATCATCGACCCGGAGAAGGCCAAGGGACAGAAGCAGATCGTGGACGCCTGTCCCATCGGCGCTATCTACTGGAACGAGGAGCTTCAGCTGCCCCAGAAGTGCACCATGTGCGCCGAGCTGCTGGACGACCCGGAATACCTGGCCTATCTGGGCGACCCAAAGCTGAAGAAGCCCCGCTGCGTGGAGGCGTGCCCCAACAACGCCCTGATCTTCGGCGACCTGGACGACCCGGAGAGCGACATCTCCAAGTACATCGCCGCCAATAAGGTCACCCAGCCGGAGCCCCTGGAGGGGCAGGAGACCAATGTGGTCCATCTGAATATCCCAACCGTGTTCCTGGCCGGTACCGTGTATCTGCCCGGAGACGAGGTAGCCATCGGCGCCAAGGTCACCCTGACCTGCCGGGACTGCGGCCGGGTGCAGACCATGGAGACCAACTACTTCGGCGACTGGGAGTTCGAGGACCTGAAGAAGAACGCGACCTATGACATCACCATTGAGCTGCCCGGCTATCGGACTGTGGCGCTCACCGCCACCACCGATCAGGACCACTATGTGGGCCAGGTGGTGCTGGAGCAGGTATAAAGAAAGGAAAAAGGCCCGGCCGGTGCAGACGCACCGGCCGGGCTTTTCTTGTGCGGTCTGGAACAGAGGGCAGGAAGATGATTTTTCATTGAATGAAAATGGTTTTATTTATAGAGAGGAAACGGAAGAAAAAGAATGGGACCAATTCGATCTAAAATTTCGTGGTCCAGTATGTCTAAAGTAATGTCCGCTGAATAAACCGCGTTACGGTTTATTCGCGCGGCAGCTGCCGCGCAATCTTATCAAAACGGCTTTGTTCAGTACGCATTAAAGTAAGAAATTACAACTTGCAAGAGTTTGAGCGTCTGTGTTACTATAAAAAAAACAGGCGTGCCCTGAATCCTAAGCAGGTTAGCTCCGATTTTTCTTGATTTGTCTATAATCTTACTCCATCGATATTTTCGAATAAGAGGTTTCTGCATGGGAATAACGATGCTATTGCAGTAATTCAGGTGGGGAAATGGCGGCCGTTAGTGTCCGTGGCTGCTGGAATGAGCGCGTGGACGATTTCAGAATGACCAATAGGGTCAAAGCGCTTCACTTCTCGGAAAATGGATGTGGTGACGTGACAATTGAGCAACTGACGTACTTTTTAGAGGCGACCAAAACACTTAACTTTTCCAGAGCCGCAGAAAATTTATACATTCACAACACGACGATATGCCGTGGAATATCCAACCTGGAAAAAGAGTTGGGGGCACCGTTGTTCCTGCGCGGGAAAAATGGTCTGACCTTAACAAAGCTGGGAGAAACGCTAAAATCAGAAGGCTCCTTACTCATGCAGCATTACGGCGAAGTTATGGAGCGCATAGAGCATGAGGCGAAGGAAACCGAAGGGCACCTAAGAATCATCGGGCCAAGCGCCTATACAGGATTACTGGACGAACCCTATCGCTGCCTGAAAGAGCAATACCCGAATATCTCGTATAGTATCCGGGATTGTGACTCAGGTGCGTTTGATGCGCCCTATTTTTCCGTTAAGACGGGTAAAGCTGACTTTGGTATCACATACTCCACCTATATTTCAAAAGGTGAGCCAGAACTCATGGTAAAGAAACTAGCTGATGAGCGGTTGGATTTACTGATCCCGCAGACACACCCCATGTACGGGGTTCCCAAGCTGGCGATTGGAGAGCTGCGGGATACCAAAATTCTGGTTGCGAGCTTTATGGGAGAGGATTTTTGTAGTGCGGTCTATAAGACAGCGGGAGAAAAGGAAGGAAATACAGTTTCGCTCGCAGAGATGCCGAACGACAATCCAATTCTTCTTGCATCAGCGGGCTTTGGGGTCTCCTTTATCCCCCATACACTGGCAAGGATAGGCGAGGTTCTGAATGTATTAAATCCCTCCGCCGCGCAGCCGTCCCATGCCGAGATCACAGATCTTGATACATCCTTTGATGTGGTCCTCATTTGGAAAAAGAATCCCTCGAATCCGGCAGTTTCCTTATTCCTGCGTATTTTAGATTGAAGAACGAAGAGAAACACAGTGCTCTGCGTTTTGCGCAGAGCACTGTGCTTTTTTTCCGTTTTACAAAAAATGCACAAACTGTTATGCTCAAAGTGTAAATTTTTTAGTAAGGAGTGAGTGGCATGCCAAAATACGACCAGATTCTCAGGCCTCTGAAAATCAAGAAAAAGCTTATGAAAACGCGCATTATGAGCACTGACATTCAGCCGTTCCTGATTCAGGGGCCGGAACCTTACCCGACGGAAAATGTGATTCAATATTACGCCGGAATCGCGGCCAATGGAGCCGGGATCGTCACCTGCCGCTGTGGCGGAATGCGCAATCGAATCCCCCGCATGGAGCGCGCATATCTGCCGGCCCGCGGCCATTCCGATTATGACATCTACGACCAGGCGGTACAGAACTATTTTTCACAAATGGCAGATGCAATTCACTTTCACGATTCGCTCGCATCAATCAGCTTGGAACTGGCCATTCCGATGGAACTGCTGATCGGAGAGGTCACGCCGGAGGTGCTGGAACAGCTGGGTGAGTATTCCTCCGCACTGAAAGGCGACAAAGTGGTAACGAGAGAAGAAATTAAGGAAATTATATCCGGAGTAGCAGAGCAGGCACAGATTTATAAGGAGCTCGGCTTTGATTGTTGTGAGCTTCATATGTCCTACTGTGGATTTATTACTTCTCTGGCCATGTCCCCTGTGATCAACACCCGGAAAGACGAGTATGGCGGCTCCTTTGAAAATCGTTTCCGAATGGCAATGGAAATGCTGCAGGCCATACGGGATGCGTGTGGACCGGATTTCATTATCATTGTACATATCAGCGGGGAGGAGCCAGAGGAAAACGGCTATAAACTCCACGATGTCATCCGCTTTGCAAAGATGGCGGAAGGATTGATTGATATTCTCCAGATTCGGATGGGAGACAACATATCGGCACATCCAACGGGCTTCAATTCCACGAAAGAGCACCCTGTAACGCTTGACATGGCGGCTGAGGTAAAGGCGCAGGGAGTTCACATGCTGGTAGCCGCAGTTGGCGGCTTCCAGGACCCTGATATTATTGAGGCAGCGTTGGAGTCCGGCAAGATTGATCTTGTTGCCATGGCCCGCACCTTCTTCAGCAACTGGGACAACTACTACAAGTGTTTGCAGGAGGGCCGCGGCGAAGACGTGATCCCATGCATACGATGCCTGAAATGCACCGGGGATTCGCTGCCGCATACAAAAATCAATCTCTGCTCCGTCAATCCGAAAATGGGAATTCCGGCGGCGCGAAGAGCCGTAATGATCAAGGCGCCGGAAAAGGTTAAGCGGGTTGCGGTCATAGGCGGCGGGCCGGCGGGAATGCAGGCCGCGATCAATCTGCGGGAACGCGGACACAAGGTGACGATTTTTGAAAAGACCGATTCGCTGGGCGGCCAGCTGAAGCATGCGGACTATGCGGAGTTCAAGTGGCCGATCAGAGAATTCAAGGATTACCTGATCCGGCAGGTATCTAAGGGCGGAATAGAAATTCGGCTCAATGCAGATATACGGCCTGAACAGATCCGGGAAGAAGAGTTCGATGTTGTTGTCGCAGCATTGGGAGCGGTTCCTCAAAGACCCGCAATTCCGGGGGCGGAACGTAAGGATGTATGGGTGCCGATTGATGTTTTTGGAAAGACGGAGCAACTTGGGAAACGGGTTGTTGTCGTCGGCGGTGGAGAAACCGGGACAGAAACAGGACTCTATCTGGCTAAAACAGGACATGAGGTCATCGTAGTTTCCCGCCAAGAGGTATTGGCAAAGGAGAGCCTGGCCTTTTTCCACTATGGGGAAACCCTGAAAAAGGTTTGCCGGGACACGGAACACTTCGGCTGGATAACACAGGCGACCACCATAAAAATTGCAGAAGGTTTCCTTGTTTATGTGGATAAAGCCGGTGAAGAAAAGACGCTTGAATTTGACGACGTTGTGGTAGCCGGCGGAAGCAAGGCGTTGACGGAGGAGGCGCTTGCGTTCTACGGAAGGACAAACGAATTCTATCTGATTGGAGACGCCAAAGCTCCGGGAAGCATACTTACCAGCACAAAAACGGCCTATGCGGCTGCCAGCAGAATATAAAGCAACCATATTCCATGGGAAAGGTTCTGGATGGTCCAAACCAAGCATGATTTGAAACAAGAAGGAGGAAAGCGAAGCAATGAGTCAACAAAATCATGGATCGGCAGCGCCAGAAAAGAAACTCACGGACAAGGTAACAGCAACTGAAATTGCGGCATATTCCTGTGTAGGAGCAGGCAACGGCCTGGGCCAATGCTTGTATAACAACTACGGAACTTATTTTTATACGAACATTGCGGGTATTGATCCCCTGGTCACAGGTACCTTTATGACGGTCTGTAAGGTGATCGACTTCTGTACGGACCTTCTGATGGGCGTACTGGTGGATAAAGGGACGAGCAAGTCCGGCGATAAGGCGCGCCCCTGGCTGCGCAGAGGAATTCTTCCGTTTTCCCTTGGTATTATCATGATGTTTTCCGCCCCGTTCTCAACGCCGAACGCGACCTTGGTCTGGGCGATCATCACGTTTGTCCTCTCGACCGCCGTCTGTTATACCATGAATATGATTCCCACCCAGTCCATGCTGCCGATGATCACCAATGACCGGTTTGAGCGCAGTAAACTGGAAGTCTGCTACACCATTCTGTCGATGGGAATCATGATCGTGGCCGGTATGATTGTAACGCCCATGGTGACGGCCTTTGGCGGCGGAAAGCGCGGGTGGCTGCTGATGGCCGTCGTAGTCGCTGCCGTATCGCTGGGCCTGCATATTTTCGGATATCTGGGAACCAAGGAACGTGTGCATCCGCCGAAGCCGCCCAAAAACATGTCAATTTTGACGGAACTTAAGTACCTCTTCCAGAACAAGTACTGGGTGCTTATGCTCCCCGTGACCTTTGCCAGAGGCCTGAATACCATCAATGTTTCCATGATCTATTACGCGCAGTATGTGGTCAATAATCTTGATATTATGGCCTATATGATGCTGCTGAACATGGGACCCATGTGTCTGATGCTGGTAATTGCGCCCTTTATTATCAAGAAGTTTGGCAAACGCACGGTCTGGGTGACCGGTTGCATCATCTGCACCGTAAGTCTGCTGATCATGTGGGTGTTCAGAACAAATCCCACCGCATTCTTCATTGGATTTGGACTCAATTCCTTTGGAAACGGCGGCATCAATTCTACCTTTATGTCGTTTATTGGCGACGCGATTGACTATGGTGAATATAAGACTGGCGTCCGGACGGTTGGCGTAGCATACAGCCTGAATTTCAGCCTGGAAAAAATCGGGACAGCGTTGCAGTCTCTTATCTTTGGTGCGATGCTGACCTGGGGCGGTTATAGTGCGGAGCTGGCGGTCCAGCCGGATACGGCCATTACGGCAATTACCATGGCCTTTATTGGACTGCCCTTAATTTTGAGCTTGATCACGCTGGTTTGCGCACTGGCGATGAACGTAGAAAAGAAATACCCGAATATGGCTGCGGACCTTCAGGCGAGGCGCGCAGAGCGAGCGTCCGCAGATACAGACTGATGGCACGGTGCAGAAATTGCGGGCGGCGCATTGGGCCCGCGTCCGACCCGCCGCTGTGCAGCGTATGCGCGACATGCAATACCATGTTCGACGCAATTCTGGTCCGCCTGAAACGAATGGTATATTCGGGAATCCGAACCGCAGGCGTGTTTGCCGCACTTGGTATAATGGTTCGGCTTGCGCAGCCATTTTCCAATTCCGGTCTGGTAGGCACGATCCTCATATATTTGGCCATATGTGAGCTTGCGCTTACGGGAACACAATTTCTCGTCTCCTACACGCAATTGAAAAGAAAAGTGAAAGAAGAGACAGAAGAAAAATAGACCTTGTATCAAGAAACGCCAATTTCATGCTTCATGACGGGTTTTCTGAAATGCATCGTGTAGAAGAGGGCAGGGCCGATGACTGCATCGGCCCTGCCTCAGCTCGTCTGCGGGCGGTTCCCCCGGGGGATACATCCAATAAGGGGGGCCAAGGTGCGGACATGCTCTGCGGAGCATGTGTCGCCTGCGGCTCCGAGCCGCGCCTTCCGGGCAAAACGGGGGCCCCGGCGGGCCGTTGGCCCGCTGGGGAAAGGACGAGCAAGGAAGCGGGCGGAGTTTTCGCAATACTTGGCGGAAACGGAGTTCCGCGTACTTTGCGAGGACGCCTTCCCCCCGGATGCCCCCTCCGCTCTCCGAGGGGGTTCTATTCCGCAGCCTTGCAGGCTGCCTCTTTTTGCGGGGAACGTTCCGGCGCTGACGCTCCTAAGTTTCGTTCCCTCCTGGGGGATACTTCCAATAAGGGGGGCCGCTGCCCCCCTTGTGCTTGGTCGGTGAGGGGAGGTTGTCAGGAGGGGAAATACGAAATTCCCCTCCTGACTGCATCTTTGGTGACTTTCTGGGCATTCAGAAAGTCACCCCACGGAGGGTATCACCCCAACAAGGCCGATGTGGGCATCGGCCCCTACGGGTGCGCAACAGGATGGGCGGCGTGCCTATTTCTCATTGTTCCGATATTCCTCAAAGCGTGGCGAAACAGAAGCTTCCTCGGTGGAAACGGGCTCCGGATTTGGAGTCCAATAGCGGCAGGTTTGGTGGTCATAGCGGTTCTTGATTCTTGGATAACAGCAGTGGCCGTAAAATAATTCGTGGTAATGGTTGCCCATGCGTACATAATGTTCATGATAATATTGGCATGTGCGGCAGATGGGTTCCTGAACGATCTCATATTCTTTCATTTGTTATGACCTCCTGAGATGATACCAAAAGAATAGCACAGACAAAATCCCCGGTTAGGGTGAAACTGTCCTAATTTCCCTCATGATAACAGAAAACAGAAGGCCTAGTGCTGATCGGTGGTGAGCAGATATTCAATAAAAAATTAGCCGCACGGCCCAGGCGGCGGCCAAAAAGCCCGCCGCATCGGCGCACAGCGCCGCAGGCACTGCGTAGCGTGTCTTGGCCACGCCCGCCGCGCCGAAATAGACCGCGATGGTGTAAAAGGTGGTCTCCGTGGACCCCAGCATGACTGCCGCCGTCCGCCCCACCAGAGAATCCGGGCCAAAGGTGTTGATGAGCTCCGCGCCCACCCCCAGGGCGGCGGAGCCGCTGACCGGACGCACCAGCAGCAGGCCGATGACCTCCGACGGGATACCCACCGACCGGAGCAGGGGCTCCAGCGCCTGACCGGCCAGCTCCAGCGCACCGGAGGCCCGCAGCATATAGACGGCGGTCATCAGACCGATCAGGGCGGGAACGATGCGCAGCAGCACTCCCAGGCCGTCCCCGGCGCCCTGGACCAGCGCTCCCCACAGGTCCACTTTACGGCACAGGCCGTACACCGCCACCGCCAGCATCAGAAAGGGCACCAGCATGGTAAACAGCAGCGACATATCAATCCCTCCAGAATGTTGCACACAGCTTGGCCGCGCCAATTCCCACCGACACAGAGATCAGGGAGGCCAGCCACACCGCCGGCAGGATGTCGAAGGGGGTGGCGCACCCCGCCGCCGCCCGCAGGGAGGCCACCGTGGTGGGAATCAGCTCGATGGACGCAGTGTTGCACACCACCAGCATACACAGCGCGTCGGAGGCCACGCCCGGCGTCTTGCGGCTCATGCTGCGCGCGGCCTCCAGCCCCAGGGGCGTGGCCGCGTTGCCCAGCCCCAGCAGATTGGCCGACACATTGGCGGCAATGGTGTCCATCACGGCCTGGTCCCCGGCAAACTGCGGATAGAGCCGCCGCAGTACCGGCTGGAGCAGGCGGGACAGGGCCGCCGCCAGCCCGGCCCGTCGCATGATCTCCATGACCCCCATCCACAGACAGAGTACCCCCGCCATGGACAGACACAGCTCCACCCCTGCCGCTGCGCCGTTGAGGGCGGCCGAGGCCACCGCTTCGCCGTTCCCGGTCAGCAGACCGCACACGATGGACGCCCCAATCATCAGCGTCCAGATCACCGACATCGCCATTGCGGATCCCTCCGTTTCGTACAGGCTATCTATACGCGGAAGGGGGGTCAAACATGCCTGGGCCGGCTTTTACAAAAATCAAGAACAAAGTATTAAATTTTCCAAATTTCGATTGACAATACTATACTGTATGTTATAATGATGTCAGTTTATAGGCCAAAACAGTATTTTTTGGAAAATGGAAGGAGCAGCACGATGAAATCGACTGGAATTGTTCGGAAAGTGGATGAGCTGGGCCGTATCGTTCTCCCGATTGAATTACGTCGTACCTTGGATATTGCGGAGCGTGACTCCCTGGAAATTTATGTGGACGGGGCCTCGATCGTACTGAAAAAGTACCAGCCCGCCTGCATTTTTTGCGATGACGCCAAAGACGTGATCAATTTTAAGGGCAAGAATGTCTGCCCCAACTGCATCAAGGAACTTCAGGGAAAGTAATCAGATGCACAGGAAAAACGCGCCGCCGGGGCTGATCCGGCGGCGCGTTTTTCGTTTCTTTTTTAAAAGAAATACCTGGAAAAATACTCACTGACAGCGAAAATCGACATCTTTCGGCGCAGATGAACCTTGCGTGATACTTGAATTTATAATTACAAAACGTAATAAAATGGAGAAAAAAGGAAGGTCAGGGAGAGGGGGAGTTTCTCAGCGCCAAATCGTAGAGCTGGTTCTTGGGCACGCCGAATTCACCGGCGGCCTGCCGGGCGGCGGCTTTCAGGGGGAGCCCCTGGGCCCGGAGCTCCTCCACCCGGGCCAGCGCGGCGGCGGGGTCCGCTTCCCGGACCGCGGGCACGGCGCCCTCCACCACCAGTACGAACTCGCCCCGGGGCGGGTTGGCGGCGTACCACTGCGCAGCCTCTCCCAGGGTGGTGCGGCGGACCTCCTCATGGAGCTTGGTCAGCTCCCGGCACACCGCGACGCGGCGGTCAGGGCCAAAGACCTCCGCCAGATCCTCCAGTGTGGCGGTCAGCTTGTGGGGCGCCTCATAAAAGAGCATGGTGCGGCTCTCGCTCCGCAGCCCGTCCAGCTGGGCGCGGCGGTTTTTCTTGTTCATGGGGAGAAAGCCCTCGAAGGTGAAGCGCCCGGTGGGCAGGCCGGAGACAGACAGGGCGGTGATCAGGGCGCAGGGGCCGGGAATGGCCACCACATCCACCCCGGAGGCGGCGCACAGGGCAACCAGGTCCTCGCCGGGGTCGGAGATGGCGGGGGTGCCCGCATCGGTGACCAGGGCGCAGGATTCGCCGGCCAGGAGGCGGTCCAGAATGGCCGGGCCGCTGGTCCCGCAGTTGTGGCGGTGGTAGGCCACCATGGGCTTTTTCAGCTCCAGGTGGTTGAGCAGCTTCACCGTCACCCGGGTGTCCTCGGCGGCGATGAAATCCGCCGCGGCCAGGGTCTCGGCCACGCGCTGGGACAGATCCCCCAGGTTGCCGATGGGAGTGGGAACGAGATACAGGACGCCGGACATGGCGGGTCCTCCTTTCTGCGGAAGGGGTTCAGGGCTGCATACCGGCCGGGAGCTGGCGCAGTAGGGGCGGCAGCACTTCCAGGCCGGGCCGCCCGTTTTTCACCGCCTCCACCAGCACGGCGGAGGGGGAGGCGGCCGCGTCGTGGGCGGTAAAGCGCAGCCGTTTGGGTTCCAGCCGATGGGCCCGCAGGGCACACAGCAGGTCGCACAGCCGCTCCGGGCGGTGGACCAGGGCAAAGCGGCCCCCGGTGGGCAGGATGCGGTTGGCGGCGGCGCACAGCTCGTCCAGGGTGCAGGTCTCTTCACTGCGGCAGGGACCGGCGGAGCGGCCGGAATCCACCGGGAAATAGGGCGGATTGGACACCGCCAGGGAAAAGCCCTCGTTGGGCAGGAGGGAGCGGTCCCGCAGGTCGCCGGTGACGATGCGGCCGGACAGGCCGTTTTGGGCCAGGTTGCGCCGGGCGGTCTCCGCCGGGCCAGGCAGCCGCTCGATTCCTGTCAGGGAGAGGGAGGGCTCTCGCCGGGCCAGCAGGAGGAGCAGCGTCCCGCCGCCGCAGCCCAGATCGCACACCGGCCAGCCGGGCCGCAGAGTGGCGAAGGACGCCAGGGCCAGACTGTCCTCCCCCAGCGGGAAGCAGTCCTCTGTGAGGGTGAGGGTGTAGGGACCGAGGGATTCCACAGACATGGGCGTTCCTCCAGACAAACAGGTGCGGCGGCGCGGCCTGCGCCGTCCCGGATATTGTATCATAAAACGGCCGGGCTGCAAATACTTTTGCAGCCCGGCCGTCATTCAGCAGCCTGGACATAGACAGAAAGCGCGGCGGTCAGTGCCCGAACAGGTGGCGCACGATGCGTCCGGTCAGCCCCCAGATGGTGTGGCCCCCGTAGAGGTAAATGGGTACGTCGGCCCGTCCGCCCCGCCAGGGATAATCCCGGGGGATGCCCACCCGCTCATAGGGGAAATCGGCGGGCAGCTCGGGCTTGAGGGGGTAGCTCCACACCTCGGGCGGGTGAGTCTCAAAAAAGGATAGGGGGACCAGAAAGGTCTCGGCCACCTCGGCGGCGTTGGGGCGCTCCCCCTCCGGCCCGCGGCCGGCCACCCGGCCCAGCACCGGGTACATGAGGAAGCCCGACTGATGACACAGAAAGTCCAGCTGACCCACTACCTCCACCGCAGAGGACGGGATACCCAGCTCCTCCCAGGCCTCCCGCAGGGCGCACTGCACCGGCGTTTCACCGGGCTCCATTTTTCCGCCGGGGAAGCAGACCTCCCCGGGCTGGCGGCGCAGAGTGCTGGCCCGCACCTCGAAAAGCAGGGCGGGCTCCTTTCCCTCCTGGCAGACCAGAGGCACCAGTACCGCGTAGGAGGCCCCCGCGCCCATCAGGCCGGGCACATGGTCCCGCCAGCGGGCCTCCAGCTCCCGGGCGGTCATGGGGCGGCCTCCGGCAGGGCGGCAAGGCGGGCGTTCAGCGCCTGGTAAAACTGGCCCACATGATAGCCGTCCAGCAGGCGGTGGTTGAGCTCCAAACTGAGATTCAGCCAGGTCCGGCCCTCCCGCTCCTCCCAGCGGCCCCAGGTGACCCGGGGAATGGAATCAGAGGGGTCCACGTCCCGCTCATTGGTCAGGGCGGTGATGGGGAACCAGGGCACACAGGAAAAGTAGATCTCCTGATCCGGGTCCCAGGGCCCGGCGGTGATGAATTCGGTCTGGGTCTCGGACCGGGCCTTTGCCCGGCGGCAGAAGTCGGTCAGATCCTCTCCTGCCTCCAGGGTCACGATGTGGAAGAGCTCACTGCCCGGCTTCAGGTCGGTAAAGCTGGGGACAAGCCGGTCGTGCCGGACAATGACGCCGTTCCGGTCCCGGTACAGAAACGCGTCCACGTCCTCCATGGCCTTGGTGACCAGGAAAACCAGCGCGGGATAGAAGGGCAGGGCGGCCGCTTTGGTATGGACGCGCAGGGCGGTCACATCCACCGGGAAGGTCAGGCTGTAAAAGGGGTGGGACATGGGCGCAAAAAAGTCGTAGTGGGCCTTGCGGGGCCAGGTCTCCTTGTCGATGATACGCATAGGCGCCTCCTTTGGTTCGGATTCCGGTTTGGTCAGGTGGAAGAGGATCGGTCCGCCGTCGCAAAGTCAGCCGGCCGGAGAAGTCAGAGCGTGTGCTTGACCCGGTCCCGCTCCTCGGCCTGCTTGGCGTTGTTGAAGCGGTCCGGGGCATCCGCCAGGTAGTCGGTGATGCGGCGGATGCGTTCAAAGGGCACGCCATCCTCCGTGCGGCCGCAGCCGGGGCAGCGGTCGCCGATGATGCCGGAGAAGCCGCACACCGGGTCCCGGTCCACCGGGTGGTTCACGCTGCCGTAGCCGATCCCGGCCTCTTTCATGGCGCGAATTACCCGCTCAAAGGCCTCCAGGTCCTGGGTCGGATCGCCGTCCATCTCAATGCAGCTGATGTGGCCGGCGTTGGTCAGGGCGTGATAGGGAGCCTCCAACCGGAGCTTGTCGCAGGCAGAGATGGGAAAGTAGACGGGGATGTGGAAGGAGTTGGTATAGTAGTCCCGGTCCGTGACGCCGGGAATCACGCCGAAGCGGGCCTTGTCCAGCTTGACAAAGCGGCCGGTCAGCCCCTCGGCAGGGGTGGCCAGCAGGGTAAAATTCAGCCCCCGCTTGGAGCTCTCTGCGTCCATCCGGGCCCGCATGTGGGAGATGATCTCCAGCCCCAGCGCCTGGGCCTGCTCACTCTCTCCGTGGTGGACGCCGACCAGGGCCTTGAGGGTCTCCGCCAGGCCGATAAAGCCCACGGAGAGGGTGCCGTGCTTGAGGACCTCCCGCACTTCGTCGTCCCAGTCCAGCTGCTCCGCATCCAGCCACACGCCCTGGCCCATGAGGAAGGGATAATTGCGTACCCTTTTCCGGGATTGAATCTCCAGACGCTCCAGCAGCTGTTCCACGCACAGGTCCAGCATCCGGTCCAGTCCGTCGAAAAAGCGGCGCAAGTCGCCCTTGGCCTGGATGGCCAGGCGGGGCAGATTGATAGTGGTGGTGGACAGGTTGCCCCGGCCGTTACAAATCTCCCGGCTGGGGTCGTACACGTTGTCGATGACCCGGGTGCGGCAGCCCATGTAGGCGACCTCGGTCTCCGGATGACCGGGCTTATAGTATGGCAGGTTGAAGGGGGCGTCGAGAAAGGAAAAGTTGGGAAACAGCCGCTTGGCGGAGCACCGCATGGCCAGCTGGAACAAATCGTAGTTGGGCTCGCCGGGGTTGTAGTTGACGCCCTCCTTCACGCGAAAGATCTGGATGGGGAAGATGGGCGTCTCGCCGTTGCCCAAGCCCGCCTCCGTAGCCAGCAGGATGTTCTTCATCACCATGCGGCCCTCGGGGGTGGTGTCCATGCCATAGTTGAGAGAGGAGAAGGGGGGCTGGGCTCCGGCCCGGGCGTGCATGGTGTTCAGATTGGAAATCAAAGCCTCCATGGCCTGGTAGGTGGCCCGGTCGGTCTCTTGAACCGCCTGGGCGTGGGCGAAGGTCTGGGCACGCTCCAGGATGTCTGCGGCGATCTGACCGGCGAGCGCCTCCGCCTCGGCCCGGCGATACGCGCCCCAGTTCTCCAGCGTGGGCTCCAGCCCCTGTTCACGCAGCTGGGCCAGGATGGGGGAGAGAAGGGCTTCCGCCTCCTCCACTCCGGACAGCAGGGTCAGGGCCTTGGCCAGATTCTTCCGGTACAGGCGCACGAAGGTCTTGCGCACGCCGGGCGCCATACCGTAGTCAAAATTGACGATGGACTGACCGCCATGCTGGTCGTTCTGGTTGGACTGGATGGCGATGCAGGCCAGGGCGGCGTAGGAGGCGATGTCGTTGGGCTCCCGCAGGGCGCCGTGGCCGGTGGAGAAGCCGCCCCGGAAGAGCTTGAGCAGGTCAATCTGGCAGCTGGTGGTGGTCAGTGTGAGAAAAGCCAGGTCGTGGATGTGGATGTCGCCCTCCCGGTGGGCACGGGCGTGCTCCGGATTGAGGACGAATTTGTTGTAAAATTCCTTGGCGCCCTCGGAGCCGAATTTGAGCATGGCTCCCATGGCGGTGTCGCCGTCGATGTTGGCGTTCTCCCGTTTGAGGTCGGAGGCCTTGGCGGGGGAGAAGGCGATGTCCTCGTAAAGTTTCATCAGCCGGGTGTTCATCTCCCGGGCGCGGCTGCGCTGGTCCCGGTAGAGGATATAGGCCTTGGCGGTCTGCGCGTAGCCGCTGTCCATCAGCACACGCTCCACCAGGTCCTGGACGTGCTCCACCTCGGGGACGGGGTCGCCCTCCACCTCCAGAAGGGTGCGCACCTCCTCGGCCAGCTGAGCGGCCACCGGTCCGCTGTCGGGCTGATAGGTGGCCTGAAAGGCTTTGAGAATGGCGTCGGCGATCTTCGATTGGTCGAATGGGACCAGGCGGCCGTCCCGTTTTTTGATTTGGACGATGGTCGCGGCAGTGGATGCGGCGGACATGGTGGTTCAGACCCCTTTCTATGGTCATGGTCGGCCGCTGGGGCCGTGAGGGTGTGTAGCATTTATATCCTGTGCTTTATGGTACGCACTGCGGGGCCGCCCGTCAAGGCGGAAGCATCGGTTTTTTGAAATAGCCGGAACGAACGGGCGGCGTACTCCGCAAAAAGGCACGGAAGGGGGAATCCCCCGTTCCGTGCCGGGCGCGGCCGCGCTTACAGAACGACCAAACCGTATTTTTGACTCATGGAGGCCAGGAACTCCGGTTCCAGCTCTCCCGTACCGTCGTAGAAGGCGCGCCCCTGGTACAGGCGCAGCGCGCCCTCCAGCAGCTCGGGCACGTCGGACCAGAGGCACAGCGCGTCCTGCACCGCGTACTGCTGTTCCGCGAAGATGTCCAGGTCGTCGGGCTCCAGAATGACGATTTTCAGCGCGCCCACCGGCGCGTCCTCCGCCCGGAGGATGTCCTCCAGCAGGTCGGGGGAACACTCGATGGCCTCGCCCACATCCACGTCGGGGGTAATGAAGCGGGCGTGCTTGTCGCCGGAGCAGGGAATCACGTCGGGATCATGGGGAATGAGCTGATAGGGGAAGGGGTGAACGGTCTCGCCCTCCAGCCAGAACAGCTCCATAGAGGCATAGGGGACCAGACGGCCCAGCTGCTCTTGGGCGATTTCCCCCTTGCAGCACAGGCCGAAGGCGGATACGCCCATTCCTTCCAGTACGATCAGCGCCGCCAGCGCGTCCACCTCGGCGGGGGAGACGCCCTCTTCGTCGCAGGTCAGGGCGACGGAGAAGGGACGTCCGGCCTCCTGGGCCGCCAGGGCAAAGGCACGCATCTCCGCCATAGCGGAGGCGTCCCGCAGCAGAACGGGACCGGGCGGAAGGGAAGCCAGCGCCTCCCGATAGCGGGAGACCAGCTCCTCAAAGGGCGTCTCGCCATAAGGCGGGACATCCAGACCAAAGGGCGCGAGAATGGAACCGGGGCATAAAGGTACGGGTACGTCCATGATAGCAGTGTTCCTCCAACCAAAAGCAAGTTTGAGCAAAAGTGGAATCTTACATTTTCTCCGGCGCGGAGACTCCCAACAGGGCCAGAGCGTTGGCAATGACCGCGCGGACGGTGTCGGCCAGCTTCAGCCGGGCGGCGGCCAGATCGTCGGCCTCGCCCTTGATGCGGCAGGCGTTGTAGAAGCGGTGGAAATCACCGGCCAGACCGGTGACATAGCGGTTGATGCGGCTGGGATCATAATCCCGGGCCGCCAGCTTGATCTCCTCAGGATAGAGCGCCAGAGACTTGAGCAGCGCGCGCTCCTCCTCGCTGGTCAGCAGGGCGGGGTCGATCTGCGCGGCCGGTTCTACCAGATGGCCGTCCGCCGCCAGGTTGGCCACCAGGGAGCAGATGCGGGCATGGGCGTACTGCACATAGTACACGGGGTTCTCCGAATCCTCCCGCACCGCCAGGTCCAGATCGAAGTCCAGGGGACTGGAGGCTACCCGGTTGTTGAAGAAATAGCGGGCGGCGTCCACGGAGATTTCATCCAGCAGATCGTGCAGGGCGATGGCCTTGCCGGAGCGCTTGGACATGCGCACAGGCTTGCCGTCCTGCAGCAGGTTGACCAGCTGCATCAGCACGATCACCAGCCGGTTGGAGCCGTCCAGCCCAAGCCCGTCCAGCGCGGCCTGGAGCCGGGCCACATGGCCGTGATGGTCGGCGCCCCAGATGTTGATGACCTTCTGGAAGCCGCGGGTCTCAAATTTGTTGCGGTGGTAGGCGATGTCCGCGGCAAAGTAGGTGTAGAACCCATTGGCCCGGCGCAGCACGTCGTCCTTCAGGTCCAGCTTGTCCACCTGCTCCTGGGTCTTGCCCTCCCGCAGGTACTTCGCCTTGAGCAATTCGGTGGTGTTCAGCCACAGCGCGCCGTCCTTCTCGTAGGTCCAGCCCTTTTCGGTCAGCTGGGCCACCGTCTCGGCCACGAAGCCGGAATCGTGGAGGGTGGATTCAAAGAACCACTCGTCGTACTCGATTCCGTAGCGGCGCAGGTCCTCCTTCATCTTGGGGATGTTCACCGACAGGCCATACTGGCTCATGGCCTCCAGCCACTCGCTCTCCGGCTTGTCCCGGTAGGCGTCGCCGTACTTGGCGTAGAAGCCTTGGGCCAGCTCCTTGATGTCGTCGCCGTGGTAGCCCTCCTCCGGGAAGGGGTACCCCTCCTCGCCCAGCAGAATTTGCATGTAGCGGGCATGGATGGACTCGGCAAACTTGTGGATCTGATTGCCGGCGTCGTTGACATAGAACTCTTTCCAGGTTTGGCAGCCGTAGCGGGAGAGGACATTGGCCAGAGTATCGCCCAGCACGCCGCCTCGGGCGTTGCCCATGTGCATGGGGCCGGTGGGGTTGGCGGAGACAAATTCCACCATGACCTTCTCGCCGCTGCCCTCCTGCGAGGAGCCGTAGGCAGCCCCTTCCGCTTCGATGTCCTGCAGGACCGCGCCGTACCACTTGGGGGAGAGGAAGAAATTCAGGAAGCCGGGCCCGGCGATCTCCGCCCGCTCAAAGTAGCTGTCGGAGAGGTCCAGATGGTCCAGAATGGTCTGGGCAATGGCCCGGGGATTGCTGCGCAGCGCCTTCGCGCCGGCCATGGCGAAGGAGGTGGCAAAATCCCCGTTGCGGCTGTCCTTGGGGATCTCCACCGTACCGCGAATCTCCGCGCCGCCGGGCAGAGCGCCGGCCGCGGCCGCCTGCTCGTAGGCGGCCAGGGTCAGCGCTGCGACCTGATCTTTTGCTGCCTGAATCAAATTAGCCATAGTCAAGTAACCTCAATCTTTCGTAGTTCTATGCCGGGGATAGAAGCGTGCGCCCGGAGCCCCCGATTCGGAAGGAGTTGGCCGAAACCAAGTTCCGTCCCGCAAGGTTTTGCCTCCCGCAAAACACTTGCGGCGCGCCAGAGGGCGAAGTGGCCCACGCAGAGCCTCACTGCACGACTTTTGGCGCCTGGGTAATGTGAATCTGGAATAAATTCTGACCGGTGACGGCGTGGTCCACTTCGATGGCATAGTCGATCTCGATGTCGCCGCCGGACGGGCTCAGATCGGTCTTCATGCGCCGGGTGTTGATTCCCACCGACAGCGCGCCGTAGGGCGTCTCGTACATGGACAGGTGGCGCTGCCCCTCCTCAAAAACCATCAGAGAGTTGACCTCGCCCTCCCGCACCAGCGTAACCTGCTGTCCCTGGATGCGGAATACCGTGGTGGTGCCCTCCAGTCCGGTCAGCTCGCTCTCCTGATAGGACAGGGTAAAGCCATCCTCGGTCTGCTCCAGCCGCCCCGGCGTAATCAGCTCCATCACGTCCGGTTCCTGCTCGTCAAAAAGCTGCTGGCCCCGGATGGATATAATGACATTTTCATTCATGGGATAACCTCATTATGCAAAACAAATACCGCCTTTTCCCGGCGGGCACTATATTATATAAAATATCTTATGCCTCGTCAAGACACTTGGGGAGCGGATAAGAGGAAATCTCGATTTCCTCCACCTCCTCCGCCACCGGCGCCCCCAGGAACTGCGAGGCCAGACGTCCGAAATCGCCGGTGTTGTCGCTGACAAAGAAGCGGCGGGGGGCGTCTCCGGGCCGGTCACTGAGCAGATCAAGCCGGGCCAGGGAATCACTTACCCAGCGGGCGCACTGGGCGCCCACGTCGATCAGCGTTACACCGGGCCCCATATAGGCGCCGATGACCTCCTTCAGCAAGGGGTAGTGGGTGCAGCCCAGCACCAGGGTATCCACCTGGGCCTCCTTAACGGGAGCCAGATATTCGGCCGCAACGGTTTCGGCTACGAGATCGCCGGGCTGGAACCGGCCGTTCTCCACCAGCGGGACAAACAGCGGGCAGGCCTGGGCGGTAAAGCGGGCGTCGGGCCGCAGGGGGGTGATGGTACGCTCATAAGCGCCGCTGCGGATGGTGGCCTGGGTGCCGATCAGACCGATGCGGCCGCTGCGGGTAGCGGCCGCTGCGGCATGGGCGGCGGGCTCCACCACGCCGAAAACGGGAATGTCGTTCTCCTGCCGCAGGACCTCCAGCGCGGTGGTGGATACGGTGCCGCAGGCGATCACGATGGCTTTGGGCTGAAAGGAACGCAGAAACGCCACGTCCTGGCGGGCATACTTTATAATCGTTTCACGGGAGCGGCTGCCATAGGGGACCCGTCCGGTATCGCCGAAGTAGATCAGCTCTTCCCGGGGCAGCAGTCGGGACAGCTCCCGCAGGGCGGTCAGTCCGCCCAGGCCTGAATCAAAGACCCCGATGGGGCGTCGGTCCATGGGGACAGCCTCCTTTGTCGGTGCTGGAATGGAACATGAAATATCAATTTATCATATGCCAAGCGCGCGAGAAAAACAAGTGTGAGATTGCCCAAATCGAAACGGAACCGGACGCTGCCCTGTAGCGGAAAATTCGTCCCAAAATGCCAGATCATACCCCTTGCTCTTTTGCGAAAAAGATGCTATACTAATATGCCAACCGAGGAAAGGAGGTGCGCTCTGTGGAGAAAAAGACGGTCCGGCCGGTGGCCCAGAACCGAAAGGCTTATCACGATTATTTTATTGAGGATAAGTTCGAGGCGGGCATCCAGCTGGCAGGAACCGAAGTCAAATCCATCCGACAGGGCCATCTCAACCTGAAGGATTCCTTCTGTGCGGTGAAGGATGGGGAGATGTTCCTCTATGGGGCCCATATCTCGCCCTATGAAAAGGGAAATATCTTCAACAAGGACCCGCGCCGGACCCGTAAGCTGCTGCTCCACAAGCGGGAGATCATGCGACTCCAGGCCAGAGTGCAGCAGGACGGATACGCGCTGGTGCCCCTGTCGGTGTATTTCAAGGGCCCGCGGGTGAAGGTGGAGCTGGCGCTGGCCAAGGGCAAAAAGCTCTACGACAAGCGGGAGGCCGCCGCCCAGCGGGACGCCAAACGGGAAATGGACCGTGCCCTCCGGGGCCGGGGCTGACGCACCACATAGAATAGAAAGACAGAACCAAAAAAGGATGTGTTACCAATGGCTCAAAATCCGATCGTTACCATCGAAATGGAAAATGGCGGGCTGATCAAGGCCGAGCTCTATCCCGAGGTCGCCCCCAACACGGTAAACAATTTTATCTCTCTGGTCAAGAGCGGCTTTTACGACGGGCTGATCTTCCACCGGGTCATCCCTGGCTTTATGATCCAGGGCGGCTGCCCCCAGGGCACCGGTATGGGCGGCCCGGGCTACTCCATCAAGGGTGAGTTCTCCGGCAACGGCGTCAAGAACGACCTCAAGCATGACCGGGGCGTGCTGTCCATGGCGCGCTCCATGATGCCCAACTCCGCCGGCAGCCAATTCTTCATCATGGTGGCCAAGGCGCCCCATCTGGACGGCCAGTACGCGGCCTTCGGCAAGGTGACCGAGGGCATGGAGGTGGCGGACGCCATCGTGTCCGCGGACCGCGACCGCTCCGACCGGCCCTATAACGACCAGCGTATGAAGCACGTCACCGTGGAGACCTTCGGCGTGGAGTATCCCGAGCCGGAGAAGGTATAAGCGGCGTCTGGAAGCAGAAGTTCCCTTCCTCCGGCGGGCCGGTTTTCCGGTCCCGCCGGAGAAGACTCCGAAACAGAGCGGATCTGAGAAATGCCTGCGCGAGCAGGCGTTATGAACGGAGCGGACTTTGCTCCAAACCGGGACCCCGGCGGGAGCCCAGCACAGCGGGTCGCGCCGGGAAGAGGAGGAGCAAGGGAGCGGAGATGAAAAATGCCCGCGTAAGCAGGCGTTATGAACGGAGCGGACTTTGCTCCAAACCGGGACCCCGGCGGGAGC
>DXYV01000002.1:160113-162305 GCA_019415645.1 Clostridiales bacterium
GGAGATGAAAAATGCCCGCGTAAGCAGGCGTTATGAACGGAGCGGACTTTGCTCCGACGATAGGGGGCCGTACTGGTTTCGACGGGGATGCGGAAGCAGGAATAGCGGGCGGATGCGCCTATCATCCTTAAAATGGGCACCTATAAATTAAAGAACGACGACGATAACGTAGTTCTCGCCGCGGCCTAATTGCCGCAGCCGTCCGAACCGGAGGGGCCACGGGCCGGTGAGGGCGTCATCTTAGTGGCGTCCGTGCGTGCGCAAAGAGTTGAGCGCACCATGCATCATGACTCTACCAAGCCTGCCAGTGTGACGGTACACGGGTAAGCAAGGGAATGTAAAGTATCGTCTGCGCCCGGAGAAGTTCCTGTGGAAGTGTTTTCGGACAGGGGTTCGATTCCCCTCGGCTCCACCAAATGGACATTACACGAACACCTACTTTTTCAACGGCGGCTTTGCCGTGTTGGTGTGGCTGTGATGTCAAGACAGAGCCCGAGGGACAAGACACGGTATGTCTTGTCCCTCGGGCTTTTTGTATGCAGAGTAGGGAATTGTTTCAAACAAGATGATGGGGAACTCCGGAAGCAGAGCTTGTAATTTTAGCTTTTTCAGTATCACGAATCCTATCAGCTATTTTCTGGATTTTGTTTGTGATCCACATGTAGGCAGTAGTACCCTCGGAATAATCTGCTTCTGCATACATATGTATATGTGTGCAAAAATCCAATGGATCATCTGCCACTTCTATATTTTCATACATTCTGAATGAATGTATCATCGAAAGCTAAAATTGCCTGTCTGGCAATTTTAGTTTAGGTCTGGCATCTGCTCAAAGAACGCATCCACCAACTGCCGGATGGAGTCATCGAACAGCGGCAGGCCCATCCGATCCAACATTTCCCCGAGAAAGGTGAACTTCCGGCGGAGCTCCTCTTTTGTGGCCGGGAAGACGGTCGGCAGCAGCCACAGGCTGGTGAGCAGGGGCAGCAGTTCTGCAATTTCTTTGGCGTACTCGGTGTGGATAGAGCCGTCCCGGTTTCCCTCCTCGATCAATTCCTGGAAATAGGGGGTTAGAATACGCCGGTTAGCGTCAATCATCCCCACCAAAACTCTTGGACTATATGTCAATGGGATGGACTGTACCGTAATGCTGGTGTGGGCCACGTCCGACTGGTTGATTCGAATTGCCTCCCGCAGCTTCTCCAGGCCGTTCAAATCGCTGCGCGCCTTGACTGCCTCAAAGGGGTTGTTCGTCAGAAACATCCGGTCCCCCACCGCGTCCATGATTTCATCCTTGGATTTGAAGTGGTGGTACACAGCGCCTTTGGTGAGGCCGCTCAGCTCATCCACAATATCCTGAATGGTGGTGTTCTCATAGCCCTTCTCCAGGAAAAGCCGCTGCGCCACATCCAAAATCCGCTCCTCCGTGACCTCCGGATATTTGTTCCGCGCCATCTGCTGTGCTCCTCTCGAAACATTCTGTTAGTATGTATCGATTATAACGGTGGAACTTTAGTTTGTCAAGAAACATTCCGGCAGGATGAAACATTCCGGTGAATGAAAGCAGACACGCAGGAATTCCATAAAGCTTTCAAGTTGACATAAAATTTTACTGTCGCAACAAAATGCTCGCAATAAGCACATGTCGCTTACTGCGAGCGGAAGGAGACAGGTAAAATCGATATTTTTGAAACGGGACAAAACCGCCGCGAAACGGCGGCCCCAAACCGCAACCCAGCACAGCGGTTGCGGTTTGGAAGCGACTGCGTCTGCAGGTACGTTTCGGAGCCAACCGACCACTTAGGCGGAGAGAGAGCAGCAGAATGAGCGCGCGATGAGCTTCGTCATGAAATGAAAAAGCTCGTCGCAAGCGATATGACGCTTGCGACGAGCTGGAAGGGTTGGTTAAAATCGATAGTTTGAAGTTTCGAAAAGGTATAGGTGAACAACCCAACGGCCCTTCTGGGCCGCGCCGCTTTTGCGGCGTACAAGTGTTTTCGCCAGAGCGAAAACCTTGGCGCAGGGGCGGCTCTGCCGTCCCCGAGCATTTGAAATCGACCGGGTGGAGCCGACCCTCTGGGCGGCGGAACCCAAAAAGAAAGACACGCCGAAGCGTGTCTTTCTTTTTGGTACGGCTGAAGGGATTCGAACCCCCGACCTTTTGGTTCGTAGCCAAACACTCTATCCAGCTG
>DXYV01000020.1 GCA_019415645.1 Clostridiales bacterium
CATAGGTCAGCTCAGCTCAAACATACCATGGTAGAGCTGATAATATTCGCCCTTCTGGGCCAGAAGCTCTTCGTGGTCGCCGCGCTCTACCACGCTGCCATGTTCCAAAACCAAAATTGCGTTGGCATTCCGAACGGTGGACAGCCGGTGGGCGATCACAAACACCGTGCGGCCCTCCATCAGCTGGTCCATGCCCTTTTCGATCAGGGCCTCCGTCCGGGTGTCGATGGAGGAAGTGGCCTCGTCCAGAATCAACACCGGAGGGTCAGCCACTGCGGCCCGGGCAATGGCCAGAAGCTGACGCTGTCCCTGGGAGAGATTGGCGCCGTCTCCGGTCACCATGGTATCGTACCCCTGGGGAAGACGCCGGATAAAGGAGTCAGCATTGGCGATGACAGCGGCACGCTCGATCTCCTCCTGGGTGGCGTCCAGCTTGCCAAATCGGATGTTGTCCGCCACAGTACCGGTAAAGAGATGGGTGTCCTGAAGTACGATGCCCAGAGAGCGGCGCAGATCGTCCTTCCGGATGGCACGCACATCGATTCCATCATAGGTGATAGAGCCCTCCGATACATCGTAGAAGCGGTTGATGAGGTTTGTGATGGTCGTTTTCCCGGCGCCGGTGGAGCCGACAAAGGCGATTTTCTGCCCCGGCTTGGCGTAGAGGCTGATGTCCCGCAGAATGACCTGACGAGGCTCATAGCCAAAGGTGACGTGATGAAAGCGCACATCGCCCCGCAGAGGTGTGAGGGGAGCCTCCGGCCGGGCGCTGTCCCGCCAGGCCCAGAAGCCGGTCTTTTCCGGGCAGGGTGTGAGGGAACCGTCTGCCTCCCGGCGCACGTTGACCAGCTCCACCGTTCCCTCATCGACCTCGGGCTCCTCTTCCATAGCATCAAAGATACGCTCGGCGCCGGCCAGAGCAGCCAGCAGGAAGTTGCCCTGCTGGGTAAACTGGTTGATGGGCATGGCGGACTGACGGACAAAGACCAGGTAGCTGGCCAGGCTGCCTACGTCGGACCAGCCCCAGATGACCATGAGGCCGCCCAGTACAGCAATGATGGCATAATTGATATAAGAGATGGAGACCACCGCAGGGATCATCGTGGCGGCAAAGCTTTGGGCGCTGGTGCCGTCCCGGCGCAGCTTCTCATTGCGGGCGATAAAGCCGTCCAGATTGGCCTGCTCATGGTGAAAGACCTTGATGACCTTCTGACCAGCCACCATTTCTTCAATATAGGCATCCAGCTCGCCCAGACTGTCCTGCTGCTTGCGGAAATAGTGCTTGCTGCGGCTGCCGCTGTATCGAATGTAGAGGAACATAGCCGCATAGCCCACTACCACGATCAGAGACAGCCGCCAGTTGAGCAGAAACAGGAGAATCAGGGTGCCGACAATTTGAATGAAGCTCTGGATGATCATTGCGAAGCTGTTGTTGAGTGCGTCGGAGATGGTGTCCACGTCGTTGGTAAACAGGCTCATGAGGTCGCCCTTGCGCTGCTGATCGAAGAAGCGGAGCGGAAGAGTCTGGAGATGCCCGAACAGGTCCCGGCGAATGTCATAGAGGACCTTTTGCGCTGCACGCACCATGATCTGCGTGTAGCCCAGCGTGGACAGAGCGCCTGTTCCATAAATGGCAGCTGTCACGGCGATACCAAAGACCAGCCCGGAGAGGTCGCCCCGGGCGATGAACTGATTGACAATGGGCTTGATCATATAAGTGCCCAGCAGATTGGCTGTGGCGCTCACCGCCGCCAGAATTCCCACTAGGACGAGCAGAAGCTTATGCCGGCCCAGATAGGAGAAGAAGGATTTCAACGTATGCCCCAGGTTATGGGGACGCTTTCCATTAAACAGCCTGGCCATCTTCCTGACCTCCTTTCTGCTGCGAGTAGTAGATTTCCTGGTAGATCGGGTCGCGCTCCAGCAGCTCCGCGTGAGTCCCGACCGCATGGATGTGGCCATCGTCCAGAATTACGATTTGGTCTGCCTCCATCACAGAGGTGACGCGCTGCGCAATGATGAGCTTGGTCACATCCGTCAGCTGAGCCAGTGCGGCCCGAATCTTAGCCTCAGTGGCCGTATCCACGGCGCTGGTGGAGTCGTCAAAAATCAAGACCTTGGGCTTTTTCAGAAGGGTGCGGGCGATACAAAGCCGCTGTTTTTGTCCGCCGGAGACATTGACGCCGCCCTGGCCCAGGTCTGTGTCCAGGCCGTCCGGCATCCGGGCCAGAAATTCGTCGGCGCAGGCCATGCGGCAGGCGGCCCAGAGGGTCTCGTCGCTGGCGTCAGGGTCGCCCCACTTCAGGTTGTCCCGGATCGTGCCGGAGAACAGGACGTTTTTTTGCAGCACGATTCCCACCGCGTCCCGCAAAGTCGCCAAGTCATAGGAACGTACGTCGTGTCCCCCTACCAACACGTGTCCCTGGGTGGCGTCATAGAGCCGGGGGATGAGCTGGACCAGGGTGCTTTTGGCGGAGCCGGTTCCACCGATGATTCCCACCGTCTGGCCCGGAGCGATGGTAAGCGTAACGTGGGAAAGCGCGTCCTTTTGGGCGGAAGAACCGTAGCGGAAGGAGACGTCACGGAATTCGATTCCGCCGTCAGGCACCACGCGGAGAGGATCGGAGGGCTCTGTGAGCTCGGGCTGCTCCTCCAGTACCTCACGAATGCGGCGGGCGCTGGTCAGGGAGCGGGTGAGAAGCAGAAAGACATTGGAGATCATCATCAGGGAATTCATGACCTGAAGCACATAGCTGAGAAAGCCGGTCAGCTCTCCCACGGTCATGGTGCCGACCATAATGAACCGGCCGCCAAACCACATAATCAGGACAACGGCGGTGTACATAACCGCCTGAAAGGCCGGCATGTTGAGCAGGGCGTGCCGGAAGGTGTCGCGGCTGGCCGTCATGAGCTCCTGGTTGACCGAGTCAAATTGGGTCTCCTCATAATCCCTCCGGACAAAGGCCTTGATGGCCCGAATGGCGGTCAGGCTCTCCTGAAGACGGCTGTTGACATGGTCCACGGCCGCCTGCTGCTGGGTATAGAGGGGACTGACCTTATGTACGATCAGGGCCAGGATGATACCCAGGATGGGGGCGCAGATGACAAAAATCAATGCCAGATCAGGGTTAAGCGCAAAGGACAGGCCGACCCCCATGAACAGCATGACCGGACTGCGGACCAGGGGACGGAGACCGGCGTTGACTGCATTCTGCATCACGGTTACGTCGGTGGTCATGCGGGTGACCAGCGAGGCGGTGGAGAAGCGGTCCAGGTTGGAAAAAGCATAATCCTGCATTCGCTTATATTCCGCCAGCCGCAGTTCCGCGCCGAAGCCATAGGCGGCTTTGGCGGCGAAGCGGGCATAGAGCAGGCCAGTGACCAGGGACAGTACGGCGCACAGGCCCATTTTCCAGCCCTGCCGGAAGAGAAAGGCGACATCGTGGTTGGGTACGCCAATGTCTACGATGTCCGTCATCAACAGAGGAATCAGCATTTCAAAGATACACTCAGCCAACAGCAGGGCGATGGCGATGAGCAGCTCCCGGCGGTAAGGCTTCAGATAGGAAAAAATCGGTTTCAGATCATGCAAAGCAATCGCTCCCTTCATATCAGGAACAGAGTTCAAATGGGACAGAACTTACCATGGATGGCCGCCTACGTTACGGTAGGCCCGGGCCAGATAGCCGGATAGCTGCGCCCGCTCTTCCGGGGTGAAATCCCGCAGCATTTGGTCCTCCAGGTCCTTACATTGATGCTCCCAGGACAAGAAGACCCGGCGGCCCGGTTCGGTCAGAGAGACCTGATCGGCGCGCCGGTCAGCGGGGGAGGGGCGGCGGACAATCAGCCCGTTCCGCTCCAGACTTTCCAGCGTCCGACAGATGGCGGCGGGGTCTACGTCGCAATGCTCGGCCAGCTCCCGTTGAGTACAGGGCCCCAGGTCTGCCAGACAGCGCAGCAGCTTTGGCTGGCCGGGGGAAAGACCAAGGGTCTGGAGATAGGGCCGCAGATAGTTTTGCTGGGCACGGGCAGTACGGACCAGCAAGGTATGAATGGAAAGAGACACTGCCTGGACCTCCTTGATTATTGATATATCAATGATAGGATAGCCCAGCACCATCCGCTTGTCAAGAGGGAAGCGTTCTGGAATATAGGTCCCAGGCGGAACCGAAGGAAAGAGATTTTACTCGACGTGAGCGAACAAATGTGCTATACTAATACCTGTGTATTGCGTGGAGCAGACAATGCCGCAGGCGTTCTGGCTGCACACATAAGATTGCCCGGGAAAGGAGCAAGGGAACGATGATCGTGATGGTCTGTGTAGATGACCGGGGCGGTATGATGTTCCACCAGAGAAGGCAGAGCCAGGACCGGGTCCTGCGAGCCCACGTGCTGGCAGAGGCCGAACATCATACGCTATGGATGAGCACCTATTCCTTCCGGCAGTTCGTTGATGCGCCGCCGGGACGCATAAAAGTGGACGAGAATTTTTTGGAGCAGGCGGGGGAGGACGACTTCTGCTTTGTGGAGGACCGTCCCCTGAAGCCCTGGCGTGACAGCATCGAAATGCTGATCGTGTTCCGGTGGAACCGCAGCTATCCGGCGGATGTCAGGTTGGATCTCTCCCTGAAGGAGTGGACGCTCCTGGAAACGGAGGAGTTTTCGGGCTCCTCCCACAAAATCATAACAAAGGAAGTTTACAAGCGATGAATGGGATGAAAAAAATAGCTGCACTTCTTCTGGTCTGTATGTTGTGCCTGACGGGCTGCGACCAGCGGCTGAGCAACCATACCCCGACGGTTTCCCTGGACGAGATCCCGGCGTTCTCCGATCAGCCCTATGTGGTCCTGAACGACAATGAGCCGGATTTTTCCGAGGAGGAGTGGACCACCGAATCCTTTGAAACTTACAGCCCACTGGACAGTCTGGGGCGCTGCGGAGTGGCCTATGCCAACATCGGCGTGGACCTGATGCCCACCGAGGAGCGGGGTTCCATCGGACAGGTGAAGCCCACCGGCTGGCATACCGTCCGGTATGACTGCGTGGATGGAGAATACCTCTATAACCGCTGCCATCTGATTGGTTACCAGCTCAGCGGGGAAAACGCCAACGAGTGCAATCTGATCACCGGCACCCGTTACCTGAATGTGGAGGGTATGCTGCCCTTTGAAAATCTAGTTCATGACTATGTGGAGGAGACTGAGAATCATGTGCTCTACCGGGTCACGCCCATCTATGAGGGGGACAATCTGGTGGCCAGCGGCGTCCAAATGGAGGCCCTGTCCGTCGAGGATTCCGGCGAGGGCGTATGCTTCAACGTCTATGTCTATAACTGCCAGCCCGGTGTGACCATCGACTATGCCACCGGAGAGAGCTGGCTGACAGAGGAGGACGCGGACCAGAACGAGCAGCCGTCCGACGACCCGATGCCTACCGCGTCATCGGCGGCAGGGGAGACCACCTATATCCTGAATACCAGCAGCCTTAAGTTTCACCTTCCCACCTGCTCGGGTGTAGCCAGCATGAAGGAGAGCAACAAGCAGACCTATACCGGCAGCCGGGAGGATTTGATCGCACAGGGCTATGCCCCATGCGGACAATGCAAGCCCTGAGTCCGGAATAGGATAGAAAGAAACAAAAAGTAGAGGAGTGCCCCGGTCTGATCAGACCGGGGCACTCTTTATGGGGGAAGAAGATCAGAAGCGAAAATTGTCGCTGTAAAACCGTTCGACCGGGTACTTGTAACGCTCCAGCGGAACGGGAAGGAAGGAGGTCTGGATTCCGGTTTCTCCCTTCTGGAGGTGAATCCAGCCCAACAGGGAATCGTCCCGCTCCGGGAAGTCCTCCCGATAGTGGCCGGCCCGGGTCTCCCGGCGTTCCAGCGAGGCGGTGAGATACAGCTCCGTGACCAGGGCCGTAGCGCGGGTCTCATAGAGCTTATACAGGCAGTGGGGATCGGCTGCGCCCATACGGGGGACCAGCTCCTCCTTGGCCTGCTGGAAGTAGAACATGGCGCGGCTCAGGCTGTCCTCACTCTTGATCAGACAAACATTGTAGGGATCAATGATCTCCTGGAGCCGGCGCATAACCTCTTTCCAGCCCAGTCCGGGCTGCTCCATGGGGGCATAGATTTCTTCCTGATAGGCCTTCAGGGCCGCGTCACTCAGCTCCGGCGCCAGTTCCTGGCCCACAATGGCATCCGCCAGAGTCTTGCCGGCCAGATATCCGCTGGTGGCTGTGGTGCTCAGGTCGAAGCCGCCGATATAGGTGCCCGAGTCGATGAAACGGCTGCGCCCGGCGGCAAACAGCCCCTCCACATTGGTACGGCCGTAGGGATCGGCCACCATGCCGCCGAAGGTAGCCATCACCTGCGGCACCCACTCCGTGCGGCCGCTGAAGAAGTCGATGCCCAGAGCCTTGAGCTTCTCGTGGTTCAGGACCTGCCAGCCGGAATTGGGGGTCACATAGGGCAGATTTTCCGGTGCGATCCCGCTGGTGTCAAAGTAGACAGGGCCGTTGCCGGCCTCAATCTCCTTGGCCATGGCGATGGTGGTGAAGTGGGGGTCCGTATTGCCGCCGAAGACGGGAGAATACTTCTCCATAAAGTCCTCACCCTTGGCGTTGATGAACCGGGCGCCCAGAGGCAGCAGCACCGTCTGTCCCTCCCAGGCGAACAGCTTGGGGACGTTCCAGACCCGGGCGAACTCAAAGTTGGTCAGCTTGACGCCCGCCTCGTAGGCCAGCATCGTACCCTCGCCGGTGGCAGTGTTGTTGCCATAGGAGGCCTTCCAGCCGTTACAGCCGGTGGCCATCAGAATGGCCTTGGCGCGGATGTAGTAGAATTCGCCGTCCCGGCAGTGGAAACCAACGGCTCCGGTGACCCGGCCGCCCTGCTTGAGCAGGTGAGTAATCATCACGCGCCCCACCCGGCGGACCTTGGTGCGAATCATCTCTTTGACCAGAGCCTTGGTCATCTCATTGCCGCCGGAGCCCTTTTTGACGGCTACGCAAAGCTTGAAGTGGTCCAGACCCCGCTGCGGAATGCCCTTGAGGTCACCCTGCTCGTCATAGGCGTATTCACAGCCCAGACGCTCGTATTCCTTGAGCCGCTCATAGGAACCCTGGAAGAGGGTCTCCACCAACTCCTGGTCGCACAGGCCGTCGTAGTAGTAGACCAGATCCTTGACCCAGTCGTCCAGATTGTCTTTGGGCGTGACGGCATCAAAGTCGCCGCCGGCCATGGACATCAGACCGCCCCAGTCAGAGGCGGATTTGTCCACGATGAGCACGTCGATGTTCTCATTTTCTTCCTTGACCCGCTTGGCGGCCCACATGCCGGCGGAGCCTCCGCCGATAATGAGCACGTCGGTGTCCAGGCGGTGAATGGTTCGTTCTTTCATCTCAGCGCCCTCCCTTACAGCGGATATACTGTGGGCATCAATTCCTTGAACGGATGCACAAAGATGGCATGGGCAGGGCAGAGACGCTCACAGATGTAGCAGGTCATGCAGTCGTCGGGATAGGCGATATAGGCCTTTCCAGCCTGATTCAGGCGGAGGGTATCCAGCGGGCAGTGCTCCACACAGGTTCCGCAGCCGGTACAGGCCTCAGAATTGATTGACGCAATCATAGGGAACCTTCCTTTCGAGGTTTATAGATCCACCCGGCCGATGCACTTGTCGGTGATGCGGGTGCAGAGAATCAGTGCCACTACAATGATCGCGCCCAGCGTGGCCCAGGAAGCCGCGTAGGTGCCGGTCCGGGCGGCAATAACGCCCACCAGGCCCACGCCGCAGGAGCGCACCACTGTGAAGATGGTCCAAATCACGGAATAGGCTTTCTTCTGGTCATAACGGCCAAAGACCTGGGTGGTCATGGAGGAACACAGGTTGTTGGCGCCGCCGATGATGATGCCCAGCATGAAGGTGGCCAAAATCACGGACCAGTTGCCCAGAGGCGCAACGAATACGATGACGGTCAGAATCTCCCAGCCCATCATCAGCATGGTGGCGCGCTTGGTGCCGAACTTGGTGTCGATCCAGCCGGTAATGTAGCTGCCGAAGAAGCCGCACACGCCAGCTGCGCTCATACAGGCCAGAGCGAAGGTCTGGGAGAAACCGTAGGATTTGACAGTGGGGACCAGCTGGGAGATACAGCCGACCACCATCATCATGATGCAGCCATACACAATGGCAATGAGCCAGGTCTGGGGATTGGTCAGCAGCTTCTTGACCGTCCAGGGACTGGTCTGGGTATAACGCAGGCCCTCATCCCGGATTGCCTTGGCCTGCTCGGGGGTCATGCTCTTGTCGTTGTCGGGGAAGCAGCCGCAGTCCTCCGGAAACTCACGGATACAGAACAAAACCAGCAGGAAACCGATCACAGCTACTGCGGCGAAGAGATTGAAGCCGCCGTGCCAGCCGAAGTGATCCCAGCCAAAGACCAGCAGCCAGTTGATGCCCACCGTGGCCAGATTGAAGCCCATGGTGGTCCAGCCCATGACCAGACCCTTTTTCGTGGGGAACCAGTTGGAGACCAGAATGCCCATGCACAGACCTACACCGTTGCTGACGCTGTACAGAATGATGATAACGACAAAGTAGGCAGGCAGGGAAGTGGCAAAGCCCCAGCCGAAGATGGCGACGGCCAGGCAGGCCATCGTAAAGGCCAAAAGGTTACGGGCGCCGAATTTTTGGACGATCACACCCATAATGGCTAGAGCAACGGCGCTGATATAGCCGGAGACAGAGGCGAGGACTGTCAGAGTGGCCTGCTCCCAGCCAAACCGCTCCACAAACTTGGGGATGATGGTGTTCAGACCATCGTTGCCACAGGCGCCGGCGACGAAGGTACAGATAATCATACCAACGACCAGCAGCCAGCCGCGGGGACCGAAATTAGATTTTGCGTCTTTTGCTTTCAAGACCGCTTGAGTATTCTCGGTTTGATTTGACATGTGAAGTCTCCCTCTCACAAAGTATTTTGAAGGAACGCATGGCCACACGGCGACTTCACAGGAAGAAGAAGGTCAGTCCTCTTTGCGGTTAGCGAGACTGACGCGCTGAAACTCCTCCTTTGCCAGTGCAACCACGGTTTGCGCGATGGGGGATAGGGGCTGTTCCGTACTCCACAAGCAGCCATAGGAGATGGTTACCGTGCGCTCAATGGGCACCCGGACGATGGCGTCGGTCTGGGCATAAAAATCAACCAAATCGGACCAGGGTGCAAAGGCGATTCCACGTTCCACCATCTCGTGGCACAGCCCCACATGAGTGGTATGAATCAGAATATTGGGTTCGTAATTGTCGCCCAGCAAACGTTGAAGCAGATCCTTTTCGTTATAGTAGGCGGCAAACGGCAGGGTAGACAGCTCGGAGATGGAAATCACATCGCGCTTGGTCAGCGGATGTCCCTTGGGTACGCCCAGAGCGATGCGATCCTTAAAGAGTGTCTCAAAATGGAGCGTGTCCGTTTTCAGCCGGTCATACATCTCACTGTGAAAGGGGGGCCAGCTGATCAGGGCAATATCGTCATCTGAAAACTGTACATCGCTGGCAATTTCCCAAACATTGCGTTCAATGACGGAAAAACGGACTTTGGGATAAATTCGGTTTAGGCCGGTCAGTACGCTGGGAATCACAGTGTTCAGCATAATGGGCGTGGCATAGATGGTAAAATCGATTTCCTCATCCAGCTGTGCAGATTGAGAGATTCGGCTGATGCCGGCGACGAGGGCGCCATAGGTACGGCCGATTTCACGGGCGCTTTCCACTACGAGCTCCCCGGCCGGCGTCAGACGAATCTTATTGTTTTTCCGGACCAGCAGACTTGTCCCAAGCTCCCGCTCCATATTGGAGATGATGCGGCTCAATCCCTGTTGGGTCATGAAATGTTGTTGGGCAGCTTTTGTAATGGAGCCTGTCTCCGCTACGCTGATAAAATAGTTCAGATCCTCAATTTTCATAATCGTCCCTCCACAGTTCCGTCCGTTCAAAGCAGCGGACTTTACCGCCTGGCTGCATTATAACAGAAAGAAACATGGGCAGAAAGTGGGGAACCGAAAGAAAACGAGAGAAATTACGGATTTGCCTGCCGAATGGCGGTTACAGGCCCGTTGGGCCCCTTTGTGACCGTGACAAAGCAGTCGTTCAGGGTGGGATTGGTAAAGGGATAGTCCACCCGGACGTGGTTGCCGCGGGTCTCCTTGCGCTCCAATGCGGACCAGCAGACCAGCTCGCCCAACTCCAGTGCGTCGATCACCTCCAGGGTGCGCATCAGCTCGTGAGCGGTGGTGCAGCGCAGCCGTTTGAGCGAGAGCTCTTTCAGGTCGTTCAGATATTTGATGCCGGCCTGAAGCAGATGCTCGGAACGGACGTTATAGCCGCCTGCATAGTCGTCCATCAGCTGATTGAGGGCGGTGTTCATATCCTTCCAGCTGGTGCCGAATTCCCGATCCATAAAGGAAGAGTAGAGTGCCTGCTTTTCCTTGACCACCGGATGATCGGCCACCGAGCCAGCCTGAGCCCGATCTTTGACATAGGCAGCCGCACTCTCGCCGGCGATACGGCCTATAGTAGCCGCGCCGGAGACGTGGCAGAGGATGTTGCCTACCTGGTCGCCGGCACCGTACAGGCCGGGGATGTTGGTGGCGCCGTTCTCGTCGATCTGGACACCGCGCCCCTGGAGGGAGCATTCATAGCTGCCAAACTCCACCATGTGCTTGCGCAGATCGATGCCCTGCTTATCCATAGCCTCGATGAGGGAGGTATCGCCCTCGCAGACGAACGCCCAGTAGAGGTACTTCATATCCTCTTCAGAGAGCTCCGTGCAGTCCATGTAGACCGGGCCCTCGCCGCGGTCAGCCTTGTCACGGAACACAGAAGGCCAGATGTCCGAAGTCACGTCGCCGTTTTCCCGGGAGGGCTTATCCACAAAGGGACCGATGTTTTTGCCCTCGATGTCCCGCAGCACGCCGATCCAGGTGCCCTTGCCCGCGCGGACAAAATACTTGGGACCTGCGTGGATGCCGGGAATGTCCATGTTGACCAGTGTGGCGCCGATGCGGTACATGGCCGCGCTTCCCGCGCCGGTGCAGGCGGGGCAGCCTGCCACATTGAACATCATGGCCGGTGTAGCGGCAGAGTAGATACGGGTGGCGGCTCCGGTGGCAGTCACGATAGCCTTGCACTCGATGAGCTTGAGCAGAGGCTCATCCTTGGAGACATCCAGCGTCAGCGCGCCGGTAATCACGCCGTCGTCGTTGGTCAGCAGCTCGGTAACCACGGTCTTGTTGATGATGCGGACGCCGCGGGCTTTGGCCTGCTTGGTCAGGATGCTCTTTTGCTCGTGTCCGTCGTATTTCAGGTGGGTGCGCATATGGCCGGGGAATGCGTGGCCCTCAAAGGTCCACTTCCCGTCGATCTGCATGTTGATGCCCCACTTGTGCCAATCCTGCACGACCTCAAAGGTCCGGGAGGCAAATTTACGCAAAATATTGCCGTCCGCATTTTTGCCGGCGAAGGTCTGGCGCAGCTCTTTCATAAAGGCGTCCAGCGTCCCGTGGACCTCGGGGATGTAGCAGACAAAGTGATCGTTTCCTGTGGTGCCCGATCCGCTGCGCATGGTGTCCGCTTTTTCCACTACAATGACCGACGCGCCGCCGTCCGCTGCGGCGATAGCCGCCATGAGGCCTCCCATGCCTCCGCCGACCACCAGAACGTCACAGCGTTCTATGGTATCCGAAATTGGAATCATCACACTTGCCCTCCCTCTTTTTTGTGACCTTGTGTTACCGGGGACTCCATGGCCAACAACATGGTGGCCAGCGGATATTCCAGCTCGATAGCGCCCTTCGGGCAATCCATGACGCAGGCACGGCAGTGCCAGCACTCGTCCGGATAGCGGACGTTGGGCACAGCGCCTTTCTCGCAGGGACCAAATACGTCCATACAGCAGATCTGGACGCAGGTGCCGCAGCCGATGCAGGCTTCCTTCCGAATGATAGGCGGCATACAGATCGTTCCTCCCATTGATAAAAATGTATAAAGCTGTGATATATCACCAGTGGAAATTATATCTTTTGCCGAAAAAAGCCGCAACGAAAGGTTTGTTGGGCGGCGCACAACAAACCGGGAGGGAAACGAATTGGAAACTGCAACAGGATAAAAAAGACCCCGGAACGCAGAAAACAGCTGCGTTCCGGAGCCTTTTTGAGTTTCCTGTGAGTGATTTTAATCCACTAGCTTGTCCAATTCTTTGATATGTTCGGTCTGGTTGGATGTCTTGTGTTTGGCTTGCCGGGCATAGAGACGCACGGAAGCCTGAGATTTTTGAATGGGCTGCATGGTGCCGGCTCCGGCGACACAGCCGCCAGGACAGGCCATGCCTTCCAACAGGTAGCCGTTAAATTTACCAGCCACGGCGGCCTGGAGCATCTTGCGGCACTCCCGCAGCCCTTCCGCCTTGGAGACCTGAATCTCGCGTTCCGGGTAACGTTCCTGAATGACGTTGACCACGGCCTGGGCCACGCCGCCAGAAACGGCAAAATTTCGCCCATCGGCGGAGGCGTCGTTGACGCCATCGGGGTCCTCCTCAATGGTCGTCAGATCCACGTGCTTGGCGTCAAAAATTCCGGCCATCTCCTCAAAGGTGAGGACAAAGTCAACCTCGCTGCGCACGCTTTTGCGCATGGCCTCCAGCTTTTTGGCGGCGCAGGGGCCGATAAAGACGATTTTGCCGTTGGGATGCTCATGCTTGATGAGGCGGGCAGTCAGGGTCATAGGCGTCAGCGCCATGGAGATACAGTCGGCGTGATCGGGGAAAAGTTTTTTCGCCATGACCGACCAGGCGGGACAGCAGGAGGTGCCCATAAAGGGCAGTTTCTCCGGCACTTCAGCCACAAAGTCCTCAGCTTCCTGCGTGGCGCACAGGTCCGCGCCGATGGCTACCTCAAAAATATCGGCAAAGCCCAGCTGCTTCATAGCGGCGCGAAGCTTGCCGGGCGTCACCTTGGGGCCGAACTGACCCACAAACGCAGGGGCCACAGCCGCATAGACCCGCTCGCCCGATTGAATGGCACGGATGACCTGAAAAATCTGCGACTTATCCGCAATGGCGCCAAAGGGACAGTTGACCAAACACATCCCACAGGAGACACATTTGTCGTAGTCGATGTCCGCCTTGCCGTTTTCGTCGCTGTGGATGGCATCCATGCCACAGGCAGCCGCGCAAGGACGCTCCTGACGGATGATGGCGTGATAAGCACACACGTCCACACAGCGGCCGCACTGGATGCACTTTTCCGGATCAATATGGGAACGGCCGTTGTAGCGGTCCAAATGGATGGCGTCCTTGGGACAGACCTCCACGCAGGGATGCGCCAGACAACCCTGACAGCCCTCCGTCACCAGAATCCGCTTTTCCACACAGCCGTTGCAGGCAAACTTGATGATGTTGATCAACGGCGGGGTATAGTAGGTTTCGGGCTGGTCGGCCGCTTCAATGTTATCGGAGAGCGGAGCGTGTTCCGCCGCGCTGCGGCAGGGAAGACCCATGGCAAGCCGCAGCCGCTCGCCCACAATGGCGCGTTCCAGAAACACGTCGTTGCGGTAGTTCCCCACTTCACCGGGAATAATTTTATAGGGAAGGGCCTCGATGCGCTTGTCCACCGGCCACTCAGTATGATAGGCCATGCGGGCCACTTCACGGAAAATACGGTGCCGAATCTCCTGGATTCGGGTCTCTACTCCTCTCATAGACAGGTTCTCCTTATTCTGGTCAAAATGAGTCTGGGGCGGACGGACCACTCCCGGCTATCAGCATACAGGAAAACCGCACGCTTGTAAAGTAAAATCGTTAAAAAATTAACGATTTTATAAAAAGTCACCTAGGAGGCATTAGTACATCCTTCGTTCCAGTGCTGCCATCTGGCGCAACCGGGGATAGGCGTGGGCAAAAAAGGTGCGCAGCGCGGCGCAGTGGTAGTTGCGGTCCATGCCGATCCAGTCCCGCCGGCAGCCCCCGTTGCACAGGTGGAGCCACTCACATCCGGCGCAGGCGGCCGGGGCTTTTCGGCCTTCACTGCAAAATTGAATCGCGGGTGCAGACTCGGCCAGTTCGGCCAGCGTCTGTTCTCCCAGTTTGCCCATCCGCCACGGATCCAATACAAAAAAGTCACAGGGGTAGACGCTTCCGTCACCCTCCACGACGAAATAGCGGCCGCAGGTCCCGGCGGTGGCGCAGGTCCCGGCGGGCTGGCCCGCCAACAGGTGAACATAGTCATCAAAGAGACGAATGCTGACGTAATCACCCTTGGTCCAGTCCTGATACCAGAGATCAAAGACGGTGCACAGGAATTGTCCGTATCGTTCCGGCGTCAGGGAGAAAGGACGGCCTCCCCGCTCTTCCTCCAAAGGGTCCAAACAGGGGATGAATTGCAAATAGCGGCCGCCCAGCTTTTTCAACCCCTGATAAACGGCCTGTCCCCGCCGGGCGGCGGCCCCGGTGACCACGCAGAGCAGATTGACCGGCACGTCCCATTTCTGCAGAAGTGTGAGGGCACGGGTCACGGTGTTCCAGGTCCCTTTTCCCTTTGGGTCTACCCGGTTTCCATCGTGCAGGTCCTTGGTCCCGTCCAGGGAGAGCCCAACTAAAAATTGATGATCCCGAAAGAACTTGGCCCACTCCTCGTTGATGAGGGTGCCGTTGGTCTGGATGGAATGCTCCACCAGAAGGCCGGGGCGGAGATACGCTTGCTCCAGCGCGAGAAAGCGTTCAAAAAAGGGGAGGCCGCGCACCATGGGTTCGCCGCCCTGAAAGGCAAAGCTGATTCGCTCCTCCGCCTGCTCTCCGGCCTGGCGAATCAACAATTCGGCTGTGGCCTCGGACATCATGCCCAGGTCAGGCTCCTGCCGGTGTTCGGACACATCTTCATAAAAGCAATACTTACAGCGCAGATTGCAGCGGCCCGAGGCCGGTTTGATCAGCATGGAAACAGTTTTCAAAGCTTGCCATCCTCCTTGGGTTGCAGAAACTGACCGGTCAGCCCGGTCAACAGGCGAATCGAGGGATTAGAGCGCGAACGGGACCAGACCATGCGGACATGGATGCCGATAAAGACACCATTGGCCCTGGAGTACAGGGGGACGGTCACCAAATCAGCCCAACTGGGAATGGGAAATTCCAAATCAACAATAGAGATTCCGTAGCCCAGCGACACCGCATAGATGCGGTCTGCATTGCTGTCCACGTATCTGGAGATTTTCGGATAGAAACCGTCCTTCCCGCACAGATCCACCAGTGTATGGACGGAAGCGCTGCACTCATCCTGGCTGAGGACGACAAACAGTTCGTCTTTCAGCTGCGATACCTCCAGACGCTCCGCCAGCGCCAGCGGATGGCGGGAGGGCATCAAAATAGAAGGGGAGTTTTGGTAGACCTCCATACCGTCTAGATTAGGCAGGGACGACAAGTCAAAGTCCTTGCCAAAGCCCACATCCAGTTGGCCGCTCTCCAACCCTTCCCGCAGTTTGGAAAAACCGCACAGAGAAACGGACAGCTCTACCTTGGGATAGCGCGCCTGAAAGAGCCGCAGCAACGGCGTAACAAACAGGGATGGGTCGATAATGTCCAGTACACCGATGGATAAGTGACCATCCAGACCCTGGTCCACATGACGGGCCCGGTCGATGGCCTCGGTCAGACGATGCTCTACCTTTTCCATCTCGCCGCGGAACAGGCTGCCGGCTGGTGTCAGACTCACCGTGCGATTGTTGCGGTAGAACAGCTTCAGTCCAAGCTCCTCCTCCAACAGCGCGATCTGCTTGCTTAATGTGGATTGGGCCACAAACAGCCGCTTGGCGGCCTCGGTAAAATTGAGGCACTCTGCGGTTTCCAGAAAAAAGCGAATCTGCTGGGTGGTCAAGGCGAACGCCCCCTTTTTGTCATTCCTGAACAATATTTTAGCGCATCCGGGGACCAGGTGCAACTGTTTTCACAAACCACTCATTCTTTTCTGGAATGATTTCATTCGAGAAAAAAGAAAAAAGTAGAAAAAATGCATAAGAAAATCGAATAAAACTGCACAAAATTTGACGGTAAAAAGAGAGCTGGGCCCAGAGAAAGAAAAACAGCGGGGATAATCATTCCGAACCGTGATGATAACATGTCGATTTGCCGTTTTACCCCAACCGCTGGGTTCCGGTATAATGATACTCGCTTAGGAGGACGCGTCCAAGCAAACTCAGAGAGAAGAGCATACGCTCAAGGCTTGATTTGGAGGAACGGTAATGAATACAAAAAAATCAGGACTCTGGTATCTCCATTTTGCGATTACTCTGCTCATTATGATCGCGTTCAACTTTGTGCCCACGGTGGGAGAGATTACCCGATACGGAATGCAGTCCATTGGAATCCTGGTGGGCGTGATCTACGGTTTCGCCACAGTAGGGACCATGTGGGCCGCTCTGGCCGGAATCGTGGCGCTGGGCATCATTGGTGTCATGGGTCAGGTGGTAGCCAGCGCTCTTGGCACGCCCATGATCTGGGGCGTCATCTTCATTCAGATTATCATGTACGCCCTGGCCAAAGAGGGCGTTACCAAGTTCTTTGCCAACTGGATCATTTCGCGAAAGGTGGTAAAAGGACGCCCCTGGCTGTTTTCCTTTTTCATTCTGCTGGGCGCGTTCGTCGTGGCTATTGTGTCCCCCTTCCCGGCACTGCTGATTTTTTGGGACATTGTTTACGCTACCTGTGACAATTTCCATCAGCCCCACAACTGCCGCTGGTCTCAGTTCATGATTCTGGGCGTCACCTTCTCGGCCGGCCTGGGCGTAGTGTCCCTGCCCATGCTGACCTCCAACGGAATCACTGTCTTTGCTAATTATCAGGCCATCGCGGGCGAGTCACTGAACGCCGTTAAGTATGTTGCCGCACTCGTCCCATTGATGCTGGCCTCGGTGGGTATCTACATTCTGCTGTGCAAGTTCGTGTTCAAGCCGGACATCACCGCGTTCAAGGAGATTGACGTGACCATTGCCGACCAGTCCGCTCTGAAGTTGGGGCGTCGACAGGTTATCGTGATGCTCAGTATGCTGGTGCTGCTGCTGATCCTGTTTGCTCCCTATCTGCTGCCTGCCTCCTGGGGCCTGACGTCCTTCTTGAGCAACCTGGGGCTGTTCGGTGGCTGCGCGGTGATCATCTTGGCCCTGGCCTTGCTGAAAGTGGATGGTGCGCCTCTGCTGAATATCCAGGAGGCCGCCTCTAAGAACATCCAGTGGGGTACCGTGTTTATGGTCGCGCTGCTTATGCCTCTGGGCAACGCCATCAGTGGTGCGGACTCCGGTATTATGGCTACGCTTACGAATGTGCTCTCCCCTGTGTTGGCGGGCAAGAGTGTATTCATCTTCTCCCTGATTATCATCGTCATCGGTGTGATTCTCACCAACGTCTCCCAGAACCTGGTAGTCATCGGTATCCTGATGCCCATTGTGGGTGCCATGGCTGGTGAAGGCGTGAACCTGGCCGCCATGACGGTACTGATTGCCCTGGCTACTCACTATGCGGTATTGCTGCCCAGCGCCTCCTTTGTTACCGGTATCATGTTCAGCAACGAGAATGTGACCAACGGCTTTTTGTATAAGTACGGCGCTGTGATCTGTGTGGTGTGCGGTGTGTTTGCCGCCACGGTGGGTTATGTTTGGTGCAACCTGATCTTCTGAACATGAAAGGAGATTATCCATGAAACACCCCAATATTATTCTGGTCTTAATTGATGACTTGGGTTACGGCGACGTATCCTGCTTCAATCCGGAATCCAAGATTCCGACTCCTAATCTGGAGCGCCTTGCGGCCCAGGGACGTCGGTTTACAGACTGCCACGCCTCCTCCGCCGTCTGTTCTCCCTCCCGGTACGCATTGATGACCGGTCGGTATAACTGGCGCTCCCGTCTCAAGCGCACGGTTTTGGCCGGAACCGCGCCCCATTTGATTGAGGATGGACGCCTCACCATCGCCGAGTTGCTGCGCCAGGCAGGCTACCGCACAGCCTGCGTGGGTAAGTGGCACCTGGGTATGGACTGGCAGAAGGCCGATCCACAGACCGTACTTAACGACGATGTATTCAACAAGGTTTCGCCCCTGCCGGACTGGGGCCTGGCCTACGACAAGCCCATCCAGAACGGTCCCAACGCCAAAGGCTTTGACTATTTCTACGGACTTACCGCCTCACTGGACCAGCCGCCCTATGTGTTCCTGGAAAATGACCTGCCCACCTGTCATCCCACGAAAATTCTGGGCGACGACGATTGCAACCACTCCTTCCCGGACTCCATGTTCAAGGGGGACCGGGGGCCGGCGGCAGAAGACTTTGCGTTTGAGACAGCAGTGCCCCGCTGCGATGCGAAGGTCCTGGAGCTGGTGGAGAAATACGCCAGGGGAGACCAGCCATTCTTCCTCTATTACCCGTCGCTGGCCGTCCACAGTCCGCTGGCGCCTGCGCCGGAGTTCCAGGGCAAGTCTCCCATTGGTCCCTACGGCGATTTTGTCATGCAGATGGACGCCTTTGTGGGCAGGCTCATGGATAAGCTGGAGGAGACCGGAATCGCCGACGACACAATTTTAATTTTTACCAGCGATAACGGCTGTTCCACTATTACGGATATTCCCGCACTTCAGGCTCAGGGACACTATCCCAGTGCCCAGTACCGCGGCGCTAAGGCGGACATCTGGGAGGGCGGACACCGGGTACCCTTCCTGGTGCGCTGGCCCGGTCATATTGCGGCGGGCAGCACCTGCGAGCAGACGGTCTGTCTGGTGGATATGATGGCTACTTTCGCGGAACTGACCGGCCAGACCTATGGCGACGATGCCGGCGAGGACTCCATTTCCAATCTGCCATTGTGGTTGGGAGAGGACACCCCGGTGCGGGAGTACACGGTACATCACTCCCTGTTCGGTTGCTTCTCCATCCGCAAAGGCCCCTGGAAACTGGAGATGTGCGCCGGTTCAGGCAGCTTCAATTTCCCGGCGGAAGGGAAGGATACAGAGGGCTTGCCGCCCATCCAGCTCTACAATTTAGAGACGGATGAAGGGGAGAAAGTAAACGTGTGCGATGCTCATCCGGAGATCGTGGCAGAGCTGCGGTCTGTGCTGACCCAGTATATCGTCAATGGACGGTCTACGCCTGGAGCTCCCCAGGACAACTGGCCCTGTGAAAACTGGCCGGGCCTGGATTGGCTGAAGCAAACCACCTGAGAATGGCGAGGGGCCCCCTCACGGGGGCCCCTCGGTGTGCTTGCGCTCCAGCGTAGGAGTGTGCTATGATTAGGAAGAGCTTCAATTTTGCTGGGAGGCATGCTGCATGATTTATGTACTTTATTTTCTCATCGCCATCGGAGCCACCACGGTCGGCTCCCTGACCGGAATGGGCGGCGGCGTCATCATCAAACCATTGATGGACTTGCTGGGCGGATTTGACGTGGAGACCATCGGGGTGCTATCTTCGATTACGGTATTCGCGATGTCCGTGGTCTCCATCGGACGACAGATGATGCAAAAGACGAAGATTGACTTCCGTACTGCCATTCCGCTGGCGTTGGGCAGTGTGGCCGGTGGTCTGCTGGGACAGTGGCTGCTGCGCATGATCGTGGGCTCTGCCCCGCAAAATCAGGTCACGGTGGTTCAAAACGCGGTGTTAGCGGTCTTGATTTTGGGTGTCTACCTCTACATGCGCAACAAAAGCCGCATCCCCAGTCTGTCTCTGCACGGAATTGTTCCGGCAGTCTTGGTTGGCGTATTTTTGGGTGTGTGTTCGTCCTTCCTGGGAATCGGAGGAGGGCCCATCAATGTGGCGCTGATCATTTTCCTGTTTGGATACGATACCAAATCGGCCACGGTCTGCTCCATTGTGACCATACTCTTCTCCCAAATCTCCAAGCTGGGCAGTGTGGCTTTGTCTACGGGATTCGCCGCGTACGACCTGTCTATTCTGCCGGTCATGGTGGTGGGAGCCGTTGCGGGCGGTTTCATTGGAGCCAGCCTCAACAAAAAATTTCCGGAACAGTCCGTGGATAAAGCATTCAACGCAGTTCAGCTTCTGGTCTTGGCATTGTCTATTGTCAACATTGTACGCAATCTGATCTGAGAACGTCAGAGACGCGGAGGTAACTATGCGGCTCAATCAATTCGAATATCTGCTGGCCCTTCAGAGACATGGGAATTTTTCCCGTGCTGCGGAGGAGCTCTATGTCACGCAGCCCTCTATCAGCGTCGCCATTCGAGAGTTGGAGGAAGAGCTTGGATATGCACTCCTTCTGCGGAGTAAAAAGGGAGTTTCCTTTACAGCGGAAGGGTTGATTGTGTTGGAAAAGGCCGAGCGCATCATGCGGGAGGTCAACAGCCTGCGTCGGCCGAAGCCGGCGGAGAAGAGCACCTTGACGGGCTCCGTGTCCATTTCCAGTACGCCCCACTTCTGCAACGCACTGCTGACGGATGTACTATACGCTCTGGAACGCCTCCATCCGGCTATGACGCTGGATATTCAGGCCCGGGACAGCATGAGTATCATCGAACTGGTGCGCGGGAGAGAGCTGGATCTTGGTCTTATTCAGCTTTGTGATGTGGAGGAGGACCGCTTGGCGGAATATACCGCTGCGGGTAGTCTGACCTGTGTGCCACTGTTCACAGAGCCGCTGCTGATGGCGGTCGCAGAACATCACCCGCTGGCTGGCCGGCCGATTCGGGATCCGATGGAGCTGGAGCCCTACCCCTACGCTACCTTTGGTCGCTCCATCAACCGGCAGGTACTGAAGCTGTTCCAGACCTATGGATGGGAGCGGAAAATCTACTGTATCGGCGATGTACTTGCCCTGCGCCGGTTTATTTTCCGGCAGAAGGCCATCTCCATGGTTCCAGCCAGCGGCCTGCTGTATGGTAATGCTTCCTGTGCGGATACCATGGTTGCCCTCAATGTCCCCTGTCTGGACTGGGACTGGAAATGCCGCATTTGTCTGATTGGGCAGCCGGATGGCGAACGCCCGCAGAGAAAAGAAGTAGTTCGTCTCTTGAAAGAGCGTTGTCAGGAATTTGCAGAGACCTGCACAGAAGATACTTAAAATCAAACGGAAACCGCCCCGAATAATTAATTCGGGGCGGTTTCCGTTTGATTGAGAAATCAGGAGGGGCGATCCTCGTCCGGCATCCAATCCAGGCCGGGCCAGACGTCACTGGGATTATTGCGCTGGGGGGCTCCTGGGGTGGAGCGGCCCTGCTGAATACATTGGGTCAGCAGCTGCGTCAGCTCCGCCACAACGCCGGGGTACTGATTACAGACATTGTCCTGCTCTCCCACATCCACGCTTAAATCGTAGAGCTGAATCGGGGGGAGTCCCTGGGCCTGCGCGGCCTGATCGGGAAGGGACAGTCCGCCGGAACCGGGGCACATCTCCAACTTCCAGGGCCCCTTACGGATGGCATACTTGCCTACCACGGAGTGGCTGACTGTATAACTGCGGACGGGGTGATCCTCGCCCAGCCAGAGAGGCAGGTTAGAGACCGAATCCTCACCGGTGTTATCTCCATAAGATGCGCCGGTCAACTCGGCAAAGGTGGCCAGCAGGTCTGTCAGGCACAGCGTCTGGGCGCAGCGGGTGCCGGGGGCGACGTGGCCGGGCCAGCGCACCAGGAAGGGGACCCGGTGGCCGCCCTCCCAGATGTCGGTTTTCGCGCCGCGGAAGTGATAGCTGGGGCGATGGCCCAGCGCTTCCAGCTTGGGAAAGTCCACCACACCGGCGCAGCCGTTGTCGCTGGTAAAGATCAAAATGGTATCGTCGGCGATTCCGGTTTCCTCCAGCTTGGCGGTCAGCCGGCCCACAAAATCGTCCACTTGGAGCACAAAGTCACCGTAATCTCCAATTCCAGAGCGTCCCCGGAATTCGTCGGCCGGGACCAGGGGACTGTGAACCGCCAGAGTTGGATAATAGAGGAAGAAGGGCTGGTCGTCCTTGGCGTATTCCTCCACCAGCTCCAGTACCTTCGCGTCGCAGCGGGGAACCGCGTCCTTGAAGTCGAACCCGGGGGCCAGCGGGCCTCGCTCGTACTGATACATGCCGTTGGGGGTCTTGGTGTCGCAGTCGTCCACGCCGTCCTCATGGTCAGGCTGATCGAGGACATTCCGGTTTTCCATGAACAGGACGGGGGCCTGGCTCAGAGAGGCGGGCAGACCGAAGAAGTAATCAAAACCGCGATCCAGCGGACCGCCGTAAGCGGGCTGTGTAAAGTCGATGCCCATGTCCCAGTCTGGGCTGATACGGGTAAACAGGTCATAGGTCTGCTCCACACCCGGACGGGTGGACCAGGTCATGCCCAGATGCCATTTGCCCACGCAGGCCGTGCGGTAACCCTGCTCCTTCAGCAGAGAGGCCAGGGTCGTCCGCCCCTCCTCGATCAGCGGGGGAGAGGTGCCGGGCAGGACGCCAAACTTGGTGTTGGAACGCCAGTTGTAGCGCCCGGTCATCAATGCGTACCGGGAGGGCGAGCAGACCGCGGCTGCGGCGTGCATGTCGGTACACGCCAGACCCTGGGAAGCCAATGCGTCCAGATGCTCCGTCCGGATTTTAGACTCCGGATTGAAACAGGAGAGGTCGCCATAGCCCAGATCGTCCACCAGCATCAGAATAATATTGGGGTGTTGTTTCATGTCGCTTTACCTTTACCTCAAACGGAATGAACGGCTTACAGGAAACCAGCCAACGGAGCCATGAGATAGTAGACCGGGACCAGAAGCACGGTCCAGACCAGGGACACCAAGATATTCGGCAATGCATAGTCCTTGGCTTCGATGTAACCGCCGGTCGCGCCCTGTACCACCAGGTACTGGGGCTGTACGGGCAGGATCTGGGACCACTGGGTCACATGGAACATCATCATGGTCAGGAAGGCGGTGTTGATGCCATTGGCCTGAGAGATCGCCCACACGCTGGGGATGACCACCAGGGCGGCGCCGCCGCCGGGGACCAGAATGTTGACCACATGGCCAATCAGCGTGACGATGATGAGCAGGACCAGCGGATTGTCCGAGGAGATCCAGCCGAAGAAGTGGGTGGCCATCCAGGGGCCCAGACCGGTGCCGGAGATGGCGCCCGCAAAGCCCACGAAGAAGCCAATCTGAATGATCATGCTCCAGTTGGTGTTCTTTTGGACATCCTGCGCCGTGACCAGACCAATTTTGGGCAGCATCATGATCGCCATAAAGAGCATGGCGATGGTGGGGGGCATCAGGCCGAAGTTGCCGCCGAAGATGAAGCAGAGAATCATGGCAATCAAATAGATCGCATAGCGGATTTCCGCAAAGTCCATGGGGCCGAGTTCCTTCAGCTTCGTAGACACATACTCCCGATCCAGGGTTTTACTAGTCTTATTGACCTTGAACCAGAGGGACAGGAAAATCCAGCCGGAGAGCATCATCACAATGCCGACCGGAACGCCCACGGTGGCAAACTGGACGAAGGATACCGTGACAGCACCCTCAGAGGCCTGCTCAATGGCGCCGATAGCGGCCACATTGGTGGCAGCGGAGATGGGGAAACACAGACCGCCGGAACCTCCGGCCCAGATCAGGCCGATATACATGGCTTTGCCCAGATTGCTCTCACCAGGGATTTCCTTCAGCTCCTTCAGAACGCTCAGTGCAATGGGACAAACCGCCAGAAGCGCGGGCAGGTTCGCAATCAGCGCGGAGGTGATAAAGGCTGTCAGCATGATGGCCAATACCATCAGGGACGGGGTTTTTCCAAGGGAGCGGAAAATGAGGTATGCGATTCGCGCGCCCAGATTGGTGCGGGTCATGCCCAGGGCGACGACGCCCAGCGCCAGACACAGCCAGAAGGGCGACGTGCCGAAGGCGGCCAACAGCGCGCCCTGAGACAGCACGCCGCTGAGGATGATCATGACCGCGAAAATCATGGTGGACAGCAAAACGGGAATACAGTTGGAAATCAGAATGACCACGATCCAGGCCAGAGCAGCTAGGGCTCTGTGACCAGCGGGCTCCAGGTCTGCGATGGGAATCAGCAGAATCACGGCATAGAGGACCCAGGCGATCACGAACCACAGCAATTGCTTCTTTGTCACTTTGGTCAATTCCATGTTCTCTTCCTTCCTCTCTTAGAGATGTCAGTTTTGCAGCCGGCTTTGGGAAATGCATCAAATTTGACAGGAATAGAATAACACAAAATGGTCAAAGTGTATAATTCGGGTTGCCTATGGCAAGTATTACCGCTCTTTATAATCAGGCTGATGATCCGGAGGAGCTATATGTTCCAGGGCCTGCCGGAAGAATCCGAGGCAGGGATTTAGATTATCCCGTTTCCAGGCGGCCACAGTGGAGAGGGGTGGAAATCCATTCAACGGGATGGAACGGATCGAATCCGGCGCATGGAGCGCGTCGCATTCATCTAAGATAGCCGTGGAATGCTCCAGAGCCAAATAAAAGTAGAGGGTGCGGTAGTTCTCCACATAGCGCGCAATGTTGGGCGGAAAATCGCCGACATTGCAGCAGCTGTAAAGCTGATTATATGCACCGAGAGATTCTGCGGGCGAGATGGTAATGAAAGAACAGTCGCTCAGCGACTGGATGGACAGGGTCTCACAATTCGCCAGAGGATGGTGTGTGCCCAGCACCACCACCGGCTTGCTGCGAAACAGAGGAAGGTGGACTTCGTCCAAAATCACATCAACTTCAAATTCTTTGGTGATGATCACATCCACCTCATTGGCGATCAGCTTTTCCCGCAGAGGGCGGAACGAGAAAAAATCCACTTGCAGGTCCGCATTGGGACATAGCTGGAGAAAGGCGGAACAGAGCTGCAGAACCGTAGGATTGCCGATCAACGTTTCGAAACAGCCCACCCGCAGGGTGCCACCCTCGCCACGTCCGGCTGTGCGGGCAAGCAGAACGGAAGAGTCAAGCTCATCAATGGCGGGACGCATACGCTTGTAAAGGAAAGCCCCTTCCGGGGTGAGGGAGACGTTGCGATTGCTGCGCACGAATAGCTTAAAGCCCAGATCATCCTCAATAAGAGCAATCTGCTTGCTTAATGTAGGCTGCGTCACATACAACCGCCGGGCCGCCTCTGTAAAGTTCAGGCACTCCGCGGCCGCCAAAAACGCACGGATACGGGGAATATCAATCATAGGACAGCCTCCTTTCCTGCTGTAAACAGGATTGTAACACAAATCATCAGCCTGCACAAGAATTCCGTATTTTGACATTCTCCAATGGAATGACTCGAATCAAATAAGCGAAGTGTACAAAAGATAGAAATGGGGCTAAGATGGTTTCGGTAAAATGTTGTGCATCCGGCCGGGGCATGGCAACCGCTGATGGGAGGGCACTCCCGTAAAAGAGTTAGGAGTTGAAGCATTACAATGGGAACCAAAGCGATCAATCAAAAAGCCGCGGTGCCGAAATATGTCCATGTCATTATCACCGTCGCGCTGATGCTGGTAATCGGAATGCTGCCGCCGGTTGCCCCTCTGACCCAATACGGCATGCAGGTCATCGGCATTTTGGTGGGCGTAGTCTATGGTATGTCCATGGTGGACGTATTCTGGCCCTCTCTGTGTGCCATTCTCGGCCTGGCGATCACCTCGGGGAATATGTCCTCGGTCTTGGCCAGCTCGGTGGGCTCCGACGTGGTCTGGGGCATGATTATGATTTTCATCATTCTCTTTGCCCTTCAGCGGGAGGGCGTGGCCAAGTTCTTTGCCAATGCCATCATCAGCCGGAAGGTCCTCCGGGGTCGGCCCTGGCTGTTCTCCTTCGCTATTCTGCTGGGAATCTCTCTGATCTCCATTATCTCCCCAGAGGCGGGTATGCTCCTGTTCTGGGAGATCATCTACTCCACCTGTGACACCGTAGGCATCCCGCGGGACAGCCGGTGGGGCCAGGCCATGATTTTCGGCTCCTGTTTTGCGGCGGGCACCGGCGTGATTCTTCTGCCCGTGATGCGCAATGGTCTGGTCATCTCCAATCAGTTCGCCGCGACCACTGGGGAAACCATGAATACGGTGAAGTATATTGCGGGAATCTTCCCGTTGGTCATCTGCGGCCTGATTATCTATGTGCTGCTGTGCAAATACGTATTCCGCATTGACGCGTCTGCTTTGAAGAATATGGACGATTCCGTAGTGGACCGGACCGCTTTGTCTTTGAATAGCCGTCAGAAGTTTATTATAGTTACCGTACTGGCGATGATCGTCGTCCTGCTGCTGCCCTCTGTTCTGCCTGCCAGCTGGGCGATTACGGGCATTTTGAGCAATCTGGGCCTGTTCGGCATCTCCTCGATCATGGTGCTGATTTATTGTATCGTCTCCATTGGCGGCGAGCCCATCGTGCGCATTCAGGAGGCGGCCTCCAAAGGTGTAATTTGGCCCATGGTATTTATGACGGCGCTCATCGTGCCCATCGGCTCGGCTCTGACAAGTCCGGACGCAGGAATCACCAACCTCATCAACACCGTACTGACCCCCGTCCTGGAGCGGTCCGGCACCTGGGTGTTCGTATTCATCCTGGTCCTGTTCGGCACTATCTTGACCAACTTTGCTCAGAACCTGGTCATCATGGGTATCATGCTGCCCATCATGTATGCCATGGCGCCCGACGCGGGAATCGACATCTACGCGGTGACCATCCTGCTGGCCGTTGCCACTCACTACGCCTGCGTGCTGCCTTCGGCCTCTCCTTCGGCGGGCATGTTGTTCTCCAACCAGTATTTTAAGCCCACATTTGCCTATAAATATGGTATTATTACACTGCTCATCTGCGTGGTCTTTATCACGACCGTGGGCTACCTGTGGGTCAATCTGATTTTCTGAGCCCGTGGAAAGGAAGCATCCAACTATGACGAATCAAAAACCCAACATTATTTTTTTCCTGACTGACGACTTGGGCTACGGCGATGTGTCCTGCATGAACCCGGATTCCAAAATCCATACGGAGAACATTGACCGGCTGGCGGAGCAGGGCATGCGATTCACCGACTGTCACGCGTCCTCGGCGGTCTGTTCTCCCTCGCGTTACGCCCTGCTGACCGGACGATACAACTGGCGGTCTGAGCTGAAGCAGCTGGTGCTGCCCGGCGTTTCCCGAGCCCTGATCGAGCCGGGGCGGGAGACCATTGCTTCCATGCTCAAACACCAGGGCTACCGTACCGCCTGCGTGGGCAAATGGCATTTGGGTATGGATTGGGAGACCGTGGACAACACGAAATTGACCATTCACATGCCGCTGGTGGACAAACGCCGGCCGGACCTGGGACTGGACTACACCAAGCCTATCAAAAACGGACCCAATGCCAAGGGATTTGACTACTATTTTGGGATGGCGGCCTCTCTGGACCAGGCGCCCTATCTCTTTATTGAGAACGACCGGGCATTGGCCGTGCCGGACTGTATCATCGGCAGCGACGACTGTGACCACGCATCCCCGGGAACGGAGTTCCTCTACGATAAAGGCCCGGCCTGGAGTGGTTTTGACCTGGAACAGGCGGTACCCACCTGCGACCAGAAGGTGCTGGATCTGATCGACCAGTGGGCTGGGCAGGAGGAGCCCTTCTTTATCTACTATCCCTCGCTGGCAGTTCATGGGCCGCTGCTCCCCACGGATGAGTTTAAGGGAAAGTCCGGCCTGGGCGCCTACGGCGACTTTGTTCTTCAGGTGGATTCCTTCATCGGCAAGCTTCAGGACAAGCTGGAGGAGAAGGGAATCGCGGATAATACCATCGTCGTGTTCACCAGTGACAATGGCTGCTCCTCCATCGTGGGCTTTGAAGAGCTGGCCAAGCACGGCCACAATCCCAACTATATTTTCCGGGGCTCCAAGTCTGACATCTGGGAGGGCGGCCACCGGGTACCTATGGTCATTCGCTGGCCCGGCCACATCCAGCCCGGTACGACCTGCTCGCAGACCATGTGTTTGGTGGATTTCTTTGCCACTTTTGCCGAAATTACCGGGTATCAGATTCCGGATAACGCCGCTGAGGACTCGGTCTCCAATCTGCCGCTGTGGCAGGGGAGCCAGGAGCCGATTCGGGAGGCGACGGTCCATCACTCCTTCTTTGGGTCCTTCTCCATCCGGAAAGGAGACTGGAAGCTGGAGATGTGCAACGGCTCGGGCGGCGGGACCCTTCCAAACTGGTCGCCGGAAGCGGCCAATCTGCCGCCGATTCAGCTCTATCATCTGTCCGAGGATATTGGAGAGACGAAAAACGTCTATCAGGAATATCCAGAAAAGGTGGCAGAGCTCAAAGAGTTGCTGGTCCAGTATATCGTTTCCGGCCGTTCTACGCCTGGCGCACCCCAGGAGAATTTCCCGTGTGAGAATTGGCCTGGTCTGGAATGGATGCGGGAAGAAGCATAATCATAAAACAGAGAGAAAAAGCAACTCCCGCCGCGCGCTGAAAACAGCGCGCGGCGGGAGTTGAATTTATTCGACAGGAAGGGAAGGGGAGAGGTTCTCCTCCAATAAGGACAGAAACCGGCGCAGGACAGGGCTGCGGTTTCCGGGGAGATAGGACGCGCCAAAAGACAGCGGTTCCAATTCCGGCAAAGGAATGTAGCACAGCCCAGGCAGGCGGATTTGCGGGAAATCGACGGTCACCGTATAGGCATATCCGGCCGAGACCATCGTATAAGCGGCTTCCTGATTGTCACAGAACAGCAGCTGGTTTGGCGCCCGGCCTGCAACGACCCCGCTTTGCAGATGAAAGAGCGCCGGGGGACAGTTTGGCGGCCGGCAGACCGCGATTCGCCCCGCCTGTTTCAGCTGCTCCACGGTGAGCGTCTGTTCTTCCGCCAGAGGATGGCTTTCCGCGCACATGCAGACGGCAGGGCATTGCGCCAGCTCCTGATAAACGCCTTTCTTGGGCGCGGACTCCTGGAACGAGAACATGACCTGAATGTCCCCTTCCTCCAACAGATTTTCCAGAGAATCAAACGGAATCAGGCGCAGGACCGGGAGCAGCTCCGGCCGTTCCTGGCGCAGCTGCGTCAGAACCGGACGAAGGAGCCTCAGTTCATCTGAGCTGCGGCAGCCAATGCCCAGCCGCATGGGCTGCGCCTCCTGATATTCCCGCAATCGGGTCTTGGACAGACCGGAAAGGCGGAGAATTTCACTGGCGTATTGGGTAAACAGATAGCCTTCCTGAGTCAGCCGCACGCTTTTGCTGGTTCGTCGGAAAAGCTTGGCCCCCAGTTCATCCTCCAGCGAGCTGATCTGGTGGCTGACAGCGGGCTGCGTGATGCGCAGCTGCTCCGCGGCCCGGGAGAAATTCAGAAAATTGGCTACACTCAGGAAACACTCCAGCTGTGTGGTATTCAGACAAAACACCTCCAAGGGACAAGTCTTCTTTTGTACGATACAGAAAAACAATAAAAATTGTTTATAGATTATAACACATTTGAATTTCACATACAAGATAGTTTATGCTATAAAAGTAAAGGCCGAAACTATTTCGGCGTAAACAATAGGAGGCGGACCGAGATGTCGGTGAAACGAGAACGCATGACCCGGGACAACCGGCTGATCAGCATTCAACTGGAACAATGTGCCAACCGGGCGCTGGCTCGGGAAGGGCTCACGAGCGTCCAGGCACAGATTCTGCTGCATATCCTGCGCCACTCCGAGAAGGGCACTTCCTTAACGGCGATTCATCGGGAGTCGGGTTACTCCATGGCGGCGATCTCAAGTTTGATCAAACGCCTGCGGGAGAAGGGTTATGTCAGAGTGGAGCCCCTTGCCGGGGATGACCGCTGCAAGCTGCTGTTCGGAACAGACAAAGGAAAACAGGTCCAGACCTTTCTGGACGCGTCCATGCGGAAGACGCAGGACTGTCTGTTCCAGGGTTTTTCCCAAGAGGACCTGGATACGTTGGACCGGCTGCAAAAGAAGATGCTCGCGAATTTATCCGTGTACGACCAACATGAACTTAGGGAGGTATCAGAAAGGTGAGAAAGGTTCTGCAACAAATTGGGCGTTACAAGCGCGATGCCTTTCTTTGTATCGGCCTGACCGCATTGGAAGTGATTATGGAGATTTTGCTTCCGTTCATTACAGCCATGATCATTGACGAGGGACTTCAGGCCAGCAATATGCCGGTGGTGTACCGGTATGGAATTGCTATGATCGTGATGGCGTTCCTCAGTTTGCTGTTCGGCGCGATGGCCGGTAAGTTTGCCGCCAGCGCCTCCGCCGGGCTGTCCGCGAATTTGCGGGAGGCAATCTACGCCAACATCCAAACGTTTTCTTTTTCCAACATTGATAAGTTCAGCGTTCCCGGCCTGGTCACCCGGATGACCACCGACATCACCAACGTACAGATGGCATTCATGATGATCATTCGTGTGGCGGTCCGTGCGCCCCTCAATCTGATTTTCAGCTTTTTGATGTGTCTGTTCATCAATGTGGACCTGAGCTTGATGTTCCTGTTCGCGGTCGCGTTCCTGATCGTGGTCCTCGGGGCGATCATGGTGGTCACGATGAAGATTTTCAATCAGGTGTTCCAGAAGTATGACGACCTGAACGCCAGCGTGCAGGAAAACGTATCGGCCATCCGTGTAGTAAAGGCTTTCGTCCGCGAGGACTATGAGAACAGTAAGTTCGCCAAGGCCTCGGCCAACCTTTACCGGCTGTTTGTCAAGGCGGAAGGCTTGCTGGCCTTTAACAATCCGGCTATGATGGTCGCAGTGTATTTCTGCATCATCTCTGTCTCCTGGCTGGGGGCACAGTTTATTGTGGGAGGAACGCTTACGACCGGCGATTTGACCAGCCTGTTCAGTTACATCATGTCCCTGTTGATGAGCCTGATGATGCTCTCCATGGTGGTCGTCATGATCAGTATGTCCATGGCCAGTATCCGGCGTATCAGCGAGGTGCTCAGCGAGGTCCCGGACCTGAAGAATCCAGAGAACCCCGTGATGGAGGTCTCTGACGGCCGCATTGACTTCAACCACGTCAACTTCTCCTACAAGCACGGCAGCGGAAAGAATGCACTGTCTGACATTGACCTGCACATTCGTTCCGGTGAGACCATCGGCGTGATCGGCGGGACGGGTTCCGGCAAGAGCAGTCTGGTGAACCTGATCTGCCGGCTGTACGATGTGGATGCTGGCAGCGTATGCGTGGGCGGTCTTGATGTGCGCCAGTATGATATGGAAGTGCTGCGCAACCAGGTATCCGTGGTATTGCAAAAGAACACCCTGTTCTCCGGCACCATTCTGGAAAATCTCCGCTGGGGCAATCCGAATGCCACGGAGGAGGAGTGTATCGAGGCCTGTAAGGCCGCCTGCGCCGATGAATTTATCGAACGGATGCCGGACGGCTATCAGACCCGAATCGAGCGCGGCGGCGCCAATGTGTCCGGCGGTCAGAAGCAGCGGCTGTGTATTGCACGCGCCCTGCTGAAAAAGCCGAAAATTCTGATTTTGGACGATTCCACCAGCGCGGTGGATACGGCCACAGATGCCAAGATTCGGGCCGCTTTTGCCCAGAAGATTCCCGGCACCACCAAGATCATCATTGCCCAGCGTATCTCCAGCGTGGAGCACGCAGACCGCATTCTGGTCCTGGACGAAGGCCGGATCAACGGCTTTGACTCCCATGAAAATCTGCTGAAGACCAATGCCATTTACCAGGAAATCTATGAGTCCCAGGTCAAAGGCGGCGGCGACTTCGATCAGCCCGCATGAAAGGAGGTTGCACAGCAATGAATCAGCAAACGAAGAACTCCGGTTCCATGACCGTGCTTAAACGGGTCATCCAGTATATGCTTCATTATTATAAATTCACCTTTCTGCTGGTGATTGTCTGTATTCTGGTTTCCGCCGTGGCGACTGTGGTGGGCTCTACTTTCCCCCAATCTCTGGTAGACGATTACATTTTGCCTATGCTGAACAGCGGTTCCCGCGATTTCAGCGGGTTGGCCAGAGATTTGGTCCGTCTGGGCTGTGTGATGGCCGTAGGCGTTGTGGCCGCCTTTGCGTACAACCGAATCATGGTTAACGTAAGCCAGGGCACCATGCGGCGTCTGCGGGACGATCTGTTCCGCCGGATGGAGGCCCTGCCCATCAAATATTTTGATACTCACGCCCATGGCGATATTATGTCGGTCTATACCAACGACATAGACACCCTGCGCCAGTTGTTGAGCCAGACCATTCCCCAGATCATCAACTCTGCGGTTACCATGGTAGCCACGCTGGTGACCATTCTGATTATCAACCCAACGCTGTCCATCATTTCCATTGTGACCGCCATTATCATGCTGCTGGTGACGGCTAATTTTTCCAAGCTGTCTGGAAAGTATTATGTCCGGCAGCAGCGGGACCTTGGTATTGTGGACGGTTTTATTGAGGAGATGCTGGACGGTCAGAAGGTTGTTAAGGTATTCTGCCATGAGCAGGAGGCCATAGCGGATTTCCATAAGGTCAACGAAGCGCTGCGGGACAGCGCCAACAAAGCCAACCGCTATGCCAACCTGCTGATGCCCATCAACGGCAATATCGGCTGGCTGAGCTACGCTGTGGTGGCGATTGTAGGCGCGCTGCTGGCCATTAACGGCCTGGCCGGCGTGACGCTGGGCACCGTGATTACGTTTGTGGGCCTGAACAAGAGCTTTACGCAGCCAATCACGCAAGTCAGCCAGCAGGTCAACTTTGTGGTCACGGCGGCGGCCGGCGCGCAGCGTGTCTTTGACCTGATGGACCAGACACCGGAGGTCGACGAGGGATATGTAGAGCTGGTCAATGCGAAAGAGGGAGCCAACGGCCAGATGTCCGAGACAGCGGAGCGGACCAATGTCTGGGCCTGGAAGCACCCCCACAAAGCCGACGGCACGATCACTTATACCAAGCTGGAGGGCAGCGTGGTCTTCGAGCATGTAGACTTCGGCTATGACGAACAGAAACTGGTGCTTCATGACATCAGCCTTTGGGCAAAACCGGGGCAGAAGATCGCGTTTGTCGGTGCGACCGGCGCAGGTAAGACTACCATCACAAATCTGATCAACCGTTTCTATGACATTGCGGACGGCAAGATCCGCTATGACGGAATCAATATTACTAAGATTAAAAAGCCGGACCTGCGCCGTTCTCTGGGCATCGTGCTCCAGGACACCCACCTGTTTACCGGAACGGTGCTGGAGAACATCCGGTACGGCAATCTGGACGCGTCGGACGAGGAATGTATGGCGGCGGCTCAGCTGGCCAATGCGGACGGCTTCATTCAGCGTCTGCCGGACGGCTACAATACCATGCTGACCGGAGACGGAGCCAACCTGAGCCAGGGCCAGCGGCAGTTGCTGGCCATTGCCCGGGCGGCCGTGGCAGATCCGCCGGTCCTGATTCTGGACGAAGCCACTTCTTCCATCGACACCCGGACGGAGAAACTGGTCCAGGACGGCATGGACGCCCTGATGACGGGACGCACCACTTTTGTGATCGCCCACCGTCTGTCTACTGTGCGCAATGCGGACTGCATCATGGTTATGGAGCAGGGCCGAATCATTGAGCGGGGCACCCACGATGAATTGATTGAGAAAAAGGGCAAGTATTATCAGCTCTACACCGGAAATTTCGCGGAGGAGACCGCCTAAAGGACCGGAACTGATCCACGGGGCCGCACACAATTGTGCGGCCCCGTTTTCCATGCGGAAAGCGCACCGCGGGCGCCTTGACAGGAACCGCGATCCATAGTAGAATCAAGCGCAATCGGGTTTGGATTAGGAGCGATAGCGATGAACGAACTGATTTTTCTGCCCACGCTGCCGCACTGGCAGTTTGGAAATGACTGGAGCGGCAGCAAGGGGAAGCTGCGATTCTATATTAAGACCTCGAAAATCGAGGAGGAGAGCGGCAAAAGCCACCATGAGATGTTGGCAGAGGTCTGGAACGAGGACGTCTGCCGGGAGCTGGCCACCGTGCTGGACTCCAGGACATTTCAATGCACCCAGGAGGGCCTGGAGGCCATGAATGCCTGGCTGGTAGAGAAATATCAGGAGCTGGGCTGAGAAAAGAGGCAGAACAAAAGCAAGCGCCGCGTCCGATGGACGCGGCGCTTGCTTTTTCAACTGGAATTGCAGATCGAACTTAATGATTTTTCCGCTTTGTGCGGTTGATGGCAGAGAGGATTCCCTTGAGCGGGGCCAGATTGATGTTGTGGGAGATTCCCACGCCAAACACATCCTGACCCTGCTTGTCCCGCAGCTGGATATAGGCCACGGCCATAGAGTCCGACCCGTTGGTGATGGCATGCTCCTTATAGTCCACAAAGGTAAACTGATCCATTTTCTGCCCATGAATGGCATTGAAGAAGGCATCGATCGGGCCGTTGCCCTCGCCGCTGACATTGAATACAGTCTCTTTATGCCGCATCGTACCGCTGAACACCACATGGGAATTGCCTTCCTCATCCACGGTCTCCGCAAAGGCGTGGCGCACCAGCTCATAGGGCTTGGTCGCGTCGATGTATTCCTCCTTGAAAAGGTCAAAGATGCGCTGCGCCGGAAGCTCCTTGCCAACCCGATCGGTCTCCACCTGGACGATGTGCCCAAATTCCGGCTGCATGGCCTTGGGCAAATCAAAGCCAAAGCTGTGCTGCATGACATAGGCCGCGCCGCCTTTGCCCGACTGAGAGTTGATACGGATAATGGGCTCGTACTGGCGGCCCACGTCAGCGGGGTCGATGGGCAGATAGGGAATCTCCCAATATTCCGAGCCGCTCTCCTGCATATACTGGGTGCCCTTGTTGATGGCATCCTGGTGAGAGCCGGAGAAGGCCGTGAACACCAGCTCGCCTGCATAGGGCTGACGCTCGCCCACCTTCATCTTCGTGCAGCGCTCGTACATATCCCGAATTTTGTTGATGTCGGAGAAGTCTAGTTCCGGGTCCACGCCTTGGGTCCACATATTCATGGCCAGCGTGACAATATCCACGTTTCCGGTACGCTCTCCGTTGCCAAACAGGGTGGCCTCAATCCGCTCCGCACCGGCCAGCAGACCCATTTCAGCAGTCGCCACACCGCAGCCCCGGTCATTGTGGGGGTGGAGGGAGATGATAGCGCAGTCCCGGCTGGGCAGCTTACGGATAAAGTATTCGATCTCGTCGGCAAAATAGTTGGGCATACAGTTCTCCACAGTGGAGGGCAGGTTCAGGATAACCTTCTTATCCGGCGTGGCGTGCAGATGCTCCAGCACCGCCTGGCAGATCTCCACGGCATAGTCCATTTCGGTTCCCATGAAGGACTCGGGGGAATACTCAAAGCGCAGGTTCATGCCCGCCTCGATCATGGGCTGGGACATCTCGTAGATGAGGTCAGCCGCGTCGGTGGCAATCTTGGTGATGCCGGCCATATCCGAGTGGAATACCACCTTACGTTGGAGGGTAGAGGTGGAGTTATAAAAATGCAGGATCACGTTTTTCGCGCCCTGGATGGCCTCAAAGGTCTTTTTGATCAGATGATCCCGGGCCTGGACCAGAACCTGGATGGTCACGTCGTCGGGGATATGGCCGCCGTCAATGAGTTCCCGGCAGATTTCATATTCGGTTTCCGAGGCGGACGGGAAGCCAATCTCGATCTCTTTCACGCCGATGTCCAGCAGGGTATGGAAATATTCCAGCTTTTCCTGCAGATTCATGGGGTCTACCAGGGCCTGGTTGCCGTCCCGCAGATCGACGGAGCACCAGATGGGAGCCTTGGTGATCTGACGGTCCGGCCAGGTGCGGTCGGGAAGGGCGATGGGCTGGAAGGGAATGTACTTTTCAAATCCGGGTTTCATAGGTCGTTCCTCCTTTGGAAATCTGGCTGTCAAAGCAGAAAAAAGCCCCTGACAGCGGTTTAGACTGTCAGGGGCGTAATTGTTATCTTACGCGGTACCACCCTTACTTCCGCATGCAGTTGCCTGTCATGCGCTTATCGACCTCCAACAAGGTCTAGGCCGGTAACGGGGCCATACGATTCGCCCTACTATTACGGTTCAGGCGAACAGCTCAGGGGCCAGTTGTGACCACGGAATCCAGTATCGGCTCGCACCAGCCGCCGACTCTCTGAAACGGAATGCTCCGCATCTTTTTCCCCTTCGTCGCTTTTGGGTATCCATATAAAACTGGCTTTATTCTAAACCAGGAGAAATTCGTTTGTCAAGAGAAAAATGAAAAATTTTTGCTTATCCGCATTTTGTACGGATGCTTCCGCAAGGTAAGGGGTTGAAAAACCAGGCCCGCTGTGATAAACTATAACTCGAATTTTTGAGATGAGAAGGGAAGGATAGCATGTCCGGACATTCCAAGTGGCATAATATTCAGAAGACCAAAGGAGCCGCCGATGCAAAACGCTCCCAGACCTTTACCAAAATCGCCCGTGAAATGATCGTGGCGGTCAAGATGGGTGGGAGCGGAGACCCCAACAACAACTCCCGGCTGGCAACGGTGATTGCCAAAGCGCGGGCGGCCAATATGCCCAACGACAATATCAAGCGCACCATTGAGAAGGCGCTTGGCTCCGGCAACGCAGACAACTATGAGAACGTCGTTTATGAGGGATATGGTCCCAGCGGCGTCGCCATCATTGTAGAGGCGCTGACCGATAACCGCAACCGTACCGCTCCCGAGGTGCGCCATCTTCTGGATAAATACGGAAAAGGCCTGGGCGCCACCGGCTGCGTGTCCTGGTCCTTTGATCAAAAGGGCGTTATCGTGATCGAGCGTGAGGATCTGGACGAGGACACCGTTATGATGGACGCGCTGGATGCCGGTGCCGACGACATGCAGGCGGAAGAGGAGTGCTTTGAAATCACGACCACACCGGAGAACTTCGGCTCCGTGCTGGAAAAGCTGGAGGAGAAGGGCTACGCGTTCCTGTCCGCCAAGGTCGAGATGGTGCCCCAGAATTACGTCAAGCTGGAAAGCGAAGAGGACGTCAAAAACATGGAGAAGCTGATTGACCTGCTGGAAGAGAATGACGACGTGCAGAACGTCTACCATAACTGGGAGCAGGACTAAAGCACTTTTACATCCAACAAGAGAAAGAACAGGACTTTCTGCACAGCGGACGGCCCTGTTTTTTTCTGTTCTTTTATCAATTTTGCGAAAAAATTTTCTATGTTAGCTGGCAAATTTAGCGTTTTGCCGTAGTGCAATTTGATAAGGAATGTGTTATATTATTAGCAGTGTGTAAACCCAGTATAACTGAGAAACTTTTATTGGAGGTACTTACATCATGAGAGAAGCAGTAATCGTTGCCTATGGCCGCACGCCCTGCTGCCGCGCCCGTAAGGGTGGTTTGGCGGACATGCACCCCGTGGACTATGCCGCCCAGGCCCTGAAGGGCGTTCTGGCGAAGGTCCCCCAGGTCACGCCCGATATGATCGGCGACGTGATCACCGGCTGCGCTATGCCTGTCAATGAGCTGAACCTGAACACCAGCCGTCTGATCGTGAACCGTGCTCAGCTGCCCGACGAGGTCCCCGCTCAGACTATCAACCGTTTCTGCTCTTCCGGCCTGCAGGCCATCGCTACGGCTGCGAACGCCATCATTGCCGGCGAGTATGACTGCGCGGTTGCCGGCGGCGTGGAGTGCATGACCAAGTGCTTCTTCCCCTATGACGTGGCCGCTTATGGCAACAAGTGGATCGAGGAGAACTATCCCGGCGGCTACATGACCATGGGCGAGACCGCCGAGCGCGTAGCTGACCACTACAACATCTCTCGTGTAGACATGGAGAAGATGGCTCTGGAGTCCCACACCAAGGCCGCCGCTGCCCGCAAGGCCGGCAAGCTGGCTCCCTGCATCATCCCTGTGGTGAAGGACGACGGCACCGTGATTTCCGAGGACGACGGCATCCTGGCCGACGCGGACGGCAACCTGAAGACCTCCATGGAGAAGATGGCCGGCATGAAGCCCTGCTTCCGTGAGAATGGTAAGGTTACCGCTGCTACCTCCTCCCAGACCACTGACGCGGCCGCTTATGTGGTCGTGATGGCCGCCGACAAGGCTGCCGAGCTGGGCATTAAGCCCATCGCCAAGTTTGTTGCCTTCTCCGTGGCCGGCTGCGACGCCACTGAGATGGGCATGGGCCCCCTGTATGCCATTCCCAAGGTCATGAAGAAGACCGGCATGACCACCGACCAGATGGACGTCATCGAGCTGAACGAGGCCTTTGCTTCTCAGGCTCTGGCCTGCATCCGTGAGCTTGGCCTGGACATGAACAAGGTCAACCCCTACGGCGGCGCTATGGCTCTGGGTCATCCCATGGGCGCTACCGGCGCGTTCCTGACTGCTAAGGCTCTGGATTGGCTGCAGGACAACAACGGCAAGTACGCTCTGATTTCCATGTGCATCGGCGGCGGCATGGGCGCTGCTGGTATCTTCGAGCTGTGCAAGTAAGATAATAACCCTTCCAACAAGCCGAGTGGGAAATCCCACTCGGCTTGTTTTCACAAAGAAACAAGAAAGCTGGCGCAGCCATGATTCGCTGCGCCAGCTTCTTTTGTATGTTCAGTCCACGGTGTGGGTCTTTAGTAAGTCCACCAGTGTCACATATTGTTCCTGCTTCAGGTGAATTCCATCGCTGGAGAACTCGGAGGGAAGATAGCCCTCTTCATCCGTAAAATCGTGGTACAGGTCTACATACCAGCAGGATTCTTCACCGCACAGTTCCAACAGCATTGCATTATAGCGTTCAATACGCGCTAGGGTGAAGGTGCCTTGGCCATCTCTGGAGCGGGTGACCGGCAGGACAGACAGCACATAGACGGGCGTATCGGGAGATGAGCTGCGGACCAATTCAATCAACTGGCGATAATCTTCTTTGAGCTCGGTCAAATCACCGCAGACTTCATTGATTCCCATAAAGAGGTAAAATCGCTCATACGTTTTTCCGGCAAGGGCTCCGGAAAGGGTACCCTGCGTTCCGTCAGGGCGGGAGACCTCATCGCTGTACAGCAGTTCACTGACGCTGCTTCCGCTAAGCGTGTAGTAGTCCGGTGTCTCCAGGCCGCTGTATGCCTCCACGCCCCGCATCATGGAATGGCCGATCATGGCAGTATTGGAAAACCAGTCGTCGTCCACCGCCTCCGATTCCGGCACAGCCTGATCGTAAACCGCGGTCGGAGCCAGCTCTGCCGTGACCTGTACCTCCGCGGGCTCCTCGCAGCCGGTGATCGGCAGAAAGAGCGTCGCGCTGATTAGCATGACGAAGTTCAAAAAACGCATATTCTTCTTCCTTTCAAATAGGGGAGGGGTAAAGCAAAAATGCCTTACCCCTCCTGGCACAAGCAGACCTGTAAGCCGGGTTCTGTCCTTTAAGACAGCCATCTATCTAGGCGGACCGTTGCCGGCCCGCTCCAGCCACCTCCTGAACGCGGCCGGGTCAGCCTGTTGCGTTCCCACGGTGTTGCTCCGGATAGAGTTTACAGCGATGAACAGTTTCCAGTCATCGGGCGGGCGCTTATCTCCGCCTTTCCACCCTTACCGGTCTTCTTTTCAGCATACAGCATTTTATTCCGTTCGGAGCCGGAATATGCCCGCCCGGAGGGAGCAGCGGAGCGGTATGCTCAAAAGAAGACCGGCGGTATATCTCTGTTGCACTTTTCCTGAAGTCGCCTTCGGCGGGCGTTACCCGTTATCCTTGCCCTGTGGAGCCCGGACTTTCCTCATAACCGGCCTTTCGGCCTGGCCACGCGGCTGTCCAGTCTACTTGCGAAGTGTATTGTACCCGAAAAGAGAACGATTGTCAAATCTTACACTTTGGGGTATAATACTTTAGTTCAACATCGGAAAGGGGGATACCCTATATGCACTCCGCGCTGGAGTCTTATCTGAAATCCTTACAGGGAAAGCAAATCGCGGTGATTGGCATCGGAGTCAGCAATACGCCGCTGATCAAACTTTTGCTGCGGGCCGGGCTGCACGTGACGGCCTGCGATAAAAATCAACGGGAATCCTTTGACGGACAGATCGAGGAACTGGAGAGTCTCGGCGCCCAGGTACAACTTGGGCCGAGTTATCTGAAAGGGCTGGAGCAGTTCAATGTAATATTCCGTACCCCTGGAATGCGGCCGGACATTCCAGAGCTGAAAGCGGCACAGGACGCAGGTGCGGTCATTACCTCCGAGATGGAGGTGTTTTTCGATGTCTGCCCGGCCCATCTGATCGCGGTGACCGGGAGCGACGGGAAGACCACCACGACAACGATCATCGCCGGGCTGCTCAAAGCGGCTGGATACCACACCTTTGTGGGCGGAAACATCGGCCGGCCGCTGCTGTCGGATGTGCCGGATATGCAGGAGAGCGACATGGTGGTTCTGGAGCTGTCTTCCTTCCAGCTCATGACGATGAAGCGCAGTCCCCATATTGCCGTGGTGACCAACCTGGCCCCCAACCATCTGGACGTTCATACCTCGATGGAAGAATATGTGCAGGCCAAGCAGAACATTTATCTCCACCAGACTCCGGACGATAAGATTGTGCTCAACTGGGATAATCCGATTACTCACGGCTTCGCGGACAGTGCTGTGGGCGACGTGGTCTTTTTCAGCCGTCAGGCGGAGCTGGAGCAGGGAGTCTGCCTGCACCAGGAGGCAATTACGGTCCATGGGCGTGAGGTCCTCCCGCTGCGGGATATCCTGCTGCCCGGGGTACACAACTTGGAAAATTACATGGCTGCCATTGCTGCGGTGGACGGGCTGGTGCCGGATGCTGTGATTCGCGACTATGCCAAAACCTTTGGCGGGGTGGAGCATCGCATCGAACTGGTCCGGACACGGGACGGTGTGCGGTATTACAACGATTCCATTGCATCCAGCCCGTCCCGCACCATCGCTGGACTGCGCTCCTTCCCGGAAAAGGTGATTTTGATTGCAGGCGGGTATGATAAACACATTCCCTATGACATCCTGGGGCCGGAGATCGTCGCCCACGTCAAACGGCTCGTCTTAACCGGTGCGACCGCCCCCAAGATCCGCACAGCCACGGAGCAGGCCCCCGAATACCAACCGGGCAGTCCGGTCATCGAAGAGTATGCCCAATTCCGCGACGCGGTTCTGGCGGCGGCGCAGGCGGCACAGCCGGGCGACGTGGTCCTACTGTCACCGGCCAGCGCCTCCTTTGACCAATTCAAGAATTTTGCGCAGAGAGGCGCTGCGTTCAAAGAGATTGTCCGAGCTTTATAAGAAAGGAATGTGAAACAATTGGATCTGCGCGATGCCTTGAAGCAGCTTTGTTCCGTGGGGGCGCCATCCGGATTTGAGCGGCCGGCAGCCGAAGCTGCGCTCCGGCTGCTCCGGCCCTATATGGACGAAGTTGCTGTGGACCGGCTGGGCAATGTGATCGGCGTCAAGCGGTGCGGAAAGCCGCAGGCAAAGAAGCTGCTGCTGGATGCCCACTTAGATGAGATCGGCCTGATTGTGACCGGGATTCAGGACGGATTTCTGCGGTTTCGGGCCATAGGCGGGGTAGACCCTCGTATGCTGCCCGACCGGGAACTGACGGTTTTGACCGACCCGCCCTGTTTCGGTGTGGTGGCCTGTCTGCCGCCCCATATCCAGTCTGCGTCGGATCAGGATAACGCCACACCCATCGCTGAGCTTTGGATCGATGTAGGCCTGACGCAGGAGGAAGCAGAGCAGGCGATTCCCATCGGGACGCCTATCGTTTACCGGGAGAGCTGTTTCCCACTGGGAGAGGCCCAGATGTGCGGAAAGTCCATGGATGATCGTTCCTGCTTCCTGACTCTGCTGCGGGCGGCGGAGCTTTTGCAGGATACGGCGCTGGATGTGGACCTCTATATCATGGGCAGTACCCGGGAAGAAGTCAGCGGCGCAGGCGCCAAGGTCGGGACCTTTTCCATCGCGCCCGACTGGTGTGTTGCGGTGGACGTGACCCATGGCAAGACACCGGACAGTCCGAAGGACCGGGCCAGCGTCATTGGCGGCGGGCCGGCGATTGGCGTAGGGCCCAATATGACCCGCTGGATGACGGAGCGTATGAAGCGCAAGGCCGAGCAGGCGGAAATCCCCTATCAGCTGGAGGTCATGGAGGGCCATACCGGTACCAACGGCTGGCATATGCAGATCTGCCGGGAGGGAATCGCTACCTCCGTGGTATCTCTGCCGCTGAAATATATGCACACACCCATTGAAGTGCTGGAACTGTCGGATATTGAGGCCGTGGCCCGCCTGCTGGCCGCCTTTGCAAAAAACCTGGGAAAGGAGGCGGAGACGCTGTGCTGACTACGGTAAAGGCGTTGTGCGCGCTGAACGGCGTATCCAGCTGGGAGGACGAGGTGCGCGCTTATTTGCGGGAGCAGGCTGCTCCGTATGCCGACACGATCCGTGTAGACGCCATGGGCAACCTGATCGTCCAGAAGAAAGGCGCCAAGGCGACGGGAAACCGGCTTATGCTGGCCGCGCATATGGATGAGGTCGGCGTTATCCTCAAGAGCATCACCGAAGACGGGTATCTGAAGTTTGGGGTTATCGGCGGAGTCGACCGCCGGGTCCTGCTGGGAAAGCGCCTGGCCATCGGCCCCCGGAGCGTAGACGGAATCATCGGCCTGAAGGCGTATCATCTGGTCTCCGCTGAGGAGGAGAAGAAAGTCCCCAAGCTGGAGGATTACTATATCGACATCGGCGCAAAAAGCAGGCAGGAGGCCGAGCGCCTGGTATCCGTGGGTGATGTAGGCGCCTTTGTCAGCGACTGTGTGGAGTTTGGCGACGGAATGCTGAAGGCTAAGGCACTGGACGACCGGATTGGCTGCGCGGTCCTGCTGAAACTGCTGCAGCGGGAGCTTCCCATGGACGTGACCTTCGTGTTCACCGTTCAAGAGGAGGTCGGCACCCGGGGCGCGTTTGGAGCTGCCTTCTCTGTTACGCCGGAGATTGCGCTGATCGTCGAAGGAACCACGGCGGCGGATCTGCCCTCCCTGGCGGCACACCGGCAGGTCTGCGCGCCAGGGAAGGGGCCTGTACTCTCCTTTATGGACGGAGGCACGATTTATGACCGGGCGCTGTTTGAGCGGCTGAGAGACCTGGCAGACGCCCACGGAATCCCGTGGCAGACGAAGAACTATATTGCGGGCGGCACCGACGCTATGGCCATTCAGCGCACCAAAAAGGGTGTGCGGGCCTGCGCGATCTCCGCGGCCGTACGCTATCTCCATGCGCCGGCCAGCGTGGCCTGCGTGCGCGATTTTGATTGGATTCTGGAATTGGCAGCCCGGTTCATTGACAGCATCGCAGCCGAAAGCTGAGAGGGAGGAAAATCAAATGGACATTACAACCACACTTTCCGCGCTCAACCGCGCGTTCGGACCATCCGGCGATGAAAGCGGGGTAGCCGAGGTCATCGCCGAACTGGCCCGCCCCTATGTGGACGAGATCACCCGCGACACCATGGGAAACCTGATCTGCCACAAAAAAGGACCCGGGGCGAAGGTCCTGTTTGCAGCCCATATGGACAGTCTGGGGCTGATTGTGACCCATGTGGAAGAAGAGGGGTATCTTCGCTTCGGGAAAATTGGCGGTGTAAATCCCCAGCAGATTTTGTCCGCGCCAGTGCGGTTCAAAAATGGGACCCGGGGCACGGTGGCAGCCAACGAGGACGCGGACTTCGGCAAGCTGAAGCTGGACGACCTCTATTTGGACATCGGGGTGTCCTCCGCAGAAGAAGCGCGCAAAAAGGTCCAGCTGGGCGATGTGGCAGTCTACGACACTGCTTGTCTGGATCTGGGTGGGCGCATTGTCTCACCCTATCAGGACAACCGCATCTCCTGCGTCGTGCTCCTTATGGCGCTGGAAGGCCTGAGCGCGTCCAAGAACGATCTCTATTTTGTCTTTACCACCCAGGAGGAGGTCGGCCTGCGCGGAGCCAAGACTGCCGCCTATGCCATTGATCCGGATTACGGGATCGCCGTGGACGTCACCGGTTCCGGCGACCTGCCCGGGACCAAGCACCAGCAGAGCAGTCGGCAGGGGGGAGGAGCCGCCATTAAGGTCATGGACAGCTCGGTAATCTGCCATCCCAGCGTAGTAAACCAGCTGAGAGACCTGGCAGAAGCCAAGGGAATCCCCCATCAGATGGACATTATTCAGTCCGGCGGAACCGATGCGGGCGCCATTCACCAGAGCAGGTCGGGCGTCTATACGGGCGGGATCTCCATTCCCTGCCGGTATATCCATTCCCCCGCAGAGCTGGTCACGAAGTCCGATGTGACTGCCTGTGCCGAGCTGGTCCGGGCCTTTGCGGAGTGCGAGCTGCCGAAGCTCGCTTAACAATAGAGAAAGAGTGTCAAATGATATGCCTTTACAGATAAGTGAGAGAGTCAAAGAACTGGCCCGCCGGACACAGGAGGACCTGCGAGAGCAGTTTGAGCGCATTGATCGTATTGCAGAGGAGAACACCCAGAAGGTGCTGGGGGCCTTTCAAAAACACCGCGTTTCTGACAGTTATTTCGCCGGAACCACCGGCTATGGCTACGATGATTTGGGCCGGGATAAGCTGGACGCGATTTATGCAGATATTTTCCAGACCGAGGATGCGCTGGTCCGCATTCAGTTTGTCAACGGGACCCACGCCATCACCTGCGCACTCTTCGGCGCATTGAAGCCAGGCGATGTGCTGGTGTCCGCCGTAGGCGCGCCTTACGACACCCTACTGGGCGCGATCGGCGTGGTGGACAAGGGACCTGGCTCTCTCAAAGACTACGGAATTGAATATCGTCAAGTAGATTTGGTTGACAATCAACCGGACTTGAAAGGAATGGCGGATGCGGCGCGGGATCCGCGCGTCAAGGTGGTTCTTATTCAGCGCTCCAAGGGCTACTCGACCCGCGCCTCCCTGTCGGTAGAGGAGATCGGGACCATGTGTTCCGTCATTCGGAAAGCCAATCCCAAGGTATCCATTTTGGTGGACAACTGCTACGGCGAATTTGTAGAAGAATTGGAGCCCACTCAGGTGGGGGCGGATCTGGTGGTTGGTTCTCTCATCAAGAACCCGGGCGGCGGACTTGCGCCGACCGGCGGCTATCTGGCTGGCCGAAAGGATTTGATTGAGGGAGCGGCCATGCGCCTGACCACGCCCGGAATCGGGAAAGAGTGCGGGTCAACCCTGGGCAATAACCGTCTGCTGTACCAGGGTCTGTTTTTAGCGCCTCACACGGTGGCGCAGGCGGTCAAAACGGCGGTGTTCGCGGCTCGAATCATGGAGGAGTTGGGGTATCGGACGGAGCCGGCCTCCAGCCAAATCCGGCATGATATTATCCAAATGATTCACTTTGGGGAACCGGAGCCGCTCAAGCGCTTCTGCCGTGGGATTCAGAAGGGCGCGCCGGTGGATTCCTATGTGACGCCGGAACCCTGGGATATGCCGGGCTACGATTGTCAAGTGATCATGGCGGCCGGTGCCTTTATCCAGGGTGCCTCCATTGAGCTGTCCTGCGACGCCCCCATGCGGGAGCCTTACACCGCCTATTTCCAGGGCGGCCTGACCTATGAGTCGGGCAAGACCGGAATCCTGCTGGCGGTGGAGGAGCTTCTGAACGGCGTTTGATACTAGGGCAAGCACTCCTGTGCATACAGTAAGGGTAGGCATAGGAGGTGGGCTTGTGCAGCGCAGGTCAAGGATACGGCGGCCGCGTTTCCTGGTGCGGCCTATGTGGAGACGGCGCGGTCCTCCCGGCAGCCGGATGTGGCTGAGCGTCCTGTTGGCCGCTGTGATGCTGACGCTGTTTCTGCTCTGGATCAATCAGCAGATTCGCCCTATTCTGAGGGCGATGGCAACGACTCAGATCAGCAACGCCGTAGTGGCTGCGGTGAGTGATGCAATCGCCGCCGGAATTGCGTCCGAGCACATTTCTTACGAGGACATGGTCTCTGTGGAGACCGACGCCTCCGGTCGGATTACAGCGCTGAAAAGCAACCTGGCCCAGGCAAATCTGCTGCGGTCTGAGCTGCTGTCCATGGTGCTGGAGCAGGTCTCCGACCTGACCACGGAGGACTTTTCCATTCCGTTTGGAAATCTGACCGATCTTGACTTCCTTTCCGGACGCGGACCGTCCATAACCGTCCGCGTCCTGTCCGTCGGCGCAGCCAATGCCTCGTTTGAGCACATTTTTACGGAGGCCGGGGTCAATCAGACGCTGCATCAGATCATGCTGGACCTGGAGGTCACCGTGCAGATTCTGCTGCCAGGAGAGACGTTGGAAACACAAGTCCCAACGCAGGTCTGTATCGCAGAGACTGTCATCGTGGGCGAGGTCCCGAATACGTATTTACAACTGGAAAATGGGGGAACCTGAATGGATGTGAAAGCAGAGATCGAGCGCCTGCGGGCGGAACTCGAGCAGCATAACTACAATTATTACGTCAAAGACGCTCCGACAATCAGTGATTTTGAGTATGACCGAATGCTGCGTCAGTTAGAGCAGCTGGAAGCGGAGCATCCGGAACTGCGCACGCCGGATTCCCCCACGCAGCGGGTCGGAGGACAGGCGCTGGACCGTTTTTTGCCGGTGGAGCACCTGGTCCCGCTGGAAAGCCTTCAGGATGTCTTTGACACAGCGGAGCTGGAGGATTTTGACCGTCGGATTCGGGAGTCAGTACCAGAGCCGGACTATATCGTGGAGCCTAAAGTAGATGGCCTGTCCGTAGCACTGGAATATGAGAACGGTCTTTTTGTACGCGGCGCCACACGCGGCGACGGACGTGTGGGCGAAGATGTGACAGAAAATTTGAAAACTATCAAATCGATTCCCCTTCGGCTGGAGAACGCCCCGCCCAGGCTGATCGTCCGCGGAGAGGTGTTCATGCCGCGCAGGGTCTTTGAGCAGCTGAACGAGGAGCGGGAGGTAAGGGGAGAGACCCTGTTGGCCAATCCGCGCAACGCAGCAGCCGGTTCGATCCGCCAGCTGGACCCGAAAATCGCCGCCGCGCGCAAACTGGATATTTTGATCTTTCAGGTATTGTATGGAGAAGGACTCTCCTTCGAGACAGACAGCGAGGAACTGGATTGGCTGTCGAGCCTGCGTTTCAAGGTCATCTCCTATGACCGGGTTTCCACGGTCCGGGAAGCAGAAGACCGCATTGGAGAAATCGGGGAAACACGCGATACGTTTTCCTTTGATATTGATGGAGCGGTTGTTAAGTTAAATTCCTTGTCGGAACGTGAAGGGCTAGGAAGCACGGCAAAATTCCCGCGCTGGGCAGCGGCATTCAAATATCCTCCGGAGCAAAAAGAAACGGTGGTCGAGGACATTGTGGTCCAGGTTGGACGGACCGGAGTCCTTACACCTAAAGCAGTTGTAAAGCCAATACGCCTGGCAGGCACGACAGTGACAAACGCGACTCTGCACAACCAGGATTATATCACCGAAAAGGATATTCGAATCGGGGATGTCGTTGTGGTGCAAAAGGCCGGAGAGATCATACCGGAGATCGTCTCAGTGGTGAAAGACAAACGTCGTGAGGGGACTATGCCCTATCATATGCCGGAAGCCTGTCCAGTCTGCGGCGCTCCCGTATCCCGGGATGAGGATGGCGCTCATATCCGCTGCACGGGTGCAGAATGTCCGGCGCAGCTCCTGCGCAATCTGGTCCATTTTGCGTCTCGTGACGCTATGGATATTGAGGGATTGGGACCTGCGGTGGTGGAGAGCCTGGTAAAAGCGGGCTTGATTCGTACCCCGGGCGATCTTTATCACCTGGAATTGGAGCCGGTGGCCAGTTTGGAGCGTATGGGCAAAAAATCGGCAGAAAATCTGCTTCGGGCGATTGAGCGTTCCAAGCAGAACGATCTATCCAAATTGTTGTTTGGCTTTGGTATTCGTCAGGTCGGCCAAAAGGCGGCTAAGCTTCTGGCTGTTCATTTCGGAACGATGGAAGCGCTGCAGCATGCAACCTTTGAAGAACTGACTGCGATCGACGAGATTGGAGCGATTACGGCTCAATCCCTGCTCAACTGGTTTTCCAGCCCCCAAAGCCAGCATTTGATTGATACATTGGCAGAAGCAGGGGTCAATATGACATCGCAGACCGAGCCGGTCGGTAATCGTTTGGCCGGCAAAACATTTGTTTTGACCGGGGAGCTGTCGCAGATGTCCCGAAAGGAGGCCGGAGCAAAAATTGAGGCTCTGGGAGGGAAAGTATCCAGCTCTGTCTCGAAAAAGACCAATTATGTAGTTGTCGGAGAGGCAGCTGGTTCCAAACTTCGTAAAGCACAGGAACTTAACATACCGCTTTTGTCTGAAGCGGAATTTTTAGCGTTGCTTTCGGAAGAATGAGTCAAAACCTCCGGCTAAGCCGGAGGCTTGAGTAGGCCCTATAAGGGCCTGATAC
>DXYV01000021.1 GCA_019415645.1 Clostridiales bacterium
CTGGCGGCAAATCTCCTGCGGGATGATGGTGTGATTTTTATCTCTATTGATGATGCAGAATTATATAATCTCAAGAAAATCTGCGATGAGGTTTTCGGTGAGGAAAACTATGTTGCGACACTTGTTTATGACAAGAACCGTAAAAATGACGCAAAATACTTTTCTGTTGGCCACGAATATATGCTGGTTTATTTTAAGAGTACTGCTACTATCTACGACATGGGCATTGTCCTTCGGGCAACAAAAGAGGGAATCGACGAGGTGAGGGAAGAATTTCAGCGTTTGCGTACTTTGTATAACGATGAGTGGACAAAAGTAAATGAGGGCTTGAAGGCATTGTACGCCTCTTGGCCCGCAGATGATCCTCGTAAATCGTTGGCCCGCTTTACACGAGTTGACGAGAAAGGGCCATACCGAGATGACGGAAATATCAGTTGGCCCGGTGGTGGAGGCCCTAAATATGATGTGCTACATCCCATTACCGGAAAGCCATGTAAAGTTCCATCAAGAGGCTGGGTATATCCGAATCCCAACCGGATGAAGGAAGAAATTGAACGAGGCCGTGTTGTTTTTGGAAAAGATGAATCTACGACGCCCAAAATTCGTACAAACTTATTTGAACAAGATACTGAAGTCCTGCGTTCAGTACATTTTAGTTATGCACAAACAGCAACCCAGGAATTCAATAAGCTATTTGATGGTGTCCGCATCTTTGAGAATCCTAAAAATCCCTCAGATATTAAAAAGTTGGTAGAATATATAACTGCCAAAAATGATAGTGATATCATTCTTGACTTCTTCTCCGGCTCCGCCACCACTGCCCATGCGGTGATGCAGCTCAACGCCGAGGACGGCGGCAACCGGCGCTTTATTCTGGTGCAGCTTCCCGAACTGTGCGACGAAAAGAGCGAGGCTTACAAGGCTGGATACAAGAATATCTGCGAAATCGGCAAGGAGCGTATCCGACGGGCCGGGAAAAAGATTCATCAAGACTTGGGAATGTCTGCCGCATTTGATTTAGCAACTGCAATCACAATCCCCGAGTTAGAAGATGAGATGAACGAGAGTTGTGAGCAAAAAATGGATTCTGCAGAAACCTTGGATTTGGGCTTCCGTGTCTTTAAGCTGGACACCTCCAATCTGAAAACCTGGGACGCCACCCCCATTGAGGATGAGCAGCTGGACCTGCTGTACCAGCGGATGAACGGCATGATCCACCGGGTCAAGTCCGAACGCTCTGATCTGGATATGGTCTATGAGATCATGCTCAAGCTGGGCGTGCCGTTGACCTATTCCGTGCATCCGCTTACCATCCGTGACAAGACAGCTTATGCTGTGGGCGAGGACTTTCTGCTGCTGGTTTGCCTGGCTGAGAATGTCCAGCCGGAGGATGTGGAACAAATGGCAGAGTACGCCCCCGCCAAAATCATCATCTCCCGTGACAGCTTTGCTGATGATACCGCCATGGCCAACACCTATTATATCCTGCGGGATCATGGGATTGAACTGAAACTGGTGTGAAAGGAGCCATTATGGAAAAATCATGCAAGAATTGCGAATTTAATCTTCGCGGAAAATGTACCGGGCATGGAAATGTTTATGAATATGGAGCAGTAATCGTAGATGATTCTAAGTGCTGCTATGATTGGGAAGCCAGTTTGGAGTATTTTACTTATCAAACAGATCACGCTCCACGATTTCTACGGGATGCATATAACCGGAGTTGCATCTCTTACAAAGATTTTTCCCAGAAATTTGACGATTTCAAGAATGGAAAGCCTGTTTCTATTAATTTCTTTGATGCCATCAAAGCTGTATATGGATTGAGCATGGTAGATATTGCCGTTTTGTTGGATGTAACATTTGGTGTTGTATACAGAGCTAAAACACAAGGATTCTCCAGCAAACGAATTAAGCAATTTTCCAATGCGCTTCGAGTTCCGGAAAAATTACTGTTGAACACGACCACAGGTGATTTTGAAGAACTGGAGCAATGCAAAAAGGATTTCTTTCAATCCTATGATAAGAAGCTGCAACTTCAGGCTATGCCAGAATGGAAAAAGCGATTGGTAAATGACATCAGTTCCACTGTTTTGCATTGTCCCATTCATATTGCAAAGCAACTTTCAAATGTTGACCAACTGTTCTGGACGGATGGAATGACATTAGACGCATACACAGAAAACGAAATTGCATTTATTCATTATCTGCAAAAAACTTTGGACAAACATGCGCCTGTTGTTCGTTTGGAGTATTTTCTGGATATTGGAGCCAGACCCCATATGTCCATAAGCACTCTCGAAAAGAATTGATATCATGTTAGTCAAATTCTATTGTCTATAATACGAAAAGGGTGGCCGCATGAAACTAAAATTCAAAAATCAAAATTTTCAAACGGATGCGGTCAATGCTGTGGTGGATTTGTTTATTGGTCAGGAGAAAACCCAGAGTACTTTCTCCGTCATGGACGACCGCCAGACCACTTTCCTAAATGAACTGGGTCAGGGCAACGCCCTCTACATCGACCAGGAAACACTGACCGCCAATATGCACGCTGTCCAGAAGCGGAATAGCCTGCCCCTGACCGATATCGCTGGGAATATGCAATTTTGCATTGAGATGGAGACCGGCACCGGCAAGACCTATGTCTACACCAAGACCATTTTTGAACTGCACCGCAAATACGGCTTCACCAAGTTTGTCATTGTGGTGCCGTCGGTGGCTATCCGTGAGGGCGTCTATAAGTCTTTCCAGGTCACTCAGGAGCATTTTGGCCTGCAATACGACAATGTGCCCTGCCGGTATTTCATTTATAGCTCCGCTAAACTGTCCGATGTGCGGCAGTTTGCCACCAGCTCTAACATCGAAGTGATGATTATCAACATCGACGCTTTTAAGAAGGCAGAGAACATCATCAATCAGGCCCAGGACAGGCTGAACGGCGAGACAGCCATGGGGTTTATTCAGAATACCCACCCCATCGTCATCATTGATGAACCGCAGAGCGTAGACAACACCCCTAAGGCCAAGGAAGCCATTGCCACATTGAATCCCCTGTGTGTGCTGCGCTACTCCGCCACCCACCGCGAGAAGATCAATCTGCTCTACCGCCTGACCCCGGTGGATGCCTACCAGATGGGATTGGTGAAGCAGATTGCCGTGTCCTCCAACCAAGTGGCTGGCGGCTTCAACCAAGCCTATGTGCGCCTGTTGTCGGTGTCCAACGAGAAGGGATTTAGGGCCAAGGTGGAGCTGGATGTAAAGGGCAAAACCGGAGTCGTGACCCGCAAAACGGCCACGATTAAGCCGGGTGACGACCTATTTCTGCTGTCCGGCCAGCGGGACCTCTATGAGGGGTACACCGTTGCTGGGATCGACTGCACCCCTGGCTATGAGCACATTGAGTTTGGCAACACCCAGGAAGTGGCCATGGGCAAGTCAATCGGAGATGTGGATGAGAACATCATCAAGAAGGCACAGATCCGGCGCACCATCGAAACTCACTTGGACAAGGAACTGCGGTATCTGGATAAGGGCATCAAGGCGTTGTCTCTGTTTTTCATCGACAAGGTGGACAAGTACCGCCACGAGGACGGCACCCCCGGTATCTATGCGACCATGTTTGAGGAATGCTATCAGGAACTTATGGCAAAGCCCAAATATGCCGCCCTGCAGGCCCGTTTTCCTTCTGATGTGAGCAAGGTACATAACGGCTATTTCTCTCAGGACAAAAAAGGCCGTCTGAAGGACACCAAGGGCGACACCCAGGCCGACGATGATACCTACAACACCATCATGCGGGATAAGGAATGGCTGCTCAGCTTTGACTGCCCGCTGCGGTTTATTTTCTCCCATTCAGCCCTGCGGGAGGGCTGGGACAACCCAAATGTATTCCAGGTCTGCACTCTCATTGATCAGAAATCTGTCTTTACTTGCCGCCAGAAGGTGGGGCGTGGTCTGCGCCTGTGCGTGAACCAGGACGGCGAGCGCATCGAGGACAAGAACATCAATGTGCTCCATGTGATGGCCAACGAGAGCTTTGCTGAATTTGCCTCCACCCTCCAGAAAGAGATTGAGGACGAAACCGGCGTCAAGTTTGGTGTACTCCAGCTCAGCCTGTTTTCCGGCATGGTATACGAGGACCGCCGGGAGGTGGAGAGACAGGTCACTGTCGAACAGGCCCAGGCTGTGGTTCAAGCGCTGAAAACCTCTGGGGTGATCAACGAGGCCGGGCAGGTGGTATCTGTTGTCGAGCCAAAGGAAATAGAGTTACCCAAGGCTCTGGAGCCAGTCAAGGAAGTTGTGCAGGCCATTGTGGAACGGGCGGAACCAGTAGTGGCAGAATCTCTGGCAGGCACAGCCTATACAGAGACTGTTGTGGAGGAAAAGACCCTTTCCTATGACGACGCCCACGAGCTGATGGACCACTTCGAGCGGAAAGGGTACATTACCAGCACCGGTAAGGTAAAGGATACCATGAAGAATGCCCTGAAAAACGGTACCCTTGATCTCCCCCAAAAGTATGAAGCCGCCCGGGAGCGATTTGAGCGGATTATTGCTAACGCCGACCGCAGACCGCCTATCCGGGATGCTTCCCGTGATGTGGTGGTTCACCTCAACAAGCAGGTCATGCTCTCCCCGGAGTTCCTGGAGCTTTGGAACAAAATCAAACAGAAAACTGCCTATCGGGTAAATATTGACACAGAACAGCTTGTGGAGAACTGCGTTAAGGCGCTTCGGGAAATGCCCCATATTCCAAAGACCAGATTGGTATCCCAGACTGCCGACATCCATATTGAGCAGGCGGGAATCAGCCACATCCAGCGGGAAATGCGAACCATGGATATTGCAAACGACTATCAGTCTCTGCCTGACATTATTACCGCTATCAGCGACGAAACCTTGCTGACACCAGCGACGGTTAACCGGATTCTGGTGGAAAGCGGACGATGTGGCGATTTTCTCAACAACCCCGAGGCATTTCTGGAGCAGACCGTGGAGCTGATCCGCAATCATCGCCACGCTCTGGCCATTGACGGCATCCGCTATGTGAAGCTGGACGGTCAGGAATACTATGTGCAGGAGATTTTCGACACCGCCGAGTTGATTGCTAACCTGGACCGAAACGCTGTGAAGGTTGAGCATAGCGTCTACGATTATGTGATTTATGACAGTCCCACTGTGGAAAAGCCTATGGCAGAGGCTCTGGACAATGATCCGGATGTAAAAATGTACTTTAAGATTCCAAGCCGATTCAAGATTGAAACGCCTATCGGCACTTACAACCCCGACTGGGCAGTCTATCTGACGAAAAACGGAGAGGAAAAGCTGTACTTTGTCTTGGAGACCAAGGGGACAGCTAACTTTATTCACCTACAACCCAGTGAACAGATGAAGATTCATTGTGGTAAGGAACATTTTAAAACGCTGGATTCAGGTATAGAAATGCAAACTGTAACAGATTGGTCCCAGTTTCGTACAAGGATTTAGGTGCTGTTTTGTTTATGTATCTTTTGTAATATCTCTTAGCTATAATATTTTGGCCTAAGTTATCGCACCTTAGGAAAACGATGTGGTTCTGCCACACACTGGTACAGCACTGCTCCGCAGCGGCGGCAGATCAGGTATTTCAGCCGATTCCCCAGCAGTCCGTGATATTTGAAAGTGCCCAGGGCTTCTCCGTGCTGCCAGCCTTCTCCGATATCCTGTGAGCCGCAGTACTGGCATCTGGTAACGGGAACTTGTGTCATAGCGTTTTTCTCCTCTCTGTGTTGTTGACTGCAAACACACAATACCGAAAGGCGATTCGGAAGTCCAGAGAATGTTGCTGCTCAAAATGGAGAAGTTCAGAGATGATGAATTTGCAATATACCTAAAAGCATTGTGCGCCTGACCGCATAAAAATCAGACATCTCTTTCCGCTTCTTCCGCTGGAAAGGGATGCCTGTCCGTTTCAAAGTGATTCAATTCGTATGCCAGTTCCCACGCCAATTTAAACCCGCAGTAGAAACTGTCCATGGAGCGTCCTTCCGCAATCAGGCTCTGGTTATCCATGATCCGCAGCACCAGTTTTCTCTCTGGCTTTTCCAACCGCTCGATGAGCTGCTTGTGACAATCTTCAATTTCCTGCTCAGCCTCTGTCATAGGAAGTGGCGTGTAAAATCTGTTGTAGAGCTGTTTCAAAGTGTCGTTCATATGTCCTGCCTCCTTGCAGCAAGACAACATACCACAGGTTAGGTGAAAAAGCCACTAAAACTAAAATATTTGAATGGTTCCTAATCGTTTGGACGACATAAAAATAGCCGCAAGCCACTTTTGCATGGCTTGCGGCTATTTCCCCATTTTTGTCTGGGGCGACACCCCAGGGTCTCTCTCAATCGGTCATTCTTGGGTTCATCTCAAGATGTCCTTATAAGTAGTAGCCCTTTGGTCATGTCTTTCTTTTTACTTTGCGTTTGGTATAATTTTCCGTTATAAAGCGAGTAAAATATGGGTGCGGATAGAAGTTTAACCGGGGAATATGAAACTTTTTTCTGCTGAAATCGTCTGTTACTTCAGAAAGCAGATTTTATTTCAATTCAGAGAATGAGGTGGTTCTATGAAACGTATCTGCGCTTCGCTGCTTTGTCTGACCTTATTCCTTGTTCCAGCTTCGGCCGCGTCTATAAATGTCTGGCCAGACTGGGCGGAAGAAGCCCTGAGTTGGGGACAGGAGGTGTCCATCGGTCAGGAATTTCTGAATGAACCGGAGGAGACCGTTACCCGCGGTATGGCGGCCCAACTGCTCTATGAAGCGGCAGGAGAGCCTGCGGTAGTGGGGGAGTGTCCATTCTCCGATGTGTCCGGCGCCTACGCCGACGCAGTGACCTGGGCGGCGGAACAGGGTATTCTCACCGGAGTGGGAGATGGGAGATATGAGCCCTCCCGCTCCGTCACCCGGCAGGAGTTCGCCGCCATCCTCTGGCGGCGAGACGGATCCCCCGATATGGCGGTCCAGGGTCTGGAGCCCTTCCAGGATGCCGGAGCCGTGGCGGAGTGGGCCAGAATGCCGGTGCTCTGGACCCTCCAGACCGGCATTCTGACCGGACGGAGCCAGACCCGGTTGGCCCCCTCCGGTACGATCACGGTGGCGGAGGCTCTGGTGATGCTGGAGCGGGCCCACACCCTGCCCGATGTGGTCCAGCTTCGGGCGGATCTGGAGGCTCTCACCACCTCTCACCGGCCCATCGGCTCCCAGGGAGAGGCAGACGCCGTTCAGTACCTGAAGGGACGGCTTGAGGCCATGGGCTACACCGTCACCCTCCAGACCTACACCGACAGCCAGGGGCGGACAGGGCACAACGTGATTGCCGTAAAGACGGCAGACGACCCCAATGCGGACATCCTGGTGCTCTCCGCCCATCACGACAGCGTGCCCACCGCCTACGGGGCCAATGACAACGCCTCCGGCGTGGCCGCCCTGCTCTATGCGGCAGAGGCGCTGAAGGACGTGGAGACCGACACGGAGCTGCGCCTGATCAGTTTCACTGATGAGGAGAATGGTAAGAACGGTTCCCGGGCCTACGCCGCCTCCCTGACGGAGGAGGAGAAGGACCGGATGATCGGGGACATCCAGTTCGACATGCTGGGCGGCCTGGGCTCTGACGGCACCCTGGTGTGCACCATGGACGGGGAGGCCAACTGGGTCAGCGACCTGCTCCAAAAGAAGGATCCGGAGTTGGAGCGGGATGCGGAGACCGCCAGTGATCACGCCTCCCTGCAACTGGCCGGTGTGCCCGCCGTGCTGCTGATGCAGGACGGACAGGGCTACCTCTACCACTCGGCGGCGGATGTGGCGGACCAGCTGAATCCCTATGCCATCGCAGCCGCAGCCGAGACCGCCGTGGCCGCAGCGGCGGAGATCTGTTCCCCGGAGACAGGCTCCTACCAGACGCTGGCCCGGGAGCAGGGGGAGGGCTATACTTACCGCCAGACCCGGCAGAATGTGATCTATTTCAGCAGCTCCAAAGCTGATACGGAGGCCTACATTGGCGCCGCCGGGGAGCTGGTGGATACCTGGGAGATTTCCGGGGAAGGATGGGCCGACGAGTATGAGAGCTACCGCTACTCCATGCGCTGGTTCGACGGGGAGACCCCCATGAACACCTATTACCAGTACCGCAACGGTTTCCTGGAGCGCATCGAGCTCCGGCCGGAGGAGACCGGCTACACGGCGGAGCAGGTGCGGACTCTTATCGAGGCCATGTACGGGGCCCCCACCTCAGAGGAGGAGGGACAGGTCAACTGGGCTGACCCGGTGTACAGCAAGTACATCACCCTTGCCTCCGACGAAAAGGGCTGCCTGGTGACGGTGGGCAATTACTCCGTGGGCATCACCAACGTACTGGCCTCCTACCCCGTGAACGGCGGGCAGGCCACGATTACCGATCCGGAGGACGCCCTGGTGTGGAACTACCTGTGCTCGATTCTCCCCCCGGAGGCCCGTCAAAAGATCGCCGAGTTCAACCTGTTCACCGACGGAACCAGCAATATCCTGGCCTACACCTCCCCGGTGCAGGTGGACGACGTCTCCGACAACACCCGGTTTTCCATCAGCATCGACTACTACGACGTGTACGACGAGAACGGGGAGAAGCGGGACTGGAGCAAGCTGACCTACACCATTCTCCACGAGTACGGCCACGTGCTGCTGGAGGACGAGACCCAGATCGATCTGACCAAGGGAACCGGAACCCACGACCCGGCTACCTTTGTGGAGGGCTCCTTCCGCAAAGGATTCTACGATACCTTCTGGAGCGCGTTGGGGGACACCGGCGTGGGGGACTACGAGGCCAACCCCACCAATTATGTGAGCCGCTACGGCGCCAACTACTTCCACGAGGACATCGCGGACACCTTCGCCGTCTTTGTCCTGGGCGGCCAGCCCCAGGGGGACACCGTGGCGGAGGAGAAGCTGCGCTTCTTCTGGTCTGATTCGGACTTGGTTGCCCTGCGCGCCGCCATCCGGCAGAACCTGGGCCTGGACTGGCCGGAGGAGGACAGGGGCTCCGGCGTCGCCCCCGAGCAGCCGGAGTCCGGGGCCGTGGCCAGCCTGGAGGAGCTGGAGGCCCTGCTGACCCGGGCCATCGCGGCGGCGGAGCAGCCCCCCGCCCTGGACGTGTCCGCCCTGGAGGAACAGGAGGAGCTGCCCCTGACCGTGAAGAACCTCTACTACGGTATCCTGTCCGATAACCGGGCGTACAGCTACGCCTATGATCTCACCGCGGAACTGGGGGAGGACGGCCTGCTCCGCTGCGCCATCTCCTACATGCCCTACCGTACCGGGGCCTACCCGGATGGTTTCCGGGGAGCGGAGGTGGGTGGCCTGGACAGCTTGGTACAGTGTGCCCGACAGGGACTGACTCAGGAAAGCATCCCCATCCGTATCACCGACCCCACCCTGGTGGTGGACGACATGAACCGGGCCCTTCAGCAGGTGGGCGGGGGGTGGATCCTCTGTCAGCTCAGCCGGGACGGCACCGCCATCACGGTTACGCCCCAGAATGGGATGACCCACCAGCAGGCTCTGGCGCGGCTGGCGGAGACAGAGGCCCTGGCGCAGCAAATCTACGGGGAGAGCGTCACGGCGGACATGACCCAAGCTCAGCAGGCGGAGGCCCTGTATGCTTGGCTGACGGAGCATGTGCGCTACGACTTCCGGTATTATGGGAATCCCGGAGAGATGCCCTATGAGTCTACTACCGCCTACGGGGCCCTCCACGACAACCTGGCCATCTGCGGCGGGTATGCCCAGGCATTCCAGCTGCTGCTGGATCAGGCAGATATCCCATGCATTACAGTAACTGGTAAGCTGGGCGGGGAAAACCATATGTGGAATTTGGCACGAATCGATGGCCAGTGGCTCTATTTTGACCCTACCAGTGATCGGGGACGTGAGGAGTATGGCTTCAACTGCTGTGGAGTCGAGGCGGAAGCACTGGAGCGCTATGTTTGGGATCGAGAGTGGCAAATTCAGCTGTCGCAGGCTCTATATCCTTAACGGAAAAGGAGCCATAAAAGAATAAAAAGGAAACCGTAAAGTATTTACGCGGATTAGGTTTAGTCGGAGCAAGCGAGGCAAAGCTTGCTCCGACTTTTTCAAAACCTATTTGCCGTTTGCAGAAGTTACACACTTCAAAGTCCTTCGATCACACCACAGGCGATGCGGCTGCCGCTGTTTCCGGAGGGCTGCGTGTGGTAATCGTCCGGCTGGTCGTGGATTATAACCGCGCGTCCCACCGCCTGCTCTGGGGTAAAGCAGCCGGTATAGACCAAGGAAAAGGCAAGACCTTGATCGGCCAGCAACGCGGGCAGATCACCGCTATGTTCTGGGTGAGGGGCGGAAACCATACTCCAATGTCCGCCAGCACATGAAAAGGCGGAATCTCCGCCGGTACAGCAATCACCGTGCTCGTGGAGATGAAATCCGAAAAAACCGCTCCCCGGCAGGCCGACGACACGGGTGAGCAGCAGGCTGCCGTTCAGAAAGGGATAGAACAGAACCTCGCCCTGGAGCTGAGGATAGGCGGGGCTGCCGTGCAGCAGCGCGCGGGCCGCCGGCGGACGTTCCAGGACGTAAGGCAGAGGAACCGGACGTTCTTGCATAGGAAAGACCTCCTTGTTTGGTCTGAGGCATTCTATGCAAAAAGAAAACGCCCTGTGTATGACACAGGGCGTTTGCAATCAGCTTCGTCCGGGCTTACACCGCGCGGGTGACCTTGCCGGAACGGAGGCAGCGGGTGCACACGTAAACGTGCTTCGGAGAACCGTCCACAATCGCCTTCACGCGCTTGACGTTGGGCTTCCAGGGGCGATTGGAGCGGCGGTGAGAGTGGGACACCTGAATCCCGAACGTGACGCCCTTGCCGCAGAAATCACATTTGGCCATGACTTAACCTCCTCGCTGGTCAAAATTACATATCAAAAAGACATCGTATGATATCTTAGCAGAAATCCGACGAAAAATCAAGTGAAATTTTCAACCAGTAAGAAGAAACTTTAGAGGAGGGAAAACCTATTCCTGTTCATAAGCCGCCTTCAGCTTCTCCAGCGCCTTCTTTTCAATGCGGGATACATAGCTCCGGCTGATGCCACACAGAGAGGCAATCTCACGCTGGGTCAGGGGCTGCTGGCCGCCGAGACCATAGCGCAGCCGAATAATCATGGTTTCCCGTTCGGAGAGACATTGCTCGACACAGCGGCGTATTTTCAGGCAGGCGTCCCGCATATCCAGATCCTCAAGCATCGTGTCGTCGATGCGGATGACGTCCATAAGGGACAGAGAAGTCCCGTCCCCCTCGGCATCTAGAGAGTCGGACAGGGACAACTCACCAGCCAGCTTGCGCTGTGCCCGGAAATACATCAGAATCTCATTTTCAATGCAGCGTGAGGCATAAGTAGCCAGACGGACATTCTTATCTGGTTTGAAGGTTGAGATTCCTTTAATTAACCCAATGGTTCCAATGGAAATCAAATCGTCCTGGTCCCCGGTTTGGGTGTAGTATTTTTTAATAATATGAGCCACCAGGCGCAGATTGTGTTCAATCAGGGCGTTGCGCGCGTCCATATCCCCTTCGGCCATTCGCTTCAGATATTCCTGTTCTTCTTCCCGCTTGAGGGGACGGGGGAAGGAACCTCCCGTTCCCGATAACCGCAGAGTAAAAAACAATCCATTGAGCGTCAGCAGCAGCCAAGCTGTCCACATAGGACTCCACCTCCAAGGGTAGCCTATGCACGCCCGGCCCGTCCTTATGGCTGCCAGAGGTGGAATGATTCTCAATCCGCTTCAAATTCGTCTAATAGTCCATGTCTGCGGATATAGGCGACAATATAGTAGATCAGCTCGCCGGTGGAGGGCATGGCACGCAGTTCGATACCCGCCATCTCCTGAATCAGCGCTCGGTCACCGTGGTCCCAGCAGGCTTTTGCCGCGGTGCGCAGATTGCGCTCCACGGTCCTCCAAGTTCCGCCGCAGCGCCTTGCCACTTCAGGATAGAGCACCTTGGTAACTGCGTGCAGCAGCGTACGGTCCTGCCAGACCAGCTCCACGGCCGTGGCCAGGGAGGCCATTCCCATATAGGTGCCCTTGTAACCCATCTGGTGGAGCAGTTCTTCAATCACATCGGACGGAGTTCGTTTCGACATCATACCACCTACTTCTTCCAGATAGGGATATTCTATACCAAATTCGGGTACTTATCCATTGGTTCGCCGCAAAAAGTCCTCACGCGACATTCTTCGACACCTGCAACACGGGGAACAATGTGTAAGAAAACGCAGGCGCGTTTGGGGAACGCCAAACGCGCCTGCGTTTTTGAATCGCGAATTGAACTTACATCATCCGTACCGTGTAGTAAACGGCCAGACAGAACAGCCAGGTGACCAGCACAAAAATCGCATAGTAAGCCACGGAGGAACCAAACAGCAGCGCGGCCAAGAGAGCCAGAGCTGTGATTCCGGCGGTCAGATAGGTGGGTACATAGGAAGTCTTTTGGGAGAAAATCATACGATTTTTCCATTTGCCCTTGGTTTGAGAGAGCTTCCAGGCCAAAACCACCGCCGCCGCCAGCAGAACCCAGCCCAGGACGAATCCTGCTGTGATCCATCTGGGATGCAGCTGATAAAATCTGCGATAGACCCACAGAGAGAAGATGCCGCCACCGACCAGGATGGTGTTGCAGAAAAATTCCCGCTGGTACAGGTAATAGACCAGCGCCAGAACCGCCATGACCGGGGCCACGACACCCAAAATCATCACGCCGGTGTCAAAAAAGCGATAAGCCAAAATGACGGTAAAGGAGAGCAGCACACCCAGACCTGTGCAGAGAAGCGGCGCACGCACCGCTTTTCCGCTGCGCTTGTTCAGGACCAGCCACACGACGGCGGCCACGGTCAGAATCGGGAGAATCCATTGCAGGACCGAAAAGACGCGGGACAGACCATAGGCGAAGTAGACCTCTGCTGTGGAGTTGGAGCGAAAGTTGATATAAAACCGCTTCAAAAGAAGGGCGATCACCTCATAGACGATGGCGACTCCAAACCAAATCAACAATTTATTCAGCGCCGCATCCTCTTTTTTGCGGCGCATCTGCTGTTTACTGTTCTCCATTGACACGACCATTCCTTTATTACCTAGTTACCGCGCACGCCGGCGCGAAAAGCAAGCGTTGTTTCTCATAACTTGTATAGTTTATCAGAAAACTAAACAAAGTGCAACAGCAAAATCGGAGAAACCGGTGGATGGCAGATTTCCTTCCTTCCATAAATATGATAGACGCAATTAGAGGGGAAAAGTTCCCGCTTTCCGCCAAAAAAATGCAGGGCCCGCGGAACAAACGCCGATTGCGAAGCGCCGGATCTTGCGGTATAATAAGCTCACGCAAGAAAGGAGGCGGTCCCATGACCGATCAAGAACTGGTGGAACGGGCATTTACTATGCTGGAGCGCGCCTACGTTCCCTATTCCCATTTCCCGGTGGGCGCTGCGCTGCTGTGCGCCGACGGAACCGTATTTACCGGCTGCAATGTGGAGAACGCCGCCTTCGGCTCCACCATCTGCGCCGAGCGAACCGCACTGCTGAAGGCCATCAGCGAGGGGCACCGGGAGGATTTCATCAAGCTGGCGGTGGTGGGAAATTCCACAGACTACTGCTGGCCCTGCGGCTCCTGCCGTCAGGCGCTGTACGAGTTTGCGCCGGAGCTGACGGTCTGCGTGGCCCGGGGCGACCACGCCTTTGTCACGCTGCCCCTGCACGAGCTGTTGCCCCATGGATTTGGACCCAAGTCCCTGCATCAGGGGGCGTAACGCCTATGGGCATGAGGCGGACGGAAGGACAGGAGGGAGCGCATGGCGGAAATTTTAGTCGTGGACGATGAGACGGCGATTGCGGACCTGGTGGGCGTATATCTGCGTAACGAGGGGTACGGCGTCCACCTGTGTTACAACGCGGCCGACGCACTGGCGTGCGTGGAACGGACCCGAATTGACCTGGCGATTTTGGATGTGATGCTGCCCGATCTGGACGGCTTCACCCTGTGCCAGAAGCTGCGGGAGCGGTATCTGTTTCCCATCGTCATGGTCACCGCCAAGGTGGAGGATATGGATAAGATCATGGGCCTGACGCTGGGGGCGGACGACTATGTGACCAAGCCCTTCAACCCGCTGGAGCTGGTGGCCCGGGTCAAGACCCAGCTGCGCCGCTACACCCGCTACAATACGGGAGAGACGGCGCCGAAGGAGGTCGTGGAACACGATTTCCGGGGGCTCCAGATCTCCAAGGCCACTCATAAGTGTACCCTGTTCGGCGAGGAGCTATCCCTGACGCCGCTGGAGTTTTCCATCCTGTGGTACCTGTGTGAGCGGCGGGGAAATGTGGTGTCCAGCGAGGAGCTGTTCGAGGCAGTGTGGGGCGAGAAGTACATGGACAGCAACAACACGGTCATGAGCCATATCGCCCGCCTGCGGGAGAAAATGCACGAGCCCAGCCGAAGACCCAAGTTCATCAAGACCGTGTGGGGGGTGGGGTACACCATTGAGTGAGCGAGAGAACGCCCGGCCGGCCAACGGCCGGACGCAGGCCAAGGCCCTGCGCAGCTGGGGCTTGTATCTGCTGGTGCTGCTGGCCTGGGTCGCCATCGTCATTGCGGTGGCCTTTTTGGGCCTTCTCGTCTGTTCCAGCATCAACTGGCACGCCGTTACCCCGCTCTATACGTTTCTGATTTGGGTGCGGGACTACATCGTCTTAGTAGGTGCTGCCGCCGTCCTGGCGGGCTGGGTGGTCATCAGTTACGTGTTTCTCACCCGGCCGGTGCGCCAGCTGGACGCGCTGACTGCCGCAGCGGCGGAACTGGCCCACCCGACCGAGGAGCCCATCGTCCTGCCCAGGGGAATGGAAGAGGTGGAGGGTCAGCTGAACCTGGCCCGGGAGCAGGCCCTGCGGTCCGTGCAGGCGGCCCGGGAGGCCGAGCAGCGCAAAAATGACCTCATCGTCTACCTGGCCCACGACCTGAAAACGCCGCTGACCAGCGTGATCGGCTATCTGACTCTGTTGCGGGACGAGCCCCGGCTCTCGCCGGAGCTGCGCGCCCGGTACACGGGAATCGCGCTGGACAAGGCGGAGCGGCTGGAGGACCTGATCAACGAATTTTTTGACATCACCCGCTTTAATTTGACCCACCTGGAGCTGGAGAAGCGGCCCACAGACCTGACCCGCATGCTTCAGCAGGTGGCCAGCGAGTTCCAGCCGCAGTTTGCGGAAAAGGGGCTGACCTGCCGCCTGGACCTGCCGGAGCGGCTGGAATACGACTGCGATCCGGACAAGCTGGCCCGGGTATTTGACAACCTGCTGCGCAACGCGTTCTATTACAGCTTTCCCGATACCTGCGTGGAGATCACGGCCCGGCGGGCGGCGGGAGAGCTTGTGCTCATCTTTGCCAACGAGGGCCGGACCATCCCGCCGGAGAAGCTGGAGCGTATTTTTGAGCAGTTCTTCCGGCTGGACAGCTCCCGCGCCACCCGCACGGGCGGAGCGGGCCTTGGCTTGGCCATCGCCAAGGAGATCCTCTCCCTGCATGGCGGCAGCATCCGTGCGGAGAGCGCCGAGAACCGCATCGTCTTTACCGTGACCCTTCCCGAATCGGGATCGTAAGAAAATCACAAGATTTCCACATTCAAAACGCAGGAATTCCGCTGGAAAAGCTTCAAACCTTCCGCGCCTTGCTTTGCTATCCTAAAAGGGCAAAGCAAGGCGTTTGCTTTTTTCGAACAAGGAAGGTGCAAGAAGATGAAGGAACCAAAACGAATCCTGGTTTTGTTCGGCGGCTGCTCCAGTGAGCACGCCATTTCGCTGCAATCGGCCCATGCGGTGCTGACCCACATGGATCGAAGCCGCTATGTGCCGCTGGCGGTGGGAATCACGCGGACAGGCTGCTGGCTGTATTATCCCGGCGATCTGGCGCGAATCGCCGATGGGACCTGGGCCTCGACGGGGGAGGGGATTGCCTGCACCCTGTGTCTGGACCGGGGGAGCAGAAAGCTGCTTCTGCTGGACGGGACAGAGCGTGAGCTGCCCTTTGACGCGGCGTTTCCGGTGCTCCACGGCAAGAACGGGGAGGACGGGACCCTTCAGGGCGCGCTGGAGCTGGCCGGGATTCCGGTGATCGGCTGCGGTACGCTGGCCAGCGCCCTGTGTATGGACAAGGATCGGGCCCACCGGCTGGCGGCCGCGGCAGGCGTCCGGATGCCCCGGAGCCGGGTCCTCCGGCGGGAGGAAGCCGCCGGAGAGCTGGAACAGGCAGCGGAGGAGGTGGGGTATCCCCTGTTCGTCAAGCCGGTACGGAGCGGCTCCTCTTTCGGCGTGACCCGGGTGGAGGGCCCGTCCCAGCTGGCAGAGGCGGCGAAACAGGCCCTGGAGCAGGACGACGCGCTGCTGCTGGAGGAGGCGATACCCGGTTTTGAAGTGGGCTGCGCCGTGCTGGGCAACGAGGAACTGACCGTGGGCCTGGTGGACGAGATCGAGCTGAAAGGCGGCCTGTTCGATTACGAGGAGAAATATACCCTCAAGACCGCCGCCATCCACTGTCCGGCCCGCATCGCGCCTGCACTGGCGCGGAAGGTGCAGGAGACGGCGAAACGGCTCTACCGCGCGCTGGGATGCCGGGGCATGGCCCGGGTGGATCTGTTCCTGACGCCGGAGGGCGAGCTGGTGTTCAACGAGATCAACACCATCCCGGGCTTTACCGCCCACAGCCGCTATCCGGCGATGATGCAGGGCGTGGGAATCGGATTCCCGGAGTTGGTCAGCCGTTTGATCGAACTGGGGGTGGAGGCATGAGCGCGCTCAGACTGCGCCGGGAGCAGGTGGGCCGGGGCCCCCTGATTCTGGTGAATGACCGCCACCCTCTGCAGGAGACGGAGGCAGAGGAGCTCACCGCTGTGCGGGAGCAGGTCCCGGACATCCGGATGGAGCGCCGGGCGGCCCAGCTGCTGCGGGCCTGTCTGGAGCAGGTGGACCGGACGGGAGACATTGTGCCGGTATCGGGCTGGCGCAGCCAGGCGGAACAGCAGCAGATCTGGGACGACTCCATGGCAGAGCACGGATCGGAGTTCACCCGCCAGTTCGTGGCCCTGCCCGGATGCAGCGAGCACCAGACCGGCCTGGCCATTGACCTGGGACAGCGCGCGGAGGAGATCGACTTTATTCGCCCGGAGTTCCCCTATGACGGCGTCTGCGGGGCTTTCCGGCAGGCGGCGGCCCGCTATGGCTTTGTGGAGCGCTACGAAGCGGGCAAGGAGCCGATCACCAGAATCGCCCATGAGCCCTGGCATTTCCGCTATGTGGGCGTCCCCCATGCGCAGCTGATGACAGAACGGGGGCTGTGTCTGGAGGAATACACCGAGCTGGTGGCCCGGCAGCCGCTGACCTGTACTCTGGAGAATGGGCGCCGGGTGCGGGTGTTCCATGTGCCGTGTGCGGGCGAGGAGACTGTTTTCACACCCCCGGAGGGCTGCGTTCAGGTATCGGGGAACAATGTGGACGGATTTGTGGTCACCTGCTGGGAGGGGAGGGCATGAGCCGCCCTTCGGACACCGGGGCCCTGGACCGGTTCCGGCTTTTGGCCGCTCTTTTGGTGGTGACCATTCATACGTCGCCGCTGACCAGCTATACCCCTTTGGGGGATTGGTTCCTGACCCGCGTCCTGGCCCGGGTGGCGGTGCCCTTCTTCCTGATGACCAGCGGTTATTTTCTGGCCCGGGATTCCTGGCGGGGAATGGGCCGCTTTCTGAAGCGGAACGCGATGGTCCATGGGGCCGCGGTCCTGCTCTACCTGCCCCTGAACCTCTATAACGGCGGCTTTTCCGGCGTGGAGTGGCTGAAGCGGCTGTTTCTGGACGGGACCTTCTATCATCTGTGGTATTTCCCGGCCCTGCTGCTGGGGGTGCCCATCGCATATGGGCTGAGCAAGCTGGGCCGTGGGCCGGCCCTGGCCGCAGCCGGCGTGCTCTACCTGATCGGGCTGGGCGGCGACAGCTATTATGGCCTGGCGGTCCAGTTTCCGGCCCTGCAAAGCCTTTATGACGGCATTTTTGCCGTGTTTGCGTACACCCGCAACGGCCTGTTCCTGGCTCCGCTGTTCCTGCTGCTGGGCAGTATGGGCAGGCGAGGGGCCCGTGGCCCCTGTGCAGCCGGGCTGGCGGCCTCCTTTGCCCTGATGACCGCCGAGGGGCTCTGGCTGCGCAGCCTGGAAAGTCCGCGGCATGACAGCATGTACCTGTTCCTGCCTGTATGCATGGTGTTCCTGTTCCGGCTGCTGCTGTCGCTGGGAGGCCGGCCCAGCCGCTCCCTCCGGTCTTTGGCCCTGTGGATCTATCTGCTCCATCCCTGGTGTATCGTGCTGGTACGGGGCGCGGCCCGCGCGGCCGGACTGGAGGGCCTGCTGATTGCGAACAGCCTGGGCCACTTCTGCGCCGTGCTGGCGCTGAGTGTGCTGCTGGCCTGGGGGCTGGAGCTCCTGCGTCCCCGCCGCCCAAATCCCACGGACCGGGCCTGGCGGGAGCTGGACCGGGCGGCGCTGACCCACAACATCCAACAGCTCCAGGCTGTGCTGGCCCCCGGCTGTGCCCTGATGGCGGTGGTCAAGGCGGACGCCTACGGTCACGGCGCGGTCCCGGTGGCCCGGGCCTGTCAGCGGGCGGGGGTGCGCGCCTTTGCCGTGGCCTGCCTGAGCGAGGGCATCCAGCTGCGCCGGGCGGGAATTTGGGGCACAATTCTCATCCTGGGGGAAACGCCCGCCCGGGAGGCGCCGCTGCTGCGCCGGTGGCGGCTGATCCAGATGGTGGCCGACGCGGAGCACGGCTGGGCGCTGGCTGCGCAGGGGGAGAAGGTCCGCGTCCACCTGGCGCTGGATACGGGGATGCACCGGCTGGGCATTCCCTGGCAGGCTAAGGAGAGCATCGCCGCGCTGTACCGGCAGAAAAACCTGCGTATCGAGGGCGTATGTTCTCACCTATGCGTGTCAGATGAGACCAGTGCGGAATCGGCCGCCTACACCGACCTCCAGTTGGAGCGCTTCTATGATACGGTCCGCTGGATGGAGGGGGAGGGGCTGCCCCCGGGAAAGCTCCATATCCAGGCCAGCTACGGGATTCTCAATCTGCCGCCTCAGCCATGCGCCTACGCCCGGGCGGGCATCGCCCTCTATGGAGTGCTCAGCCAGGCGGGGGCGGTGCGCCATCCTCTGGACCTGCGGCCGGTATTGGCCCTGCGGGCCCGGGTGGTCTCGGTGCGGGTGCTGGCCCCGGGAGAGACGGCCGGCTATGGGCGGGCCTTCCGGGCAGAGCGGACGACCACACTGGCGGTGATTGCCGTGGGCTATGGGGACGGCCTGCCCCGGGCACTGACTGCGCAGGGAGGAGCGGTCCTGATCCGCGGGCGGCGCTGCCCTATGGCGGGCCGCATGTGCATGGACCAGCTGCTGGTGGACGTGACCGGCGTGGAGGGGGTGCGCCCCGGCGATGTGGCCACGCTGATCGGCCGGGACGGGGCGGAAAGCATTCCGGCGGAGGCGGTCGCGGCCCACTGCGGCACCATTGCCAATGAGCTGCTGGCACAGCTGGGAGAGCGCCTGCCCACAGTCTGGAAGACATAAGAAAACCGCCGTGCTTTCGCACGGCGGTTTTGCTTGTTATGGGCTTAAACCAGATGGCAGGCCACAAAGTGGCCGGGCGACACCTCGCGCAGCTCGGGAACGGACTCCCGGCACTGAGCGCAGGCCCGGGGACAGCGGCTGGAAAAGGCGCAGCCCTTGGGCTTGTTGATGGGGCTGGGCACGTCGCCGGAAATGATCTGGCGCTTTTTCTGGGCCTCCTTGGAGGGGTCCGGAATGGGGACTGCCGACAGCAGAGCCTGGGAATAGGGGTGCAGGGTGTGGGCATACAGCTCGTCGCTGGTAGCCAACTCCACTACGCTGCCCAGGTACATGACCGCGATGCGGTCGGAGATATACTTGACGATGTTCAGGTCATGGGCGATGAAGAGGTAAGTCAGGCCCATTTGTTCCTGAAGGTCCCGCAGCAGGTTGATGACCTGGGCCTGAATGGACACGTCTAGGGCGGAGATGGGCTCGTCGCAGACGATGAATTCCGGACGGATGGCCAGAGCGCGGGCAATGCCGATGCGCTGGCGCTGGCCGCCGGAGAACTCGTGGGGGAAACGGCTGGCGTGTTCCCGGTTCAGGCCCACCAGGTCCAGCAGGTGGCCCACCCGCTCCTTGCGGGCGGCGGCGTCATCCGTATTGTGGATGATCATGCCCTCCTCGATGATGGAGCCGACCGTCATGCGGGAGTCCAGAGAAGCGTAGGGGTCCTGGAAAATGATCTGGGCCTTTTTGGCGAACTGGAAGCGTTCCTTTTTGCTGTGCAGGTCCATGACCTGGCCCTCATAGATAAGCTTACCCTTGGTAGGGGTGTAAATGCCCATCATGGTACGGCCCAGGGTGGATTTGCCGCAGCCGGACTCGCCCACCAGGCCGAGGGTCTCGCCCCGGTGGATGCTCAGGTTGACGTCCTCCACAGCGTGCAGGAGACGGCCGCCCCGAACCTTGAAATACTTGCAGATGCCCTCTGCCTGAATCAAAATCTCATCGGTCATCCGAGATCACCTCTTTCTTCCGCCGAGGGGCAGTCGGGATGCAGCAGCCAGCAGCTGGCGCAGTGGCCCTCGCCCTGCTGGAACTCGGGGGGCTGCTCCTCATGGCAGATGGTCATGGCATGGGGGCAGCGGGCAGCGAAGGCGCAGCCCACAGGCGGCGCGAGCAGGTCGGGCGGCGTGCCGGGAATGGAGGTCAGCCGCTCCACCTTGGTGGTGTCGGGGGAGGGGAGACTCTTGAGCAGCGCCTGGGTATAGGGATGTGCGTTGCGGTAGAAGATGTCCTCCACCGTGCCGGTCTCCACCACCTTGCCGGCGTACATGACTGCCACGCGGTCGGCCACGCCGGCCACCACGCCCAGATCGTGGGTGATGAGGATGATGGCGGTGTTGATCTGTTCCTTCAGCTCCACCAGCAGGTCCATGATCTGGGCCTGGATAGTCACGTCCAGAGCAGTGGTAGGCTCGTCTGCGATCAGCAGCTTAGGGTTGCAGGACAGGGCCATGGCGATCATGGCGCGCTGACGCATACCGCCGGAAAACTCGTGAGGATACTGTTTGGCCCGCTCCTCCGGGTTGGGAATGTTTACCTGCTTGAGGCAGCGAATGGCCTCCTCGGCAGCCTCCTTTTTGGAGAGCTTTTTATGCAGCTTGATGGCCTCCACGATCTGCTTGCCCACCGGGGTGGTGGGGTTCATACAAGTCATGGGGTCCTGGAAGATCATAGATACTTCCTTGCCGCGAATGGCCTGCATCTGCTTTTCCGAGGCCGCTACAATATCGTGCTCGCCCAGCTGGATGGAGCCGGAGACGATGCGTGCCGGGGGCATGGGGTTGAGCTTCATAATGGTCTGGGCGGTGACCGATTTGCCGCAGCCGGATTCTCCCACGATTGCCAGCACTTCGCCCTCGTCCACATGGAGGGTGACCCCACGCACGGCCTTGACTTCACCGGCGTAGGTATCAAAGGAGACGTGCAGGTCGTTGATGTCTAATACTCGGTTTGGCATGGAATCACCTCCGGAGCTTGGGATCGAACGCATCGCGCAGACCGTCGCCGAACAGGTTGAAGGCCAGCATGGTCAGGCTGATGCAGATGGCGGGCAGGATGAGCTGATGGGGATAGATGCGGAAATTCTCGATACCCAGCTGGGCCAGCGTGCCCCAGGAGCAGTTGGGCAGGGGAACGCCCAGACCTAGGTAGCTCAGATAAGCCTCGGAGAAGATAGCCGAGGGGATGGACAGGGTCACGCGAACGATGACCACGGACAGGGTGTTGGGCAGCAGGTGCTTGGCGATGATTCGGGCTGAGCTGGCGCCCATGGCCTCGGCCGCCGAAATGAACTCCTGCTGCTTGAGGGAGACTACCTGGCCGCGGACCAGTCGGGCCATGGGAATCCAGCCCACAATGGAGTAGGCGATGATGATGGTGCCGATACCCTTGGGCAGGACCAGCATCAGCAGAATGACGATCAGCAGATAGGGGATTCCGTTGATGATCTCCAGAATACGCATCATGATAATATCCACGGTGCCGCCGAAATAGCCTGAGATACCGCCGTAGACCACGCCCAGGAAAAAGTCGATGATGGCGCTGACGAATGCGATGATCAGAGAGACGCGGCCGCCCATCCAGAGACGGGTAAACAGATCGCGGCCCAGGGTATCGGTGCCCAGCAGATGGACATGGCCCACGCCGCCGCTGGTGGGCTCGTCACAGACGGTGCCGATGGGGGCATCGGTATGGCCGTAGTGCTGCTCCCGGTAGTCAAAGGGACTGAAAATAGGGGCAAGCACGGAAAACAGAATGAGGACCACGATCACGACCACGCAGACGAGCGCGACCTTATTTTTGACCAGACGGCGCATGGCATCCTGAAAGAACGTGATGCTGGGTCTGGTAATGCTTTCACTTTCATGGGCATTTGGGCCAACATGGGTAAAGCGTTCTTTTGCGATATGTTCCATGGCTTTACTCCTCCAATTTTACGCGCGGATCGATCAGACCATAGAGCAGGTCCACAACCAGGGTACAGGCGACCAGCAGGGCACCATAAAATACCGTGGTGCCGGAGATCATGGTATAATCCGAATCCTTGATGCTCATGACGAAATATTTTCCCAGACCAGGGATGTTGAAAATACTTTCAATCACGAAGGTACCGGTCAGTACGGAGGCCACGGTGGGGCCGATGATGGTGACGACCGGCATAATGGCGTTGCGGAAGGCGTGACGCCACAGAATCTTGCCCTGGGACAGGCCCTTGGCCTTGGCGGTTTTGATATAGTCCTGGCTGAGCACGTCCAGCATACTGGTACGCATCAGGCGGGACACCGTCGCCAGGGAGCTCAGGCCCAGCGCGAAAGCGGGCAGGACTGTCTGGGCGAAGGAGCCCCAGCCCTGGACCGGGAAAATTCGAAATCCAATCAGCTTGGGCAGCTGGAGCGCCAGGAAATACTGGAGCAGCGCGCCCAGAATGAAGCTGGGAACTGAGACGCCTACCATGGCGACAAACATGGACGCGGAGTCCAATGCCGTTCCCCGCTTGATGGCCGCCAAGGCGCCTAACAGAACGCCGGCGATGACGGCAAAGATAATAGCCCGGATGCCCAAATCAGCGGAAATCAGGAACGCGTCCGAAATAATGTCCATGACGGGCTGATTATAAGTGATGGAGATGCCCAGATCACCGCGCAGGCAGTTGCCCATATACATGAAGTACTGCACAACCACGGGCTTGTCCAAGCCGTACTTGGCCTCCATGTTGGCCATGGCGGTTTCCGAGATCGCTTTGTCGCCGGTGAACGGGTCACCCGGGAGCAGACGCATCATGAAAAAGGTCAGCGTGATGAGGAGGAACAGCGTCAGGACCGCGTAGGCCACGCGCTTGAGAAAGTAGCGCAGCAAAGGTTTTCCCTCCTTACAGGAAATGATTTAAGACCATGCGGCAGGGAGCGCATACCGCCCCCTGCCGCATTGCACGTTACGGTTTCAATGACGACAGATCAACATTACTCAGCCAGAGTGGTGTAGGCCAGGTAGTAGCCCTGGAAAGACTTGCGGATATAGCCGGAAACGAGCTTCTCGCTGGCCACATAGTCCTCATACCGCCAATAGACGGGGACGACCGGCATATCCTCAGCCAGCATCAGCTCGGCCTGAACGAAGAGCTGCTCGCGAGCTTCCGGATCGGTTTCAGCCTTGGTGGACTCGATCAGAGCGTCATACTCCGGGTTGGAGTATCCGGTGTGGTTGTTGCCGTTGTCGGTCATACGAATATCCAGGAAGGTCATGGGGTCGTTGTAGTCGGGGCCCCAGCCGCCCATGAACATATCGAAGTTCACGGCGTTGCGGCGGGCACGGGCCTCGGTGATGGTGACCACGTCGATGTCCACGTTCTCGATGCCCAGCACGGTACGCAGCTGCTCCTGCACCACCTGGGAGAACAGCTCGTTCTCCGTGCCCTCGCTGGTCAGCAGGGAAATGTGAATCTCGCTGACATCAGAGTAGCCCAGTTCTTCCAGCGCGGCAGCCAGATATTCCTGAGCGACTTCGGGCTCGGAGGTGGGAGAGTAGAGGGGCTGACCACCGTTGGCAGCCACGACCACATCGCTGAAGCTGCCGCCGTCCACGCTGGTGATGCCGAAGGTGAAGCAGGCGGAGGGCTGGTTGTCATTCTTGAAGACGGTGCTGATGATCTGCTCGCGGTTCAGCGCGGCGCTGACGGCCTTACGCAGGCTCGGGCTGCGCATGTCAGAGAGCTTAGCGTTGCTGTAAAGATCGGGGTTCGCGTCGATCTGCTCCTGGGTCAGGTTGTTGCAGAAGAAGTAGTAGCTGTAGCCGCCCACGTAGCTGCTGGGGGTAAAGCCCTCGGCCTCGAACATGGCGCGCTGCTCGCCGGTGATGTCGATGATGTCGATCTCGCCGGAGAGGAAGGCGTTGTACTTGGTGTTGGTGTCGGTGTACTTCACGAAGTTGATCTCGCTGATGGAGACGTTATCCGCATCCCACCACTCATCGTTCTTTTCCAGCGTGATGGTGTTCTCGGTGACCCAGTTGGTCATGCGGAAGGGGCCGCTGTACAGCAGGGTGTCGGGAGAGGTGCCGTAGCGATCGGCGCCCACTTCTTCATAGAAGGGCTGATAGATGGGGCTCATGACCTCGAACTTCAGATACTGCAGGAGATAAGGAAGGTAGTTCTCCAGCTCGATTTCCAGGGTGAGCTCATCCACCGCGCGGAAGCCGACCTCGTCCAAGGTAACTTCCTCCGCGCCCTCCACGCCGGACATATAATCGTAGTAGGCCTGGGCGTTCTTGAAGATGATGGCGAAGTTATAGTACTCAGCGGCGTTGGCGGGGTTGAGCAGCTCGGACCAGGCGAACACGAAGTCGTTGGCGGTCACGTCGCCCACCACGGCGCCGGTGGAGTCCACCCACTTCATGCCCTCGCGCAGGTGGAAGGTCCAGGTCAGGCCGTCCTCGGAGGACTCCCAGGACTCAGCGGCGGCGCCCACGACATTGTTGTTGGCGTCCAGCTTGACCAGAGCGTCCCACATGTGGCGGGAGACAGAGAACTCGGTGTTGTAGGTCTGGAGAATGGGGTTCATGACGGACATGGTGGAGCACTCCACGGTGACGGAGCCGGCTTCGCTGGTGCCGGGATACAGGCCCTGGCCCACGTTGGGGTTGACCGAGACCTGGTTGGCCAGCGTGGCCAGATCAGAGGAAGTGGTGTCCGCGGGGGTACTTGCGGTGCTGTCGGGGGAGGTGCTGGCATCCGGCGCGGTGCTGTTGCCGGAGTCGCCGTTTCCGCAAGCGGCGAGGGCCGCGAGCATGCCGGCGGCCAGCATGAGAGATAACACTCGTTTTTTCATTCAGACTCTCCTATCCTTGTTTGATTTGGTTTGAAATCTCGCCCTCGAAACCTCAAGATGATTCCGAGGCCTTGTGCCGACCACGAAATCATGCTATGATAAAGATACTATAAATTTGCCGAAATTGCAAGCGGCTTGACGGAGAAAATTCATTTCGGAATCTGGAAATGAAAAAAATTTGAGGGCTGGAAAAGGCTTGAAAATAATTTTTTGGAGAGAAATGATTTTGAAATTCTGAATTTTGCTTTATAAAATTAAAGAAATGAAAAAGAAAAAGTTCTTTACCCTTCTAAAGGGCAAAAGAAGTGCGTCAATACGGCCAAAATTTTGCCGGGAACAGATGCAACCCGAGGAAGAAAAAAGGGCAAATAGGGAGGAAGTGTTCGGATGGCAATAGCATATCCCGGATTTTCAGAGATATACGAGCGTTGGAGCACAGAGGTGTATCGCTGCTGCTTTTTACTGGTAATGGAGCCGGAAGGAGCGGAACAGGCCGCTCTGCGGGCCTTTTTGCAGCTTGCGGTACGGACACAGGCGTGCGTCACACCGGAGTCTGCCCGGAATGAGCTGTTCCGCTGGGCGGTCCGGTGCAGCGAGGACCACTTTTACCGCCGCGTTCGCCGCAAACCCAAGCGGGAGAGCCTGGCGCGGGCGGTTCCCTTTCCGGTGAGCGATGCGCTGTGGGAGTTCCTCCAGCTGCCGCTGAAGAAAAAAGCGGCCTTTTATTGTAAGAGGTATCTGGGGCTCTCCGACGAAGCGGCCGCCTGCGTATTGGGCGTCCGGCCGGGACGGGCAGCGCAGCTGGCCGAGTGGAAGGGACCCTATACGGATGCGGAGTATAAAAAAGCCGCCGCTGCGGTCCGGCCCGACAAAGAAACCGAACGGCAGCTGGCGGATTTGATTTATGTGGAATGTGAGGGACGCCATGCGGCACTGAAACAGGGGTGGCGCCGGTTCAAGTCGGCGTTGGATCGGGCGGCGCCTTGGCTGGCCCTGGCTGTTGTTCTGTTTGGAATCGCAGCGGTGATCTATACGGCCGGACTGGCCGGATAGGCGCGGAACACGTCAGGGCCGGCGCATCAGTTCATAAGCCATGGCTGCGGCGCGCTCCAGCTGGGCCACCTCGATCGATTCGTCCGTGCCGTGGACGTTGTGCATGCCGGTGCCCACGTTGACGACGTCGATTCCCTGAGCGGCGATCCAGGTGGCATCACAGCCGCCGTATCCGCTGGCCAGTTCCACTTCCACCCCCAGATCGCGGTAGATGTCCTTCAAACGCAGGATGATGGGCAGGTCTGCGGGCACGTTGATACCGGGGTAATTTTTGAGCACCTCGCAGTTATAGGAGGCGCCGAAGTCCCGGCAGGCGGCGGCCACAGTGTCCTCCACCGTCTGGAACCAGTGGGCCTGGCGCTCCGGGGTGAAGGAGCGGATCATCACTTCGAAGGAGGCCTCCTCCGACACCACGTTGGTCTTTCCGGGGGCCAGGAAGTTGGCCACGTTGAGGACCGTGACCTCGTCCGCATGGCCGCAGGGGATACGGTCCACGGCTCGGGCGGCGGCCTTGAGCGCATGGATGCCTTCCTCGGGGGAGGTGGCGGCGTGAGCCGCCTTGCCGTGAATGGTAAAGCGCAGACGGCCGTTGTGGGTGGAGCGGTGAATGATTTTTCCGGTCCTGCTGCTGTCCAGCACCACAGCCTCGCGGCTCTTTATCTGAGAAAAATCCGCGTGCTGGGAGCCCAGCAGGCCCAGCTCCTCGCAGACGGAAAAGAGAATCTCCACCGGGCGGTGTGGGATGCCCTCCTCCAGAATGGACTCCAGCGCCTCCAGAATGGCGGCCACACCGGATTTGTCATCGCTGCCCAGAACGGTGTCGCCTGCGGAGCGGATCACTCCGTTTTCCAGGACAGGAACGATTCCGTTGCCCGGGGCTACCGTGTCCATATGGGCGGAGAGCAAAATGGGCTCGCCCTCGCCGGGCAGGGAGGCCAGAAGGTTCCAGCCGTCTGACTGACAGGCGGCTCCAGCGGCTTCGTCCCGGGTAAAAGGAACGCCCAGACGGCGGAATTCCTCCTCCATCAGCAGGCAGAACTCCCGCTCATGCCGGGATTCGCTGCCGCAGGAGACGTAACGGAAAAAACGGTCCAACAGACGCTGCGTATGAATCATAAGTAAGCTCCTTCCGCCTGGGGCGTGAAGTTTTTCTTCCGTTTCGGAGGCGCATGATATATAATGTAAGGGGCGCGCCGGAGCGGGCCCCCGAATGCCCTTTAGCATGGCAGACCCGCGCGCCAAAGTCAATGCGGAGAAAACAGGCCGCTGCGCATGCGCAGCGGCCTGTGGATAGAAGATTCCGGCGAGGGCACCGGAAGGAAGTTGGCTTAGTCCTTGGTACGATTGAAGTAACGCCGAATCCGGCAGAGCAGGTTGGATTCGCAGTTCTCGTAGCGCTCGGCGGCCATCCAGGCGGGTGTCACCCGGTCGTGGACAACAGGGAACAAACCAAGCTCGTCGGACATCACGGAAATATGCATATTTTCGATTCCATACATGGTGAATGACCTCCTTTGGTTTAGACCAAATCTGGAATATCTCTCATTTCATGCACATCATAACACGATTGTGCAGAAAGAAAAGGGGCCGTTAGCCTAAATATCAGAGAAAAAACTGTGCTAATGGCACATATCATATGGCGTAGGATGGGGGTATCCTGGTTGTATGCGGCTCGCGGACTACGACTGTCCACGATGGAAGGACAAAAGGGCGTAAAGCGCAAGAAGGTGGGTGAAACATTCCATGGCCATTTTGCTCTCGGAGCTTATTGCGGAAACAAAAAAACAATATAAGCTGAAGCTGCTGGCCGGAGTGAAGGGCGTGGATGTGCCGGTCAACTGGGTCCACCTGGTGGAGGACGCGGCGGTGGCGCCCTACTTCTGGGGCGGCGAGCTGATCGTGACTACCGGTGTCATGCAGGAGGAACCGGACTGGCTGCTGCGGCTGGCCCAGGGGCTGCTGGACCGACAGATCAGCGGAATCCTGGTGAACATTGGGATGTATATTCATGAGATCCCATCGGCTGTGATCGACTACTGCGACGAGCATGACCTGCCGCTGCTGACTATGCCCTGGGAGATTCACCTCTCCGAGGTCATCAAAGACTATTGCATGCGCATCGTGATGGGCAACCAGAGCGAGGCGGCTGTGGCCAAGGCCCTCATGGAGGCCATCGACCGGCCAGAGAGCGAGGGCGATTATCTGCCGGAGCTCCAGAATTATTTTAATGTAAACGGCACGTTTCAGGTATTGGCTTTCCGGCTGGAATTTCCGGAGGGTACAGAAATCAGCCAGCGGCTTCAGGCGGCGGACGTTATGCGTACGCTGCTCAGCCGCACCATCCGAAAGTTCAGCTTGTTCCGGCGAATCGACTTTTATGTGCTGGTGCTCAACGATGCCGATCCCGGCTTGGACGAGGAGCTGGCCCGTCAGCTGATGAGTCGCTGCCAGGCCCATCAGCCGCCGCTGCCTATCCATGTGGGGCTTGGAGATCCGGTGGTAGGGGTGCGCAATCTGAGCGCCAGCTTCCGCCGGGCCCGGGCGGCGGGGCGGAAGGCGGACTATAACCGTCTGCCCCTGGTCCGGTTCCGGGAGATGGGAATCGAGCAGCTGCTCTATACGGCTGAGGACCCGGACGTGCTGACTGATTTTTACCGGGAGCATCTGGGCGTCCTGGAGGATTACGACCAGGCCCATGACGGGCGCCTGACCGAGACGCTTTACCAGGACCTGCTTGCCGGCGGGAGTATCAAACAGATTGCCGCCGCCATGTATACCCACCGCAACACGGTCAATTACCGGGTGGCAAAGATTCGGGAACTGATGCAGGTGGACCTGAACGACCCAGAGGTGCGCACCCGCTGCCGCATGGCATTTTATATCCGCGACATCCTGCGCGCCATACAGGAAAAAGAAGAAAGGGAGGGAAAGACTGTGGCCTGGCGCCACAAGTCCCAAAAGTCATGAACGAAGTATTGCAGCAACTCCATGCCCGCAAGTCCACGCGGGTTTTTGAGCCGCGTCCCATCTCCGAGGAGGACAAACGCCTGATTCTGGAGGCGGCCGTCCAGGCGCCCACTGCCGGGAACCAGCAGCTCTACACCATTCTGGACATCACCGAGCAGTCCCTCAAGGACAAGCTGGCGGTGACCTGCGACAACCAGCCCTTTATAGCCAAAGCGCCCATGGTGCTGGTGTTCTGCGCCGACTGCAAAAAGTGGCAGGACGCCTATCTGGACGCCGGCTGCGCGCCCCGCCATCCCGGCGTGGGAGACCTGATGCTGGCGGTGACGGACACGGCCATCGCGGCCCAGAACGCGGTGACGGCGGCGGAGAGCCTGGGAATCGGCTCCTGCTATATTGGGGACGTGATGGAACACTGCGAACAGCAGCGGGAGCTGCTGGGTTTGCCGGAGTACGTGTTTCCCTGCGTCATGCTGGTGTTTGGCTGGCCCACCCAGCAGCAGAAAGAGCGGCCAAAGCCCCAGCGGTGCGCCATGGAGCATATCGTGCATGAGAACGGCTACCGCGCCATGGATGGGACGGAGCTGCGGGCCATGCTGGGCTATAAGGCGGAGGCGCGCCCCTATGAGGACTGGTGCGCTGCATTCTGCAAGCGGAAATACAACTCGGACTTTTCCCGGGAGATGACCCGCTCGGTGGCCCAATACCTGAAGCAATTTGAGAACTGAAACCAATCTGCAAGTCTGAAAAAGGAGCCAAGCAAAATATGGATGTGTTAGCGCGATTTTTACACTATGTGTCCTTCGATACCCAGTCTGATCCCAACTGTGAGGCCACGCCCAGCACGGAAAAGCAGAAGCTGCTGGGCTGCGCCCTGGCGGAGGAACTCAGGGGTCTGGGCCTGACGGACGCGCACATGGATGAGAAGGGCTACGTCTATGCCCACCTGCCCGCTACGCCGGGCTGCGAGGAGGTTCCCTGTCTGGGTCTGGTAGCCCACATGGATACCTCCGACGGGGCCTCGGGCGCGGACATCAAGCCCCAGGTGGTCCGCTATGCGGGCGGCGATCTGACGCTGAATCCGGAGCTGGGCATCGTGATGGAGCGGGCGCGCTTCCCCATGCTGGACCGCTATGTGGACCAGGAGCTGGTGGTCACCGACGGCACCACGCTGCTGGGCGCGGACGATAAGGCGGGCGTGGCGGAGATTATTACAGCGGTGGAATATCTGCTGGCCCATCCCGAGATTCGGCACGGCCCCATCGCCGTGGGCATCACGCCGGACGAGGAGGTGGGCCGGGGCGCGAGCCATTTCGACCTGGACACCTTCGCCGCCGCCGCGGCCTATACCGTGGACGGCGGAGAGTTGGGTGAGATCAACTATGAGAACTTCAACGCCGCTGCCGCGAAGGTGACGGTCCACGGCCTGAACGTCCATCCGGGCTCGGCGAAGGACAAAATGAAAAATGCACTGCTCATTTCCTGCGAGCTGGTGGGCCTGCTGCCTCCGGCGGAGACGCCGGGCCATACGGAGGGGCACGAGGGCTTCTACCACCTCAACCACATGGAAGGGGACGAGACCGCCGCCCGGCTGTCTTTCATCATCCGGGACCACGACCGAGCGAAGTTCGAGGCGCGCAAGGCAGAGATGACCGCCATCGCGGATTTCCTGAACCGCCGCTACGGCGCGGGCACGGTGGAGCTGGAGCTGAAGGACAGCTATTACAATATGCTGGAGCCGATGAAGGCGCATATGGACCTGATCGAGCGGGCCCGGGCCGCCATGGAGAAGGCGGGCGTGACGCCGGAGGAGTCCCCCATCCGGGGCGGGACCGACGGGGCGCGGCTGACCTATATGGGCCTGCCCTGTCCCAATCTGTCCACCGGCGGATTCAATTTCCACGGCGTCTACGAGGCCGTTCCGGTGGAGTCTCTGCGCAAGATGGTGGAGGTTCTGGTGAACCTGACCGCCTGCTGAGAGGTGTCTGCCATGTCGAACAATCTGGATTTCCTGCGTCTGAACGACGCATTGCCGGGAGACATTGCCCGGCGCAAGGCCATGGGCGACCTGGCGGGGGCCATTCGGCTCATCGATGCCCGGCTGGCCGCGGGGCTCCAGCCGGAGCTGGCGCCCCGGCTGCGGGTGGAGCGTATGCGCCTGGAGCGGCTGCCAGACGACTATCCCTATACCAGAGCGCAGGCGCTGGAGCAGATTCGGTCCGAGTGGCCGGCGTGCACCGAAGCGCAGTTTGATGCGCTGGTGGACGGAGGACGCATCGACTGGCGGTGCGTGGACGGGGAGCCCCATTACCACGACCGCCTGTTAGAGTGCCTGCGGCTGTATCCCCAGGAGGCTCCCGGCCTGCGCCGGGAGGAGGACCCGGGACGGGCCGAGCGGGACGCGGTGCTGGAGCGCATGGAGGCGGAGGGCGGCCTGACCGCGCGCATCACCGTGCGGGCCTCCATCCGCGCCCGGGTGGCTGCGCCCGGAGCCGAGGTGCAGGCGTGGCTGCCCATTCCGGCGGCCTGTCCGCAGCAGAGCGAGATCGAAATTCTGGACGCGACGCCGGGCGGGCTGTGCGCGCCCGAGGACGCGCCCCAGCGGACCATCTGGTGGAAGAGCCGGACGCGCGCGGACTTTTTCGTGACCTACCGCTATCTTCATCACGCGGCCTGGGTGGACCCGCTGACCCTGACACCCGACCCGGTGCAGCCGGAGTTTGACCTGGAGGAGCAGGCGCCCCACATCGTCTTTACGCCCTATCTGCGGGCGCTGGCCGCCCGCCTGACCCAGGGGTGCAGGGGACCGGTGGAGAAGGCGAAGGCCATCTACGACTACGTCACCGGCTTTGTGGATTACCGCTACCAGCCGGCCTATATCCAGCTGGACTGCATTGCGGACCGCTGCGCCAAGGAGCTGCGGGGGGACTGCGGCGTGATGGCGCTGCTGTTCATTACTCTGTGCCGAATCGCGGGAATCCCGGCCCGCTGGCAGAGCGGCCTGTCGGTGCGGCCCGGCCATGTGGGCAGTCACGACTGGGCCATGTTCTATATCGCACCCCACGGCTGGCTGTGGGTGGACTGCTCCTTTGGCTCCTCGGCCCGCCGGATGGGGGAGGAAAAACACCGCCGCCATTACTTCGGTAATCTGGACCCGTGGCGGATGGTGGCCAACCGCGCCTTTTTTGCGCCTCTGACTCCGCCGGACCGGGCCTGGCGCAACGACCCCTTCGACAACCAGAGCGGCGAGCTGTCTGTGGACGGACGGGGGCTGGCCGCAAAGGAGCGGGAGATCCGCCAGGAACTGGTGGAATTTGAGCTGCTGGACGCCTGAAACCGTCAGCGCCCTCCCGCTTTCCATGGAAGCGGGAGGGCGCTTCGAGCGCAGAGAATCTGCGGGGTGAGTCACCCTCCGGCGGACCCAAAGGGGAAAGACCCTGGATAAAAAAGGTTTTGGTTGATAATTTACCAGAGATGTAGTATAATATTATCCAGCTTTGCGAAGATACAAGGCGACAGCCAATCGGTACGGAGCAAGGCCGCACTAGTCGGGGAGTTAGCGGTGCCCTGTACCTGCAACCCGCTATAGCAGGGAGGAATCCCGGCCCCCGGACGTTCGATGTATTGTCTGCCCTCCATAAGCAGCGATGATGGACCGGTCCCGCGCAACGTGGTCCCGTGAACCGTGTCAGGCGGGGAACCGAGCAGCACTAAGCGGATCGCCGCGTGTGCCGCGGGGACGCCGGTCCTGAGCCGGCTGTGGAGGTAACGGATATATCGGGCGCTTCAAAGGCCGGTGTGCGGCCTTTCTGCGTACCGATTTCTGTTTTGAATTTGATCAGCGGAGGTGAACGGCGTGTATCAGGCTCTCTATCGCACCTGGCGGCCCAAGACCTTTGACGAGGTGGTGGGGCAGGAGCACATCACGCACACCCTCAAGCGGCAGGTGAGCACCGGCCGCCTGTCCCACGCCTATCTGTTCACCGGGACCCGCGGGACGGGCAAGACCACCTGCGCCAAGCTGCTGGCCCGGGCGGTGAACTGCGAGCATCCGGTGGACGGCAATCCGTGCAATGCCTGCGCCTCCTGTCTGGGCATTGAAAACGGCTCGATTTTGGATGTGCTGGAGCTGGACGCCGCCTCCAACAATCGGGTGGACGACATCCGCGCCATCCTGGACGAGGCAGCCTATACTCCCGCTACCGTCAAAAAGCGGGTCTACATCGTGGACGAGGTCCATATGCTGTCCACACAGGCCTTCAACGCGCTGCTCCAGATTTTGGAGGAGCCGCCGGAGCACCTGATGTTCATTCTGGCCACCACCGAGATTCACAAGGTGCCGGCCACCATCAAATCCCGCTGCCAGCAGTTCTCCTTCAAGCGAATCCACGCCGACGCCATCGCCGCCCGCCTGAGCTACGTGGCGGGACAGGAGCAGCTGAATTTGACGCAAGAGGGGGCGGCCCTGATTGCCCGCCTGTCCGACGGCGGGATGCGGGACGCGCTCTCCCTGCTGGACCAGTGCATCGGCGACCACGCGCAGATCGGCGAGACCGAGATTTTGGAGGCCCTGGGCCTGGCAGGGAATGTGGATACGGCCGACCTGATGGAGCACCTGGCCAGGGGCGAGGTGGAGGAGGCCCTGGGCCTGCTGGACCGGCTGTATGCCGCGGGCAAGGAGATGGCCGCTCTGCTGGGCGAGCTGTCCGCCCTGGCCCGGGACCTGCTGATTCGCCGGACGGCTCCCCGGACGGGGGCCTCCCTCATGACCGGGGGCTTTGACAGCGCGACCCTCAACCACCTGTCCGGCCTGCTGGATACGCCCCGGCTGTTACAGATGCTGACGCAGCTCCAGCGCGCGGCGGCGGACATCACCCGCAGCGCCAACCGCCGCACCGACACGGAGCTTTGCCTGGTGACCCTGTGTGACCCGTCGCTGGACGGGTCGGCGGCCGGTCTGTCCGCCCGGGTGGCCCGGCTGGAGGAGCAGATGCGCAGCGGCGTACCGGCCGCCCCGGCGGGAAAGCCGGAAGGAACAAAACCGGCGGCGCCCCGGAAGGAGGAGCCGGCCGTTTCGGACGACCTGCCTCCTTGGGCGGAGCAGACCCCTGAGCCCCAGGTCCCGGACCGTAAGGCCCCGAAGGCGCCCGCACCGGCCGAATCTGCGGCGGACGCGGCGGCTCTGTCGGTCAGCTGGGACGCGCTGCGCGCCCGGCTGGAGCGGGTCATGAACGTGGCGGATTTCTGCTTTGTGGGCAATCCGGCCATGGTGACCGGCTCGGTGGAGGGCGATACCGTCACGCTGTGGGCGGATACAGAATTTGTAAAAGGATTTATTGATAAACCGGAGATTTTGACGGTCGTGGCGAACGAGGCCCAGACGCTGATGGGGCGGCCGGTCCACGCGGTGGTGCGCGTGGGACAGGCGCCCGCGCAGCCGGCCCCTTCGGCCGCCCCCGCTCCGGAGGCCCACGACGCACTGGACGATCTGCTGGGCCTGGACAATGTGACGATGACATAAGGAGGAACGACCAATGGCGAAAGGATTTGGCAGCCGCGGCATGGGCGGTATGGGCGGCATGAATATGAATATGATCAAGCAGGCCCAGAAGATGCAGCAGGAAATGATGAAGGCCCAGGAGGAGCTGGAGGCCAAGGAGTATGAGGCCTCGGCCGGCGGCGGTGTGGTCACGGCCGTGGTCAGCGGCAAGCGGGAAGTGGTCAGCGTGACCATCGACCCCGAGGCAGTGGACCCGGACGATGTGGAGATGCTCCAGGACCTGATCGTGGCGGCCGTCAATGAGGGCCTGCGCCTGGCGGCGGAGGATGCCGGAAGCCAGATGCAGAAGCTGACTGGCGGCTTGAATCTGCCGTTTTAAGGGAATTGTGGAAAGAGACGGGCTGACAAGGCCCGTCTCTTCTGTCCTTAATGGAATGTGGAAACTTGGCCGGAACCGGAGAAAGGAGAGCATATGAAGGGCTTGAAGCTCATTCCGGGGTGGCGCAACGTTAAGACCGCAGTGGCGGTGATGATTTGTTTTGTCATTTTTCTGCCGTGGTGGGGTGGTGCCGCGTCCGACAGCAGGACGCTGGGTCCCTTTTATGCCTGCATCGCCGCAATCATCTGCATGCAGGGCTCGGTGGAGGCCAGCGTGAAGCAGGGCCTCTCCCGCTTGCTGGGAACGCTGGTAGGCGGTCTGGTGGGACTGGCAGGCGTTTCCTTGACGCTTGTCTCGCCCAATTACGTGGTTACGACGCTGATTTTTGGCCTGTGTGTGATGGCGGCCATCTATATCTGCACAATTTTGCATCAGCCCAAGGCGTGCTCCATTGCCGCAGTGGTGTGCTGCGCGGTGATTCTCTCTCACAGCGGGGAGGACCGCTATTTTTACACCGTGGCCCGCATGGCGGAGACCGCCGTGGGTATTGTGGTGGCAGTGGCGGTCAACCGGGTCCTGCCGTCGCCTCAGCGCCGGGAGGAGCTGGAACAGGCGATCACAGAGCAGGTGAAGCGGGAACTGGAGACGGAGCCGTTGGACGAGCTGGAGCGTCGGGAAAAAGAATGTGTGGAAGAACTGCAACAGACAAGCAGCGAAGCAAAAGAAAATGGGGACAAGCCTGAGTAGAAGTTCAGAAAAATCGCCGGAGATGGGAAAAACCGGCGATTTTTTTACAAATGGTTGCTTGTTGCAAAACTGCCACGAATGTGGTAGAATTGCAACGGCCACAGGAGAGACAGAAAGGTGGTAGGACCATGTATAACGAGGAACTCAAACATGCGCTGGAAGAAATCCGGGCCAGCCTGGAGCAGGGAGATGTGCAGACCGCCCTGGCAAACAGCGCAGCGCTGGAGGAAAAGCTGACGCACAGCGTGGACTTTCAAAAGGTCGTGGACAGTTTGATTGACGGAGTGTATATCACAGACCGCAACGCGATCACCCAGTATGTCAATCCCTCCTACTGTAAGCACACGGGAATCCAGCCGGAGGAGATTCTGGGCCGCAGCGTGACCGAGGTGGCCAACGAGGGTAAGCTCTTTAACAAATCGGTCTCTGCCGACGTGATCGAGCTGGGCCGTAACGTAACAGGGACCGGTGTGGTCAAAAATCACAAGGGGAAGGCGGTGCCCGCTTACGTCACCGGCGTTCCCATTTTTGACGAGAACGGACAGGTGAGCCATGTGGCGGTATCGGTATTCGACACGGACTCCCTGATTTACCGGGTGACGGAGTTCCGAAACACCGTACATATAGAAAAGGCGGTCCAGATCTTGGAGCGCTACGACGACGAGGATATGAACCCCATGGTGGGCAACGAGCCGGCTATCCGAAAGATCCGACGTACCATTGCCCGGGCGGCGCCCACCGACGTGACCATGCTGATCACCGGCGAGAGCGGCGTGGGCAAAGAGGTGGTGGCGGACAGCATCTATTCGGCCTCGAACCGGAAAGGAAAGCCCTATGTCAAGGTCAACTGCACCGCCATTCCCGCCAATCTGCTGGAATCCGAGCTCTTCGGCTATGAGAAGGGCGCGTTTACCGGCGCGCTGAACCAGGGCAAGGCGGGGCTGTTTGAGCTGGCCAACCACGGCACGATCCTGCTGGACGAGATCGGCGACCTGCCCTACGAGCTGCAGACCAAGCTGCTGCGGGTACTCCAGCAGAAGGAGATCATGCGCTTGGGCGGCACCAAGCCCATCAGTCTGGATGTACGAGTGATTGCCGCCACCAATGCCGATCTGAAGCAGAAGATCAAGGAGGGGCGGTTCCGGGAGGACCTGTACTACCGCCTTTCGGTGGTGCCCATCTACATCCCCCCCCTCCGGGAGCGGCGGGGCGACATCGAGAAGCTGGTGAAGCACTACTTTTTTGAATACTGCACCAAGCATGCCCATACCATCACCGTGCCCGATGAGACGCTGGATATTTTCCGGCGCTATTCCTGGCCGGGCAACGTGCGGGAGCTGCAAAACGTGATTGAATATATGGTCATCTGCTGCGAAGGCAACGTGCTCCAGCCGCAGGTGCTGGCGGCCTATTTGGGCCTGGACAGCCGCCTCCCGGCGGACAAACCGGCCAGCCTGAAGGTGGCGCTGGACGACTATGAAAAGGAATTGATTTCCCGGGCCATCGAGGAGCAGGGCGGTGTGCGGAAAGCGGCAAAAGCTCTGGGCGTAGACGCTTCCACCATCTCGCGCAAGGCCAAAAAATATGGGATTTCCGTAGTGGAATGACCGCAGGAGCGGCTGTTCGATAAACTTGGCACAGAATTTGCAAGATACGAAAGCTGTAAAGCAAAGTTTATGCTGATGCTTCTGAAAAAAACACAGAAGGAGATTGAAAATCATGGCTAACATCTGTTCCTATGAACTGACGGACAAGGTCGCGATCATCACCGGTTCCACCCGCGGCATCGGCCTGGAGATCGCCCGCACGATGATTCACTATGGCGCGAAGGTGGTTATCACCGGCCGTAAGCAGGAGGCCTGCGACAAGGTCGCCGCCGAGCTGGGCCCCAACGCCTTCGGCGTCGCCACGGATGTGACCTCCGCTGAGGCCCGGGAGAACCTGGTCGCCAAGACGGTGGAGAAGTTCGGCCGCGTGGACATTCTGGTCAACAACGCGGGCACCGGCGGCCAGCCCAAGAAGATGGTCGATATGGACGAGGAGTATTTTGACCACTATGTGGATGCCGACTTCAAGGGCCTGTACTTCATGTCCCAGGCTGTGGCCAAGCAGATGGTGGCCCAGGGCTACGAGAAGGGCACCCACCCCTACCGTATCATCAACCTGTCCTCCGCTGCCGGCATCAAGAGCCCCATCGGCGACACCGTGTACGGCTCCCTGAAGGCCGCTGTGACCCACCTGACCCGCATCATGGCCAACGAGCTGGCTCGTTATGGAATCACCGTCAACGCAGTGGCACCCGGCTATGTGCTGACCGATATGACCAAGGACGTGATGGCGGACGAGAAGAACGTGGCCGCTGTCACCCGGATGATTTCTCTGCGCCGCTATGCGATGCCCGATGAGATCGCGGGCGTCATCAACTTCCTGGCCTCTCCCGCCGGCGGCTATATGACCGGCGTGCTGGTGCCGGTGGACGGCGGCATGACCATCAACTAAGCCGATCTTCCGCGGATTTGACTGGTCCTGCGGGAGCAGTTCAGGCGGCGGAAAAGAGCGGAAATTTGACGGAAACTACCTGTTGCAAAACGACAACCCTGTTGTTAAAATGCAACGTAGGGTGTGAGGCCCTGAAAAAGGCGGAATTTTCCGCCGGATGGTTCCAAGTGTTGCGAAAAGGCAACAGGGACTGCAAAATTTTGTAAACCGACGCGGCCAAGCTGCGGTTTAATGTGCCCGTAATCGAAGGATAAGCGGGAGTGCTAAATTTATGGAGGAAACGAAAATGGCAAAAAATTGTGTTGGCACCTACGAGGCCTATAAGGCCCGCCTGCTGGCGATGAAGCCCAACGTCTATCTGCACGGACAGAAGCTGGACCGTTCCAACGGCAAGGAGGGCGCCGAGCGCGATCTGGCCGACTGGATCGTGGGCGGCACCTACGTCATGAAGCAGTGCTATGACACCGCCAATGACCCCAACTACGCAGATGTCTGCACCGCCACTTCCCACATCACCGGCAACATCATCAACCGCTCCACTCATATCCACCATTCCAAGGAGGACCTGCTGAAGAAGCAGCTGATGACCCGCCTGATCTGCCACCGCGTGGGCGGCTGCATGCAGCGCTGCATGGGTTCCGACGCGCTGAACGCCCTGTTCTCCGTCACCTATGACTGCGACCAGGCTTGCGGCACCGAGTACCACAAGCGCCTGAACAAGTACATCGAGTACTGCCAGAACAACGACCTGATCTGCAACTGCGCCCAGACCGACGTGAAGGGCTCCCGCAACCCCAAGTATAAGCGCGCCCATATGCAGCCCGACCCCGATCAGTTCTTCCATGTGGTGGAGACCGACGTGGACGGCATCGGAATCGACGGCAAGCCCACCAAGGGCATCATCGTCCGCGGCGCCAAGATCTGCAACTCCTGCGCCCCCTACGTGGACGAGATCATCGCTCTGCCCACCAAGTTCATGAGCCCCGACGACCGCGACTACGCCGTAGCCTTTGCCCTGCCCGCCGACTGGGACGGCATCAAGCTGATGGCTCTGCCCGGCCAGCATCACAAGCGTAAGCACATCGACGCGCCCTGGGCCCATATCGGCGATGTGGAGTCCCTGACCATCTTCGACGACTGCTTCGTGCCCTATGACCGCGTGTTCATGTGCGGCCACGACAACGAGGGCGTCTGCCGTTACGCCGGCTACCTGGCCCTGATGTTCGCCCACTATCACCGTCACTCCTACACCGGCTGCAAGACCGCCGTGTCCGAGGTCATTGCTTCCCAGGCCGCTTTGGTGGCCGATGTCAACGACATCGCCAAGGAGTCCCACGTCCGCTCCAAGCTGTGCGACATCATCCAGACCGCCGAGCTGGTCTTCGCCGCCGGTGAGGCTTCCGCTCACCACGCCGTGGAGTTCCCCTCCGGCCAGTGGGTGCCCGACGAAGTCCTGACCAATGCCGGCCGCCGCATCGCGGGTCACAACATCTACCACGAGTATGAGATCCTGGCCGACCTGACCGGCGGTGTGTGCGCCTCCCTGCCCACCGAGGAGAGCTTCTACGCCCCCGAAACGGCGGAGCTGTGCAACAAGTACATCATCCGCAACCCGGCCTATACCGCCGAGGAGACCCATCGCGTCATGCGCATGATGGAGGATAAGCTGTGCGACGCCTTCGAGGGCGCCCAGGCTGTGGCCGGCGTGCACGGCGGCGGCTCTCCCCTGATGGAGGAGATCACGCTGATGAGCCGTTACGACCTGGAGGAGCTGAAGAAGATCGCCAAGTATCTGGCTGGCCTGCCCGGCTACGAAAAGTGCCCCCGCTACGAGCGCAGCGCCCACACCGCTACGCCGCGCGCCATGCTGGCCAAGTTCGATTCCTACAAGGCTCCTGCCGCTGCCGGCAAGTAATTTACTCCCAAAAACGCCGCCCATCCGGGCGGCGTTTTTTCTCGGAGTGAAGGCAAAAGAAAAGTTGGCACAATTTTTGCATCTTAAAAGGGCATGTACACTCGGACGATTCGTCTGAATCAATGCATAAAACATTTTTATTTGGAGGAATCAAGAACATGGGTAACAACAACTGTGTCGGCACTTACGAAGCCTACAAAGCCCGTCTGCTGAAGATGAAGCCCAACGTCTATCTGCATGGTCAGAAGGTGGACCGTTCCAACGGCAAGGAGGGCGCCGAGCGCGATCTGGCCGATTGGATTACCGGCGGCACCTACGTCATGAAGCAGTGCTATGATACCGCCAACGATCCCGCTTACGCGGACGTCTGCCTGGCCGAGTCCAAGATTCCCGGCATGGAGGGCAAGATCGTCAACCGCTGCACCCACATCCACGGCTCTGTGGACGACCTGCTGAAGAAGCAGCTGATGACCCGCCTGATTTGCCACCGCGTGGGCGGCTGCATGCAGCGCTGCATGGGCACCGACGCCATGAACGCCCTGTACTCCGTCACCTATGACTGCGACCAGGCCTGCGGCACTGAGTACCACAGCCGCCTGCTGAAGTACATCGCTTACTGCCAGGAGAACGATCTGGTGTGCAACTGTGCCCAGACCGACGTGAAGGGCTCCCGCAACCCCAAGTATAAGCGCGCTCATATGCAGCCCGACCCCGACCAGTTCGTGCATGTGGTGGAGACCGACGTGGACGGCATCGGCGTGGACGGCAAGCCCTGCAAGGGCATCATCGTGCGCGGCGCCAAGATCTGCAACTCCAACGCTCCCTATGTGGACGAGATCATTGTCAACCCCACCAAGTTCATGAGCCCCGAGGATTCGGACTACGCCGTGGCCTTCGCGCTGCCCGCGGACTGGGACGGCATCAAGCTGATGGCTCTGCCCGGCCAGCATCACAAGCGTAAGCACATCGACGCGCCCTGGGCCCATATCGGCGATGTGGAGTCCCTGACCATCTTCGACGACTGCTTCGTGCCCTATGACCGCGTGTTCATGTGCGGCCACGACAACGAGGGCGTCTGCCGTTACGCCGGCTACCTGGCCCTGATGTTCGCCCACTATCACCGTCACTCCTACACCGGCTGCAAGACCGCCGTGTCCGAGGTCATTGCTTCCCAGGCCGCTTTGGTGGCCGATGTCAACGACATCGCCAAGGAGTCCCACGTCCGCTCCAAGCTGTGCGACATCATCCAGACCGCCGAGCTGGTCTTCGCCGCCGGTGAGGCTTCCGCTCACCACGCCGTGGAGTTCCCCTCCGGCCAGTGGGTGCCCGACGAAGTCCTGACCAATGCCGGCCGCCGCATCGCGGGTCACAACATCTACCACGAGTATGAGATCCTGGCCGACCTGACCGGCGGTGTGTGCGCCTCCCTGCCCACCGAGGAGAGCTTCTACGCCCCCGAAACGGCGGAGCTGTGCAACAAGTACATCATCCGCAACCCGGCCTATACCGCCGAGGAGACCCATCGCGTCATGCGCATGATGGAGGATAAGCTGTGCGACGCCTTCGAGGGCGCCCAGGCTGTGGCCGGCGTGCACGGCGGCGGCTCTCCCCTGATGGAGGAGATCACGCTGATGAGCCGTTACGACCTGGAAGAGCTGAAGAAGATCGCCAAGTATCTGGCTGGCCTGCCCGGCTACGAGACCTGCCCCCGCTACGAGCGCGCTACTGCCACGCCGCGCGCCATGCTGGCCAAGTTCGACGCGGCCAAGGCCGGCGCTGCCGCGAAGTAAAAAGCATGTTCGGACCGTCTGGGACGGTTTGACAGAGCCGGCCCCCCGCCGCGGGGCATTCCCGCGGCGGGCGCTGGCGCGAATATTGAAATAAGGAGTGTTGAATATGGCTCATCTCAACCGGAAGATCGGAATTCCTTCCTTTGATATGACCGGAAAGACCGCCATCATCACCGGCGGCACCCAGGGCCTGGGCTTCGGTATGGCCTGCGCGCTGGCCGCTTACGGCGCCAACGTAGTCATCACCGCCCGTACCGCCTCCAAGGTGGAGGACGCGGTGGCGGACCTGAACGAGAACTACTGCAAGGGCGGCCGTGCCTTCGGAATCCCCGCGGACTCCAGCAAGCTGGAGAACGTGAAGATGGTCATTGAGAAGACGGTGGAGGAATTCGGCGAGCTGAACATCCTCATCAATAACGCCGGCATTTCCGGCCCCACCGCCCTGGTGGTGGAGAACCGCGAGGGCCGCAAGGAGTACACCCCCGAGGACTTTGAGAAGGTCATTGCCACCAACCTGACCGGCACCTTCATGTTCTGCCAGGAGGCCGCCCGCCAGATGATCAAGCAGAACGCCACCAACGGCAAGAAGGGCGGCAAGATCATCATTACCGCCTCTGTGGGCGGCTTCATCGGCGGCAAGGGCGTGGTCGGATACGGCGCTTCCAAGGCCGGTTGTCTGAGCCTGGCCCGCACTCTGGCCAACAACTTCGGCCGTGAGAACATCACCGTCAACTGCATCTGCCCGGGTTATGTGGTCACGCCGCTGAACGAGGAGTTCTTCATCGACAAGGACGGCAACCAGACCGACTACTACAAGCAGCAGTCCAAGGCCACCTCGGTCCGCCGCCTGGGCACCATCGAGGAGATCGCCGGCCCCGTGCTGGCCATGTGCTCCGACTCCTTCAGCTACATGACCGGAACTTACCTGCTGTGCGACGGCGGTCAGTCCATCCCGGCGGAATGATCAGACGCCGCGCGTAAGAATACAAGAAAAAGGAGTCTGACGCCAATGGAATTCGCCAATATCATTTACAAAGTGGAGGACGGAATCGCCACCATCCAGCTCAACCGTCCCAAGGCGCTCAACGCCCTGAACAGCGAGATCAACCAGGACATCATGGCGGCGATTAAGCTGGTGCAGGCCGACCCCAGCGTCCGGGTGCTCATCATGACCGGCAGCGAGCGCGCCTTCGCCGCCGGCGCCGACGTGAAGGAGATGGCCGAGGCTAACCCCCGCTACGCCCGGGAGTTCTGCGGCCTGGCCATTGAGATCAACAACATCCTGGAGTCCATGCCCATCCCCACCATCGCGGCCGTGGGCGGCTTTGCCTTCGGCGGCGGCTGTGAGATGACGCTGGCCTGTGACTTCCGGGTGGGCGGCTCCCGCACCACCCTGTCCTTCCCCGAGGTGGGACTGGGCATTATCCCCGGCGCCAACGGCTGCGCCCGTGCCACCGCCATCGTCGGTCCCGCCAAGGCCAAGCAGCTGGTCATGCTCACTGAGATGATCCCCGGCAAGCAGGCCTACGAGCTGGGTCTGCTCAACTGGTATGTTACCGGCGACGCCAATCTGGACGCTGCCGCGCTGGAAGCCAAGAAGGCGGTCAAGGCCGCCAAGGTCAACGGTGTGGAGGAGCAGATCAACAGCGCCAAGGCAGCCGCCAAGGCTGCGGAGGCCGCGGCCGCCAAGGCGGAGTATGACGCCATCTACAACAAGGCGGTAGAGGTGGCCAAGCAGCTGATGGGCAAGCCTGCCTGTGCTCTGGCTTCTGCCAAGGCTGCGATCAACAAGGCCGCCATCGAGACCGTGGCCGCCGGCAAGGCTGCCGAGACCACCGAGTTCACCCTCCTGTTTGATACCCACGATCAGAAGGAAGGCATGGCTGCGATGATCGAGAAGCGCACGCCGGTCTTTACCAATAACTGAGAAAAGGTACAAGGCTGAGAGAAGGGGCCATGCCTTCCTGCGCGCATGG
>DXYV01000022.1 GCA_019415645.1 Clostridiales bacterium
GTATTGTGATGCAGGGATGAGCGAAGAACAGATTGCTGCCATGAAAGAATATGACTGGGCATGGTTTTGCAGTCAAAGGGTTTTTCAAAACCATACGCAACCAATACCTTGTGAACAATATGATGAAGTATGTGGTCAATCACAGCTGTTCCGAAAGTTTGCATCGTTATCTTATCAATGGGATGTTGATAAGATTGATCAAACGCGATATGGATGGTTGGCTTCGGTGGAAAACGAACAACTACTGTTGAGATTGAAGAAGCTGTCGAAGAAAGATTTGGAGCTATTGACATTACTTTTTGTGGATGGTTATCGTCAAATTGATGTAGCACGTCTTTGGCATTGTTCCAGAAGTGCTGTTGCACAAAGATTTAAAAAAATAAAAAAATTTTTGAATAACACTTAACAAATGAAGCGTATCAGTGCCTACCCATTGAGGGAAGAACATTCTCCCAATGTGGAGCTTGACAATTTCATAGACGGCATTTCCGGTACATAACCTATGTACGAGCGAATCAGGCACGCCGCGAAGATGGACAGCCCCAGGAGGTGATGAATAGGACTGTTCCGAGCGATCCACGTCAGCCTGATACCCGAAAGTGGCATTTCAGGGCGCGATGACTGCATAGGGGTTAAAGATACTTCCTCACGGCCTCCTAAAGACTTGGGGGGAACTCTGCGGCGCACGAGTAAAACGACGCTGTGGAGTTATGACAGCCGCGCCAGCGGAGACCGGAATGTCCCCATCGCCAGGGGTGCGTGGCAAATGTGGCGAGTAAATTTTTCAAAGTCAGATACCATGCGCTGGCAGCTTCGGTTGCCAGCGCATTCATGTGATTTTGAAAGCAACAACCACATCTTTGACAGAAAGGGGGACCACCTATGGAAAAATTGATTTCGCGGAAAGAGGCTGCCAAATTACTGGGGATTAGCATTGCCACTTTGGATGCAGCTCGAAACAGTGGGCTAATTTCCTATGTTCAGTATGTGCAAAATGGTTGCGTGTACTTTACAGATGCTGGCCTTCAGGAGTATATCGCAAAATGCACCCATCGTGCAAAGCCAGTGGAAAAAAGCGCTACATACCGCAAGCTGCGAAGTGTCCGAGCTTGAGCTGTTCCGTATCCTTGCTGGAACCTAATATGTCTGATAAAACAAAGGTACAGCGCTGGACATTATTCTTAGGAGGTGACGGAATTGGCAAAAAGAAAAAGGGCAATTCCTCAATATGGTACGGTCGTGCTTAACGGCATTGAATATTATAGAACCAGAGTCGAAGATTCGGATGGAAACAGAGTGGCGCTTTATGCAAAGACGCCCGAAAAGCTTTATGACAAGGAACTGGAGGCGTTAGAGCAGATTGACAGTACTACGTTTCGTCGAAGATCGCCTACGGTTGCTGAGTACTGTGAGAAGTGGCTGCTGATGCAGTCCGTCCATGTTCGGGCCACCACCTTGACAGATTATACCTCTAAGGTGCGGCGGCACATTATTGGAGGGCTGGGAGACAAGAGAATGGCTGATGTATCCCTGGATGACATCCAACTTGCCCTCGTACCTGTTTCCAAGAAGTCGGCTTCGGTTTATAAGTCTGTGGTGATTCTCTGCAAGTCCATTTTCCGGGCGGCCAAGGAGAGCCATGTGATTGACGAGGACCCGACCATATACCTGGATGCAAAGGGAGGAGTTCCCCAGGAAGAAAGACAGGCATTGACGGATGAACAGGTTGAGCGGCTTTTGGACACGATCCGGGATTTGCCGCCCTATGTATTTGTGATGATCGGTTTATATGCCGGTCTGCGCCGGGAAGAAATCCTGGCGCTGCAATGGGATTCTGTGTATCTGGATGCAGAGGCTCCGTACTTAACGGTACGGCGGGCATGGCACACAGAACATAACAGGCCGGTCATTCTTACCGAGCTAAAGACCAAAGCGGCACAAAGAAACATTCCTCTCCCGGTCTGTCTGGTTGAATGTCTGAAAGATGCAAAGAAAAAATCCACTTCGGATTATGTGATTGCCAATCGGGACGGTGATCCGCTATCCTATACACAGTTTAAGCGGCTGTGGCAGTATATTGTGACGCGGACTGCAAAGCCGAGAATGGCCAGAAAACTTGTGGACGGAAAGTATGTAAAATATATGCTTTACCCGAAACTTGGAGAAAAAGCCAGGAATAACGGCCATGTGGTATATAGCCTGGATTTTGAAGTGACACCGCATCAGCTGCGGCACACCTACATCACCAATCTGATTCATTCTTCGGTGGACCCCAAAACGGTACAATATTTGGCGGGCCATGAAAGCAGCAAAATCACGATGGACATTTACGCAAAGGTCAAATACAACAGGCCGGATGATCTTGTCAAAGCAATGGGCTGTGCCTTTGACTTATGGGACGCTGTGTAAGTTCCGAACAATTCAGAAAATGAAGTAAGAGCGAGACAAGGATGTCTCGCTCTTAGTTTTTCCTTGGCCGTATCTTTGATTCAATTTGAAATCTCTGATAAAAAGGAGGTGTAGATACATCACCACGCGAGAAAGGAAATTAATTATGGCAAAGAAGAAAAAAAACATACCTCAATATGGAACCGTCACACGAAAGGGTGTCCTGTATTACAGAACCCGGATTCTGGACGCAGACGGCAAGCAGGTGAGCTTGTATGGGACTACCTGCGAGGAACTGTACGATAAAGAGCAGGAGGCGAGACGCCAGGTAGCGGAGATCATCTTCCACCGGGAGCATCCTACTGTGGCCGAGTATTGTGAGAAGTGGCTGTTGATGCAATCCGCAAAAGTGTCGCCGGCTACACTGAAGGGCTACGCCTCCAATATGAAGAACTACATTATCAAGCCTTTGGGAGATATGTATATGGAGGAAGTAACAGCGGATGATATTCGTCTGGCGCTGATCCCATTGTCCAATAAGTCCGAGAGCCTGCACAATACGGTGAATATGCTCCTCAAGTGCATTTTTTACTCGGCAGAGCGGAGCCAGTTGCTGGAATACAATCCGTGTGAGGGGATTTCGGCAAAAGGAGGGAAACCGACCCAAAAGAAAGATTCGCTGACAGACCAGCAGGTGGAAGTGCTGCTGGAAACCGTCAAAGGACTTCCGCCGTATCTGTTTACCATGATCGGCTTATATGCCGGTCTGCGCCGAGAAGAAGCTCTCGCCTTGCAATGGGATTGTGTGTTCCTCGATGCACCCACTCCATATATCTCTGTGCGGCGCGCATGGCGATCAGAGCATAACAGACCGGTTATCTCTACAACGCTTAAGACGAAAGCAGCAAGAAGGGATATTCCCATTCCCAAATGCCTTGTGAATTGTCTGCGGGAAGCCAAGGCTGCCTCCAAATCGGAATATGTGATTGCCGATAGTGAGGGACAGCCCTTGTCATATTCGCAGTTCAAACGTGTCTGGCAGTACATCGTTGTTCGGTCTACCAAGGAGCGTACCTATTATAAGTATGTGAACGGACAGAGCATCAAGTACACTGTTCAGCCGAGTCTGGGAGGACATCAGAAAAACAATCCCAACATTGTGTATAGCCTGGACTTCGATGTGACACCGCACCTGCTGCGGCATACCTACATCACCAATCTTCTGTATGCAGGTGTTGACCCCAAGACGGTCCAGTACCTTGCCGGACATGAGAACAGCAAGACAACTATGGACATCTATGCAAGAGTAAAGTATAATAAACCAGAACAGCTATTCGATGTAGTAAATTCTGCATTTCATCAAGCTGTCCCCTCGTAAAAGTGGCCTGTTTTTTGGTTAAGGAATAGGACAACCGAGGGGCCGAGGCTCAAAAAAGCCCGGAATATCAAGGAAAATCATCGCTCAGACGATTGAAGTACGGTCTGAAGGCCGCTCGCCGCGCCCCCCAGTTCTCCAAGCGCTAAAAAGTTTTTTTACCCCGGAAAACTTCGGTTTTCCGGGGTTTTTCTTTTGATTATCTTGGTGATGCGGTTGTGCTGGAATTAGGTGGATTATACCGCTAATCTTTGGTTCAGGTGAAGCTTGCTGGACGGTGGGCAGAAATATTGTGCTTGTTAAGGGAAGAATCGATTCGCCTTGGCTCGAATCATCCCACTTATGGTTGCCTGGAAAAGGGCGCCATGCGACTTGTGCATCGCAAGGCAGCCTTTTGTACGGCTATGAGGGTGCTCTAAATTCGCGGACAAAATTTCTGACTACTGGGAAACCATCATTGCCGGAACCAATTCATTCTATCATTACCATTCGCGGTTAAAATCGCCACCCACCGGAATGATCCATATATTGTTCGCCCGGCTTGCGCCACCCGCCTGACTCATCCACGTAATCATCGTTTGGGTTTCGCCATGCGCCGGATGCATCTACATAAGGATCGTCAGGCGATCTCCAGCCTCCCGAATAATCAATATAATCGTCTCCCGGCATTCGCCATGCACCGGATGCGTCCATGTATTGTTCCTTTTTCCATCGTGGCATGACCAGACTCCCCCACTACCCGTTTACCGTGTAATCTTTTGCCATTTGTTTTTTCTTTGATTGAAACGATATTTTTGATTCAGGATTTCCGCCGCTTCCTGATAGCCGTTTCGGGCAGCTTGCTCCAGCCAATATCCTGCCCGTTCGGGCTCGTACGTTGTCATGGACGGCCCGCCGCTCAAGCTGCCGTCTAACAGGCGGCCCAAATTATATTGCGCGGCTGCCACTCCCTGCTTTGCTGCAGCTTCCCAATAGGCATCCGCCTGTTGGAAATCAATTTCTACCCCTTTGCCATCATAATAGCGGTTTCCCATCTCCAACTGTGCACGAGAATTTCCGGAATCTGCGGCCAGCTTAAAATAGTAAGCGGCCACAACAGGGTTCTGGGGCAAATACGGCGGATATCCTTGGTCAAACTCGCAGCCCAGATTGTAGGCGCAATCATGGCTTCCTTCTATTCCGGCCTCTGTAAAGACTTCAAATGGAATGCGCAGATCGGAAAGCCCCTGATACCCGGTTCCCGACAACATACAGTAGGACGCCAGAACCGCTCCGGCCGGACACCCCTCAAAGTAGGAGGCAACTGCAATCTCCACCGCCATCGTTCCCGCAACCTGGTCTTTCTTTTCAGATTCCTCAAAAAGACCCTTCAATCCACAGGCCACTTCATAGAGCTCTTCGCCGCTCTGCTTTTCAAATAAAATGCGCCCGATTTTGACCTCGATCGTATCTTCATACATGGATGTTTCTCCTCTCAGTAGATCTCCTGGCTGTTCGTAAATTGATTGATCCAACTCTCCAACTGAGCAACCAGGATATTTTTCATGGTCGAGATAAAAGTATCCACCCGTGGATTGTGCTTCTCTTTTACCGCAATTACCTTTTTGCAAAGAGCCTCATTTTCCATCGTCCTGCCAGAGGAATCGGTCGGGGCAAGGAGCGTCATAGTGGTGAGATGGATGGTGGAATTTGTGATCTGCTCGCCCGAGACAAGGAAGGACAGTTCACCGTTCCGGACAGAGGAATCTTTTGCATGAACATAGATTGTAGGGAGGACATCCACCCAATCTTCCACTGCCGCGCCGGCCTGAAGAATCGACACATCGTATGTATCACCGAAATTGCGCTCAAGTTCACCGCTTATCAGGGCCTGAACCCGTTCTCCGTCCCAACGGATTCCGGGAATGCTGACATCTTTCTGCCACTCGTCCATGACCATCGGAAATTCCTGTTTTCTCCGATTCAAGGACATGGTATTGAAATACTGCTGGATCTCATTCGCCTTCCAATGGAAAAACCGGTGGTCATAAAGGAATTCATCTTCCTTTGCCTGGACATTCAGCGCACTGAATTCCACAGAAGAACCGGCGCCGCCGCCCACCGCTCCAGTACCTTTCAGGAACTTCAGCCGCTGTTCCTGATCGGCCGTCCGCGGCATATTGTTCTTTACCATATACTCCAGGATGATTCGCTCCTGCCCAAAAGCGCCAAGGTGGAAAAATACGTTCTGGAGAACATCCAGCTGGTCGCGGTCAACACGTGTACCGCAATTATCCAGCCAATCCTTCAGCGTCTCATCATACTGGTCCGCGGTTCCGGAGTGAATGTGCCGCAGCTCCTCTGCAATCACCATATCAACAGAAGGGTAGAGAACGACCTTTTCCGTGCCCTCCACTGTTTTCACCTTGCTGATTCCAAATAGCCTGCGGCAGGTTTTCTGATATACGTCGTACAACTCCACTGCACCCACATCCTGGTTTTCATCCTGGGCAAAGTGCAGGAGTCCAAGCTTGATTTTATCGAAATCCTCGTTCGAGTAGGTGCCATATAGCCAATAGGTTACGGCGCCCTTATAGTCACCCTGCTCGAAAGCATCGACCCCGTTTGAGAAAGCTTCCAGAGTTGGGCCGCAGTCGATCATATTGAAATCTCGGATCGTTTGCAGCAAGCCATCCACATCGTCGCAGCCCGTAAAGACACTGGCGGATGCGGTCATCTCATCTTGCAGAGACGGCTCGGCAGCAATTATCTGCTGCACTTCCTCCCGAATTTCTCCGAAATAGAGCAGGTCTTTTAAGGTCCTGATCATGGAAGGCACTGTGATCTCTCCATCCTTGAAGGCCTCGGCCAGAAAGGAATAGTATTCTGTTTCAACTTTTTTCAAGTTCGCAAGGAATTCTTTGCCCTTCCGATATTCCTCCGGCATCTGATCGAGAAAGGTAAAATCTCGCCGCCCCATTGTGCTGCCCAGCATGACCTGAGTGAACATATAGGTTACAATATAATGCTCTTTCCTAGCAAAATAATTCTCCCGTTCTCTTGCTAGATTTTCCTGAAAAGCTGCCTCGTGTTTCGGCATCTCTTCCTGAGCACGCTGGCGGTATTCTTCTACCGCTTTCTTTACCTTTGCTTTTCGAACGGAAATACCAGCCGCTCCTGCGGCAATACCGGCCACATCGCTGAATAAACCCATCTCGCACTGCCTCCTAAAATTTGATGTCGGTTAGTTTTTTTGTGACGTAATATGTAATTGCCTCAATGTCTTTCTCCGCTTTTTCCTGGAACTCAACATAGTCCTTTGGCAGCTGCGGAAAATCCCGTACCCAGATTTTATGCTTGCTGACGAGCCGTTTCAGCACATTCAGGGAATTGTTCATTCCCAGCTGATCCCTCATAATCTCGCTGAGCGACTCTTTTAAGGCGCCGTCGCCCGCACGGTCCTGCAGCTGATTGCAGTCTTCGATCAGCTTATCATAGATCTGCGTTGCGATTTTCCACTCCTCAATCCATTGCATCTGAATCTTGACCAATCTGCTCTGGACCGTGAACAGCATTGCTTTTTGATGCATGGGCTTAGATTTCATCAATTCGAATAATTGCTCTGTATCCGGCGCGTCCTTTTGCGGGAACATATTGATACGAAGCTTGAACGGCTTCAGCAGCCCCTCATAATAGACAAGCGTTTCACCCGGCAGATAGGTAGACAGCTCCTCAAGCTGAACTTCAGATGCCGCCATCGTCGAGCCAATCAAGCTTCGGTCGTCTTCCGAAGTGATGCGGTGCGCAAGCTTCAAGGTAGTGTTTTTCAGGACCTCCGGAGCCATAGCGGTAGGCAGCTGATCCGCGATCACGATTCCCTCCCGCAGTGCGCGTACCTCGGCCAGCATCTTTACAATATAACTGGTGGCGGCTGATTTGGGGTTTGCATCCTCGCCGGTTGTATCGCTGCTCTGGGGCGCAATCAAATTATGCGCCTCTTCGATAAAAATAACATGCCGGACTGGTTTTCCCAGGTCGCCGTTTGGGTCAATTCGCAGCGTCTCCCGAATGAGTGTGCACAGCATCAGGGTCAGAAAATTTGACGGGCCCGTTCCCAACGATTCCAATTCAATGATGACGGGATATTTTGTCCAGTTCTCCGGCATAATGGTAGAGCGCGATACATCAAATACATTTCCCAGGTCGCGTCGTAACAGAGTAGAAATCCGCATTTCCAAGGCGGATTTCATATTTCCTCGCACTTCTCCGTCATAGTCCGTTTTCGCAAGCTCTTCTTCCAGTTTCTTGTAGAGCTCGGTCATGGTCGGATACTCGCGCTCGCCAGTGTTGATATCCTCCACATCCCAGCCATGATCCACATAGACCGCTTCAATCGAGCGATCCAACAGGGCCGGCAGCGGAGGTACAAGCGGGAACGCGCCTTCGAAGACTTCATCTAAATTTTGGATATGTTCTGCCAGAGACATCCCTTTGGGAAACTGGAATGGATTGATGGCCAGCGGGAATTTGGAGCCCGCGGATGGAGAGAACACAATTAAATCTTCGATGTCGGTTTGCGCCAAAGCGCGGTACTCTTTCTTTGCGGGCTCCAAAACCAGAAACGGGATACGATACTGCTTCCACAGATTGTAGCACAGGCCAAGCATGGTGTTCGTCTTGCCCGCGCCGGGCACACCGCATACAAATGCGTGCTTCTTAAACAACGCTACATCCAATGCCACGGGATAGCCGAACACATCCTGACCAAGGGGGAGTCCTTCGGACCGATGGTTTGCCTTTGTTTCCTTTGGAAAATCCACCTGTTCCCCTTCGAGGAGAATCGGGAAGCGGAAAAAGGGGGAGAGCTCCTCCAAAGTAAATAAAGTCGGCCAGAAACGGAGGGATTCCGGGACGATGCCCGCATAGAACCGGTGTGAAGCCAGAATTTCCTCCAGAGTTTCACAATGTGCAGGCCGAAAAATTTCTGCATTTCCTTCTTCGATCGCCTCTCCTGCGGCTGCGGCCAGCAGCAGCTCCGCCCCCGTCTGAGTATCCGAAAACGCGCGGACATTCGCGTAAAAGCAGGGAGACTCCGTGACACAGGTCAGGAATTTTTCATATTCATCCAGAGTCTCTTCCGCCGCGATATCCCGGGCAGAGGTTTTCACTGTGGTATCCAACGAGACCTTTGGCGAGAACCCATAGGATGTTTTCTTGCGCAGATAGGACATGGGGCGTTCCAAAGCACGGAAAACGGTATCGAAGGCATTGACCCCTTCAAAACTGACCACATAGGCAAGATTCTCCTGCAATGCGTCCATGACCCGAAGCATGTCGCGCAACCGGGCGTCTTCCGCAGAGGTCCAGCCAGAAACCAAATAGAAATTTGTAGCGTTCGTGTCTGGCGACGCATCTGAGCTGCGCTGGCGCTCAATTTTTTTCAGGGCCGCCTCCTGCCGATAATCCCAGGTAAATTGCGCGCTCGGGGCATTGAGGTCCACAGGCGCAAATCGAAAGTAGTCGGCCAGCGGAGACGCTTTCACCAGCTGATCCAAAGCGGGAAGCATTTCATCATGGCTGGTACTCAGCAAAAACGAAATCTTCATCCGCGCCCCCGGCGGGTTCTTTGCGTGGAACTGAACGACCAGATGAACACGGGCCTCTGCCAGGATCGTGATGCGGTTCCATTGCCGCAAAAAAGCGTTATGCCGTCCGATCAAGCCATCCGCATGATTGTCTCCCAATGCCTGGTATTTGACGAGGGAGAGATCTGGCGCGCACTCCAATTTGTAGCCTATATAAGCCATACCGACACCGCTTTCTCTTAAATCCCCATGAGCTTGTTCCGGATTTCCGCCAATTTATCTGAGTGTTTTTGCGTTTCCTGGGCAATATCGGATAGCAGTTCACTGTTTTCCGTCAGTTCCCGGCTTTTGGAATCGGCAAATGTGCCAATGAGGGGAACATCCCGCAGCCCGCTTAATTTTTCCCCCTTTTTTCTCAGATCCTCGCTGTCCTGACGGGTTTTCTCAAAGGCTTCCATCGCGTCGGCCTGGGCCTCATATGCGTTTTCCGCCAGGGCCTTCGCCTCAGCCTTTACATCTGAACGGGCTTTCTCACAGACCGCATCGATCTGTTGCTGCAATTCTTCCGGCAGATCTTGGGGGATACGGGAGATCCCCTCCTGAAGTTTATCAGACCGCTCCTTAATTTCATTGCTCTTTTCGTCCAGTTCAAAAGCTTTGAAGTTTGCCTTGCCCATCTCCTTGATCGCATCGCTTCGTATCTTTTCAAATTTGGCCATCTGCCATACCTCCCAAAACAACCGGTACCGCTACCTGCGCTCGCGGTTCGATTTGCGCCCGGCCGAGACCACATCCGCAGGATAAACGGTGATTCTCGCCGCCATCGTATCGGATACGGGGCCCCGGCGCCCTCATAAGGGCAGACATCTCCGGTTATGCGTCTTTTCTCCGTTCCAGTTCTTCGATGTAGCGGTCCAAGATTTCGACCGTTTGCGCCTGCGTACACACAAAATCACTATGTGTCAGATAATCGGCAAAGTCGCACAATGCTTTGACAATGGTATCCTCCCGGATAACAGCAACATTGTGGCCCGCCTCGGTCGCAATTCCAAAAACCGCCCCTGCGTTTTCACATATCTCCAAAATGACCCCTTCCGACATTTTGAAGTATTGCCGGCGCAGAATACGCCGGTAATGGTGGAAACAGTCTTCCCGCAAACGCTTCAGAACCATAATGCGTTCCGCTGGAGTAACGCCATGATAAATATTGGCGGGCAAATCAATTACATAGCTGGTATTTGCAAAGGCCGCGATTCCCTCTTCCGAGAAGAAAATGATGTCGTTTTGATTCTGCTGCAGCTGTCGGAAGCGTTCCCAAAGCTGCCGGACAATGACCGGGTCCTGTCCGACTGTGCCGGAAAGAATGGATTCAACCATGGAATCCGGCGCATAGCGCGGAAGGCAGGGCTGAGGCTTTATTTTATAATTCTTGGGAGATTTCGCCTCCAAACTGGTAAAAGCGCCCATAGCGTGCTCTGTATTCTCGTCCTGCACAAGCAGCGGCTCACTGTTCCGCCATAAATGCTCAAAGCGATTGGAGTATGCAGCTTGAAGGGTCGGATTTTGGATGAGGATTCCAAACTCAATATCGTCTGAAACCAGCAGCATGGCCTGCTCCGACATGACATAGTAGGGCATCGGCGTCGCTGTATCCGCCTGGTAAGCGCTTTTTCCATAGTAATAATTGACTTCGTAATCCAGAGTGTCGTTCAGAATCAGGGGCAGAGCGAAGGAGAGCGCGGATAAATTTTTTTGAATGTCTCCGGTTGACTGCATCCGCTTTGGAAAACAGAGCAGCTGCCGAAAGGAGATTTTTTTCGCAGAATATAGCGTAGTGCGCACCATAATATCGATAAGCTCAAAGGGAAAATTGGTGCTTGCCCGAATCACAGTCGGACGCTTGGTTTCTTTTGGTGTAACCAGCATGATAAGGGCGGATTCCAACGCCGGCCGCCCGCGCACCTCATAGACCGCTTCCTGGGGAAGATCTGCCTGTAAATCAATGGGGGGCAATTTGGCCGTTGCCGTATATTGACTGGTCAGGGACAACCGCTCCAGCATCTCTTTGACCGATTGACGCTGATCATAAAGCAGTTCACCGGAACTCTCCAGTTCAAATTGAGACAACACCTGTTTGCGCTCTTCTTCGGTTGGTTTGATAACAGCCAACAGTTTTTTTAGCGCTTCCTCCGAGGGCAAACGGCTCCCTGAAATGTATTTCGACAAGGTAGTCCGATCAATCCCTGTAATTTGGGACAATCTGCTGACGCTGTCGCCGTTTTCCTCGACGAGCCTTTTAAGCATTTTGCTGAACGTAGAGATTTGAAACACCCCCATAAAACAAGCGAAGGCCAATTGAAGATACTTACCGGATGTCTGATCGCTCTGATGCTTGGCGCATCTAGATACGCTTCTATCAATTTATTATGTCTTAACACCGATATTTGGTCAAGATGTGGCATATTGTGTGCCAATGGTGTGGCGCGAGTTTTTGTTGTTTTGAAGAACGCACAGCGAGTTAAAAAGGACTGTATTGTCAACGCTGCACCAGAGCGTTTGAATTGAAATGACAATGCAGACGGGAGATGACAACGATTTCGGATACGATTCCTGGAGAAAGTGAAGCCCTCCTGCGCCAAGTGCAACGCCTATGCCGCCGCGCTGATGGAGCCCCGCTCCCAACCGTTTTACGGAAAACGTTTACAAATGATACCCAAATCATTCACAAACATCTTACAAATATTGTGTATGATAGAATAAAATTACCGTCAAATATCAGGATTGAGTTGGAACCTTAAGGCCGTGCAGGACGGAAGGGACCACGGTTAGAGAAGAATACTTCCCGTTGGAGGGAAAGCTCAGTCATGCTCCACCTGGCCCGCAAGGCCTTTTACCCGGAATTCCCTCTGCTTCCGTTCCTACATATCGGTACAAGCAAAGCGGCATATCATACAGCCAAAGTGCGGAAGGAAGTGCGTACAATGAAACGATGGAGACGAATCACGGCAGCGCTGCTGTGCTTCCTGCTCTGCCAAGGAACGGCCCTGGCGGCGGACAACGTCAGCGGGGGTGCGTGGCGCCGGTCGGAGGGGGATGGCAGCTATGTCACCATCCGTGTCCCAGTGGATTCAGATCTCAATATCTCAGACCCCTTTCAGCTGGCGGTCCGATATGCGGATACCAAGGAGCCGGTAGCTCTGGTCAGCGAATATCTGGACGGCTACCTCTTCGCCACAGTCCCGGCGGAAGAGGCGGACCGGACGCTGGAGGTGTTCCAGAGCGGCGAGGTGGACTGGACAGACCTGGCCGCCGGTTCGGCGGCCTACGGCGCAAGCCAGCTGCGGCACCGCGGCGTGATTCGGGGGGACGAGGCCGGGCGGCTGAACCAGGACGCCGTACTGACCCGGGCGGAGGCTTTTACCATCATCGTCCGGCTGCTGGGCCTGGAGCCGGACGGCGACCCCGGCTATTGCGACGTATCGCCAGAGGACTGGTACTATGACGCGGTCTCCGCAGCCCGGGCCGCCGGAATCGCAGAGAACGGAGAATGCTTTTCTCCCCAGCGTGCCGTGACCCGGGCGGAATTCACAGTGATGGTGGCCCGGGCCATGGAACGAATCGGCTGGCTGGAAATTCCGGAGGGGGGTGACCACACGGCACTGAATATGACGGATTCCGGCGACATTCCCGACTGGGCGGTGGGAGCCTATCTGGCTCTTCAGGACAGCGCGGCCCTGTTTGTGACCAGTCGGCCTACCGAGGAGATTCTGGAAGGGATTCCTGTGGATGAATCCCTTGCGGAGCCAGACCGCACCGTGACCCGGGGTGAGATGATAACGATGCTCTATCAGGCGCTCCGCAGAGTCCCGGTTTACCCCACGGAAACCGCCATCCAGTTAGGCTTCGACTTGGAGATGCCGGTGATCGACGGCTCCACCTCCACCTATCCTTATACCCAGGGACTTTACAGCGCGCTGTTTACCAACTACGAATACCATGTCCAGTACCCGGACAGCCACTCCAAGAGCCACGAGTCCTATCAGCGTCTGATCAATGGGGAGGTGGACGTCCTCTTTGCCGCGACCAAGGCATCCCAGGAGCTGGAGGAACAGGCAGCGGAGCAGGGGGTAGAACTGGAATACATTCCAATCGCCTATGATGCCATGGTGTTCTTTACCAATGTGGAAAACTCAGTCACCGGCCTGACCAGTGCACAGATCCAGGACATCTATGTCCGCAACGCCTACGACAACTGGAACCAGGTGGGCGGGCCGGACGCGGCGCTGCTGCCTTACTGCCGCAACACCGACAGCGGCTCCCACGCCCTTATGGAGCGGTACTTCCTGGAGGACGGCGCGTTGTCCCTCCACCCGGACATTCTGAGGGGCAACGTCTCCATCGCCATGTCCTCCGCCCTTACCGACGTCGCCTCGGCCCTGTCTGTGGATCCGCCCGCCTATGCCATCGGATATAGTGTGTATGCCTATTACAGCAGCTATGAAGAACTGATGGTGGATGTGACGCCGAACAAGATCAAGCTCCTGGCCATCGACGGGGTGCTGCCCACGGACGAGACCATTACCAACGGCACATATCCCCTGTCGGACTACAATTATCTGGTGATTCGGGCGGACGAGCCCGAAGGTTCCCCGGCCCGGCGGCTGGCGGAATTCATGGTGAGCGATGCCGGCCAGCAGGTTGTATCCTCCTCCGGCTTCCTGCCCCTCCCGGATTGATCGTCCTCATCACGCTTCATAAAAATACAAAAATCCACCGGCTATGCCGGTGGATTTTTTTGTGGAGGCGCTGTGCGCATTCCGATCGTATGACTTTACGGGGGACGGAGCGCCGATTGGCCTCAGCGTGCGGGGTCCCACAGGCGCTCCGGATAAACGCCCGCTTGTTTCAGCCGGGCAATGGCGTTCCATACGGACTCCAGATCCTCCCGGTAGGTGACGCCGTACCAGGTCTCGTCTGTGTGCAGGACCCGTATCCGGCCCAGCCCCTCCTGAATTTGGGCGTTGGCCACGGAGGGGAGATAGTATTCGCATTTCAGGGGATTTGACGGCAGATTGGCATCCAGGAAGGCGGGGAAGCGGCCGGTGAACTGGGCCAGCATCTCTTGACGGAACCCCCACAGATTCATGGACACGACGGTATCCGCCGCCAGAGGGTGGAAGGTCTGGCCGTCCTCGGTATAGAAAATGCCGTCGGGCCGCTTCTCAATGTGGGTGCGTTCCACCACCTGGGTCAGATAGCCGTCCCGAATCTCGCAGATGCCCCGGGCCACATGGCCGTTTTCCGTGACGGTGTTTTTCAGCTGATAGCCCACCATCGCCTGCTCCGCGGGGTCGGATTGCCCCGCCAGAAACGCATAGATGGTCTGGAAGGCGGTACGGCCGTAAAAGTCATCGGCGTTGATGACGGCAAAGGGCCCGTCGATCACATCGGCCGCGCAGGCGATGGCGTGGGCGGTGCCCCAGGGCTTTTCCCGTCCCGCGGGGACCGAGTAGCCCGCCGGCAGGCAGTCCAGCTCCTGGAAGGCATAGCGCACCTCCAGAAAGGGCTTCACCCGGTCGCCCACCTGCTCTTTGAAGCTGTCCTCGATGGCGTGTTTGATGATGAATACCACTTTGGTAAACCCGGCCCGGCGGGCGTCATACAGGGAGAAGTCGATGATTTTGTGGCCCTGACTGTCCACCGGCGTGATTTGCTTGAGGCCGCCGAACCGGCTGCCCATTCCGGCGGCCATAACGACTAGAACTGGTGCGTTCATAAGCGGTCATTCCTTTCCTGTTGTTGCGAGATATCGTCCGGTCTGTGTCGGTCCGGAGAGCCGGAGCAGACCGCTCAAGCCTATGATACGGTACTTTCCGGCGCGCGTCAAGTCCGTCTCCCGCTTGGAAAAAAAGCGGCCTTTTTCCCGCGGCTCGCTTGACGGAGACGGCGCTTGTGGTTAATATGGTAGAAGAAAGGGCCTGCGGCGGCTGGACGGCCCAGAACCCTTTTCTTCAAGCCAAAGGAGTGACTGACGTGCCCACTCAATATTATAAAGACGCGCTGCGGTTGGGGCAGAAAGAACGGCGCAACTGCATCACGCACGACCAGTACCCTTACCTTCCGGTGTTGGACAATTTTATTCCGGTGGAACGCTCTGCCAACGGGACCGATCTGGGCCTGACCCAGGTGCCTGCGGAATTTATCGTGGGCACCAAGTCCGCCATGCGCACCATCGCCTTTGCCCGGAATTTCATGCCCCTGCTGCCGGAGACCACAGAGTTTGCCGAAAAGTGGATGCGGCTGTGCCGCTCCCATCTGGAGGAGGGGATCCGGGAACCGGTCCTGCTCTACGAATATATGAACCGCTACTATGTGGCGGAGGGCAACAAACGGGTCAGCGTGCTCAAATATTTCGGCACAGAGACCATCCCTGCGCAGGTGATTCGAATCCTGCCCGAACACACCGGCGATCCGGACATAGAGCTCTACTATGAGTTCGTGGAGTTCAGCAAGTGCAGCGGGGTCAACTTCATTGAATTTAGCAAACCGGGCGGATACGCCGAGCTGCAGCGGCTGATGGGAAAGGGGCCGGACGGCGCGTGGACGGAGGATGAGCGGCGGCGCTTCTCCGCGATCTATTACCAGTTCCGGAGCGCCTACCAGGCCCACGGCGGCAAGCGTCTGTCCACGACGGTGGGCGACGCCATGCTGGCCTGCATCCGGGTCTATGGCTATCAGGCGCTGCAGTCGAAAAGCGACCAGGAAATGAAGGCGTCCATGGAAAAGGTGTGGGAGGAGATCATCCTTCAGCAGGAAAAGCAGCCCATCGCCCTCAATCTGGCGCCGGAAGAAAAAAAGAAGCCCGGCCTGCTGTCCATGGTGCTGCCCGGCGGAGGCCCCAAGGAGCTGAAGGTGGCCTTTCTCAACGACAAATCCCCGGATACCTCCGGCTGGACCCTGTCCCATGAGCTGGGCCGACTCCATGTCCAGCGGGTCTTTCGGGGGCAGATCGTGACCACCGCATACCACAATGCGATGTCTGGCAATGTGGAGGATGTGATCGAACAGGCCATCCGCGACGGTAATACCGTGCTGTTCACCACCTCCTCCCGGATGCTGCCGGGGAGCCTGCGCATGGCGGTGGAGCACCCTGAGGTCATCATTCAGAACTGCTCGCTGAACAAGTCCCACCGCTATATCCGCACCTACTATGTCCGCCTGTACGAGGTGAAGTTCATCATCGGCGCCATCGCGGGTTCCCTGTCCCGGGACGGCCAGCTGGGCTATATCTGCAATTATCCCATCTATGGGCAGATCGCCGGAATCAACGCCTTCGCTCTGGGGGCGAAGATGGTAAACCCCCGGGCGACGGTCTATCTGGAGTGGTCCTCTGTGGACGGCATGGAGGAGGCCAAGCGGCGGCTGATGGAGCGGAAGATCGACCTGATCTCGCTGCAGGATATGATCAGCGTGGACCCGGGCGGCTTCTCCTATGGACTGGCGCAGGTGACGGAGGAAGGGGCGGTCAATCTGGCCATGCCGGTCCTGCGGTGGGGAATCTATTACGAGACGATTCTCCGGCAGATTCTCAACGGCACCTTCCAGACGGAATATACCGAGAGCCGGAAGGCCCTGAACTACTATTGGGGCCTGACCGCCGGCGTGGTGGACCTGCGCTGCTCCGGCCGCCTGCCCGAGAGTACGCGGAAAATGGCGGATTTTCTCCGACGGAGCATTTGCAGCGGAATCTGTGAACCCTTCAGCGGACCGATCTACACGCAGAATGGTTGGACGATCAACGGGGAGAATAACAACAGCCTGTCCCCGGAACAGATTGTCAACATGGACTGGCTGGCAGAAAATGTAGTAGGTTCGCTGCCCCGTTACGATCAGCTTTCCGAGGTGGGGAAGGCCACCGTGGATATGGTGGGCGTGGACCCATCGAAAGATAAGAGCGGCGGAATACACAGACAGACATAGGGCCATCCCGGGAAGCGAGGGGTTGAAATAAAGATCTTAGCGGTATCCGATCTGATCGTAAAGGAATATTATGACTACTATACGCCGGGCAGGCTGGCCCAATTTGACTTGATTCTGGCCTGCGGCGATTTGAAACGTTACTACCTGGAATTCCTGGTGACCATGGCGCGCTGTCCGCTGCTGTATGTCCGCGGAAATCATGACGACGCCCTGGAGTTTGAGCCGCCGGAGGGCTGCGTGTGCATCGAGGACCGAATCTACAACTATCAGGGCATTCGAATCCTGGGCCTGGGGGGCTCCTACCGCTACCGGGCGGGAAACAACATGTACACAGAGGCCCAGATGAAGCGCAGAATCCTCCTGCAAAAGCCCAGAATCTGGAGGAACGGGGGAATCGATATTCTGGTGACCCATGCCCCAGCCCGCCATATCAACGATTTTGACACTGTGACCCACCGGGGGTTCCAGTGCTTTGTGCGGCTGCTGGACCAGTACCATCCGAAATATTTTGTGCATGGCCACATCCACAAAAATTACGGCCTTGAGATTCCGGAGCGGACGGTCTATCACGATACCACGGTGATCAACGCCAGCGGGCAGTGCGTGTTCGACTATTGACATGGCCTGGACGCAGGCTGGTAAGCCAGAGGGGAGAGGAGGAGGCGCGATGTCCGTGCCCCCCGAACAAATTCCAATTCTTTATCAGGACAACCGAATTTTGATCTGCCAGAAGCCGCCGGGGGTAGTGTCTGTGGACCAGCCCGGGGGACTGCCGGACCTGCTCCGCACCCAGCTGGGGGGCGGGAAGCTGTGCCTGCGGACGGTCCACCGGCTGGACCAGCCGGTGGGCGGCGTTATGGTGCTGGCCCGCTCCAGGCAGGCCGCAAGGCTGCTGTCTCAGCAGGTGGAGGAGCGCCGCTTCCAGAAGGCCTACCTGGCGGCCCTGTCCGGCGCGCCGGAGGAAGAGACCGGGACCCTGCGCGATTGGCTGGGGTATGATAAGCGCACCCGCCGGGCCTATACCGCGGCGGAGCCCGGGCCGGAGGTCCGGGAGGCGGTCCTGCAGTACCGGGTCCTGGAGCGCTGCGGAGAGATGACACTGGCGGCAGTCCGGCTGAAAACCGGGCGCACGCACCAGATTCGCGCGCAGTTTGCCGTCCGGGGCCTGCCTCTTGCCGGGGACCGGAAGTATGGCGCGCCTGCGTGGGAGGAGGCCGGAATCGGTCTCTGGTCCTACCGGCTGGCGTTTGACCATCCACAGACCGGCGAACCGGTGGCGTTCTCTGCCCCGCCGCCGAAGCAGGCGCCCTGGGTGCGCTTTTCGTGCTGCGTATCGCCTGGGCCCTCTGTATTGGCGGAGGTAGGCACGCCGGAATTTTGGACGGAATAACTGTGAAAGTAGAAGAAAGAAAACTGCCCCGGACGCCGCTTTTCAGCGCGGCGTCCGGGGCGGTGTTTGTGCGGAACGATCTTGACTATGGGAGCGAAGGCGGTCACAGCCGGTTCTGGTCGCCCCACTCGCACAGAGCATCCAAAATGGGAATCAGCGACTTGCCGCGCTCGGTCAGGCTGTATTCGACCTTGGGCGGAATCTGGGGGTATTCCTCCCGGTGGATCAGCTGATCCGCTTCCAGCTCCTTCAGGGTGGCGCTGAGGGTTTTGTAGGAGATGGTCCCGATGTACTTTTTCATCTCATTGAAGCGGACCACGCCGAATTCCATCAGGGTATAGAGAATCGTCATTTTATATTTTCCATTGATCAGCGACAGGGTATAGCTAAAGCCGGTCGTTTCCAGACACTCGTTGGAGATGCAGCGCTTGCCCATGGTACACTTTCCTTCCGGTAAGTATTACACCTTAATGTGCGTACTTGCTTTTTTCTGCATTTCTATTATGATGATAGCAGAACGAAGGCCGAATGTCAATTCGGCGCACTTGGAAAGGAGAACGAAGTTATGACAAAGGATTTTGGAGTGAAACCCTATCTGTTTCCCATGCCGACCTATATGATCGGCACCTACAACGAGGATGATACGGTGGACGTCATGATGATGGCGTGGGGCGGCATCTGCGCGGAAGACATGGTCGCGCTGAATCTGGAAGCCGAGCACAAAACCGTAATCAATCTGGAGAAGCGGAACGCCTTTACCCTTGCGGTACCGGGGGTAGACACCCTGAAGGAATCCGATTTTCTGGGGATCGCCAGCGCCAATCAAATGGCGGATAAGTTTGCGCGCACCGGACTGCACGCCGTGAAAAGCCAGCGAGTGGACGCGCCGGTCATACTCGAGTACCCGCTGACCCTGGAGTGCGAGGTAGTGGAAATGCAGACGCAGCCCTATGGCCTGCGCGTCCTGGGGAAGATCGTCAATGTAATCGCGGATGAGAAGGTGCTGGACGATGCGGGGAAGATCGACGCCGGGAAGCTGGGCGCCTTTGCCTTCGACCAGATGCAGCATGGATATTACGCGGTCGGGGAAAAGGTCGGCCAGGCGTGGCACAGCGGCGCGGACTGGATGAAAAAGTGACCTGGCTGCGGGAACAGAAACCAAAGCGGGGCGGCCCGGCGGGCCGCCCCGCTCTGGTTTGGGCAGGGGGCCGGTGAAAACATTTGCTGTTGTGCGGAAACTGTGGTATGATAGCGGAAAATACCGCATTGGGTGTGGAAGGTTGGAGAGCCGGGCGGTGCGGCGCCAGAACCGCCACAGCCAAACGGGCCGCAGGCTCTCTCCCGTGGCCGGAACGGACCAAGGAGGCAGAACTATGACACTGGAAGCATTGCTGGCCGCCATCCCGGCGGCGGATCAGACGGCCCGCGCCCAGGCGGAGGTCCGCTGGGATTCCATCGCCAAGCCCCTGCACGCGCTGGGCCTGCTGGAGGACGCGGTGGTACGCATGGCGGGGATCACCGGCACCCCGGATGTGACGCTGGGGAAAAAGGCCGTGGTGGTGATGTGCGCCGACAACGGCGTGGTGGAGGAGGGCGTGACCCAGACCGGCCAGGAGGTCACGGCCATCGTGGCGGAGAACATGACCACCGGAGATACCTCGGTGTGCCGGATGGCCGCCGTAGCGGGGGCGGAGGTCATCCCCGTGGATATGGGCTGCTGCCGGCCGCTGAACGATAAGGTGCTGGACCGCTGCGTGCGGCGGGGCGGCACCCGCAACATGACCCGGGAACCGGCCATGACCCGGGAGGAGTGCCTCCAGGCCATTCTGGCGGGCGCGGAGCTGGTCTTTGGCCTGAAGGAAAAGGGCTACGGCCTTTTGGCTACCGGGGAAATGGGCATCGGCAACACCACCACCTCCTCGGCGGTGGTGTCGGTGCTGCTGGACCGCCCGGTGGAGGAAGTGACCGGCCGCGGCGCGGGCCTGTCCTCGGAGGGGTTGGAGCGCAAGATCTCCGCGATTCGGCGGGCCGCGGCCCTGAATCAGCCTGATCCGGCGGACCCCATCGACGTGCTGGCCAAGGTGGGCGGCCTGGACCTGGCGGGACTGGTGGGCGTGTTTCTGGGAAGCGCGGCCTGCCGGATTCCGGTGCTGGTGGACGGCTTTATCTCCGCGGCCGCCGCGCTGCTGGCGGTGCGGCTGTGTCCCAGGGCGGAATACGCCCTGCTGGCCAGCCATGTCTCCAAGGAGCCCGCGGCCCGGATGGTGCTGGAGGCCCTGGGCCTGCGTCCCTTCCTCCAGGCGGAGATGTGCCTGGGCGAAGGCACTGGCGCCGTGGCGGTCATGCCGCTGCTGGAGATGGCACTGGCGGTGTACCGCGGCATGACCACCTTTGAAGAGACCAACATCGAGGCCTATGTGCCCCAGGACTGAGCGCGGAGCGGGACCGCGGGGCAGTCTGACTCTGATCTCCGGCGGCGCGGCCAGCGGAAAATCGGAGTACGCGGAGCAGACGGCGGTGGCGGCCGGCGGCCCCCGGTACTATCTGGCCACCATGCAGGTGTGGGATGAGGAGAGCCGCCGCCGGGTGGAGAAGCACCGGGCCATGCGGGCGGGCAAGGGCTTTGCCACGGTGGAGTGCCCGGAGAATCTGGCGGCGGTGGACCTCCCGGCGGGGAGCGTGGCGCTGCTGGAGTGCCTGTCCAACCTGACCGCCAACGAGTGCTTCGGCCCGCTGGGCTTTCCGGGAGCGGCGGAACGCATCCTGGCCGGGATGGAGCGGTTGCGCGGACAGACGGCTCATCTGATCGTGGTGACCAACGAGCTGTTCAGCGACGGCGGGGACTACGACCGGGATACGCTGCGCTACCTGGAGGTGCTGGCCGGCCTGAACCGGGCGCTGGCCGCCCGGGCGGACCGGGTGGTGGAAGTGGTCTGCGGGATTCCGGTGGTGTGGAAGGGAGAAGCGCCGTGAAAAGTCTGATCATTGCCTTTGCCATGTACTCCAAGGTGCCCATGCCCCGGGTGGACTGGGAGCAAAAGGCCCTGTCCTGGGCGCTGTGCTGGTTCCCGCTGGTGGGCGGCGCCATCGGTCTGGCGCTGTGGGCCTGGATGAGGCTGGCAGGTTTTCTGGGCTTCGGCCGGCCGTTCTTCGCCGCCTTTGCCCTGCTGATTCCCATTGCGCTCAGCGGCGGAATCCATTTGGACGGCTTTTGCGATACCTGCGACGCCCTGGCCTCTCACCAGGACCGGGCGCGCAAGCTGGAGATTCTCAAGGACTCCCATACCGGGGCGTTTGCCATTTTTTGCTGCGGGCTCTACCTGCTGGTGTTTTTCGCAGGCTGGTGCGAGGTAGAGGTGTCCGGCAGGACCGCGTGGGTGCTGGCACTGGGGCCGGTCCTCTCCCGCAGTCTGTCCGGTCTGTTTGCCGTCACCCTGCCCAACGCCCGGGGGACCGGCCTGCTGGCCGCATTTACCGAGGCCATGGACGTCGCCCGGGCCAGGGTGGTGCTGACGCTCTGGACTGCGGCCTGTGCCGCGGCCATGGTGATCCTGGGCGGTGGAGCGGGCGGCATGGCGCTGCTGGGCGCGCTGGCGGCGTCCGGTTACTATATCCAGATGGCCCACCGGCAGTTTGGCGGCGTTACCGGCGATCTGGCGGGCTTCTTCCTCCAGCTGTGCGAGCTGGGGATGGTGCTGGCCGTGGCGGTGGGACAGAACATCGAGGTGTTGTTATGACGCTGATCATCGGCGGACGGGGCCAGGGGAAGCTGGATTACGTCCGGGCTGCCTTCGGCGTGCCGGAGAAACAAATTGGGACCAGCCTGGGGGAGACCCGGGTGGTCTATGGCGTACAGGAGATCGTCCGAACCCTGCTGGAGCAGGGGGAGGACCCGACAGCGGCGGTCCTGGCCCATGCGGCGGCCCACCCAGAGACGATCTATCTCTGCGACGAGGTGGGGTGCGGCGTGGTGCCCGTGGACCCCGGACAGCGGGCCTGGCGGGAGGCTGTGGGGCGCTGCTGCGTGGCGCTGGCGGCGCGAGCGGACCGGGTAGAGCGCATCTTCTGCGGCCTGCCCATGGTGCTCAAGCCATGCTGAGGCTGGTGCTGCTGCGCCACGGGGAGGCAGAGGGCAACCGGGAACGGCGGTTCCTGGGACTTACCGACGCGCCGCTGACGCAGGCAGGGGAGACGCAGGCGGCGGAGGCGGCCCAAAGAATCCCGGCGGTGGAGCATGTCTACGTCAGTCCCCTGCGCCGCTGCCGGCAGACGGCCGGGCTGGTCTGGCCCGGTGTGGAGCAGACGGTGGTGGAAGGCCTGCGGGAGACCGATTTCGGTCCGTTTGAGGGGAAAACCCATGCGGAGTTGAAGGACGAGCCCCTGTACCGGCAGTGGCTGGCGGACCCGGAGAATCCGGCGCTGGCCGGCCTGGTGGAGTGCGAGGCGGACTGTGCCCGGCGGGCGGAGTTGGCGCTGCGGACGGTGCTCCGGAATGCGGCCGCCGGCGGGCGCGGCTGTGTGGGCGTGGTTTCCCATGGCGGGACGCTTATGAGCCTGCTGAACCGCTGCGGCCGGCCGGCCCGGCCCTATTACGACTGGCGCATGGACAACTGCGGCGGCTGGCTGGTCCGGTGGGAGGATGGATCGAAACAGCTGACGGTGGAGGGGTGGATTTGAGCCGCAGGCCGACGTATCGCGATTTGGAATCAAAATGGAGCCGTAACATCGAAATGTTACGGCTCCATTTTTTATAGTCTGAAAACCTTCGGAACAGCCGGAGGGTTTCAGACTATAAAAAAACGCCGGAGCAAAGCGGACTTTGCTCCGACGTGAAAGGGACGGTTAAAATCGATATTTCCCTGCGATAAGAAAAAACGCCGCGAAGCGGCGGACCCAAACCGAAGCCCAGCGAAGCGGGTTCGGTTTGGAAAGGAGCCGAGACAAAATGAGTGAGAGGTGACTTTTGTAAAAAAGTCGCCGCGAACGATATGTCGTCCGCGGCGACGTGGCGGAGAAGGAGGGATTTGAACCCTCGCTCCGGTTTCCCGGACTACTCCCTTAGCAGGGGAGCCCCTTCGGCCTCTTGGGTACTTCTCCAACTGGCAGAATCAAGTAAGTGATAAAATTGGCGGAGAGGGTGGGATTCGAACCCACGGCTCTGACGAGTCACTGGTTTTCAAGACCAGCTCCTTAAACCACTCGGACACCTCTCCCTATCCGAGGCAAGCTCAAATGCGAAGTACATTATACCGTATGAAAACGCCGATGTCAATGATTTTTCACAGAAACACAGGAAAAATCATCGACAGGATACGCCGTCCCGGCGGACGGCGTATCCGCCGGACTTAACGGTTCAGCGCTTCTTCCCACTCGGCCGGCTTAAAGCCCACCAGCACGAAATCGTCGCCCACCAGGATGGGACGCTTCACCAGCATTCCGTCGGTGGCCAGCAGCGCCAGCTGCTCCTCCTCGCTCATGGCGGGCAGCTTGTCCTTGAGGCCCAGTGCCTTGTACTGCAAGCCGCTGGTGTTGAAAAAGCGGCGCAGCGGCAGGCCGCTGCGCGGATACCAGGCGCGCAACTCCTCCTGGGTGGGGCGGTCCAGCTTGATGTCCCGCTGGGTATAGGCTATGCCGGCGGCATCCAGAAAGGCTTTGGCCTTCTGGCAGGTCGTACATTTGGGATAACAGACAAACAGCATTGCGGTCGCTCCTTTCCGGTCCTTATGTTTCTTATCTTATCATAATTTGCTGTGGTTAGGCAAGAAAAGAATGGGGCATCCTGTGAAAAACGCCTCTTGACAAACTTGCAAGTTCTGGTTACAATACTTGCAATCAAAGTGCCGCTGGCACAGGATAAGGCAATGAGAAAGACCGCCCCCCACGGCGTCCGCCAGAGAATTCGGGTCACCGACTGAGAGCCCGATCCGGAAAGACGGGGAAGCGCAACACTTTTGAGCCGGCGCGTCGAGTCCCGCAAGGGAGGTAGGCCCGCCCGTCCCCTCCGCGTTAAGGAGTACAGAGCGATTCCGGCAAAGGGGCCGGGATAACTTGGGTGGTACCACGGAATAGCTGTATTATTTCGTCCCGAGCCATTTGAATGGCTCGGGACGTTTTGATTCTCCCGAGCCGTAAGGAGACAGGGAACCATGAAAACCATGACCGGAACGTTAGAGACCGGCCGGCTGGAGCTGGCCGAGCTTCCCAGCCGCTGCGGACAGACCGTCCGCGTCCACGGTGCAGTCCACTCTCTGCGGGAGCTGGGCGGCGTTACCTTCCTCACCCTGCGCAAGCGGGACGGCGTGCTTCAGTGCGTGTGTCCTCCGGAGCTGGAGCTGCCGGGCGAGGAATCGGCGGTGATCGTCACCGGAACAGTCCGCCAGGAGCCCCGGGCCCCCGGCGGCTACGAGGTGCAGGCGCAGTCTGTGGAGGTGCTCTCCCGGCCCGCGGAGCCTATGCCCGTGCCGGTGTCCAAGTACAAGCTGAACCTCAACCTAGATACGGAGCTCGCGCTTCGCCCAGTGGTGCTGCGCAACCTGCGCAAGCGCAGCGTGTTCAAAATTCAGGAGGGAATCGTCCGGGGCTTCCGGGATTATTTGACCGGACAGGGCTTTACGGAGATCCACACCCCCAAGATCGTCCACGCGGGCGCGGAGGGAGGCTCCAACATCTTCAAGCTGGACTACTTCGGCCGCAAGGCCTATCTGGCCCAGTCTCCCCAGTTCTACAAGCAGACCATGGTGGGCGTGTATGAGCGGGTGTTCGAGGTAGCGCCGGTATTCCGGGCGGAAAAGCACTCCACGGCCCGGCACCTGAACGAATATATGGGCTTGGATTTTGAGATGGGCTATCTGGACTCCTTTGAGGAGCTGATGGAGGTGGAGACCGGCTTTCTGCGGTACACCATGGATCTGCTGGCCCGGGAGTATGCCGCCGACCTGGAACGGCTGGGGGTGGAGCTGCCCCGGGTGGACGCCATCCCCTGCCTGCGGTTTGACGAGGCCAAGCGGCTGGCGGCGGAGAAGTACGGCCGCCCCATCCGGGATCCCTACGACCTGGAGCCCGAGGAGGAGGTCAACATCGGCCGCTACGCCAGGGAGGAGCTGGGCAGCGAATTTGTGTTCATCACCCATTACCCCTCCAAAAAGCGCCCCTTCTACGCCATGGATGATCCCCTGGACAACCGCTATACCCTCTCCTTTGACTTGCTGTTCCGCGGGATGGAGGTGACCACCGGCGGCCAGCGCATCCACACTTACGGCGAGCAGGTGGCCAAGATGATGGCCCGGGGCATGGACCCGGAGGAATTCATCAACTTTTTGATGATCCACAAGCACGGTATGCCGCCCCACGGCGGCCTGGGTATCGGTCTGGAGCGGCTGACCATGAAGCTGTGCGGCCTGGACAACGTACGCTATGCCAGCTTGTTCCCGCGGGACCTGAGCCGGCTGGAACCGTAAAGGAGGAGCAGCCATGAACATTACCCCTGAACTGATTGATTATCTGTCCGAGCTGTCCCGGCTCCGGCTGCCCGAGGAAGAAAAGGCGGCCATGACCACCGAGCTGGAGCGAATTTTGGCCTATATGGATACGCTGAACCAGCTGGATACCAAGGATGTGGAACCCATGAGCCATGTGTTCCCGGTGAAAAACGTCATGCGGCCCGACACGGTGGAGCCCTCCGCCGACCGGGCGGAGCTGCTGGCCAACGCCCCCGTCCCGGACCAGGAGGCATTCCTGGTGCCCAAGACGGTGGAATGAGGAGGGACGGAACATGAACGAACTGCGCAAGCTCACCGCCCTGGCCCTGGGCAAGGCGATTCGGACGGGCGAGGTGTCCGTGAAGGAGGCCGTCCAGGCGGCGCTGGACGCCATCCAGAGCGAGGACAGCAGCCTGAACAGCTATATCACGGTCACGGGCGAGCAGGCTCTGGCCCGGGCAGAGGCTCTGCAGGCCGGCGTGCGGGAGGCCGCCAGCCCCCTGTACGGCGTGCCCATGGCCTTTAAGGACAATATCTGCACCCGGGGCGTCAAGACCTCCTGCGCCTCCAAGCTCCTGGGAGACTTCAGGCCGCCCTACGACGCCACGGTGGTGGAGCGGCTGACGGCAGCCGGGGCGGTGTCCCTGGGCAAGCTGAATCTGGACGAATTCGCCATGGGCTCCACCTCGGAGACCTCCTACTATGGCCCGGTCCACAACCCCTGGGATCTGACCCGGGTCCCAGGCGGCTCCTCCGGCGGCGCGGCCGCCGCGGTGGCAGCCGGCCTGGGGTGGTATGCCATCGGATCGGACACCGGCGGCTCCATCCGCCAGCCCGCCGCCTACTGCGGCGTCACCGGCATGAAGCCCACCTACGGCACCGTGTCCCGGTACGGCCTGATCGCCTATGCCTCCTCCCTGGATCAGATGGGTCCCCTGGCCCGGGATGCGGCGGACTGCGCCGCCATCCTGGATGTGATCCAGGGCAGGGACCGGCGGGACGGCACCTCCTTGGACGCGCCGGCCGGCGGCCTGCTGGGCGCGCTGGACGGCGACATCCGGGGGCTGCGCATCGGCCTGCCCGCCGACTGTTTCGGTGAGGGCCTGGACCCCCAGGTGGCCCAGGCGGTGCAGAAGGCCGCCCAGGTGCTGAAGGCGCGGGGCGCGGTGGTGGAAGCGTGCGCCCTGCCCATCATGGAGTACGTGGTGCCAGCCTACTATATCATCGCCGCGGCCGAGGCCTCCTCCAACCTGTCCCGCTTTGACGGCGTGAAATACGGCTGGCGGGCCGAGGGCTATGAGGACCTGACCGACCTGTATCAAAAGACCCGCACCGAGGGCTTCGGCGCCGAGGTGAAGCGGCGGATTCTGCTGGGGACCTTCGTGCTGTCCTCCGGCTACTATGACGCCTACTACAAGAAGGCGCTTCAGGTCAAGGCGGTCATCAAAAACGCCTTTGAAGAGGCCTTCCGAAACTATGATCTGCTGCTGACCCCCGTGGCGCCCGCCACGGCTCCCAAGCTGGGGGAGAGCCTCAGCGACCCTCTCCGGATGTACCTGAGCGACATCTACACCGTGTCGGTAAACCTGGCCGGTCTGCCCGGTCTGTCCATGCCCTGCGGCTTTGACGGGCAGGGCATGCCCATCGGCGCCCAGCTCATCGGGCCGGCCCTGGGCGACCGGACCGTGCTGCGGGCGGCCCACGCCTATCAGCTGGACACGGATTGGCATACGCGGACACCGGAGACGAAGGGAGGAGAACCCGCATGACGTGGGAAATGGTCATCGGCCTGGAGACCCATGTGGAGCTGGCCACCAAAACGAAAATTTTCTGTTCCTGCACCACGCAGTTCGGAGGGGATCCCAATACTCACTGCTGTCCGGTCTGCACCGGAATGCCGGGCACGCTGCCGGTGCTCAACGAAAAAGTGCTGGGGTATGCGGTCAAGGCCAGCCTGGCGCTGAACTGCGACGTCACCCGCAGCACAAAATTTGACCGGAAAAACTACTTCTATCCAGATCTGCCCAAGGCCTACCAAATCAGCCAGCTCTATCTGCCCATCGGCCGGAACGGAGCGGTGCCCATCCGCACGGAGAGCGGGGTGGAAAAGACCGTCCGAATCCACGAGCTGCACATGGAGGAGGACGCGGGCAAGCTGGTCCATGACCCCTGGATCGACCAGACCAGGGCGGATTACAACCGCTGCGGCGTCCCCCTGATCGAGATCGTCACCGAGCCCGATTTCCGCAGCGCCGAGGAGGTCATCGCCTACCTGGAGAAGCTGCGTTCCACCCTCCAGTACCTGGGGGTATCCGACTGCAAGATGCAGGAGGGCTCCCTGCGGTGCGACGTGAACCTGTCGGTGCGCCCCGCCGGATCGGAGGAGCTGGGGATCCGCACGGAGATGAAGAACCTGAACTCCTTCAAGGCCATCGCCCGGGCCATCGACTACGAGGCCCAGCGGCAGATCGAGCGCATCGAGGAGGGCAAGCGGGTGATTCAGGAGACCCGCCGCTGGGACGAGAACAAGGACGCCACCTATGCCATGCGTTCCAAGGAGAACGCACAGGACTACCGCTATTTCCCGGAGCCCGACCTCCCGCCCATTGAGATCACGGAGGAGCAGCTGGCCGCCTACCGGGCCAGCCAGCCGGAGATGGCACCGGAGAAGTGCGCCCGCTATCAGAGTCAGCTGGGTCTGCCCGCCTATGACGCGGAAATGATCACCGCCGACAAGCATCTGGCCGACTTCTTTGAGGAGACGGTCGCGCTGGGGGCGGAGCCCAAAACGGCGTCCAACTGGATCATGGGGCAGGTGCTGCGCCAGCTGAAGGAGCACGCCCTGGAGCCGGCCCAGATGCAGCTGACGCCGGGGACCCTGGCCAGGCTGCTGGCGCTGGTGGACGAGGGAAAGCTCAACCGCAACACCGCCGTCAAGGTGTTCGACGCTGTGTTTGCAGACGACGGCGACGTGGACGCCTATGTGAAAGAGCATGGCCTGGAGCAGATTCACGATACCGGGCTGATCGACCGGACAGTGGAGGCGGTGCTGGTCGCCAATCCGCAGTCGGTGGCCGATTTCCAAAACGGGAAGGAGAAGGCCTTCGGCTTCCTGGTGGGCCAGGTCATGAAGCAGCTCAAGGGCAAGGCCGATCCCAAGGCGGTGAACACCGCCCTGCGGGAAAAGCTGAGCCAGAACTAAAGGCTGAAGAATCAAACAGACGGCACGCTGCGTCGTCGGGCCAAAGTCCGCACCGCTCGCAACGCCCGGAGGGCATTTCTCGCTCCGCTCCCTTGTCCCTCCTCTCCCAAACAAACCCGCTTCGCTGGGCTTTGTTTGGGCCCCCGGAACGTGTACTTGTGGGCAGAGCAGAGCCTTTTCCGAGGCGCATGACCCCGGAAAAGACGGATTTTGATTGGATTTTACCACCTGAAGGCGGCAAAACTCCTCCGAGGGCCTTTCCTCTTGCGAGTGTGGTCTATTTTCCTGCACGCTAGTTCATGTTTCGACAGACAAAGACCGCCCGCTGCCTGTGGCAGCGGGCGGTCTTTGTTTTGACGGGATGGGTCAATGGTGCCGACTGCCCCGCCAGAATCCGATCAGGGTGCCGCACAGACCGCCGATGATATGGGTCAGCTGGGAGACGTCGTCCTGGACGAAAATGGCGTCCCACAGTTCGCCGCCCAGATAAAAGAGAAAGACAAAAATCAGGGTCAGGGGGATGGTGCCCGATTTCATGCCGCCGAAGGCGGAGAGCAAAATCATCATAAACACCACGCCGGAGGCGCCCAGCAGAGCGGTGCCGGGGAAGAATACAAAGTGGATGAGCCCGGAGACCAGCGCGGTGAACACGATGGCCCAGAACACGGAGAAGCTGCCGTACCGGTCCTCCAGCCCGGCGCCCAATACCAGCATCAGGCCCAGATTGCCCACCAGATGGGAGAGGTTGGCGTGGCCCAGCACATGGCCGAAAAAGCGCACAAAGGCCAGGGGATCGGCCAGGGAGCAGCGGTAGACCGAGAACAGGTGGCTGGTGGTCCAGCCGCCGGTCAGGCCGTTCAGGGCCAGCGCCAGCAGGCAGAGCAGGGCGAAGGTCAGGGTGACCGGAGCGTTGTAGGAAATTTTCAGAACGGGTCGTTTCACGGGCGATGCCGCCTTTCTCTCAAGTTTGGCGCTGCGGAGTCTCTGGACGTAGTATAACGGATTTCGACGGCTGTTTCAAGTCAGGCGTAAGCCTCCCGCAGGCGGGCGGCCGCGGTCAGAAGCGCGTCGTCGTCCATACCGGCGTAGCCCAGCACCAGGGTGGAGGGCTTGGGACAGGACCCGTGGCAGTATTCGGATAGGCCGTGGACCCGCACCCGCTGCGCCGCCGCGCGCTCCACCAGCTCCGCCTCGGAAAACCGGGGAAGGGTGAAGAGAAAGTGCAGCCCCGCGTCCGCCCCTGAGACCTGCGCCCCCGGAATGGCAAGGAGCGCTTCCGTGAGCCGGGCGCACCGACGCCGGTACAAATTGCCCACCCGACGCAGGTGCCCGGCGTATTGCCCGCCGGTGAGGAAACGCCGCAGGGCCTCCTGTTCAAATCGGGAGACCGTGGAAGCGGCGCGGGGGAAGAGCTGCCGGTAGCGCTCCAGCAGGGCGGGGGGGAGAATCAGATAGGCCACGCGGATGGAGGGGGCGATGGAGCGGCTGAAGGTGCCGAAGTAGACGACCTTGCCACGGCGGTCCAGTCCCTGGAGGGCGGGAATGGGCCGGGAGGCATACCGGAATTCGCTGTCATAGTCGTCCTCCAGCACAAAGCGGTCCTCCCGGGCATAGGCCCAGCGGAGCAGCTGGGTCCGGCGGGCCATGGGCATGGTCACCCCCAGGGGGAACTGATGCGAGGGCGTCACATGGGCTACCAGCGCGCCGGAACGTTCCAGCGCGTCGGGGGAGATGCCCTGCTCATCCACGGGCACGGGCAGGGGCCGGCGGCCGGAGTGGACCACCGTGTCGAAGGCGGCGGGATAGCCGGGGTCCTCCAGCGCCACGCCCGCGTCGGCGGGGAGCAGCTGCATCAGCAGTCCCAGCAGGTAGTCCATGCCGGCCCCCACGATGATCTGATCCGGCTGACAGAGCACCCCGCGGTACTGGTGGAGCAGATCCCGCAGGGCCTGACGCAGGGGAAGATCCCCCTGAGGATGGCCGCGCTGGAGCAGGTCGGGATTTTGATAGACCGCCTCTTTGGTGATCTTGGCCCAGGAGGAGAAGGGGAATACCGACGTATCCACCGCGCCGGTGGAGAACACATAGTCCCAGGCGGGCTCTGGCGGCGGAGACGGCACAGACGGGGACGCGGCCTGTTCCGCCTGGACGGGGGTCAGGGTCAGCAAATCGCATACCCGGTAGCCGGACCGGGGCCGGGCCTGAATATACCCCTCGGCGGCCAGAATGCCGTAGGCGGTCTCTACGGTGGACATGCTGACGCCCAGATGGGCGCACAGCTGCCGCTTGGAGGGCAGGCGGGCGCCCGGGGCCAGGCGGCCGCTTTGAATCTCTTCCACCAGGGCGCGGTAGAGCTGGCGGTAGAGGGGAGAGCTGTGGTCAAAATTGAGCGTCAGGGCAAATTCGTTCATGGGAGCCTCCAAACTGACCTTGTAAAAAAGTCGGAAACTGGCACTATCAATCGGTCCAGATAACCGTATAATAAGGTCTGCTGAATAAACCGCAGCGCGGTTTATTCACGCGGCGGCTGCCGCGTAATTTCATCAAAACGACTTTTTGAGCCGTTTCGATGAAATTTAGTCCTTGTTTCAATGCGTATATCTCCTGATGTGGCACACCACATCAGGAGATGGTGCAAGGTTTTTGAGCGATTTCGCTTAAAAACCTTGCACCCGAACAAAGCTGTTTGGCCTTGAAAGCCTTGGTTTTCAAGGCTTGCGGCTTTGTTCAGTACGCATTATAATAGAGCAAAGCCAAAGCTTCGTCAAGAGGAGACGATTTTGATGGAAATGACGCATGACAAGACGCGCAGGCTGGTTCTGGGAGCGCTGATGGCGGCCCTGGTCTTTGTGGGTTCGTGGGCGCGGATCACCCTGCCCATCGCCATTGCGGGAAACACAGCCTTTCATCTGGGCAATATTATGTGCGCCCTGTCGGGAATCCTGCTGGGACCGGTGGGCGGCGGTCTGGCCTCCGCCGTGGGTTCGGCCCTGTTTGATATGACCAACCCCCTCTATCTCTCGGAGTGCTGGATCACGTTCCTGACCAAGGGACTGTATGGCGTGGTGGCCGGTCTGATCGCCTGGTCAGGGGGACGTCGGGGGGAGAGCCTGCCCCGCAACGCGGCCGCGACCGTCGCCGCCGCAGTGGCCTATGCCGTGGTCTATCTGGCCAAGAGCTTCTTCTACAACGGTCTGCTGGTGGACGGCCTGACCGCACAGGCCGCGGCCCTGACCGTGGTCGCCAAGCTCCCTGCTACCATCTTCAATGCAGTGGTCGCCATTGTCTGTGCGCCGCTGCTGGCCAAGGCCATCGAACGGGCGCTGAAACGCGCCGGGCTGGGGGGCAATCCGGCAGCCTGAAACCAGAAGAATACCGAGGGGCGGCCGGATACCCGGCCGCCCCTCGGTATTGTTTGAAACAGGAGCAACTTGTAAAAAATCAGCCTTCTGTGCTCTGGGCAAAGCGCATGAGGATGGTGGCCGCCTCAGCGCGGGTGGCGGAGCCGCCCGGCGTGAGGGTCGAGTCGGACGTGCCGGTGATCAGGCCCTCGGCGTTGGCCCACTGCATGGCGGTCAGGGCATAGCCGCTGATCTGTGCCTGGTCGGCGTAGCCGGACAGGTCGGCGGAGGCCGTCACGTCATAGCCCTTGTAGCTGGCATAGCGGTACAAAATGGCCGCCATCTGCTCGCGGGTAATGGTGTCACCGGGGCCGAAAGCGCCGGTGTCATAGCCGGTGACGATGCCGTTGTCAGCCGCCCAGATCACCGCGTCCGTGTACCACTGACCGTCGGCCACATCGGAGAAGGCGGACGTGCCGGTAACGGCGGGCTCGCCCTCCAGACGGTACAGAATGGTGACGATCATGGCCCGGTCGGTGGTCATGAGGGGGCTGAAGGTGCTCGCCGAGGTGCCGTTCATCAGACCGTGCTCCACCGCGTAGGCCACGGCGTCGGCATACCAGGCGTCGGCAGCCACATCCGTAAAGGGCAGCTCAGCCAGCGGGGTGTCCTCGTCGCCAATCTCCTCTTCGTCCTCATCCGGAGTGGTGGTGACCGGCGGGGTGGGGATGATTACTCCGCTGCTATCCCGGGTGAAGTAGCCGGTGACAGTCACGTCGTGGCCGGGCATGATCTCGGGAACGCCGGTCCAGCCGTGGAAGGTGTAGCCGCTCTGGACGGGCGCAGCCAGGGCCGTGACGGTCTCGCCGGCGCGGACGGTCTGGGTCGCGTAAGCGTCATCAGCGAAGTAGTCGCCGGTGATTTGATAGGTGATGGTGTACTCATCGCCGGCCAGGGTCCAATCCTCGCCCAGCAGGTCAGTGACGGTGAGGGCCACATAGCCGATGGTGCCAGTGGTGTTGTCGTACTCGTAGAGCAGGCCGAAGGTATCCAGACTGGCCAGCTGGGTCAGGCAGGAGTAGGCGTAGCCGCCGGAGCCGGAGAAGCGAACCTCATCGTCGTTGAGCCAGGTCACCTCGTTGGTCTCCGCGTCGATGGAGCCGATGCGCACCACGCCCTCGCTGCGCTGTGTCACGGGGTAGGAGGCCAGGATCAGATTCTTGTAGACGGAGCCATCGGGACTGGTGAGAGTGCCGTCCAGGTTGATAAAGGAGACCATGCAGCCGTTGCCGGGGTTCTTGGTGTACAGATCCAGGTCCTGCTGATAGGCACCCCAGGTCTTACCGCCGTCGGTGGAATCGGCGTAGCTGATGTAGTTGATGGTGTTGCGGGAGTACATGCGCAGGTTTCCGTCGGGCAGGACCACGATCTGGGACTCACTGGATTTGCCGGTGCCGTTGAGCTGATTGGCCCGACTACCGCGCGTCCAGGTCTGGCCGCCGTCGTCGGAGTAAATGACGCTGGCCAGCTCGGTGCCGGTCTGGTTGTCATACAGCGGGAAGAGGATGCGCTCTACGCCGTCCACCATAGCCACAGTGCCGCGGCCGGGGCAGACGCCGGTGAAGGCCTCGTTGGAGCTGAGCTTGATGTCCAGGAACTGGGGCTCGCTCCACTCCAGGCCGTCCTCGGTAACGGTGGCGGAGCGGTGCATGATGTAGAACACCGGATAGGCCTTCCACTGGGACTGGCGGTAGAACAGATTGCTCTGGACGGCCACGGAGCCATTGAGCTGGACGCAGTAGACTGCTTCCACCGCGCCGCCGTTTTCATAGTAGAGGTCCAGATAGGCGTCCACGAAGTAACCGGTCTCGCTGTCGTCGGTATAGGAACAGATGGGGTAGAGTGTCACGTCCTCGCCGTCCACAGAAATGGTCTGGCCGGCGGAGGGGTTGTTGATGTCCACATAGTAGCCGTAGGCGTTGGGATCAGTGGGGGCATCGCCGTCGGCGGCGGCCAGGGCCACGATCATCCGGCCCTGCGCGTCAAAGCCGGAGCTTTCATAACCCATATTGGAGTTGAACAGACCGGTATAAGAAGGACAGGCGTCCACCACCATATGGACGGTGCCGTCAGAGGCTTGGATGACGGAGGGGTCAATGAAACAGGCGCTGTACGAACCAGTCAAAGTATTGCTCATGTCGTCAAAGTAGTTGACGACCTCCCACTCCCAGGTCTCGCCGCCGTCCTTGGAGATGGACACGATGGTGTCCAAGTTGTTGGCAGCGTCGCCGCTGGTGCGCCAGCGGATGTCGGCGGTGGCGACGATCCAGCCGTTGTCCAGGGTGATGAGAGAGGGGATGCGGAAGTAGTTGCTCCCGGTGTCGGCCTTCACAAAGGGCTGACCCTGGCTGGTGCCGGAGGGAACCGTACCGTCTGAGCGCTCGGGTTCCACCTCGGTCATCTTGAAGAAGCGGAGGGAGGCGGCGGTTTCCTCAGCAATGTAATACTGCCCGGTCGCGCCATGGCAGAGGGCCAGAGTGCTGTTGGTGATGGTGTAGCGGCCGTCCTCTGCCGTTACGCTCACGACGGCCGGATCGGTGGAAACCTGGGCCCGGCTGTTGGCGGCATTCAAGTTCAGATAGTAGCCGGTGTCTACGTTTTGGAGGGTATAGCCGCCGTCGGCGATCTTTACCGTCCAGAGCACATTTTTATCGGTCCAGTTGGAGCCGGTATCAATAGAGAGCGTGCCATCTACTCCGACAGAACCGCCAATCTGGTCGGTCTGGGAGCCGGCCCCATTGTGGTAGAGAAGGCTGCCGTTGCTGGTGCCATCGTAGAGAATGGCATAAACGCCGTTGTCCTCCAGTTCGCCGGTGACCTCCTGATATACAGTTGCCGTAGGCAGCTCAGCGGGAGGTGCGACTACGTATTCCAGAGCGGCGATAGCGGAGGTCAGTTTGTCTGTCATCTGGTCGATTGTGCTTTGCGTAGCATTATCGGTTTCTAAAAGGCTTTTGGCCTCTTCCAGTATGGTTTGAAGAGAAGCCCAAGAAGCATCCGTGTATAAAGTAGGATTCAAAGCTTCGGCATTTGTAATAGCGGCGGTTAGCCCTGCGGTATCGGCTTTGACAGTAAGGGAGTCATTTGTATAAAGATAAATCGGATAGTGGCAAGAAGACTGGCTGTTCGGTCCCCAGAAGTCAGTATTGTAGCTATCAAAATAACCGTCGCCGTCCCCTTTCAAATTGAAGCTCAGCCAGCGGCTGGTAGATGCTGCTTTGAGGAAATAGCTGTTTTCCTCCGAATCGCGCACGCTGACTTGCATATAGGATGCGCTAGTGGTAAACATGGAACTGTTCAAATTCAGATAATAGCCGTTGGAACGGAACGCATAGGTTCCGGCGGATGTTCCTTCTTCTACAAAAAAGTGAAGACTAGACACAGAAATTGTCTCGCCGGTATTCAAATAAGCGGCGGTAATGGATTCTTCTTGAATGTCAAGCTGAGCAGTTGAGGATCCGGAGAGGTTCAAGGAACCAGGAGACGCACCTGCACCGGTCGCATTGGCGTACAGCGCATACAGATTACCGTCGCTGTCCTCGGTAACGATGAGATAGTATTTGGAGGGGTCCAGGGTCTCCGACGTGTACTGGGTGTAGCCGGGAATCTCCGGCGCGCCGGTCGCGGGCTCCTCGGGCTCCGGGTCTACTGGGTCGGTTACTTCGGTCTGCTGGAAAATGCGGAACTCGGTGGCTTCACCCTCGGTCGCCTCAGCACTATAAAACCATTTATTCCCACTTCCCACATCGAGATGCATCAATGCATAGGTGCCCTGAACCGTATAGCCATTTTCGCCGCGGGTAATCGTCAAAGCGTTGGCTTCTGTTTTTTCTTGGGAGACTTTGGCTTTGTCTGCCGCACTCCCTGCGGAGGACTGGCTCAGATCCAGATAGTAGCCCGTCGCAACATTTTTCAGTGAGAAAGTCTCGCCCTCATTGGATTCAAATTTCCAGAGCGCATTGTCATCGGTCCAGCCGGCATTTGTGTCGATAGAGAGACGTCCGTCGTCATTGACCGTACCGCTGATTTGGTCGGTGTTAGTCCCGGTGCCCTTGTGATATAGGAGACTGTGGCTGTTGGAGCCATCATAGAAAATCGCATATACGCCATTTTCCTCCAGAGCTCCTGTCACCTCCACATACTCATACTCCGGCGTATCCGCCAGGGGCTGGGGCGCGGCCTCTTCGGCCAGGGCTGCGGCGGGCAGCAGCGAGCCCGCCAGAACGGCGGACAGGAACAGGGAGAGACTTCGTTTCCAACTTTTTTTCACGGGCCTTCATCCTTTCTTTTGCGCGCGTCGTGCTCCATGTACATGGAGCACGAAAGGCATATGCCTTTCGTTTATCACCTGCTGCCAACATTATACAGGAAAGAAAAATAATTTTCACTGCAAGTTTTTTCTGAAAATCTCCTTCATATTTTAGACGTAATGTATAAAATATTTCGAAGAGTAACAACAAAAAAGTATAAAATGACGAAAACGGAGTCTGTGTTACCGTTGGCTACCGCACTCGGGCTCGGTCGTCAGAGTCATAATGGAGACCTCATAGGCAGTGTGCGGGACCCGGACGCCGTTTTCCTCCTTGTGATAGACGCGGCTTTGCAGGCGGCCCTCCAGGTGCAGCCGCGCGCCCACGGACAGCTCGCCGCAGGCCAGGGCCAGAGAGCCCCAGGCGATGCAGGGCAGGTAATCGGCACGGCCGTAGCGGCGGTTGACCGCCAGCAGCATGTCGCAGATGTCCCGGCCCAGGGGGGTGCGCCGGCAGCGGGGCTCCTTGCACAGGGCGCCGGCCAGCACCAGCTCGTTGACGGGGTCCCCCTCGGCGTGGACCAGCGTGCGGGCGAACACGGAGATCACCAGCCGGCTGCCCGTTCCGCTGCGGTTATTGAAGGAGCGCACCTCGCCGGTCAGCTCCACCTTGTCGCCCGCCGCCAGATCCAGCGCGGCCAGCGTGGCGCGGTCGGCCAGCACGTTGAGCCGGTCGGCCGCGCCGGACAGCCGGGGCACCGACAGGGGAAAGGTCTCGTACTCCGTGCCGTGGCTCTCGTGGGAGAAGCGGGGCTCTTCGGCGACGAAGCCCCGCAGAAAAATTTGGTTCTGATTTCGTTCCGTCTGCATGGTTGACCATTCCTTTCGACCTGGTAAGTGCGGCCGGAAGCCGGCGAGCGGGCCGCCGGCCCGCCGCACGCGGGTTCCTTGCCCCTATATCTATGCGGACAGTTCCAGCAGTATGTCCATTGACAGCGGGAAACTTCGGGGTATAATAGGAGGCATGGAGGGCGGTTCACCCCGGGCCGGTCCAGCGCTTACAATGGACTGTACCGGGAGGGCCTTCCGGTATGGAATCCTCTAAAGGAGTGAGTACCTTATGAACATCGAACTGAGCAAGAAGCAGCTGCGCCGTCTGCTGGATATGGTCTATATCGGCAACTGGGTGCTCAATTCCACCCGCGGCGAGGACCGAATCAAGGACTATGACGAGGTGGAGAGTCTTCTCTTTGCAAAAGCGCGGGAGGAAGGCATGCGCATTCTCGCCGAGGATTATCTGGGCGAGGTCATTCCCTCCCGGGCGTTCGCCGAGGGCGGCATCCACGAGGCCATTATGGACTATGAGAACAACGTCTTTTTTGAGATCCTGGCCGAGGACCTGGCCCGCCGGGACATGGACGATGTGCCCATCGACGAGAGCAACTACGACGAGCTGACCCGGCGGATCGACGCCTACATCGACGAGTTTGAGCGCAACGGCACCGACAACATCGTGGTGGAGAGTGAGCCGTGAGGCTCCAGGAAAAAATACCGTATCCCAGAAGGAAAAGGCTTGCATTTCCGGAATTGATATGATATAGTGGTACCGTAAGAGTAGGTAAAACAAGAGTGGGGCTTGCGCCCCGCTCTTTTCTTTCGGGCAGATGGGCCCGGGACCTGGTACGACAGAGGAGGAAGGCAGATGGCAAAGGTAACGGAGGTCGTGGCCGCACTGGCCGCGCCGGTGGTGGAGGAACACGGCTGCACCCTGTGGGACGTGGAGTACGTCAAGGAGGCGGGCGAGTGGTTCCTGCGCCTGTATATCGACAAGGCGGAGGGCATGTCCATCAACGACTGCGAGGCCATCAGCCGCGTGGTGTCTGATCTGCTGGATGAAGCCGACCCCATCGAGGGAAGCTATACCTTTGAGGTGTCCTCTGCCGGATTGGAGCGGGCCCTGAAAAAGCCGGAGCACTTCGTCGCCTGCATGGGCCAGACGGTGGATGTGAAGCTCTACCGGGCCCGGGACGGACAAAAGGAATTCACCGGCGTGCTGGAGGGGTATGACAACGGCGACGTGACCGTGGCCGGGACGACCTTCCCCAAGCCGGATGTCGCGGCGGTCAAGCTGCATGTGACGTTTTGAGCGAGAAGGAAGTAAGGAGAATCGAAATGGCAAAGAAGAAAGACACGGCGAAAAGCAACGAGCTGGACGGCAAGGAATTTTTCACCGCCATCGAGCTGATCGAAAAGGAAAAGGGAATCCCTCAGAGCTATATGCTCGAAAAGATCACCCAGGCGCTGGTGGCCGCCTACAAGCGGGACCACGAGGGCATCACCGACAATGTGGTGGTGGAGGCGAACAAGGACAAATGCGAGGTGCGCATGTTCGTCAAAAAGGACGTGGTGGAGTCGGTGGATAACCCCTACACCGAGATGTCTCTGGAGGACGCGCGCAAGGCCCTGCCCCACGCCGAGCTGGGCGATGTGCTGCGCATTGAGATCAAGCCCAAAAACTTCGGACGCATCGCCGCCCAGACCGCCCGCCAGGTCATCATCCAGGGCATGCGGGAGGCCGAGCGCGGCATGGTCTTTGACGAATTCTCCTCCAAGGAGCACGAGATTCTCACCGGTACGGTCACCCGCATCGACCCCCGCTCCGGCGCGGTCTCCCTGCGCATCACCAGCGGCGGGGAGTTTACCGACGCCTTCCTGGCCCCCGGCGAGCAGGTCAAGGGCGAGGTCGTCCATGAAGGCGACCGCCTGCGGGTCTATGTGGTGGAGGTGCGCCGCTCCACCCGCGGGCCGCAGGTGCTGATTTCCCGCACCCATCCCGGCCTGGTCAAGCGTCTGTTTGAACTGGAAGTGCCCGAGATCTACGACGGCACGGTAGAGATCATGTCCATTGCCCGGGAGGCCGGCAGCCGCACCAAGCTGGCGGTCTGGTCCGAGGATGAGAACGTGGACCCCATCGGCGCCTGCGTCGGCCCCCGGGGCCAGCGGGTCAACGCCATCGTGGAGGAGCTGCGGGGCGAGAAGGTGGACATCGTCAAGTATTCTGACGACGCGGCCCAGTATGTGGCGGCGGCCCTGTCCCCCGCCGACGTGGTGGAGGTCATCCCCGCCGAGGACGGCAAGAGCTGCCGGGTCATCGTGCCCGACGACCAGCTCTCCCTGGCCATCGGCAAGGAGGGGCAGAATGCCCGCCTGGCCGCCAAGCTGACCGGATTTAAGATCGACATCCGTCCCGTCAGCGCCCCCGAACCCCCCGAGGAGGAGATCGTGGACGAGACGGAGGCGCCGCTGGAGCCCGAAACGCCGGCCGCCGAGGAGCCGGTGGAGGAGCCTGCGGCCGAGTAAGGCAGAGAGGAGGAGCGTGATCCATGCCGAAAAAGATTCCCATGCGCCAGTGTCTGGGGTGCCGGGAGATGAAACCGAAAAAGGAGCTCATTCGGGTGGTGCGTTCCCCCGAGGGCGAGGTCTCCCTGGATTTCCGGGGAAAGAAGCCCGGCCGGGGCGCCTATGTGTGTCCTGACCCGGCCTGCCTGGCGAAAGTGAAAAAATCCAAGGCTCTGGAACGGGCCTTTTCCGCCCCCATGCCACCGGAGGTCTACGCGGCCCTGGAGGAGGAACTGAAAGCAGGTGACGGCGGTGACAAGTAACACCCTGGGTCTCCTGGGTCTGGCCCATAAGGCCGGGAAGCTGGAGATCGGTGAGGAGCCGGTGGGCGCAGCCTGCCGGGCCCGTCACGCCAAGGTGGTCCTGTTGGCCAGCGACGCGGCGGAGAACACCGTCCGCCGGGCGCAGCAGTTCAGCCAGACGGCGAAGGCGCCCTGTGTGACGGCGCCCTTTTCCAAGGCGGAGCTGGGCTGGCAGCTGGGCCGCACATCCTGCGCCATGCTGGCCATTACGGACAACGGAATGGCCGCCAGCCTGTTGGAAAAGCTGGCGCGGGAGGACCCGGAGGGGTTTGGAACCGCCGCCGCACAGCTGGCGGAGGCAGCCGCCAAGACGCTCCAGCGTCAGAAGGAGCAGGCGGCCCACGCCCGAAACGTCCGCCGCGGCAAACGCAAGCCGTGGGCGACTCCGCCCCGGGAACGCTGACCGGCGGCCGGAAGTGCCGGTCCGGAAAGCAGAAGAGGAAACAATGCAGTAAGTGAATAATGGAGGTGGCCCGTTTGAGCCTTGTGAAATATCGAGTTCGAGAAGTTGCCAAAGACCTTGGAATGCAGCCCAAGGAGATCGCGGAGATCATGGCGAACTATACCGCCGCGCCCAAAAACAATATGCAGGTCATGACGGATCAGGAGCTGGCCATTGTATTCGAGCGCCTGACCCAGACCCACCAGGTGGAGAGCATCGAGAGCATTTTTGCCGATGTGTACCATGAGCCCAAGTCCGCGCAGGCGCCCGCCGCGCCCGCAGCCGGCGCCAAGCCCCAGAACAACAAGCAGCCGGCTCAGAATCCGAGCGCCGCGCAGCCCAGCGGCAAGCAGCCGGCCCAGAATAAGCCCCAGCAGGGCGGCGGCAAGCCCCAAAACCAGAATCAAAACCAGAATCAGCCCGCTTCGGGCAGCCGGGTGGTGCCTGCCAAGAAGGTGGTGGACACCCGCAAGAGCGGCAATGTGAATCTGGAGAAATACGACCAGCGCCTGGAGGACCTGGCGCCCGATAAGGCTAACCGGATGCAGACCGGCAAGCAGAAGTTCCAGGGCCGCAATCAGCGGCGGAACAACAACTTCGGCAATAAGCGCCGTCAGGAGGAGCAGGACAAGATGCGCCGCCTCCAGATGGAGATTATCAAAAAGACGCCGGTGAAGGTGCTCATTCCCGATGAGATCGCGGTGGGCGAGCTGGCCTCCCGCATGAAAAAGACCGGCGCCGAGGTGGTCAAGTGCCTGATCAAGAACGGCGTCATGGCCTCTCTGTCCGATGTGATCGACTATGAGACCGCCGCCATCATCGCCGAGGAGATGGGCTGCAAGGTGGAAAAAGAGGTGGTCGTCACCATCGAGGAGAAGCTCATCGACACCACCGAGGATAAGGAAGAGGATCTGGTGCCCCGCGCCCCCGTGGTGGTGGTCATGGGCCACGTAGACCACGGCAAGACCTCGCTGCTGGATTATATCCGCCACGCCAACGTGGTCTCCGGCGAGGCCGGCGGCATCACCCAGCACA
>DXYV01000023.1 GCA_019415645.1 Clostridiales bacterium
CACGGGATTTGCCGATGGTGTCGATCTCGTCGATGAAGATGATGCAGGGGGCCATTTTGGCGGCCTCCTTAAACAGGTCACGGACACGGGACGCACCCACGCCTACGAACATCTCCACGAAGTCGGAGCCGCTGATGGAGAAGAAGGGCACGCCGGCCTCTCCGGCCACGGCCTTGGCCAGCAGGGTCTTACCAGTACCGGGAGAGCCCACCAGCAGAGCGCCCTTGGGCAGCTTGGCGCCGATCTCGGTGTATTTCTGGGGGTTGTGGAGCATGTCGATGATTTCCTGGAGGGACTCTTTGGCCTCATCCTGGCCGGCCACATCCCGGAACGTGACGCCGGTCTTTTTCTCCACGTAGACCTTGGCGTTGGCCTTGCCCACGCCGCCCAGGCCGCCCATGCCGCCGGAGCCCATCTTCTTGAAGATGAACTGGTAAATGAAGATCATCGCCACGACCATGATCAGTACCGGCAGCACATAGCTGGCCAGCATGGAGAGCAGATAGGTGGACTCGCTGACCAGCTCGGCGCTGGCATCCACCCCGTGGTCGGCCATCAGCTGAATCAGGCCCAGGTCGGATACCGGCAGGGGTGCGGTCACAAACCGCAGGGAATTGGCCGTATCCTGCGCCACGGACTCCACATCGGTGTTGAGCAGGTTCTCCAGCAGGCGCCGCTGCTCGTCGCTCAGTTCCTGGGTGATCGCATTGGTGATCTCCTCCAGCGGGGCCGCCCCCGCTTTGAGCGTAAAGGTGTAGGAGCTGGAGCTCATGTCCACCGCTTCCACATAGCCCTCCACGATCCACTGGCGGAAGGTGCCGTAGGACACTTCGATGGTACTGGCATTGCGCACCGCGCCGGTGCAGGTGTTCATCAGCATGACAAAGACGAGAGCCCACAAAATAATGGACAGGAACCCTATGGTGCTTTTCTTGTTCCCGCTGTCGTTTTTCTTATTGTTTTGATTATTATTGGGAGCTGGCATTTCAACTCTCCTTCCTTCCGGACCTGCGTATGGCCTTGTACGGGCGCGGAGTTCCGGAGCGCCGCGGCCTCCTGTTATTCCATACGTAGTGCCCATTGTACCACAAAATTTGTGAAAAAACAAGAAACGCCCCCGCACAGGCTGTAAACTTTCTGTGACAAACCATGCGGTTCCTCTTTCTCTCCCGCGGCGTTTGTGTTACAATAAGGTCATCCTGCGCCGGGCGCGGCGGTCCGCGGACCGCCGGCCCGCCTGCGCGGAGACGCCGTTTTATTCGGTTTATTCCTATTTATGTATGCAGGAGGTCCGCTATGCGGGAGGAACACCGTAACCAACCGGACGCCGGGGCCGACGGCCTTATCGAGGGCCGCAACGCAGTCATCGAGGCCCTGCGGGCCGGCACGTCCATTGACAAGATCTACCTGGCCCGAGGGGAGACCGACTCCACCCTGGGCCATATCGCCTCCACCGCCCGGAACAAGGGAATCGTGGTGGTGGAAGCCGACCGGCGCAAGCTGGACGGCATGAGCCGCACCCACGCCCACCAGGGCGTGATCGCCATAGCCGCTGTACGTGAGTATGCCACAGTGGAGGACATTCTAAACGCCGCCCGGGAAAAAGGGGAACCGCCCCTGGTGGTGGTCTGTGACGAGCTCTCCGACCCCCACAATCTGGGTGCGGTCATCCGCACCGCCGAGGCCGCCGGCGCCCATGGGGTCATCATCCCCAAGCGCCGCTCCGCCGGACTGACCGCCGTGGTGGGCAAGACCTCCGCCGGGGCGGTCTCCTATCTGCCGGTGGCCCGGGTGCCCAATCTGCCCGCTCTGCTCAAGGAGCTCAAGCGGGAGGGGCTGTGGGTCTTCGGCACCGCGGCCGACGGGACCACCCCGTTGTACGACGCCGACCTGAAGGGCGCCGCGGCCATCGTCATCGGCTCCGAGGGCGACGGCATGGGCCGTCTGGTCCGGGAGCAGTGCGATTTTCTGGTCTCCATCCCCATGCGGGGCCAGGTCAACTCCCTGAACGCCAGCGCCGCCGCCGCGGTGGTGCTCTATGAGGCCGTGCGCCAGCGGCTGGGCTGACCGCTGCCCCGCTGCCCCGCTGCCCCGATTCTGTTCCACGCTCTGGAGGGATTTCCGTGTCCGACGACCGCGACGACAAATTGAATACACACCAGACGGACGGCTCGGAATACTCCGTGGAGGAGATCCTCTCGGAATTTTCCTCCTCCCGCAACGCCAGCCGGAACCGGGTGGTTCCCTTCCCCACGGAGCGGACCAGGCGTCCGCCGGAGGAAGCAGAGGAGGCGGAAAATCTGCCCGGCGGCCCGGAGCCTGTCCCGTCCGTTCCGTCCCCCGGGGCCGGCCGCTCAGGCCGGCGGTCTGCTGCCCGACCGAAGCACTCCCCGCCGGAGGAACCGCCGCAGGAGCCCAAAAAAACGGCGGAGATCATTGACCTGCCGCCGGAAAGCCTAACCTTTGCCCTGTCCCAGAAGGTGCGGGGCCTGTTCCGCCAGGCGGAGGAATACGCCGACCAGATGTACCAGCAGGCCGAGCCCACGCCGGAGGAGCTGGAGGCCGAGCAGTATATCCCCGGCGTGGACGTGGAAGAGACACCAGCGGAAGACGCGCCCCGCCGCCCCAAACCGAAGCGGGCGCCCCCCAAGCCGCCCAAGGACATTCCGCCCGCCGACCTGGCTGCCCGCTATGGCCGGGGCGTGAAGTCCACCCGCCTGCGGGTGGGCTTTGGACTGGTCCTGTCCCTGCTGTGCGCCTACCTCTCCTGCGGCCTGCCGCTGCCCCAGCTGCCCTGGGAGGACTACTCCATCCGCCTGCTGGGCGGGACGATTCTGCTGGGCATCGTTATGTTGCTATGCATCGACGTGCTGGGGGCCGGCCTGTTGCGTCTGCTCACCGCCCGGCCCTGTGCCGAGACGCTGGCCGCGCTGGCCGCGCTGTTCACCCTGGCCGACGCGCTGACCATGCCCCTCTGGGGTACCCGGGGGGACACGCTGCCCTATACCGCTCCGGTCTGCTTCACTTTAGTATTCGCCCTGTGGGGCCGCTGGGACAAGCAGCGGGGCGACCGGCTCTCCTGCCGGACTGCCGCCCAGGCCCGCTCCCCCTATGTGGTCACCCTGGATGACAACAAATGGAGCGGCCGCCCCGGCTATTGCAAATGGTCTGGCTCACTGAAGGGCTTCGGCAGTCAGATTCAGATGCCCGACGGCGTGCAGCAGGTCTACCGGATCGCCGCCCCGCTGTTGATTTTGGCCTGTCTGCTGCTGGCTCTGCTGGCCTCCGTGGGCCGTCAGGTCCCCGCCCAATTCCTGTGGGCGGCCTCCGCCCTCTTCACTGGCGTCTCCTCCTTCTCCGCCCTGCTGGCCTATGGGATGCCCTATCACAACCTGGCCCTGCGGCTGAGCAAGATCGGCGCTGCTCTGGCCGGCTGGGCCGGGGCCGACCGCTGCGGCGAAGGAAGCATCGTACTCACCGACACCGACCTGTTCCCGCCCGGCTCGGTGAAGCTCAACGGTATCAAGGTGTTCGGCGACTTCTCCAACGAGCGTGTGGTGGCCTATGCCTCCACGCTGATCCGGTGCGCCCAGTGCGGCCTGGAAAAGCCCTTCTCCGACCTGATGAAGGCTCAGAACGCCATGTACCGCACCGCCTCCGACGTGCGCTTCCATGAGGGCGGAATCACCGGAGTCATCCGCGGCCAGGAGGTCATCGTAGGCACAGCCTCCTTCATGCACCTGATGAACATTGCCATGCCCCAGGGGCTGAACGTGAAAAACGCCGTATTCTGCGCCATTGACGGCGACCTGGCCGGAATCTTTGCCCTGCACTACGCCATGCAGTCTGCCGTGGCACCCTGCCTGACCACCCTGATGCGCAATAAGATCGCGCCCCTGCTGGCCACCCGGGACCCCAACCTCATCCCCTCCCTGCTGGGGCAGAAGTTCAAGCTGCCCGTGGACAAGATGGAGTTCCCCTCGGTGGACCGGCGGCTGGAGCTGTCTGACGACGAGCAGGAGCACGACAGCGTGACCGTGGCCGTGCTGTGCCGGGAGGGGCTGGGCCCCTACTGCGACGCGGCCGTGGGCGCCAAGCGGCTGCGCACCGCCGTGCGGCTGGGCGCTCTGTTCTCCGTGCTGGGCTCCTGCGTAGGGCTGATTCTCACCTTCTACCTCACGTTTGTGGACGCCTATCAGTCTCTGTCTCCGGCGGCGCTGCTGGTGTTTCTGTTCGCCTGGCTGGTGCCCGCGCTTCTGCTGTCTGACTGGGCCAACCGCTATTGAGCGTTCTCTCCGTCCAGTACCGCCAGCGCCAGGCGCAGTCCCAGGCGGATATTCCGAAGGATGTGTCTCCTATGATTTTCAACGACCGGCTCCGCCAATTACGGAAGGAACACAAGCTTACCCAGGTGGAACTGGCACAAGAATTAGGGCTGGCCTACCGCAATTATCAGCGGTTGGAAGCAGATGGAAATACGCCGCATTATCAGACGCTGGCCCGAATTGCCGATTATTTTGATGTTTCCGTGGACTGGCTCATGGGCCGCACTGATCGGCCGCAGGTCTACCGCTGATTCCCCAAAGTAAACAGGAGGGCATACCGCGCTGCGGTATGCCCTCCTGTTTTGATTCCTATATTACAGCTTGTCCACAGCGTCGCGCACGGCGGCGGGGTCCTGTCCCACCACCAGCAGTACCGTATTGTCCCGCACCGAGATCACCGCGCCCTCCAGCTTGGTCACCTCGGCGGGGTTATAGCTCTCACAGGCGGTGATCTGATCCGTCACCCGCTTTTCACAGGCCGTCTGGACCGTATCCGCATCCTCTGCGTCGTTCAGGATGAACAGCGCCACTTCCTCCGCCGTGGCGCCGGTAGACAGATAGGCCACGCTGCTGCTCATCAGTCCGGCATCCAGTCCATACAGCCCGTAAAGGACGCTGCTGTCCACCTCCTCCAGAGACTCGGAAAACAGCTCCGCTTCCAGCAGGGTCTGCACATCCTGCGCGTCGTAGGGCTCCTCCCCGTTCGTACTGCCGCAGCCCGTCAGCAGCAGGCACAGCGCGGCTGCCGCGGCGGCGATTCGTCTCTTCATTCCAGCAACTCCTTTCCTTCGTTCTATCTGTTCGGCTCTCTCCGGAGAATCAGCTTCCGGACTCCGCCGGAACCGCTTCCGACGGCGTGGGCACCGGGTCCGCCGTTGTTTCGCCGCTGCTCCCCGTGTGGGTCTGGAGGTATTCAAACCAATGGACATAGCCGGCCCGGGTCAGGTGGACGCCATCGCTGGTGTAATCCGCCGGCAGGGAGTCGTTCTCATCCCAGAAAGCCTCGGCCACGTCCACCAGCGCCACGTCCTTGTCCTCGGCCACCTGGGCGATGGCCGCATTGTACTCCTTGATCCGGGCATTGGTGATGTATTTCGACATTCCCTTTTCCGCCCCTACCGTCTCATTGACTGGAATAATGGTCTGAAGGTAGATCGTGGCGTCCGGCTCCAGCGCCCTGATCTGGTCCACCAACTCGGCATAGGCGTCCTGAAAACTCTTGACGCTGGGATAGCCCAGCTCGTTGACCCCCAGCATCAGATACACCTTGGCGAACTGCTGATCTGCCAGGGCCTCCAGCACGGTCACCTTCTCCCCGTTCCGGTCGATACAGTCAGTCTCGTCAATATTGAACACCGACAGACCCTGGTGGGAAATAAAGGTCGCGCTTTTGATCCCGCTGAAGAGCATCAGGCCGTCGGTGCGGGAATCGCCCAGGAACACCGCATCGGCGAACCAGCTCTCCTCCACCGCAGGTCCCTCTGCCACCAGGCCGGTCACAGGCCCGTCCTCTTCCACCGGAGGCGTGGTCTCCGGTACGGGCGTCTCTGTCTCCGGGGCCGATTCTGTCTCCAGCGGCGGAGTGCTCTCCGCCGGCTGCACCGCACTCTCCACCGGCTCTGTCTCCGGCGCGGGACTGCGGGCCGTTGTTGCATCTCCATTGGCATCCGCGCCGCAGGCGCTCAACAGCAGCAGTGCCGCCGCCAGCGCCAGGGCGCGCCCTCTATGTCCAAGTTTCTTCCCCATGGGGCTCACTCCTTCTGTTACATTATGTCGCCCGCTTAATCTACCACGGAACCGCCCCCGTGTCAATGACAAAGCGGTAACAAATTCCTATGGTTTCCCAAAATCGGCCGGTGTACCGCCTCCTTCGCCGTCCCAATAATTATGTAAACAAATAACCCAGAATGTCCTGGTAATTTTTTGCTGTCATCGTGGGCCGGATAGCCGGGTCCTCCGGCTGGCCGGAGGGGTTGTACCAGATGGTATCGATTCCCGCATTCCGTCCGCCCAGCACGTCGCTGCGCAGGCTGTCTCCCACGATGACCGCCCGGCTCCGGTCGGTCAGGTCCAGAGCGGCGCATACCGCGTCAAAATACTCCTTCTGGGGCTTTTGATACCCCACCTCCATGGATACGAACATATGGGGAATGATGTCCTTCAGGGGGGAGCGGTTGAATCGGCCCCACTGAGCCGTGGGCAAGCCGTTGGTCACGATGGCCAGCCGGCATCCTCCGTCGGACAGTGCCCGGCAGAAGGCCTCCGCGCCGGGCAGCAGATAGCAGCCCTCACCCAGCGCCTCCAGATAATCCTGATTGAACGCCCTGGGGTCGTGATCGCCCCCTTTCACCCGCATAAAGGCGGCAAAGCGCTCCACCGTCAGAAAATCCTGGTCGATCTCGCCTCGGGCATTGGCGTCCCAGAGGGCGGAGTTGATGCGCAGATAGAGGTTTACCGTCTCAGCGTCGGTGGAATAGCCCCGCGCCCGGAGCACCTTGTTCAGGGCCTCCCGTTCGGAGCGTTCAAAATCAAACAGCGTCATATCGGCGTCCAGCAGGACAGTATCATAGCGAGGCATGGCGCCACTTCCTTTTCCGCAAAAAATTGTTCAGCATCCGCACCACGGAGGACACCAGCAGCACGCCGATGGCCAATCCGCCCGCGATTCCCAGGGTCTCCCGCCCCACGGCAAGAAAACGCTCGGTCTCGCCGGCAGAGAAGGCCTGCACCGTATAATAAACGCCCGCTCCCGGCACCAGCGGGAAGAAGGCCAGCAGCAGATAACCGCTGGCCGGGCACTTGCGGATGCGGGCCATGGTCTCGGCGTAGGCCGCGATGACCAGCCCGGCCAGAAAAGCTGCCAGGGTGGCCCCAGTCCCAAGGGCCTCGGCCACCAGATAGACCAGCCACCCCAAAGATCCCCCCAGGGAGCATAGCACGATTCCCAGGCCATGGATGTTATACAGCGCGCAGAAGCCGCTGCATGCCAGAAAGGCCCACAGGCAGGGCAGCAGATAATGTTGAATCAGTTCCACAAAGAGCCCCCCTTACAGCCGGCGCGCCAGCAGGACCGCCGCGCCGGTGCCGATCACGATGGCCACTCCAATCAGGACACCCTCTGCGGCTTTGGAGATTCCGGAGACCATATCTCCGGCCATAATGTCTCGCAGGGCGCTGGTAAAGCACACGCCGGGCACCAGAGACATATAGGCGCCGATGGTAATAAGGTCGGAGTTGAGTCCTGTCCCCAGCCGGGATATGAGGATGGCCAAAAAGGCCGACACCGCGCTGGCGGCGATGCTCTTGAAAAAAATATTGGAGCCCAGCCGTCCCATGAGGTGCATACACAGGCCAATGGCCACGCCGCACAGGCCGCTGCACAGGGCGTCCCAGAAGGAGCCCTGGAAAAACAGGCAGAAGCCGAAGGCACCCACAAAATAGCCGAAAATCACTTTGGCCAGAGAGTTGCTGCGCCGGGCCCGCTCCAGCTGCGCCATGCGCTCCATGGCCGCCTCGTAATCCGGCGTTTCCCGGCATAGCGTGCGGCACAGGTCGTTGTAGCGCTCCAGCTGGTCGATGTCCGTGCCATGGGGCGGAATGCGCCGAATCCGGGTCAGGGGCTCCTCCTGCCCGCCAATCACGGATACGATAATGCAGTTGGGGATCGCGAACACCTCGCCGGTCTCCACCCCATAGGCCCGCAGCAGCCGGGCCATGGAGTCCTCCACCCGATAGATCTCCGCGCCGCTGATCATCAGCTGGTAGCCCAGCTCGATACTCAGATTGAGCAGCTCGTCGGTCTCCGTATCGTTCCCCCCCTCCAATGATTTTCAAAAAAAGTATAGCAGACTTTTTCCCGCCGTGCAATGCGCGGAGCAGAAAAAGCGCGCCGTGAGACGTCCGTATGTCTCACGGCGCGCAAAATACCACCGCTGTCCCGCTCGCAGGCGGGTTTTCCCGAGGCCCGCGGCCCCGGACCCCGCGGGATGTTTGTACTTTTCTTGCTCCGCCTCGTCGCCGCAAGCTGCGTATCCTTCACCCACACGCTTGCGCGCGGGCTCACTCGCTCCGCTGCGGCTCCTCCCCCCACACGACCCGCTGACGCTGGGCTCGTGCGGGGACCCCGTAGGGGCCGATCTCCGCGCCAAGTGCCGCCCCTGTGCGGCGGTTGCGCTCCGAAAGGCGGCCTGCGGGCCGCACTGCCCACATCGCCCCTTTCCCGGGGGTTACTTCCAATAAGGGGGCCCAGGGCGCGGACATGCTCTGTGGAGCATGTGTCGCCTGTGGCTCCGAGCCGCGCCTTCCGGGTAAAAGCGGCCCCCCGTGGGCGCTGGCCCGCGGGGGAAAGGAGAAGGTGAATTGCCGCGAAGCGGCAAGAGAAGCCACCCTGGGGTGCGAGCAAGGAAGCGGGCGGAGTTTTCGCCATTCCTGGCGGAAACGGAGTCTTGCGTACTTTGCGAGGACGCGCTCACGACGCCTCAGCGCTTCTTTCTCAAAACGTCATGGTATCCAGCATGGCGTGCAGGCGGGCACCGTAGCCCTCCTCCGCGCCGACAAAATAGCCCAGCGCCACCACAAAGATGGTGCCGTTCTGCTCGGTGATATAATACTCCACGATCTCGTCGTTGTCCTCGGTCCCGGCGGCGTAGCGCAGATAGGTGGCGGCGTAGCTGTGCGCGCCCACAGAGACCGTGGTGCCCTCGTCCTCGATATTCTGCTGGATGCGCATCCCCTCCACCACATCGTCAAAGGTAAGCTCGTCCAGTTCGTCTTCGATCACGCTGACCGCCAGGTAGACGTTGGGCTGTCCCTCCACGATGTCGGCCATATAGCTCTCGGCGTATTCGTCCACGATATTCAGGGCAAACCGCTCGGGGTCGTAGGTCACGGCGTAGCCCAGCACGCTGTTGTGCCGGATTCCGGGGATGGTCTCGGTCTCACCCTCGATCTCCACGGTGAGGGTGGTATCCTGGTCGCCGGTCATGTCGCCGGGGTCGTCGGTGGCGTCCGTGCCGGAGTCGCTCTCCGCCGGCGTGGTGTCCTCCGGGGCGGCGGAGTCAGACGGACTGGGGGCTGGGGATAGGGATTGGGTCGGCTCCTGGGTGGGCTGGTCGTCCGAATTGGTGCAGGCAGTCAGGCCCAGAGATAAGCTCAGGACAAGCGCCATCACCAGGGCCACAGTACGATTTTTCATGTTGAGCGCTCCTTTCCTGTCCCTGCCACTTTACCATATTCCGCCGCCGCTTTCAAGAACAAAACGTTAACAAAGCGTAACAATTAAGCGACATTTTCGCAACCTTTTCGGCCAATTCCGGGGCCGTTCGCCGGCAGGCGCGGCGGTTCGGCAAACGTGCAAGGGGCCCGCTCTCGTCAGAGCGGGCCCCTTGCGGTATGGGGTAAGAATGAAAGATGTTGGCGCTTTACTTGGACTCCGCGTCCTTCTTCTTGCGGCCGGTGGTGATCTGGTTCACGCCCAGCGCAATCAGGCCCAGACCGGACAGGGAGGCGGTGGTGATCCACAGCCACAGGTTGTCGCCGGTCTCGGGAGCGTCCGCCATGGGAGGCTCCTCGTCGTCGATGGTCTCCTCGGGCAGATCGCTCAGCGGGGGATCCTCATCGTCGATGGTCTCCTCGGGCAGGTCGCTCAGCGGGGGATCCTCGTCCTCGATCTCCGTGGGAGGATCGGTCGGGTCGGTGGGAGGATCGACGGGGTCAGTCGGATCGGGATCGGGGTCGGGAGTCGGCGTGGGCGGGATGTAGCCGCCGCCAGTGGTGCGGTCATAGCGCAGGGTAATCACGTTGTCCTCTGCAACAGCGGTCAGAGTCATGGACTCCTTGTCCGCGCTGGTGTAGGTGTAGGTGTTGCCCTCGTAGGTGGTCACCTTGGCAATGTCCGCAGCGTTCACCACGCCGCCCACCTTACCGGTGTTCTGGCTGGTAGTAGAACCAGTCCGGTTGCCATCCGTATAGTACTCATGGATTACGGTGTAAGACACATCGCCGGGGTCGGTGCTGTAATCGCGAATCATGTTGATGACGATCACGTTGGGGATTTCCTCGCCCTCCATTGCCGCCAGGGAGGCAATCTTGCCGCCTTCGGGCGTCACATTTACCAGCTCATAGACACGCTCAATCGTAGCCGCGCCGGTCTCGTCCTTGAAGTACACAATGTTGTACTGGGTAGCGGTGTACTCGTTGCCGACCCACACGCCGTCCTCAACGGTATCGTAGACAACTTCAGTACGGTACTCAGGGGTTACGCCCTCCTGAGCGATGTAATCAGCGTCGCTCAGGGTGCTGTCCACCGTGTAGTTATCCCGGGCGTAGTAGTTGTGGATGACCTTCACCTTGGTGGTATCACGGCTGTCAATCTGCTTCTCATAATAGAGATGAATCTCGTTCAGACCCTCCTGCAGGGTAATGGTCAGGCCTTCGTCAAAGGCGGGGGTAGCGTTCTGGTCCACCAGCGTATAGCCGTTTTCACCATTTTCATCCGCCTTGAGCTTGAGCGTAGCCGTATAGGTCAGACCGGCATAGCTGCTGACGGGCGCATCCACCTCAGCCTCATAGCCGATGGTGCCGCAGCCGGTCACGGTGCCGTCCCAGTCGATCTCAGTGTAGTAGTGGTACACCGTAACCGTCACGGGGGCGCGCTTGCCGCTGTCCTTCTCGTAAACGAAGTAGATGCTGTTGCCGTTCTCGCCCACAGTAACCACATAGGCATCATCGGTGGGCTCAATATCAGTCTCGCCGTCCTTGGCACTGGTCAGGGTGTAGCCATCGGGTACAGGCACCGCAGTGTAGGACTCGCCCACATACTTATCCACCTTGGTCTGCGTGCCGGAGGTGGTGTTAGTGTGCGTGGACTCCACGCCGCCCTCATAGGTGTACACATGCTCCAGGTAGGTGTGGTCGACGGTAACCTCTACCTTGGCCAGCGGGTTCTCCCGGTCATAATTCAGTTCCAGGCTGTTGGTGCCGCTCTCACCCAGAGTCAGGGTGGTCGCGGGATTATCCGTCCGGGCCGTGTAGGTCTGCCCATTGTAAGTAGGCGCCTGTTCCACGGTCACTACCATGCCCACATAGAGCTTGCTGGGGTCGGTAATGACATTGCCGTTCTTGTCCTTCACCACGTAGTCGGTGCTGCTACCCTCAGACACAGGGCTCTCATAGTAGCCCGCCACGCCGTTCTGGACGGTCATGTTCTTGACGAAGTAATTGTGGGTCACGGTCAGATCGGTGGTGGTCAGGTCGCTGCCTCCGTCCCGGACATAGGTCAGAGTGACTGTTCCGTTGTTGTAGGAAGCGGTAAGGCTGTTGTTGTCCGTCCGGGTATAGGTGTTGCCATTATACTCCGGCACAGGCGTAATGGTATAGCTCGCACCAACCGGGCCGTACTCCTTCACAGTGCTTTCATCTTCAAAGCGCTTCTCGGTGGTGACCACGCCGTCCTTTACGGTCTCCACTTCCTGATAGTACTGGTGAATCACGGTGATGCTGGCCGAGGTAGCCTCCTCGCCATCCTTCTTGTCGAAGTAGACGTGGGCCTCATTTGTGCCCTCCCCCAGGGTAATGGTCTCAACCGAAACATCGCCAGATACGTCAGCCATCAGGTCCTGAGTGTAGCCGGTCCGGTTTTGCGGGTTGGTGGGCACGGTGTGGGTCTGGCCCACATAGTAGGTCACGCCGCTGCCCTCCAGCGGATAGGTCGCAGTGTCGGTGTAATCCTCTGTACTCAAAGTCCAGCTTACCTCACCGGTCTCAGGATCGACAACGCTGGTCCAGGTACGGAAGTGATTGTAAACGGTAAAGGTGGTCCGATTCGGGTAGACGCTTCTCTCGTACTCGATTTTCACGGTAGCGCCCTCTGCGGTAACCTCAAAGGCCGCAAGAGCATTGGTCATAACCGTGTAGTTCGCGCCCTGATACTCGGTCTTGAAGCCTTCGCTGTCAGCATCGTTGACGAAATCAAAGGTCTCGCCCACATAGCGCTGCACCGTTACGGTGTCGCCCAGCGCATGGTCCGGGTTCGGATTGTCCTTCAAGCCGCTGCCATCGGAGGTGTAGTTATGCTGCGTGTAGTAATGCTCGATGGTCACAGTCACCTGCTCGCCACGGTTATCAATGACCTTCTTATAGGTCACCACGATGGGGTTGACTCCCTCATTCAGGGCAAAGGTGATGTTCTTGTCGTCATCACGGCTGACAGCCGTCCCGTTGGCGGTGATGCTCTCCACCGTGTAGTCGGTCTTGTCGGCGATGTTCTGCGTATAGCTGGCGGGGATGCGGATGTTCTCCGCCACGGTGCTGGGCGTGCCAGGGGTCTCGCCGATCTTTACCAGCTCATACCGGCCGGTGCTCTCGTTAATCTGCCACTCCCAGGTCTCATAGTTCTCCTGGAGGGTGACGCTGGCCTCAAGGCGGTTATCGGTATGCTTGACATAGTAGAGATTGATGACATTATTTTCGTCGTTCTCGTTGACCGAGATGATGGAGCGGGAGTCCGAAACATAACCGGCCTCGTCCATCGAGGTTACCAGCGTATAGGTGTCGTTCTGGGTCTTGAGGGCAACCTCGCCGCTCGCGGGATAGCGGTCGCCCACATAAGCCGTAAAGATATCCGTAGTCGGGGTGCCGTAAGTGCCGGTAGTCGTCACGCCATTCACATCGGTCACGTCTTCCCGGTAGTAGTGATTGACGGTGACAGTGGCCGTGTCGGGCTTATAATACAGTCTGATCACATTATTGTCCGGATTCACGCTGACGGTGATGGTAGCGGGATCGCCTTCCTTGTAGGAGTAGTGATCACTGTCGTATTCATTCTCATAGCCCGCAGGAGCATTTACCACGGTCCCCACCTTGGCGGTGTCGCTGCTGGACTTGGTGGGCTCGTCGGGATACTCCCCAGTCTGCTTATCCCACTTATAATACTCGATGGTGTAGGATACCTCAGGAATCGTGCCGCACACGCCGGGGACATTGAACACCACGTCGTTCTTGCCGGGCACCTTCAGGCTGGTATAGCCGTTGGTGGGATAGTATTTGGTATTACCGTCCGCATCCGTCTCCTGGAAGCCTTCCGCGGCGGTGTCCAGGGTGATGGAATAGGTCAGGGTAAAGGTGTAGGTAGTGGTGCCATCCTTGGAGCTGGTCTGAGCTTCCTCCGGATCCAGCGTCCAGGTTAGAGTATTGTTCGCAAAGTTGGCCGTACCGCCCTTGACGGACGTTACCTCGCCAAAGGTAATGTACTGCCCCATGGGGTCAATGACGCGAGTACCCGCACCGGTGTTGCCCTCGGAAGCGGAGTCCGCAATATCCTTAAAGGCCTCATTCAGCGCGGCGGTGTCCTTCGCGTTGTAGGCGTGGTCGGGAGAAGTAGCGATGCTGCCGCTGAGGAAGCTGCCCACGGTCAGATCGCCGTTGGTGACTGTCTTATCCTCATACTGCGTCTCTTTCGTCTCATCGCAGAAGTAGTAAGTCTTTCTGTCCCAGCTGCTCCAACCACCAGTGGGACACCAGCGGATTCCCCATTCACCTCTAGGATGATCACTCTTGGGCCGACCGCAATTGGCACACAGCTCTTCCTTAATGTGCTTGTCTCTGCTCTCTTCACAGTGAGCACACACATGAATCGTCTGCCCCTCCAGGCACACGTCGTCCTCCACGCCGTAGCATATGGTGTACAGGGTACTGCGGGATTTGACGTTGTTAGCAGCGCTGATGGCCTGATTGACCGTCTCGGTGCTGGCGCTGCTGCCGCTGCCGCCAACAGTGCTATTCCATCCGGTACTTCCAATTTGATTTGTATCATCGCTGTTGCCGGTGTAGTAGTAGGTGGGCTCGCCATCGGTGAGCAGCACGGTGTACTTGCTGGAGGCGCTGGAGACAGTCTGCATGCCCAGGCGGTTGTAGGCCAGCGTCAAACCCGCGTCCAGGTTGGTGCCGCCATCCGCTTCCAGGCGGTCAATCGCCCGATTCACGGTGCTGATGTTATTGCCCTCGCTAATATCGATCCAGTCACACACCTTATAGGCGTTAGTTGAGAATTTCACAACAGAGACATAAAGATTGCCGCCCTCGCTGTTATTGTCCTTCAGGGATTTAACGAAATTCTTGGCGGCGCTGATGGTAGCCGCCATACGGCTGTCTTTGTACGCAACAGTTTCTCCATACCGATGGCCAGGGCAATTGCTGCCATGATAATAATAGCCCCAATTATCGGAATAACCACCGCACTCCGCGCAGCTCTTCATAGAGCCGGACACGTCGATGACCAGAATCACCGCCGCGTCGTTGGTCTGAACGGTCTGCTGGGTCTCCACCTTCAGGGTAATGTCGAAGGCGTTCTCACCCGTCTGATTGATTGTCTTGCTGACTGTGTAGCCTTGATCCGAATTGGTCGCATTTTCGGTCGTTTCGGTTACTCCGTCGCTTCCAACAACAAAGTAACCATCCATGACCTGGTCCTCGTATCCCGTCGCGAACGCGCTGATGTTGACCAGGCTCAGGCACATGACCAGCGCCAACAGCAGAGACAGGCTTCTCTTCATTCTTCGTGCCATCATGCTTTCATCCTTTCCACTGAACTGAATTGACTCACATGTGGCGGCCGGACTGGCCTGGCGGCGCGTCCGCCGCTTTAGCCTCCTGAGCTTTGCGTCCCGCCGTTTCCGGCGGTTTGCCTTTTTCACCGGGGAAAACGCGCCCCGCTTCCAGTCCCGTTCCTGTCCCTCCGGGACAGGAAAAACACGGTACCGTGTTTGGCGGCCGTTTCCTGTTTACACGCATACTCTACCACACAACGGTTACAAATCGGTCACATTTTGAAAATTCCTTGTCTCCCCCCTTGACCGCCCCCTTGACGAACCCGCAAACCCTTGACGGAAGCCGCTTTCCATGCTATTCTTATGTCCGCCTGCAAGGGGGAATTTTCCATGATCCGGTCGAACTTCACATCCTTTTTCCGCCGGGAACCGGTTTTGTGCCTCGCCGCGGCCTGCGCCCTGGCCTCCATGTTCCTGGTCCCGCCCTCCGCCGCCTATCTGGGCTATGTGGACCTGCGGGTGCTCTGCCTGCTGTTCTGCCTGATGGCTGTGGTCGCCGGGTTTCAGGCCTGCGGTGTGTTCCCCGTGCTGGCCCAGCGGCTGCTGTCCGGGCGGCGCTCCTTTCAGGTCCTGGTCCTGGCCCTGGTGTGGCTACCCTTCTTTACCTCCATGCTGGTGACCAACGACGTGGCTCTGCTGACCTTCGTGCCGTTCACGCTGCTCATTCTGGACCTGGCCGGGGCCTCCGGCCGGGCGGCCTGGGTGGTGGTGCTGCAAACCGTCGCGGCCAATCTGGGGAGTATGGCCACGCCCGTGGGCAACCCCCAGAACCTGTTCCTCTACGCCGCGTTTCACCTGACCCCCGCCCGCTTCTTTTCCGCCATTCTGCCCTACGCCGGCGCATCCCTGCTGGCCCTGACCGCCGCCGCCCTGTGTACCCGCGGCGGCGCGGTGGAGGTCCGCTTCCCTCAGCCCGCCCGTATCCAGGCGCCCCGCCTGCTGGGGCTGCTGTGCGTGCTGTTCGTGCTGTGCCTGCTGTCGGTGTTCCGGGTGCTGCCCTACGGCGCGCTGACGGCGGTGGTGGCCCTCTCCCTGCTGATCGCCCGCCGGACGCTGCTGGCCAAGGTGGATTACAGTTTGCTGCTCACCTTCGTGTGCTTCTTTGTCTTTGCGGGCAATCTGGGCCAGCTGTCCGCCCTGCGGGACGCCCTGGCCGGCTTGATGGAGCGCAGCGCGCTGCTCACCTCCGCCCTGGCCAGCCAGATCATCAGCAACGTCCCCGCCGCCGTCCTGCTGGCCGGATTCACCGACGACTGGCGCGGTCTGCTGCTGGGCACCGACTTGGGCGGCCTGGGCACTCCCATCGCCTCCCTGGCCAGTCTCATCTCTCTGCGGCTCTATCTCCGCTCCCCCGGGGCCCGGGCCGGGCACTATCTGCTGCTGTTCTCCCTGGTCAATTTCGGCGGTCTGGCCGTTCTGCTGCTGGCCGCGGCGCTCCTGTCCTGAATTTCCGTACATACAAACAAAAAAACGGCCGCCCCCGCCTATGGCGGGGGCGGCCTCGGCTTATCCATCCGGCTGATCGTCGTCCTCCGGATGTTCGTCGGGCTCCATGGGTCTCCAGTGGTAGTCGCACTGCCTGTTCTCGCAGCGGCCGTCTACCATCACCGCTCCGCAGCGGGGACACCGCAGGTCCTCATACCGTTCTCTGTCATACATGGTGATCCCTCCGTTTCCGTCGCGCCGGGTCTGCCCGGCGGTTTCCCCTGTTATTATACCACAAACCCGCCTTGATTCCAAAGGCGAAGCTTGTTAGAATAAAGAAAAATTCGCATGCGCCGCCGGCGCGGGGAGGTCCTCTTTATGGCATACGATATTGTGGCTCTGGGCGAGCTTCTGGTGGATTTTACCGAGTACGGCCGCTCGCCTGGCGGCAGCCGCCTGTTTGAGCAGAATCCCGGCGGCGCGCCCGCCAATGTGCTGGCCGCGGCCGCCCGGTGCGGCTGTTCCACCGCCCTGATCAGCAAGGTGGGCGCGGACCTGCACGGCCGATTTCTGATAGACGCCCTGGCCCAGGCGGGGGTGGATGTGTCCGGCGTGTCCGTCACCCCCGACGCCTTCACCACCCTGGCCTTCGTCGCCCTCTCCGACCAGGGGGAGCGCACCTTCTCCTTTGCCCGCCGCCACAGCGCGGACACCCAGCTGCGTCTGGAGGACATCCCCGCCGGTCTGCCCGAACAGGCCGCCATATTTCATGTGGGCTCCCTGTCCCTGACCGAGGAGCCCGCCCGCTCCGCCACCTGGCAGGCCGTGTCCCGGGCCAAGGCCGCCGGCGCGCTGATTTCCTACGACCCCAACTACCGGGCCGCCCTCTGGCCCAGCGAGGCCGCCGCCGCGGAGCAGATGCGCGCGCTGCTGCCCTGCGCCGATTTGGTGAAGCTCTCTCAGGAGGAGACCGCCCTTCTTACCGGCTACTCCGACCCGGAGCGGGCCGCCCGGGCCCTCACCGATAGCGGCGTGGGCTGTGCGGCCGTCACCCTGGGCGCGGCAGGCGCACTGGTGTGCGCCAATGGACAGACAGGCACCGTACCCGGTTTTTCGGTCCCGGTGGTGGACACCACCGGCGCCGGGGACGCGTTCTGGGGCGGCTTTCTCTATCTGGTGCGCAAATTTTCCAAACCATTGGACCGGTTCACGCTGGAGGACCTGTCCACCTGCGCCCTGTGGGGCAACGCGGCGGCCGCCCTGTGCGTGGGCCGGCGGGGCGGGATTCCCGCCATGCCCTCGGCGGATGAGATTCTCGCCTTTCTGTCCGGCGCCCAGGGGACGTGACCTCCGTTTTCTTCCGGCATCTTGACCGGAAGGGCCGCGCCGCGGCGCGCTCTTTTTTGTCTGTTCGCAAAATTCTGCCCAAATCCGCCGAAAGGCGATTGACGGCGCTTCTTTCATTGATTATACTAGGGCTGGAAATTGTAAAGGTTCGGAAAAAAGAGTGTAAAATGAGGGAAACGATTTGAATATTGACATTACGAGTATCCTGCTCGGCCTGCTGGGCGGCCTGGCCCTGTTCCTCTACGGCATGCAGATGATGAGCTCCGGCCTGGAGGCTGCCGCCGGCAACCGGATGAAGCACATTCTGGAAAAGCTGACCGCCAACCGGGTTCTGGGCGTGCTGGTAGGCGCGGGCATCACCGCTGTCATCCAGTCCTCCTCCGCCACCACCGTCATGGTGGTGGGCTTCGTCAACTCCGGCATGATGACCCTGCGCCAGGCGGTGTGGATCATCATGGGCGCCAACATCGGCACCACCATCACCGGCCAGCTCATCGCCCTGGATGTGGGCGCGCTGGCCCCCCTGTTCGCCTTTGTGGGCGTGGCCATGGTGGTGTTCCTGAAAAAGCCTCAGATTCACCACTATGGCAGCATTCTGGCCGGCCTGGGCGTGCTGTTCATCGGCATGGAGATGATGGGCTCCGCTATGGAGCCCCTGCGGGAATGGCCCGCTTTCGTCAATGTGGTAAGCACATTCTCCAATCCCCTTATCGGCATTCTGGTGGGTGCTGGCTTTACCGCCATTATCCAGTCCTCGTCCGCCTCGGTGGGTATCCTCCAGGCCCTGGCCATCAGCGGCGTCATTGGTCTGGACAGCGCGGTGTATGTCCTGTTCGGTCAGAACATCGGCACCTGTATCACCGCCGTGCTGGCCTCTATCGGCACCAGCCGCAATGCCAAGCGCACCACCATTATCCACCTGATGTTCAATGTCTTTGGCACCATTCTCTTTACCTTTATCTGTATGTTCACTCCTCTGACCACGTTCATGCAGTCCCTGACTCCGACCAACCCCGCAGCCCAGATTGCCAACATGCACACCCTGTTCAATGTAGTGACCACGCTGATTCTCCTGCCGCTGGGCGGATACCTGGTGAAAATCGCCATGCGCATCCTGCCCGACCAGAAGGAGGAGCAGGCGGAGGGAATGCATCTGGCTTATCTGGTGCCCAACCCTACCCACACCAAGCAGGAACATCCCATCGGCTTCTCCGCCATGTATATCACCCAACTGCGCCAGGAGCTCAACCGGATGCTGGAGATGGCCAAATCCAATATCGCCACCAGCTTCCAGGCCGTACTGGAGCGGGACACCAGGCGGCTGGAGGAGGCAGAGGCCACGGAAGAATACATCGACTTCCTCAACAAAGAGATTTCACAGTATATCTCCAAGGTCATCGTTCATGAAACCAATGAGCAGGATTCCACAGCAGTCAGCGCCTATTTCAAGATCACCGGCAACATTGAGCGTATCGGCGACCATGCCATGAACATCTGCGAGTACACCCAGATGATGAAGGAAAAACACATCCGTTTCTCCGAGGAAGCACAGGAGGAGCTGCGCTCCATGGAGTCAGTCTGTCTGGAAACCATGGACCTGCTGGAGCAGGAGGCCATCCATCCAACAGAATGGCTCACCAAGGTCTCCGCGCTGGAGCAGCGCATCGACGATATGACGGAGGAATACCGCCGCCGCCAGTTGGAGCGTATGAAGCAGGGCTCCTGCTCCGACGAGGGCTGCATCATCTTCTCCGAGCTGCTCACGGACTTCGAGCGCATCGGCGACCACGCGCTGAATATCGCCCAGGAACGGGCGGGAATCGCTACCAACGCCACAGACGCGTAAATCAGAAGCGAGCCAATATCGGTTGAAACCAGGCCGGGGGCTCTCCCAACGGGAGAGCCCCTGCCCTGGTTCGCGCTTACTCATCTTCCTCTTCTTCCGGACGATTCAAAAGGGCCCGCAGCTTCTGCCGCAGCTCCAGCGCGCCGCATTTTGTGCAGGCAGCCAGCAATTCATCCAACGGCCACCCCACATCCGCGCTTTGAAACACCTGGCGCGCGAACCGGTCGTCCCGCTCCAGCTCCTTTACGATGGGCGTGAGGGAGAGATTTTCTCCCTTCTCCGGCCACCACACCGAATCCATCGCGTTGTCGATCAGCTCAGCCGCGATGTCCTCCTCCTTCAAACGGTCCCCCGCCGTGTCCAGCAGCAGCCGCCACATTTGAATCGCCGTTTCCGGGTCCTCCCGGTAGACCGTACCCAGTATTTGGTACACTCTCAGATCCAGCAGCTCCTCCGCGCTCCAGCGGCGAAGCACCTTGGGAAAGTCCGTGGCCAGCAGCTGTGTCAGGGCGTACCGGTTCCACGAGAAGTCCCAGTCCTGCACCGCCTTCACCGCCATGGCCCGGTCCGCTTCAAACATAGACGTATAGTTCCACCACCGCTCAAACACCGCCACCAGCGTCTCATAGGAGGACGTGCCGGTAAATACCTCCTCCACCTGACCCATCCCATAGACAATCTGGTACAGCCAGTCCGGCCACGGGAGATACGGGTCAAACGGCAGCAGGTACTTCCGAATCTCCTGCCAAAAGGTTCCCGGATACCACTTGGGCTCCAGCCGGTATTCCGCTTCAAAGAGCGTTTTTCCTTTTTGGATATTCGACCAAAGTTCCTCTGGCGTGCAGACCGTGCACGAATGGAAGAATCCGTTCACCAGCCGCTGGTTCCGCTCTGTCCGATTCTCTTTGGGGCGCAGTGCACGCGAGACGGTATAGAGAAGCAGCTTCCAGCAGGGCTCCTTGAGCGCTTCCTCGTCACCATAGCATTCCCACATTCCCTTTGAAATGTCGGCCTTCCAGCGCTCCAACGCGCGGAGCGGCGGACTCAGCGCTTCCCTCCACTGCAGCTCTCTGCGCACTTCGGCCGCTCGCTTGGCCTCGGCCTTCTTCCTCCGTTCCTCTCGCTCCAGGTCCGCGCCGTAGGTCTCCCAGTACCACTCCTGCCATTCACTGCTGCTGAGCCGTCCATCGCCGTTTTCATCGTAGTCCTTCTGTCTGCCGAACAGCGCCATCCAATCCGCCCCCATTCTGTCCGTGTTCTTCTCATGGCCTGCCGCCGCGTCTTTCTCTCTCTATTTTACCGCGCCGCCTGGCTGCCTGCAATCTTATTTATATACTAAAACACGCGGGCGCTCCGGATTCTGCCGGAACGCCCGCATGTCTCATTCGATTTTGCTGCTTGCTTACTTGTGATCCACGCTGTACATATGCTGAATCAGGTCCAGCACCTTGTTGGAGTAGCCGATCTCGTTGTCGTACCAGGAGACCACCTTCACGAAGGTGTCGGTCAGGGCGATACCGGCCTTGGCGTCGAAAATGGAGGTGCGGGTGTCGCCCAGGAAGTCGCTGGAGACCACGTCCTCGTCGGTGTAGCCCAGCACGCCCTTGAGCTCGCCCTCGGAAGCGGCCTTCATGGCGGCGCAGATCTCATCGTACTTGGCGGGCTTGGCCAGGTTGACGGTCAGGTCCACCACGGACACGTCCAGAGTGGGCACGCGCATGGACATGCCGGTCAGCTTTCCGTTGAGCTCGGGGATGACCTTACCCACAGCCTTAGCCGCGCCGGTGGAGGAGGGGATGATGTTGCCGGAAGCCGCGCGGCCGCCGCGCCAGTCCTTCTTGGAGGGGCCGTCCACGGTCTTCTGGGTGGCGGTGATGGAGTGCACGGTGGTCATCAGGCCGTCCACGATGCCAAAGTTGTCATGCAGCACCTTGGCGATGGGGGCCAGGCAGTTGGTGGTGCAGGAGGCGTTGGAGACAAAGTTCATGGAAGAATCATACTTGTCCTGGTTGACGCCCATGACGAACATGGGGGTGTCGTCCTTGGAGGGGGCGGACATAATGACCTTCTTGGCGCCGGCGTCCAGATGGCCCTGGGCCTTCTCCTTGGTCAGGAACAGGCCGGTGGACTCCACCACGTACTCTACGCCCAACTCGCCCCAGGGAATCTCGGAGGGGTTCATCTTGGCATAGAACATGATTTTCTTGCCATTGACGGTGATGGACTCCTCATCATAGCTGATCTCGCCCTCAAACTTGCCGTGCATGGTGTCATAGCGCAGCATATAGGCCATATAGTCGGGGGTCATGCCGGGGTCGTTGATGCCCAGGAACTCGATGTCGGGGCGGTCGATGCCTGCGCGGAAAACCAGGCGGCCAATGCGTCCAAATCCGTTGATGCCGATTTTGATGCTCATACTTATCTACTCCTTACCGTTTTATCCATGTGCGGGCTGACCGCCCGCCCTCTGTGTGGGAGGAGCACGCTGTGCCCCTCGAGCAAAATCGCTTGGAACGCACTCATTATACCCCATTTAGTTGGAATTGCAAAGGGAAATTTGAAAAAATGTGCAAAATTCCGTTAATTTTTTCACAAGCACTTGTGGAACCTGCTGTAAGCTGATATAATGAAAAAAAACCGTGTTCTTCCCGGCATCTCTTCTCTTGAAAATCCGGCATTGTGATATTTTACCAGCGAAAAAGCAGGCGTACTGCACACACTATACGAAGGATAATGAGGAGGCGATTGGTGTGTCCAATTCATCCCCCCAGACAGAAGGCGGGCATGTAGCCCGCCTTTTGCGGGAACAGCTCAATGAAATGATGGCGGCCAGCCAGGGTCTGGAAGCTCTGCTGCCCGCCGGCGGCGCCGGCCAGGGGTATCTGGCGGTGCTCAACCGCGGACTTTGCCGGCAGCTGCGTCTGATCCGGCACCTGGAGCTGGACAGTCGGCTCAACAGCCTGGATGAGGTGCGGCTCACCCTCTATCTGGTAGACCTGGTAGAGCTGTGCCGGGCCCTGATGAACCAGGTGGATGGGCTATCCCGCCTGCTGGATGTGCAGGCCCGGTTTTCCACCCATCTGACGGCGCTGCCCACCCTGGCCGACGGCGGAGCGCTGCAGGAGATGCTGCTGTGCCTGATCTCCAATTCCCTCAAGGCCATCGGTCGGGGCGGTGAGATCGAGCTGGAGCTGGAGCAGCGGGGAAACAAGGCGGTCCTTACCCTGCGGGACAACGGAAAGGGTATGGATGCCGAAACCCTGGCTGCACTGTTTGATCCGCCGGAGGACTCCGCAGAGCTCCCGGAGGGGGCCGCGGGCCTGGGACTTCCGCTGGCCCGGCAGATCGCTACCCTGCACGGCGGGATTCTCATTGTGGACAGCCAGGAGCACAAGGGGGCCCGGCTGGCGATCTCTCTGCCGCTGCGGGACCCCGAACAGGCGGGCATGCTCTGCTCCAGCCGGCCGGCACTGGACCGGAACAGCGGCTGGGACCAGGTCCTGGTGGAGCTGTCCGACTGTCTGCCCATTGAGGCCTTCCGTCCGGAGGAATTGGGTTGATGGGCGCGGAGGGCGGCCACCGCCGCTATGTTAAGGTGCTCTACGCCATGCTGGTATTCTGCCTGGCGTGGATCGTCCTCGGCTTTCTGATGGACACCCCCCGCAACATTCTGGATGGCCTGCGTACCATCTGCCTGACAGAAGACACCCTGATCACCGACTATCTGGAGACCGTGGGCCCCGGCGCGGCCTTTGTCAACGCGGGCCTGGTCTGTTTGTTCAGTGTAGCGCTGCTGTATTTCTCCGGTGATCCCGTCAACGGCTATACGATGGTCGTCATGGGGCTTATGGCCGGATTTTCTCTGTTCGGCAAAAACCTGGTCAATATCCTGCCCATCGTGCTGGGCACGTATCTCTACGCCAAACTCAAGCGGGAACCCTTCTCCAAATATGTGTCGGTCTCTCTGCTGGCCACGTCCCTGTCCCCCATGGTCAGTTACCTCGCCTTTGCGACGCACAGGCCTCTTATGCCCCTGGTGGGAGTGCTGGCCGGCCTGCTGATCGGCTTCTGTATGCCCCCACTGGCGGCCTATACCTTCCGAATTCAGAACGGTATGAACCTATACAACTCGGGCTTTGCCTGCGGCGTGCTGGGGATGATTCTGGTCCCGATCATGACCGCGTTCAGCCTTCAGCCCGAGACAGTCCTGTATTGGTCCACGGACCACAATCTGCGCTATGGACTGGGCCTGGGGGCGGTGTGCGCCGTGCTCATCCTGGGCGGGCTGATTCGGGGCGGCCGGACCGCTTTGCGCCGCTACCGGCGCCTACTGCGCACCTCGGGCCGGGCCCCGTCCGACTATCTGCGCGCCTTCGGCGCGCCGGCAGTCTGCATTAACATGGGAATCAACGGCCTGCTGGGCATGGTGTACATTCTTTTGGTCGGCGGCGATCTGAATGGCCCCACTCTGGGCGGGATCCTCACTATCATGGGCTTTTCCGCCTATGGCAAGCACCTGCTCAACATCGGACCGGTGATGCTGGGTGTGCTCATTGGCACAGTGACCAACCATGTCCCGATCAACAACAGCTCCCTTCAGCTGGCCGGTCTGTTCGGCACCACCCTGGCCCCCTTCTCCGGCGTATTCGGGTGGCCCGCCGGGGTGCTGGCCGGCCTGCTCCACTCCTCGGTGGTACTCCAGTCCGGTCTGGTCGTAGCCGGAATGAACCTCTATAACAACGGCTTTTCCGGCGGTCTGATCGCCATCGTACTCTATCCCATTCTCACCGCCCTCATCCGCCGCCGCAAGCCTACCCTTCAGGACGAGGACTTCTACGATCTGTTCGAGCACGACGAACCCATCTCTCCCAAGGATTTGGACGCCCATCAGAACGACGATGCGGTTATGCCCCGCTGACCTCTGTTCCCAAAGGCCGCCCCGCTTGGGAAAGCAGGCCGAATGATCCGGGCTGTCCGCTCTCTGCGGACAGCCTTTTTCGGTTTTGTTAGAGGCTCTGTCAGAAAAAGAGAAAAAAACAGTAAAAATAACACTTCAAAAAGCGGCAGAGTTTGTTATAATGGTAGTGTAACGAAATTTGCCTCGGAGGTAGTTCCGTATGGATCAGGCACAATTCCAGGAGATGCGCGAAAAGCTGGCCGCGCAGGGGGTGGCGTTCATGGACCCGGATGCCGTCTACGTAGAGTCCACCGTCACGGTGGGCGCGGGTACGCTGCTGTTGCCCGGCACCATTCTGCGGGGGAACACGGTGATCGGCCCCAACTGTGAGATCGGCCCCAACACCATGCTGGTCAACTGCACCGTGGGGGAGGGAACGGTCATCAATTCCTCCCAGTGCAACGATTCGTCCATCGGCGCCCACACCCATGTGGGGCCCTTCGCTTATATCCGTCCCGACTGTACCGTGGGCGATGAGGTGAAGGTGGGCGACTTTGTCGAACTGAAAAATTCCACCATCGGCGACAAGACCAAGATCTCCCATCTGACCTATGTGGGAGATTCCGACGTGGGCAGCGGCTGCAACTTCGGCTGCGGCACCGTCACCGTCAATTACGACGGGAAGAAAAAATACCGCACCACCATCGGCGATCACTGTTTCATCGGCTGCAACACCAATCTGGTGGCTCCGGTAACGCTGGAGGACCGGGCCTACACCGCCGCCGGTTCCACCATCACCGAGGATGTTCCTGCGGGAGAGCTGGCCATCGCCCGGGCCAGACAGATCAACAAAGCGGGCTGGCATGACCGGCGGGATTCGTAACAAGGGAACCTTGAAAACGGAATAGAAACAAAAGAGAGGAAGTACAATTATGATTGCACACGGTAAGGACATCAAGATTTTTTCCGGTAACTCCAACCGGCCGCTGGCCGAAGCCATCTGCCGGGAGATGGGCGCGCAGATGGGCAATGCAGAGGTCGGCGCCTTCTCCGACGGCGAGAACTATGTCTCCATCTACGAGACCGTCCGCGGCTCCGACGTATTCGTGGTCCAGTCCACCTGCTCCCCTGTCAACGACAACCTGATGGAGCTGCTCATCATGATCGACGCGCTCAAGCGCGCCTCCGCCGGCCGGATCACCGCCGTGATGCCCTACTTCGGCTACGCCCGGCAGGACCGCAAGACCAAGCCCCGTGATCCCATCTCCGCCAAGCTGGTGGCCAACCTGATCACCCGGGCCGGCGCCGACCGCGTGCTGACCATGGACCTGCACGCCAATCAGATTCAGGGTTTCTTTGACATCCCGGTGGACAATCTGCTGGGCTCCCCCGTGTTTGTGGAGCACTTCCGCAAGAAATTCGAAGCCAACCACGACAACGCCATGGTGGTCTCCCCCGACGTGGGCTCCGTGGCCCGTGCCCGGGCCTTTGCCCAGAAGCTGGATATGCCCCTGGCCATTGTGGATAAGCGCCGCCAGAAGGCCAACTCCTCCGAGGTCATGAACATCATCGGCGACGTCAATGGCAAGGACGTCATTCTGCTGGACGACATGGTGGACACCGGCGGGTCCCTGTGCCACGCCGCCAAGGCTCTGGTGGAGATCGGCCACGCCAATTCCGTCACTGCCTGCGCCTCCCACGGCGTGCTCTCCGGCCCCGCGGTGCAGCGCATCGCGGACAGCGTCATTGACGAGGTCCTGTTCCTGGATACCATTCCCGCCAGCGAGGAGGCCCGGAAATGCCCCAAGATCAAGTACCTCTCTGTGGCTCATATGTTCGCCGAGGCGATCGATCGAATTTATGAGGAGATTTCCGTTTCCAAGCTGTTTACTTAATCCGGAAGCGCTGAGGCGTGTCGCATCCGTAGGGGCCGATGCCCACATCGACCCTGATGCGGCGGCACCCTCCGGGGGGTCCCTTTCTGCTCGTGCAGAAAGGGACCAAAGACACGCCAAAGAGGGGGGATTTCGATTTCCCCCTCTTCGGAAACACCCTCTTGAAACGACCAAACACAAGGGGGGCTGCGGCCCCCCTTATTGGAAGTAACCCCCCAGGAGAACGAAACTTGGGAGCATCAGCGTCGGAATATTACGCGCAGGGGAAAGCTACTAGAGAACCGTGCAAAAATCCCCCTCGGAGAGCGGAGGGGGGCATCCGGGGGGAACTGGTTCCCGCCCGGAAGGCACGGCGCCGAAGGCATGGACATTCCGCAGAATGTCCCCGCGCCTTGGCCCCCTTTTCTCGCCTTCTTTTGGGTGGGGTACCCCGCACAGGCCCAGCGTAAGCGCGCGGGCGAAGGATACGCAGCTTGCGGCGACGAGGCGAAGCAAGAAAAGTACAAACATCCCGGCATCCCGCGTGATCCTGATCCGCAGCCCGTTCCCCGCGGCACAGAACACCGTGTCCATCGCATTCCACAACAGATCAAAGGGGCGACCAGCGGGGTCGCCCCTTTTGACCCCCCAGAGAAGAGGAACCATATTTATGCTATTTAAGAAACCTTCCAACGTGACCTGGCTGGTGGTCGGCCTGGGCAACCCCGGCGACCGCTACGAAAACACCCGCCACAACGTGGGCTTTGAAGTCATGGACGAGCTGGGCGAGCGGGGGAATTTCCCCATCCGCAAGCTCAAGCACAAAGCCCTGACCCAGACCGCCGAGATCGGCGGACAGCGGGTGCTGGTCATGAAGCCCAACACCTTTATGAACCTGTCCGGCGAGGCAGTCATCGACGCGGCCAACTTCTATAAGGTGCCCGCCGACCATGTGCTGGTGGTGTGCGACGATGTATCGCTCCCCCTGGGCAAGATTCGGATTCGCCGGAGCGGCTCTGCCGGCGGACACAACGGCCTGCGCAACATCATCTCCCACCTGGGCACCGACCAGTTTCCCCGGGTCAAGGTGGGCGTGGGCGGCAAGCCCAACCCCGATTACGATATGGCCGACTGGGTGCTGGGCAAGTTCCAGGGTGAGGACAAAACCGTCATCCAGGCCGCGGTGGAACGGGCTGCCGACGCGGTGGAGTGCGTGCTCCAGGAGGGCCCGGACGCGGCCATGAATCGGTTCAACTGAACTTACAGCCGTCCCAGTTCAAAGCCCAGCCGAAGGGCCGCCAGAAACAGGGCCTGCTCCCGCAGTTCCTGGGTCTCGCCCTCCAGCGTGGAATAGGCGTCCAGATAGCAGATGCTGTCCGCGCCGCATTCCTGTTCCAGTTCCTGAAGCAGTACCAGCTTCGCCCGGTCCAGCGCGCCATGCTTGCTCCGGTAATCCGGGTCATTCTGAAGCAAATCGCTTATGATTCGGTAAAATGTTTGCAGATAGTCTGACATTTGGCCTTCCTTCTTTCTTACTTGCTTAGCTCATTCTAGGAAATATAAGTCCTGTTTCATTTTTGTTTTATAGGAAATATAAGTCCTTGTCAAGAGGTGCTCTATGAAAGATTTTAGTGAAGTTCTGCGCATGCTTCGCACGGAGCGTAAGGTATCGCAGAAGGTCTTAGGGGAACAGCTCGGAATCAGCGACCGGAACATCCGCTTTTACGAAAGCGGCGAACACCGGCCTGATTTTGAGGGGCTCCTTTTACTGGCCGATTACTTTGAGGTATCTCTGGACTATTTAGTCGGCCGGACCGATAACCGGGAGATCAACCGCTAATCGCTGTTCCAAAACGTCCCCTCATGATGCCGGTCGCTCCGGCTTCGTCTGCGCCTTTAACTTCCAAATTTTTGAATTTTTCCGGAGGTAGCCCATGAAACTCCTGACCAGCGTACTGAAGAATCTGCCTGAGTACCGCTCTCTGCTGGCGGCCATCGACGGCGGCCGGTGCCCGGCGGCAGTCTCCGGACTGTCCCCGGTCCACCGCGCCCATTTTGCCGCCGCCCTGCTGGCTGACACCGGCCGGCCGGTGGTGCTGGTCTGCGCCGACGAGAGCGAGGGCAAGCGGCTGGGCGAGGACCTGGCCGCCTTCACCGGTCAGCAGCCTCTTTCCCTGGGCGCCCGGGAGTTTCTGTTCCACCCAGGCGCGGTGGCCTCCCGCCAGTGGGAGCACCGCCGTCTGGCGGCCTTTCACGCCATGGCCGAGGGCTCCGCGCCCCTGGTGGTGGCCACCATTGAGGCGCTGCTCCAGCGCACCCTGCCCCCGGAGCTCTTTCACCGGGGCTGCCGCACGCTCAAAAGCGACGGCCAGTACGACCTGGCCGAGCTGGCGGAATTTCTGGCCGCGGCGGGGTACAAGCGGTGCCAGCAGGTGGAGGGCGTAGGCCAGTTCGCCCTGCGCGGCGGGATTCTGGACGTGTACTCCCCGGCCCACAGCGCCCCGGCCCGCATCGAATTCTGGGACCAGGACGTGGACTCCATGGGCCTGTTCGATGTGAATTCCCAGCGGCGCACCGCCCAGCTCCAGGAGGTAGTCCTCCTGCCGGCCTCCGAGCTTCTGCCCGGCCTGGCGGGCGCGGCGGTCTCCGGGCCGGTCACAGACTGCGACCTGCCCCGCATCTATGGCCAGATGACCACGGCCGCCGACTATCTGCCCCCAGACGCCATCGTGTGCTTCTCCGAGAGCAGCCGGGTGGCGGAGCGGGGCAACAACTGGAACTGGCAGCTGACCGAGGACATCAAGCTCCTGCTGGAAAACGGTCTGGTGGACGGGGCCCACGCCGTCTTTTCCGCCCCCCTGGACGAGCTGATGGCGGTACTGGCCGACTTCCCGCTGTGCTATCTGGACTCCTTCACCACCTCCCAGTACCCGCTGCGGCCCAAAACAGGCTATAACGTCATGGCTAAGCAGCTGCCCTCCTACGGGGCCAGTCTGGAGACCGCGGTCACCGACCTGACCCACTATCAGCAGGACGGCGCTTCGGCGGTGGTGCTGGTGGCCTCGGAACAGCGGGCCCTTGACCTGCAGGCCATGCTGCGGGAGCGCAAGATCCGCTCGGCCGTGGACTTTGCCCTCCACGACCTGCCCGGCCCAGGCGGCGTGATCCTCGCCGTAGGGGGCCTGTCTGCCGGTTTTGAGTATCCCGCCGCCCACATCGCCGTGCTCACCGAGGGCCGGGCCGCCGCCCCGGGCAAGAAGCGCCGGGTCAAAAAGGAGGTCACCAACCGTCAGAAGCTGGACTCCTACGCCGACCTGTCCCCAGGGGACCTGGTGGTCCATGAGCACCACGGAATCGGCCGCTTTGTGGGCATGGTGAAGATGACGGTGGACGGCGTGCAGAAGGATTACATCAAGCTGGCCTACGCCGGGGCCGACGTGCTCTACGTGCCCGCCACTCAGCTGGACCTGGTGAGCAAATACATCGGCGGCGGAGAGGACCAGGAGCACAAGAAGCTCAACAAGCTGGGGGGCGCCGACTGGGAGCGGGCCCGCAGCCGGGCCAAGGCGGCGGTGGCCGACCTGGCCAAGGGGCTCATCCAGCTCTATGCCGAGCGGCAGCGGCTGGCCGGTTTCGCCTTCTCCCCCGACTCCCCCTGGATGCGGGAATTCGAGGAGGAGTTCGAGTACGCGGAGACCGACGACCAGCTGCGCTGCATTGCGGAGATCAAGCACGACATGGAGCAGCCCCGGCCCATGGACCGCCTGCTGTGCGGCGACGTGGGCTACGGCAAGACGGAGGTGGCCTTCCGGGCCATCATGAAGTGCGTGCTGGACGGCAAGCAGGCGGCCATTCTGGTGCCCACCACGGTACTGGCCCGCCAGCACTATCTCTCCGCCAAGCGGCGGTTTGCCAACTATCCGGTGGAAATTCAGGCGGTCTCCCGCTTCCGCACCCCTGCCCAGATGAAAAAGGCCCTGGAGGGGGTGGCCGACGGGTCGGTGGACCTGCTCATCGGCACCCACCGGCTGTTCAACAAGGACGTAAAATTCAAGGACCTGGGCCTGCTGGTGGTGGACGAGGAGCAGCGCTTCGGCGTGGCCCACAAGGAGAAGCTGAAGGAGACCTTCAAGCAGGTGGATGTGCTCACCCTGTCGGCCACGCCTATCCCCCGGACCCTGAACATGGCCATGTCGGGCATCCGGGACATGTCCACCCTGGAGGAGCCCCCCGCCGACCGCCAGCCGGTGCAGACCTATGTGATGGAGCACGACTGGTCGGTGCTCTGCGACGCCATGCGCCGGGAGCTGGAGCGGGGCGGTCAGGTGTACTACCTCCACAATAGAGTGGAGACCATCGAGCGCACTGCCGCGCGCATCCGGGAGCTGCTGGGGGAGGAGACCTCCGTGGCCGTGGCCCACGGCAAGATGTCTGAGGACGAGATCAACGAGGTCATGACCGCCATGACCGACGGCGAGGTGGATGTGCTGGTGTGCACCACCATCATCGAGACGGGCATCGACATCTCCAATGTGAACACCCTCATCATCGAGGATGCGGATAAAATGGGCCTGGCCCAGCTCCACCAGCTCCGGGGCCGGGTGGGCCGCTCCATGCGCCGGGCCTACGCCTATCTGACCTACCGGCACGGCAAGGTGCTCTCCGAGGTGGCCGCCAAGCGGCTGTCCGCCATCCGGGAATTTGCGGAGTTCGGCTCCGGCTTCAAGATCGCCATGCGGGATCTGGAGATTCGGGGGGCGGGCAACGTGCTGGGCCCGGAGCAGTCGGGCTTCCTGCTGTCGGTGGGCTACGACCTGTATCTGAAGCTGCTGGAGGAGGCGGTGCTCACCGAGCAGGGTCTGCCGGTGCCCACCCGCACCGAGTGCGCCGCCGACCTGTCGGTGGCCGCCTCCATTCCCGACCGCTATGTGCCCGCCCCCGAGCAGCGCATGGACCTGTATCGCCGCATCGCCCGAATCCGCACGGAGGCCGACGCCGACGACATGGTGGATGAACTGGTGGACCGCTACGGCGATCCGCCCCGGCAGGTAAACAACCTGATCTCGGTGGCTCTGCTGCGGGGGAAGGCCGCCGACTGCGGCATCTCGGCCATTGAGCAGAAAAACGGGGCGCTGGAATTTACTCTGGACACCTTCGAGCTGGAGCAGGTCTCCGCCCTGTGCGCCGACTTTGCCGGCCGCATGACCATGCGCTTCGGGGAGAAGGCGGGCCTGTCCCTCAAGCTGCGGCGCAACGAGGACGCGCTCCGCGCCGCCACCAAGGTGGTGGAGGACTACGCCAAGCTCCGGGAGGCGGGCGGTCTCTCCGCAGCGGGCGCGGCCGAGTAACGCAAGCATTTTGGCTCGGCCAAAACCTTGCCGCCGGCGCAATTCACTTGCGGCGTCAAACAATACAACGGGGCGCCCCGGACGCACTCCGCGCCGCCACCAAGGTGGTGGAGGACTACGCCAAGCTCCGGGAGGCGGGCGGTCCGCCCTCCTTGTCCGACGCTTCCCATTTCGAGGGTAATTGAAAACCATTGGGAAACAGGTGCAAAAAGGGTATGCCTGGATAGGCATACCCTTTTATGGTATTGTTTGGCTGTGAAAAGGTTATTTTCTGATCTGATCTCCACAGAAGGGGCAGAACTTTCCCACAGGTCCCAATATACCAAGAACATGGTGACAAAATGGACACTTTATTTTCATAATGCTAACTATAATTCCGACCATAAATATCAATGCTCCAACGGCAGCTAAAAAAGTGAAGGTTTCGTATTTCCATATTTGATATCCAAATAAAAGTGCTCCCATAAGCATGATTCCACTCGAAAGGATATTCCAAAACTGTATCTGTTTCATACTTTATCCCCCTTTTTATGCAATCGTATCTTATTCATTGTAAAGCCGCCACCATAATGACGTAAAATTTGATAAAAGAAAGCGGTGAGCAATGCCGCCTGCTTTTTCACTGTGCAAGGGGGCCGTTCGCTCTGCTTTTATCTGGCTACCTATCACTTTTTTCTATTGTGAAAAAAGTATTATGCAAGGCGTGTTAAACAAGCCAATTCCCTTTTTCAAATCAGGGCCTGCTGTTTGCTGAACCCGACGGATGTTTCGTATTCACTGCTTCGGTTGAACCGGGACTCCGACGGATTGTGATTGCACTTTTCTCCCTCCGGTGGTACAATATTGCCTACGAGCCCGGCTTTCGGACCCCGGAACAGCCCAGCATGGGCGGTCCGGCCGGACACGGCGCAAGATTTTTGAAATGGGAGATAGACTATGAAGATGAGCAAGAAGTTTCTCAGCCTGGCCCTGGCCGGGGCGCTGGCTCTGGGGCTGACCGCCTGCCAGCAGAGCGACCCCACCGAGGAGCAGGCCCAGGCTTACGCCCAGCAGGTGGCCGGTCTGGACGCCGATACCGTCCTGTTTACCGTCAACGGCCAGGACGTGACCGCGGAATTTTACCTCTACTGGCTGGCCAATGACTGCCAGTATTGGGACACCATGAGCTATTACTACAACGGCGCCGGGCTGGACTTTGCCGCCGATGCCATGGAGGGCATGACCAACGCCGAGTACCTGAAAAACGATGCACAGTCCATTGCCGCCAGCTATATTCTGCTCTACCAGGAGGCCCAGGCCAAGGACGCCGGCCTGACCGAGGATCAGCAGGCGGAATGGGACCAGGCCAGGGAGAACTACATCACCCAAAACGGTCAGGACGCCTATGACCTGCTGCTCCGGCAGAGCGGCGTGTCCGAGACGGTGTTCGAGCAAATCGGCACCAGCAACTACCTCTATCAAAATCTGATCGACGCCCTGCCCGCCGAGGAGGCCGCCCAGTACGCTGAGGACAACAACCTCTTCAAGGCCAAGCACATCCTGCTGTGCACCGCCCAGGAGAACGAGGACGGCACTGTGACCCTCTCCACCGGCGCCTCCATCACCAACGCCGACGGGACCGCCTACACCGGCACGGCGGAGGAGTACAACGCCCAGGTGAAGGCCCAGGCCGAGGACCTGCTGGCCCAGATCGAGGCCTCCGACGACCCCGTGGCTACTTTTGACGAGCTGATGAACCAGTATTCCGAGGACACCGGCCTGAGCAGCTATCCCGACGGCTACACCTTCACCCCCGAGGATTCCTTTGTGGACGAGTTCAAGGACGCGGTGTACGCTCTGGACTACAACGAGTACAGCGGACTGGTGGAGAGCGACTACGGCTACCACATCATCCTGCGCACCGACCTGAGCAGCGAATGCATGGCCGACCAGGTGAACCAGTGGATCGAGAACATGGAGGTCGTCACCACCGAGGCCTATGACGCGCTGGACGCGGGAACGTTCTACACCAACTACCTGGCCTATCAGGAGACGCTGCTGGCCGAGGAGGACGCTTCCGCCGCTCCTACTGACTCCGCCGCTCCCACCGACAGTGCGGAGCCCGCGGACACGGCCTCTCCGGAGCCCACCGGCACTGCCGGCACATGATTCTTTCCCGACCCATCGCGGCCCGGGGCAGAGAGCTTCTCTGCCCCGGGCCGTTTTTTGTCCTATTGTGGGGAATGGGGCGGCTTTGTGCCGGGCGGGACAACTTGGTCAGGATACGGCAAATTTTTCCTTCTCATGGACATATACTGGGAACGAGCAAACAAAGGAGTGTTGTCCATGAGCGCATGGTACGCAAAGACGGAACAAGCGGTGCTGGAGGAGCTGGAGGTCAACCGCCGGACGGGGCTCTCTGCCCGGGAAGCGGACAAGCGGCTGGAGCGGTACGGTCCCAACCAGCTGGCCGGCGGCCGGCGGAAAAGCCTGCTGCGCCGCTTCCTGGATCAGATGCGGGACCCCATGATTCTGGTGCTGCTGGCGGCGGCGGTGCTCTCCCTGCTGGCCAGCGGCGGCGAGGACTGGATCGAGTCTGTCATCATTCTGGTCATTGTGGCCGTCAACGCCTGTCTCTCCATTGCACAGGAGAACAACGCGGAGAAGGCCCTGGAGGCCCTGCGGAACATGTCCGCGCCCCTGGCGCGGGTGCTGCGGGACGGGGCCCAGCTCCGGCTGGAGACCGCCCGGCTGGTTCCCGGAGACATCATTCTGCTGGAAGCCGGCGACCTGATTCCCGCCGACGCCCGCATTCTGGAGTGCTCCGGCCTGAAAGCGGACGAGTCCGCCATGACCGGCGAGTCGGCTCCGGTGTCCAAGTCGGCGGCGGGCGCGCTGCCTCCGGACACCGCCCTGGGCGACCGGGTCAATATGCTTCTGGCCTCCACCGTGGTCACCAACGGGCGGGCCACCGCCGTCGTCACCGCCACCGGCATGGAGACGGAGATGGGCCGCATCGCCGGCCTGCTGCTGGACGAGGGGGAAACCGACACTCCCCTCCAGCGGAAGATGGGGGAGATCTCCAAAACCCTGTCCTTTCTGTGCCTGGCGGTATGCGCCGTCATGTTCGGCGTGGGCCTGCTCCAGGGCAAGGGGATGCTGGACATGTTCCTCACCGCCGTATCTCTGGCGGTGGCTGCCATTCCGGAGGGCCTGCCCGCCATTGTCACCATCGTCCTGGCCCTGGGGGTCCAGCGGATGGTGAAGCACCATGCCATCGTGAAAAAGCTGCCCGCCGTGGAGACCCTGGGCTGCGCCGGCGTGATCTGCTCGGACAAGACGGGCACCCTGACCCAAAACAAGATGACCGTGGTGGAGGTGTGGTGCCGCAGCGCCGCCCACCGCGCCGCCACCCTGACCGTAGGGGCCCTGTGCAGCGACGCGGTCCTGACCGCCGGGCCGGGCGGCCCCACCATGACCGGAGACCCCACGGAGGCCGCCCTGGTAGAGGCGGCCTGGCGGGCCGGTCTGGACAAGAACCAGCTGGAGCGGGAGGCGCCCCGGCAGGGGGAGATTCCCTTTGACTCCGAGCGCAAGCTCATGACCACGGTCCACCCCCACGGCAGCGGCTGGCGGGTACTGGTCAAGGGTGCGCCCGACGTGCTGCTGCGCCGCTGCACCCGTGCGCTGGACCGGGGCGTGGTCCCCATGACCGGCGCGCTGGCCCAATCCATCGCCGCCGCCAACGAGGCCATGGCCGGGCGCGCCCTGCGGGTGCTGGGCTGCGCCTACAAGGATCTGCCCGCCTTCCCTGCCCTGAATGCGGACGAGCTGGAACGCGGCCTGACCTTCTGCGGCCTGGTGGGGATGATCGACCCGCCCCGCCAGGAGGTCAAGGGGGCGGTAGCCGCCTGTTATGACGCCGGGATTCGCCCGGTGATGATTACCGGGGACCACAAGCTGACCGCCGTGGCCATCGCCCGGGAGCTGGACATCTTCCGGGACGGGGACCTGGCCCTCACCGGCGAGGACCTGGATTTCATGCCCCAGGAGCTGCTGGAGCAGGAGGTGCATCGGTTTTCCGTCTATGCCCGGGTGTCCCCGGAGCATAAGATGCGAATCGTCAAGGCGTGGCAGAAGCGCGGCATGGTGGTGGCTATGACCGGCGACGGCGTCAACGACGCCCCCGCCCTGAAGGCGGCGGACATCGGCTGCGCCATGGGCATCTCGGGCACCGATGTGGCCAAGGGCGCGGCGGACATGATCCTCACCGACGACAACTTCGCCACCATCGTGGAGGCGGTGGAGCAGGGCCGGGGCATCTACGCCAACATCAAAAAAGCCATCCACTATCTGCTCTCGTGCAACATCGGCGAGATCATCACCATCTTTCTGGCCACGGTGCTGGGCTTTCGCCAGATGCCCCTGGCGGCGGTACAGCTGCTGTGGCTCAACCTGGTCACCGATTCCCTGCCCGCCCTGGCCCTGGGCATGGAGCCGGTGGAGGCAGGCGTCATGCGCCAGAAGCCCCGCTCGGCCTCGGAGAGCCTGTTCAGCCGTTCCTTTTCCATCCGGCTGGCCTGGCAGGGCATCATGGTGGGCTTTGTGACCCTGACCGCCTACTGGCTGGGGGAGTTCGTCCTCTCCGACCCGTCCGCTGCCGGCGGCGTGGCCAATACCATGGCCTTCGCCACCCTGACCATCAGCCAGCTGTTCCACGCCTTTGACGTGCGCAGCGAGGACCGCTCCCTCTTCGCCATCGGGGTCTTTTCCAACCCGGCCATGAACAAGGCCTTTCTCATCGGTATGGCCCTCCAGCTATCGGTGCTCCTGCTGCCGCCGCTCCAGCTGGTGTTTCAGGTGGTCGGCCTGACGCCGGTCCAGTGGCTGGCCGTGTTCGGACTGAGCCTGCTGCCCGTGGCCGTGTGCGAGGCCGAGAAGGCCCTGCGCCGGATGCGGCGGAAGGCGCCGGTCCATCTGGCGAACAGCCGACGGTAATACGCAGACCACGCGGAAGGCCCGCGCCGGTTTCGGCGCGGGCCTGACATTGTTTTGGCACAAGGGTACTTAGATAGAAAAATGAAACGTCTCTACATAAAAATCACGGGCATCCAGCCGGTGGACGATCAGCCAATTCTCCTGTTGGCCAAGAATCCGCCACCGGGATCGCTGCAAGTCGTCCTGACCGCCTTTGGTATAATAAATCGTAAGAAAGACCATATCCCCGCGCGCCACCGGCTCCATGGACAAACCGGACCGCGATTCGATGGGATACCAGGTCTCCTCCTGGTCTATCTGGTACCACCGGAGCTGAACATTTGATCTGGTCGGCTGGAAGAGTATCTGTCCGGCTTCGTGATCAAAGGTCACCTCAATATCATAGGTCGGGGTGCTGTGATACCACAAGACCAAAAGGATCGCGCCTAAGACCGCCAAGAACAAAAGCAGCTTTCGCGCTGTGACGCGCTTCGGTTTCTCTTCCATAATACAAACGATCATCCTATCCACATGAAATACAAATTATCGGAAATTATAATCCAGATAAATCCGGAGCAGCTCTTCCGGATCAGAGGAAGTGATCTCTCTTGTTTGGACCGGGATATCCTCATTGTTAATAATCGCTTCTGCCACGTCCTGTTGGCTTCCGCATATGCGCCTAATCGAGTCCGCCCAGCCTTCCCCATCTTGAGAGAGATTTCGCTCTACACAAAAGTATTCTCCATCTTCCGTCTCCTGCACGACAAATTGTGCGTAATATCCGCCGCTTCCAAAATTATAAACGGGATTTTCCTTGTCATCGAGACCTGTTGCCAAATCGTAATAGTCGAAGTCGCGTAACAGGCACACATAATTGATACACCCTTCCTCATCTTCATACTCTGTAATCAGCGTCAGAGAAGGCAAAATTAAATCCGTTTCATTTTCAAATATGCTATAAGCATCCACTGCCGCATCATAAAGTGCGGCATCCATTCCCTCTAAACCGAACATCTTACTCGATGGCCGCGGTAAGGTATTCTCCTTCTTCGGTTCCGTCAAAAGCACAGCGGGGTCTTCCTCGAACGCAGCCCGGAACTCCGGCGCATTGTTTGCCTTTACGACAAAATCCCCGGAAATGCTCTGGATATAGAAGGGAATCCCCCAGCTGACCGGGACCGAATAGCAGACGGTCTCGGCCGTCGTTTCCTCCAGAACGTAGCTTATGTGGTGGGAGGCCGTCCCGGTGCGCGTATCGACGCGGTCATACTCCACCCGGAGGACAGCGCCGTAAAAAATCCCCACCGCGGCCTGATGGGTCACCATCTGCCCGTCTGTCAGCACCGCGTCATAGCCCGCAGCCCGGAAGGTGATGGAATCCCGTTTGGACACGTCCCCGGTCAGCTGAAGGCCGTCCAGCTCTTCCCCGGACTCCACCCCCATCGTAAGGGTCTCCGAATAGCTCTCCGAACTTCCGGCGTTTACCTCCGTCAGATAGCATCCCTTCTGCGGACCGTAGGTCCGGGCGATCGAGCAGACCACGTTTTCCAGGTGCCTGCCGCCGTCCACGGCCTCTGCGGCCGCGCACGCCGCATCCAACCGCGCTTCCGCGCAGAGCAGGGCAAGGTCCGACAGAAAACCGGAGAAATCATAGCCTTCGCAGCCCAAATTGGCGATGGCCGTCCTCTTGACCGTCTCCAGATTTGTTTCGTCGATCCAGCGGAGCGCGTTTCCGGTGTGCTCCGTGATCCGCGCCGTCTCAGCGGGATAGGTCTCAGTCAGGGTCTGCAGCGCGGCCGGGCCGACCAGAACTGCGTCCCCCGGAGCTGCGCCTCCCCCCAGCCAAAGACTCAGAGACAGGAGCAGGGCCGTTACAAAAGAAATCAGCGGTTCCATGCGTGTTCCCTCCCTTTCTTTATAATAACGATTCCATCCCCCAAAATCTCACCACATTGGCTATACAAATTTGGTTATACCGCATCAGTTTTCTCGTTTTTCCTCTTTTGCTCCAAATTGTAATTTTTTTGTTGTTGACCAATCGGTTCCATCGGGTACAATGGCAGAGACAGACCGGCGCGGCCGGACCGAAGGGAGGGGAGCGGATGAGCCTTTACAGCGGAAATGGAAAACGGGTGGCCGGCCGGGACCGTGCGCGCCCGGCCCGGGGCGGGAAACGCCTGAAGCCCCGCTCCCGCGGACCGCGCGTGCTGGGCGGACTGCTGGCACTGCTCCTGCTGGCCGGCGGTCTGACCCTGGCGGCCTGGTATCTCCCGGCGGTCCCCGGGACGGGATCGGCCCAGACCCTCCCCCCTACGGCTCAGACCGGTCCGGATAGTTCTCCGTCCCCCTCCCCGGACGTTCCGGCCAGCGCGACGCTTCCCGGGGCCGCGGAGCCGTCTCCCACTCCGTCGGAACCGGCGGAGCAGCCGGAGGACGGACGCTTTGTGCTCAGCTTCGCCGGCGACTGCACCCTGGGCACGGAGCACGACCGCTGGGGCTCCAGCGGTTCCTTCCCCGATGTGGTGGGGGAGGACTACGCCTATCCCCTCTCCGGGGTCCAGACGCTATTCGCATCGGACGATTTTACCTTTGTCAATCTGGAAGGGGCCCTGACCGATTACAACGTCCCGGCCGAAAAGCTCTTCCGCTTCCGGGGGCCGCCGGCCTACGGGCAGATTCTGGCGCTGGGCAGCGTGGAGGGCGTGACCCTGGCCAACAACCACACCCTGGACTATGGCAAAACCGGTCTGGCCGACACCCGCAAGACCCTGGAGGCCCTGGGCATCGCCGCCGCCGGCGACGGCGAGACCTTCCTGTTTACCACGGAACGGGGTCTGAAGGTGGGGGTCTACGCCGCCTATCACATCAGCCGTGCGGGGATTCAGACCGGCATCGCCCATCTTCAGGAGCAGGGCGCCGAGGTGATCATCGCCGCCTTCCACAGCGGAACGGAAAACTCCTATGTCCCCACCGACAACCAGCGCGCCTTTTTCCGCTATGCGGCGGAGTGCGGGGCGCACATCGTTTACAACAGCCACCCCCACGTGCTTCAGCCCATGGAGTATTACGGCGAGAGCGTGATCTTTTACAGCCTGGGCAATTTCTGCTACGGCGGCAACCGCAATCCGTCGGACAAGGACACCGCCGTGATTCAGGTGACGGTGGAGCGGCAGGCGGACGGCTCGGTCAAGCTGGACGGCGTGACCGCCTATCCCTGCTCAGTCAGCAGCCGGAGCGACCGCAACGACTTCCGCCCTACCCTCTGTGAGCCGGGCAGCCCGCAGGCCGACCGGGTGACGCGCAAGCTGGACGGGACCTACCGGCCGCCGGTCCAGCCCTCCCCATCCCCGGAGCCCACCGTCGCCC
>DXYV01000024.1 GCA_019415645.1 Clostridiales bacterium
CCATGGCTTACAGCTGCCCCACCAGATCCAGGCTGGGCTTCAGAGTCTCGGCGCCAGGCTGCCACTTTGCCGGGCACACCTCATCCCCGTGCTCCGCCACGAACTGGCAGGCCTGGACCTTCCGCAGCAGCTCGTCGGCGTTGCGGCCCACGTTGCCGGCGTTGACCTCGTAGGCCACGATTTTTCCTTCGGGATTCACGATGAAACTGCCCCGCTCCGCCACGCCGTCGGACTCGATGTAGACCTCGAAATCACGTGCTAAGGTGTGGGTAGGATCAGCCAGCATGGGGTATTGGATCTTCTGGACGCGCTCCGAAGCATCGTGCCATGCTTTGTGAACATAGTGGGTATCACAGGAGACCGAGTAGATCTCGCAGCCCACCGCTTGGAACTTGTCATAGAGGTTGGCCAAATCCTCCAGTTCCGTGGGACAGACAAAAGTAAAATCGGCGGGATAGAAGAAGAAAACGCTCCACTTGCCCAGGATGTCCGCCTTAGTGACGGCGCGGAAGGCGTTGTTCTGGTAACACTGGACGGTAAACTCCGCAAGTTCTTTCTGGATCAGTGACATAAAAGTGCCTCCATTCTTTATTTGAGTTAGCGATAACTAACCGCAAGCAAAATTATACAGGAGAATGCGGCAGCAGTCAAGAGAAAGCTGCGGGACTCTTGCTTTCATATTGCTTTTTCATACAGGACAAGGTATACTGGATATGCAGTAGTTAGTAAACACTAACTCATTGATTTACTTGCAGGCGAACGGGGATGTATATGAACTGGACGCGCACCATCTTGGACAGGCTCGCCATGGCGGCCTATTTTTTGACCTGTTCGCCGCGGCGGTGGCGCTTTATAAGCCCCGGATGATGTTTCCCTGCTATCCGCCCGCCATCATCAAGGCGGCGAAGGAGCCGCCCACGAAACGGGAAACTGCCGGATATTGGCGGTGGATCGTCTTTGGGGAATGGCTCCCGCTGGTGCTTTACGGCGCCCTCAGCGCGGCGGAGAGCGGAACACATGGATTTTGGCGTCTGGCGTTGACGGGCTATATCCAGTGGATGATGGTCAACGTAAGCGATCTGCTTTTCCTGGATATGTGGCTGATTCGGAAAAAGGCGAAAAACTGTTTTGTGATCCCCGGCACTGAGGGCCATCCCGGCTATGGGTTCAAAGCCTGGATGAAGGGTTACGCTCTGCCGAAGCATTTGCTTCAGTGGCCGCTCATGGCGGCGGCCCAGGCGGGATTGTGTCTGCTACTTCAACAAATATGGTGAGGAGATGATTGGGATGAAACACAATAGTTCCCGGCATGGGGAAATCCGCCTCGGTACACACGGGGAGGACTATGGAAACTGGATGCCGGTCTCTATGCTCTGGCTGGTGGGCGGCCTGGCGACTTTGGCTGCGGTGATCTCTCTGCTGTCCTTTGCGGTGTTCCATATCACGGCGCTGGGTGTGGTGTTCGTGATTGCCGCCCTTCTTTTGCTGGCGCTGCTCTTATGGATCACCTGGATCAGGCGGCAGTATGCCTTCGGGGGCGGCGGCATGATGGAGCAGGTCCACCAGGTCGTCCTCTCCCATCTGGATTTTGACGGGCAGGGACAGCTTCTGGATGTGGGGTGCGGTTCTGGGGCTCTATCCATCCGGGCGGCTCTCACCTGGCGGTCGGCCCAGGTGGTGGGCATCGACTATTGGGGCTCGGCTTACGGCTATGGTCAGACCATGTGCGAGAAAAATGCCGAGAGCGAGGGCGTAGCCGCCCGGTGCCGGTTCCAGTATGGGGACGCAAACATGCTGGACTTCCCGGCTGAGAGTTTCGACGCCGTGGTGAGCAACTATGTTTATCACAATATCACGGGCGCGGACAAGCGGGCCCTGCTGCTGGAGACCCTGCGGGTGCTGAAAAAGGGAGGTGTGTTCGCCCTCAACGATGAGATAAAGCCCCGCATGTACGGGGACATGGAGGCCTTCGCCCAAGAGCTGCGGGACATTGGGTATGAGGATGTGCACATCATCGACACGGCCCAGGAGGCCTTCGGCTCCCGCCGGCGGGCGGCCATGATGATGCTGGGCGACTCACGGATGCTGGTGGGGCGGAAATGATGCCGGTGCAAAGGCTTTCCATGACGTAAACAAAACACAAGCCCTTTTATGTCCTGTTGACTGGACTGTATGCGGATGCTGCACTTCGGCCAGCAGTAACGAATTTAGCATGGGATGGTGCCGATGAAATACCACATTGAGAAGAACACCATACAAGAGACGCTGGTGATCCCCCTATACGCCCGGGCACTGTGTACCCGGCGGTTTCCCCATCTGTTTGCCGATCTGCTGTCTGTGGAACTGCTGGAGCAGATGGACTACGACTTCTCCACCTTGGAGCAGGTATCCGGCGGCCTGATGCAGACCTTCGGGGCTATGGAGGCGGCCATGCGCCAGAACGATCTGGCTTGGGAAGTGAAGGACTACCTGCGGGACCATCCCCGGGCGGCTGTGGTAAACCTGGGCTGCGGCCTGGATCAGACGGGCCGGTCCTGTGACAACGGGCAGTGTTGCATCTATAATATCGACCTGCCCGACGTGATGGCGGTGCGGGAAGCGCTGCTCCCCGCCGGGAAACGGGAGAAAAACCTCGCCGCCGATTTGAACGACCTCACCTGGTTCGACGCCATTGATACGCCGGTGGAAGACGGGGCTGTGTTCTTTGCCGCCGGGGTGTTCTACTACTTCCGAACGGAACAGGTGCGCGCCCTCTGCGCGGCCATGGCGGAACGGTTTCCGGGCGGGCGGCTGGTATTCGACGCCGCCGGGCAGACAGCAGTAAAACTGATGCTGAAAACCTGGGTCAGGCAGGCGGGCATCCGGGATGTGGGGGCATACTTCTCCGTCCAGGACGCGGAGAAGGAATTGCCCGCCTGGTCAGACCGCATTACCGTATCCAGCCGGGGCTATATGCTGGGCTATCAGGATCTACGGGGGCCGGGAATCAGCAATATCCACCGTCTGCTGGCCAGGATCGCCGACGGGCCGCTGAAACTGCGGATCGTGCGGATGGAGTTCCAGGCCAGCGATAGTGAGCGTTCCACACACAATTCTGAGTAAAGAGCGGATTATCCAGGATGTGCTGCTCCTCATCGCTTGGGATGGCCTGCTGGTGGCTTTCGCCTTCTACAAGCAGGGGACGACCGGCTCGGAAGGCGCTGATCGAACATCCTGAGATTCTGTTCCTGATTTGGTTCTGCTTCTGTTCATCAATCATTCTTGCATTTTTACCCAGTTGCGTGGCTTGTAAGTTCCATCTTCACCTGTTAAAATGGTATCGTCGAAAGTTATGGGAGTACCGCTCTGCGGTGCTCCCATTGCTGTTGCCCGCACAACCTGCATATAAACTTTAGTTTTTATCCGCTCTTTGCTTTGGAATAATTTCCCTGGCGGCGGCAATACTAGTGGTGAGGTGAACAAATACCATGGCGCAGGAATATGTACCGGACAGCGCAAGAGAGTCTCTCGTTGATATTCGCGATGTCAAACTCGACAGCAGCATGGAGCAGGCGGACCGGGTCAGATCCTTTATCCAGCAGGTGAAAAACCCCTACCGCTTCAAGGTGGGCGACGTTGTGGTAAATGTGGCCTACACCAACGGCGGCGCCACGCTGAATGAATGCTTTGCCGACATGCTTTCCCTGCTGTAAGGATTTGGCGCTGTGAATGACTGGACTTCTCGCCCTTTTTGTGTTAAGATAATCCCGGACAAAATCAGCGAAACTCCAGTCGTCGTGGATGGCCCGGCCACCAATCAAACGACAGGAGCGGTTGCTATGCTGAAACCAGATACGATTTACGAAGCCGCCGACTACCTTAGACTTTCTAAGGAAGATGGCGACTTTTCTTTATCCAGCGATAAATTGGAGAGCGACAGCATCTCCAGTCAGAGATCGATCATCCAGAGGTTCGTCGCCCAAACTCCTAACATCAAACTGGTGGCGGAGTATTGCGACGACGGATATACTGGGACCAACTTTGACCGGCCGGACTTTCAGAAGATGATGGAGGCTGTCAAGGCCGGCAAAATCAACTGTATCATCGTGAAGGACTTATCGCGCTTCGGCCGCGATTATATTGACGCGGGAAAGTATATTGAGAAGATTTTTCCTCAACTGGGTGTTCGCTTTATTGCGGTCAATGACCACATCGACACGCTGAACTACTCTACGGGAGACAGTCTGATCGTCCCGGTAAAAAATTTCCTCAATGACTCATACAGCCGGGACATTTCCATCAAGGTACGCTCCAATTTTGAAAGCCGCCGCAGGAATGGCGAGTTTGTCTCAAATTATACTGCATACGGCTATCTGCGTGACCCGAATGACAAAACCAAACTGATTGTCGATGAAGTAGCAGGTGGGATCGTGCGGGAGATCTTCCGCTGGAAGATTGAAGGCATGAGTCCAGGAACCATCGCGGAGAAACTCAATGCCCGCGGTGTTTTGGCCCCGTCTGAATATAAGCGCTCCATCGGGATTAAATTCAAAACCTCTTTCCAGTCTGGTGCCCGAAGCAAATGGGTGGCTGCGTCAGTCAAGCGCATACTGAATAACGAGGTCTATACCGGCGTCCTGATTCAAGGACGGCGCACGACTCCCAGCCATAAAGTGAAAAAGGTGATCCTCAAAGATGAGAGCGAGTGGAGCCGTGTTGAGCACAACCACGAAGCAATCATACCGCTGCGGGAGTTTCAACTGGTCCAGGACTTGATGCAGGAGGATGGACGCCGCGCCCCGAACTCCGACACGGTCTACCCCCTGTCCGGCCGTGTCTTCTGCGGAACCTGCGGCGCATTGGCTAAACGCACTTCCGTCAACTACAACGGAAAGCGATATGCCTATTATGTGTGCCCCACCACGCAAAGGGAGGGCGGCTGCGAAAAGCGCAATATCTCAGAACCGGCGCTTGAAAGTGCTGTCCTGGCTACGCTCCAATCGGAAATCAAACTCATCTTGGATATGGAACACGCTTTACGGCAAATCGAAACCTTGGCCTGGGAAAATCGTGAGGTTACCCGACTGGAAAAGGCCATCGCAGGCCAGGAAGCAGAGATTGAAAAATGCAAAATGCTGAAGGTCAGCACCTATGAAGACCTGAAGGAAGGACTCATCACACAAGAAGAATTCCTGCACATGAAGGATGAGTACACGCAGCGGATCTGCACATTGGAGAGCGCTGTCTCCAGTTTAAGAGCGGAGCAGGCCTCGATCCAGGAAGGGCTAACCAATCAGACCGGCTGGCTGGCCCAGTTCCGGAAATACCGTAATATTCCCAGCCTCAGCCGGGCCGTTGTCGTCAACTTAATTGAAAAGGTCTATCTATATCCAGGAAAACAAATCAAGGTGGTACTTCGCTATCAGGACCAGTTCTCCGACATCATGGAATTCTTGCAGGCCCAAAAAGCGGCCTACACGCTTCCCCAAAAGGAGGTGGGCTGATCATGCCAAGAAAAAAGCGTGCGCTCCACACCGCCCCGCTTACAGAAGCAGTGCCGGGGGTTTGGGACACTGCACTGTATGGAAGGCTTTCTGTGCTGGACAACGGGAAAGCGGATGGAGACCCGATAGAAAGTCAAGTCGCGTTGATGGAGCAGTATGTGTCCGAGCATCCAGAGCTGAGGATCGTGGAACGGTTCCTGGATAATGGCTATACCGGCACAAATTATGACCGCCCGCGCTTCCAGGCTATGATGAGGGCTGTCAAAGCCGGGAAAATCAACTGCATCATCGTAAAAGACCTGTCCCGCCTGGGCCGCAATTATATTGAAACAGGCAACTTCCTGGAGCGGATTTGTCCGAAACTCGGTGTCCGCTTTATCTCCATCAATGACCATTATGATACCGCCGCACTTCAGTCCCAGGACGAGCTGGCCGTATCTCTGAAAAACATCGTCAATGACTACTATGCCAAGGATATATCTCAGAAGACCGGCGCTGTCTTGAAGGCAAAGCGGCTGAATGGGGAATATATTGGCAGTTATGCACCCCACGGCTATCTGAAAGATCCCGAGAATAAAAATCATCTGATCATAGACCCGGTGACCGCTCCCGTAATCCGCCAAATCTATCAATGGCGCGCCCAGGGACTTGGATATGGGACAATCACTCGGTTACTCAATGAGCGGGATATTCCTTCTCCCGGCCGGTATCGGTTTGAGCATGGGATTATCACCAACAATAACAAGAAAGGCTCTGCCCTTCTTTGGAACCGCCATGCCCTCTCTGATATTCTTCGCAATATCGCTTATATCGGGCACTTGGCCCAAGGCAAGTGTTCCGCAAGCCTGATTCGGGGGATACCAGTTCACCGCACAAAGGAATCAGAGTGGGATGTTTCTTATCACACCCATGAGCCGATTATCTCAGAAGAACTCTTTTATCAGGTTCAGGCATTGAACCAGGAAAGAGCGGACACATACCACTCCAACTATGGCGCGTGCAGCCACCTGCCAAAGCGCAAGAACCCATACGGCAAAAAATTGATCTGCGCTGATTGCGGCGCTCAGATGAAACTCTACCGCAATCTGAGCAGGGATCGCAAAAAGGCGTACTTCACATACCTCTGCCCCACCTACGAGGAACATCGGGAACTTCGATGCACAAAGAAATCGGTCCGCAGCGACGACTTGGATGCCGCAGTCTTGCAGGCCCTTCGTGTGCAGATGGATCTCTTTTGTGACGCCCATAAAGTGCTGAACGCCCTGGCCGGCAGAGAATTATCCAGACCCGAGCATACGGCCGAACTGGAACTTCAGCGAATTGAGCAGGAGATCAAGCGCAAGCAAGGGTACGCCATGGCTCTGTATGAGGACTATAAAGCCGGCATTTTGACAAAAGAAGAATGTGCGATTGCCCGGAGCAAATACCAAGCAGATGTGGAACGTCTGAAGGAACAAGCCGCGCTGCTGCGCGGAGAATCCAATCTCCATACCCAAGTGATCGAGAAGGCGAACGGATGGGCTGAACGATTTGAACAATACCGCCATGCAGAAGTGATCTCAGCGGACCTGGTCGCTGCCTTTTTCAAAGAGATCCGAGTATCGGCAGATGGGTCAATCCACGTTACCTTCCTCTTTGAGGATGAACTCCGGCTGATTCAGGAGCAGAACCAAGCACTTCAAACGGAGGTGGCGTAGAATGGCGGATACATTGGCCGCCTATTATCGGGCATCTCTTGAGGATTACAACCGGGCACACGGCCTATCGGATCAGAGTCAGACAATCAGCAACCAGCGTAAAGTAGTCACAGAATTTCTCCACAGCAGCAAGGAACTTTCCCGCTTCCGTGTTTTGGAATTCATTGACGACGGACTGACCGGCACAAACACGGACCGGCCTCAGTTTCAAGCGATGATCAAGGCGGCCCAGCAGGGCCAAATCAGCTGCATCGTTGTAAAGGACCTTTCCCGTTTTGGGCGGAACTACCTGGACGTAGGCGACTACTTGGAACACATCTTCCCCTTCCTCGGCGTGCGTGTCATTGCCATCAATGATGGCTACGACAGCAAACAATATGAGGGTAAAACCAGCGGTATGGACATTGCCTTCCGTAATTTTATCTATGAGAATTACAGCAGGGATTTGTCTATCAAAGTCCGCTCTGCTATGCAGGCACGCATGAAGGAAGGGCGTTTCGTCAATCATGTCCCCTATGGGTACAAGAAGGACCCTGCAGACAAACACCGGATGATACCTGATGAAAATACAGCCCCCATCGTCCGTGAAATCTTTCTCTCGGTCATCAGTGGGAAAAGCACGACACAGATTGCGAAGGAACTCAACTCCAAAGGGGTCCCGACGCCGCTGGAATACAAGAGGCACCGGCTGAAACCCGCCTGCCAAGGCCGTGAGCTCATGTGGTCCCACATTACGGTGCTCAATATCCTGCGAAACCTCAAATACACCGGGGTCATGACCAACCACACAAAGGAAAGCCGGTATATGCGGGACAAGAACCAGCGCCGTGTTCCGCGGGAAGAGTGGATCATCACGGAAGGTGCACACGAGCCGATCGTATCGAAGGAAGAATTCGAAACTGCTCAGAACAAGATCAGGTCTGTAAAGAAACATGAGCGCAAACTGCCGGATGCCACGGAAAGCGTATTCTACTGTGGACACTGCGGCAGAAAACTGCGAAAGTCTTTTGGCCTGGATACTTACTTCGCTTGCGATACGCACCTCTATCAAGAGGGTGCAGCCTGCGCGGGTATCCGGTGGAGTAAAACAGACCTGGAAGCCGTTCTTCTCCCCGTCTATCGGGTTCAACTGGCCCTAATGGGGGAACGTGCCAAGCAGATCCACAGTGCGATGGGAAACGGCCCTGCGGAAAACTGGGAAGATCGTCTGACCAGAGTAGGTCAGGAGATTGACCGATGTAACGCACAGAAAATTCAATACTACGAGGCCTATCGGAGCGGTGAAATAAGCCGTGATGACTTTATTCAGCGAAAGGCTTCGCTGGTAAGCCGAATATCTGATTTGCAGAGTAAACGCGAGAAGATCGAAACGGAGCGCGCTCAAAGCCAAAGGGAAGCGGACGCCTGCCGCTCAGCCTACCGTGAACTGGAAGAGTATCTATCCGCATCAGATTTGAGCGGGGACCGTCTGAAGGCAAAGATGTATGAAGCAATCAGCCGTGTCGTGGTATTCAGCAATCATCATATCGAGATCCGATGGAAATTCGAGGATCTGTTTTCCGACTTGAATATAGAAAGGAAAGCCGTATGAAGGCAGCATTGTATTTGAGGGTCGCCAACGACGACCAGAGTGAAGCCCTTTCCCAGCAGGAATTCTATTTAAGAGCTTGGGCCAAGAAGCAAGGTTATGAAGTAACATCTGCATTTCAAGATGTGACCCCCGGGACATCACTGGATCGGCCGGGACTCCAAGCACTCCTCAGCGAATTGAGTTCCAAACAATTTGACGTCATTTTGGTAAAGGGAGCAGAGCGTCTGATCAGAAATTTTCGGCTTGTTCCGCAACTGGCCGAGATTTTCCGACGTGCAGGTGTCCGAGTCATTTCTCCTTTAGATACCAATGATATATTTGGCACGACTCCGTCGGTCCTGACTGCTCTCAATGCAGAATAGAACGTGCAGTTCTGCAAAGGGAGCATTCCAGAGTAAGCAAACGCAAAGTAAAATCAAGAGGTAGTCTGGAACACCAGACTACCTCTTGCCTTTCTTCGTCATTATCACGAAAATTATACCTGTATTCCTCTTTAAGAGAAATTATCGGCATATATCACAGTGCACATCCGCCTTTTTTGTGCAAAACACATACGTTTTATGTGTTGTTTAACACATGGGAGTACCCCTTTTCCCCTGTTTAAGTGTACTGTACCGATTTGGGGCGAGTTGTACTTTTTTGCTTCTCAAAATTTTTCCGTATTTTTCCGATGAAAAAGCAAGTAAAATGTCGTAAAATATAGAAACCTTATAACGAAAAAATGCACAACAGATTTTTTATGTTTTACTTGACACATTAGGACGATCTTGGACGGGTGGTCATTCCCAAAGAGATCCGCCGGACCCTGCGCATCCGTGAGGGCGACCCCCTTGAAATTTTTACGGACAAGGAGGGCGGCGTGATCTTCAAAAAATATTCTCAGATGGGCGGCGTCTCCGAATTTGCCGCGCAGCTTTGCGATACCATGAGCAAATCCACCGGCCAGGTGGCCGTGATCACAGACCGGGACAGCTGCGTGGCTGTGGGCGGCGCACCCCGTCGGGACCTGGCGGACAAGCGGGTCTCCGCCGAAGTGGAGCTCCTGATGGAACAGCGCAAGACCTATCAGGCTACGGGCGAGGACGCGCTCCTCCTCAGCGAGGACAGCGACAAATATCAGGTCTATACCGCCGTGCCTATTCTCTCCGAGGGTGACGTGCTGGGCTGTGTCATTTTGGCCGCTCCCATCGGTTCAGGGCGCTCCAGCGAAGTGGAGCTGATCCTGGCCCAGACCGTGGCCGCATTCCTGGGCAGGCATATGGAGAGCTGACTTCCCGGATCAATCAACCCCGCTTTCTTTCCGGCCCGGCGGCAGCACCGCCGGGCTTTTTGGCGCGCCGTTCAAACCCGGCGCGCCGCCTCCCACACGGCCATGATCACACAGGAGGGCAGCAATTTAGCCCCGATTCGCTGCACCAGGGTGAAGGGGCTGGCTGTCACCACCGCCAAGCCGACCCGGTTCCCTGCCAGCGCTGCGGCGACCACCCGCTGGGGATTGGCCCGCAGCGGGATGTGATTCACCGCCCGGCTGTTCCGGGTATCCCGGGCCACCTGAATAAATTCCGTATTCACCCATCCCGGACACAGCGCGGTCACCCGAATCCCCTTTGGCGCCAGCTCCCAGCGCAGGGAACGGGTATAGCGCAGGAGGAATGCCTTGCTGGCCGCATAGACGCCAAATCCCGGAAGCGGCTGGAAGGCCGCGGAGGAGGCCACCTGAATCACGCGGCTCCCCCGGTACAGATAGGGCAGGCAGGCCGTGGTCACCGCCACCGCCGCCCGGCAGTTCAGATCAATCATGCCGTCGTTTTCCTCCTGCGTCAGGTCGTAGCAGGTGCCAAACTTGCCAAACCCGGCACAGTTGATGAGAAGCGAAACCTGGGGCTTCTCCTGTGCGAGCCGTTCGCTCAGGCAATCCAGGTCCTCCCGCCGCAGCAGGTCCAGGCTGAAAATCTCCGCTGGCTTGGACAGCGACGCGGCCAGCTGTTCCATCCGTTCGCGCCGCCGGGCTACCAGCCAGTAGCCCTCTACCTCCGGGTCCCGCTCCAGCCGCTGCACAAAGGCCTGTCCCAATCCCGACGATGCACCGGTCACCAGGGCGATCTTCATACGCTTTCCTTCCTTTCCCCGGCTGCTCCGCCCCTTCCGCTCGCACAGGCGGCTTCGGTTTCTCCGCCTGTCATTCTTTCCAGTCCTGCCCTGCTCCAAACCGGCAGGCCAAGCTGGTACACGCTGTTTCTATTATAACAGCCCCACGGATTCCTGGGAAGTAGTTCTCTCCGCTTCTCGACCGCATTCACCCCTTATCGCCCGGAACTTGCGGAACCATATTGCCACCGCCGTGCCGATGCATTCCACAGCCCGCGCCGGAGCGTCCGGCGCAAGCCCTTTTAGTCGTTGTAGATGACCGGCTTGATCAGGCTCCGGTCATGGTGCAAAAACAGCTCCATGGCTGTGGGAATCTGATCCATGCCATGGTAGCGGTGGGTGATGAGCTTCTCCGGCGCCACCCGCCCGCAGGCGATGAGCTGGGCCATCTGGGACAGGAGCAGCCGCCCGCCGCCGCAGCCCACCCCTTTGATGGTCTTGTCCCCGTAGCCGAAGCCCCATACGGCCGGCTGGATGGGAATGGACGCATTGCCGAAGTATGCGCTCAGGTTGACCAGAGTGCCGCCGTTTTTCAGCATTTGCAGGCCCAGGCTCAACTCATGCTCCGTACCGCCGCACAGCACCACATTGTCCACCGGACCGCCGTTGTCCCGGATGATCTGCTCTACATAGTCCTTATTGTGGTAGTCCACCAGATGGGTGGCGCCGTATGCCCTGGCCACCTTGAAGCAAACCTGCCGGGAGCCGATGGCAAAGATGTTGCCCGCGCCCTGGAGGACTGCCGCCCGGACCGCCATCAGGCCTACCGGTCCCACACCCAGCACAGCCACCGACTGGCCGAACTTCATATCCAGGGCCTGGACCCCCTCAAAGGCGGTACACATCATATCCGGAACCATCACCGCCTGCTCCAGCGAGACCCCTGCCGGAATGTGGGCCAGGTTCATATCCGCGTCCCGGATGATTTAATGATTCAATTCTGTTTGCCATTCGGGATGGCCCGTTTCCGCTTTCTGCGCGCTGGCCCGCTGCCCGGGCGACAGCAGAAGGCCAAAATGGCGGGCCAGGGTCTCTTTTCCATAGCCTGAAGCGTACAGCTGCTCGGAAAATTTATACCTGACAAGACAGGGAAGCCGGAGCTCTCCGACTTCCCTGCCTTGCGTTATTCTTCCGCCGCGAAATTCAGGCCGTTGACCCAGTCCACGACCTCCGCTTCATCGGCGCTGCTCCGGAACCGCTGGCCCTCCAGCCAGTTGCCCGTCCCGGCGGCCTCGGCCAGCAGCGTACCGCTGTCGCCCAAGCTCGAGGAGGAGGACGTGCAGAAGGGAATCACCGTCTTGCCGGTAAAGTCGTTGGCCGCCACAAAGCTGCTCACCGGCCAGGCCGCGACGCCCCACCAGATAGGGTAGCCGATGAACACCGTGTCATAGCTCTCCCACTGATCCACGGTGGTAGTTGTGAGTTCCACAGCTTGGAGCGCGGGGTCGTTGTGCTCCGCGTTCACCCGGCTGGACTCATCCGTCCAGTTCAGGTCATCGTCCGTATAGGGCTCCGCCGGAGTGATGGCAAAGAGGTCCGCGCCCAGAGCGTCCGCAATGTATCCGGCCACCGCCTCGGTGTTGCCGGTGGCGCTGAAGTAGACTACCAGCGTGCCGCCGCCCGCCGCGGAGTCCGCGCTGCTTTCCGGCGCCGGGCTCCCGGTTTCCTGGGGCGTTTCCGGCGAGACCGCCGGCGTCTGCGCCGCCGGACTTCGGCTTGGTTCCTCCGCGGGCTGCTGGGCTGTCTGCTGGCTGCAGGCGGCCAGGGTAAACAGCATCGCGGCCGCCGCAAGGCAGCTGCCTATCCGTTTTTTCATCCGTATCATACAAAACCGTTCCTTTCTTGTTCTGGAATACAGCGCGGCCCCGCCGCGTTTCACTGACAACTCAGCCTGTTTGTATCATCATCGCCTGATCATGCTCTCATTATAGGAGCCCCCGTCGGCGGGTGGAAGTTCCGTTTCGTTTTTCAGCATATACGAAAGGGTTCACACGGCCTCCCTGCGTCTCGCCTCCGGCCGCCGAAGGAGGGAAGTTCTCTTCCAAACCTTAACTTTTTGCAATTTTTCCGTCCTGTCCGCAGCTGTTTTCGCTTCTTTTCACAAGATTTTCGAACCAGAACTCTTGCGTCGGCTCCCGAAAGCGATTATAATAAATTCCGTCCATCGGGAAAAATAGGGCATAGGCAGAGAGGAGCGGCGGACATGCTGTACAATCCACAGTTAGAGACCTTTCTCCGGGTGGCAGATGCGGGGAGCTTCAACAAGGCGGCGGAGGAGCTCTACATCACGCCGCCGGCGGTCATCAAGCAGATCACCTCGCTGGAGTCCAGCCTGGACCTTCAACTCTTCCTCCGCAGCCCCCGTGGCCTGAAGCTGACCGAGGCGGGCAAGTCCATCTACCGGGACGCCCAATATGTGATTCAGTACTGCAAGGACTCTCTGGTACGGGCGAAAAATATGGCCGAGGAGGGCGACCGGGTCATCCGAATCGGCACCTCCCCCATGACACCGGGGCGCTTTCTGCTGGATTTGTGGCCCAGGCTCCATGAACACTGCCCGGACATCAAGTTCCAGCTGATTCCCTATGAGAACACCCCGGAGAACGCCCGGGAGATTCTGCGCAACCTGGGGCAGAACATCGACCTTGTGGCCGGACCGTTTGATCTGGATGCGCTGGAGCGGTGGCAGTGTTCAGCCCTGGAACTGTCCCGGGAGCCCATCCGCTGTTCCGTCTCCATTTACCATCCTCTGGCCACCAAGGAGCAACTGTCCATCGAGGACCTGTACGGGGAAAATTTTCTGCTCATCCGCCGCGGCTGGAATCATTATCTGGATCTGATGCGGGACGAGCTGTGGCAGAATCACCCGCAGATTCACATTGTGGACTTCGATTTTCTCAGCATCCATGTCTTTAACCAGTGCGAAAACTCCCGGGACATTCTGATGACCATCGACAACTGGCGCTCGGTACATCCTCTACTGAAAACCATCCCGGTGGACTGGAGCTATACGATCCCCTTTGGCCTGCTCCACTCCCCCAATCCCTCCGCCACCGTCCGGCGGTTTTTGAGTGCCGTCCGGACCGTCTTTGACCGGAAGGAGGCCCAGGGCTGAGGACTAAGCCCCTGCATTTGGGGCGGTCCTTACAAAAAGGTTTATACTGCATAACTTTTCGAGACTTCTGCGGAAGTCTCGCTTTTTTATAATGGGAGCTGTTCAGAGAAGAAAAGCCGCTTCCCGCCGGAGGGCCTGCATGCCCGCCCCACATTCCCGCAGCGGCGCCCGGCCCGGTGCGTCGGTCCCAGAAGGAGAGAATCCATATCCTATGAACAATTTTATCTTCGAGACCCGCACAAAGGTCGTGTTTGGCACGGGGTGCGTAAAGGAATACCTTTCCAGCTTTTTGGAGCCCTATGGCCCCCATGTGCTGCTGGCCTATGGGAGCGGCTCGATCAAACGCAGCGGTCTCTATGACGCAGTGTGCCGGATTTTGTGGAAGGCCGGCAAGCAGGTGACGGACTTTTCCAACATTCTGCCCGGCCCCACCTACGCCAAAGTCCAGGAGGGCGCCGAACTGGCGCGGTCCAGCGGCGCCGACCTTATTCTGGCCGTGGGCGGCGGCTCGGTTCTGGACTGCGCCAAGGCCGTCTCCATGGCGGCCGTCTATCCGGGGGACCTGTGGACGGATTTCTGGGCGCACCGGGGCGTGGTGGATTTTGCGCCTATCCCTCTGGGCGGGATTCTGACCGCGCCCGGAGGCAGCGGGATGAACGGCCGCGCGGTGCTTAACCACGAGACCCTGCGCGTCAAGTGCGGCCGGGACTATCCCCGGTGCGACCCCGTATTCACGCTGATCGACCCCTCCTACACCCGTTCGCTTCCCGCCTCGCACATGATCTCCGCCGGGTTTGACACGCTCTGCCATCTGATGGAGTGCTACTTCAGCCAGCCGGATACGGAAAATGTCTCCGACGATCTGGCCGAAGCGCTGATGCGCGGGACGATTCGGGATCTGCGGGCCATGGCGCGCACCCCTGAAAGCTACGATGCCCGGAGCAACCTCATGTGGGAGTCGGCTCTGAGTGGCAATCGGCTGCTCAAGCTGGGCAAGCGGGCCGATTTTCCCTGTCACCGGCTGGCCCGCCAGCTGGAGGCCGCCACTGGCTGCCCCCACGACCTGTGTCTGGCGGTCCTCCTGCCCGCCTGTTATCGCCGGGTCTGCCAGCGCAGAGCGGTGAAATTTTCCCGCTTCGCCCAGCGCGTGTGGGAAATCTCCGCCGGGGACAAAAGTACGTGCGAGCTGGCCCAGGCCGGCGCGGAAGCCCTGTCCGCCTTTGTGGCGGAGCTCGGACTGCCCACCTCGTTCCAGGCGCTGGGGCTCACCGATTGGTCCCTTTTGGAGGAGACCGCCGCCGCGTGCGCCATCCCGCCCGGAGGCAGCCTGCCCCTGGAGCCCGGCGAGTTGCCGGAGCTTTTCCGCGCCTGCTGGGCCGGAGAAAGGAAGGATCGGATATGAAACAATGGATCGTCTTGCTGTTGAGCGTCGGCCTGGCATCCGGCCTGATCGCCTGCGGCGGTCAAACCGACGGCGCGCCGCCGCAGACCTCCCCGCCGCCAGAGCCCAGCGCATCCGCCTCCGCTCCGGCGGATGGAAATACCGTAGCCTCCGCGGCGGCGGACCCCACCCGGCAGCAGGTCCTGTATCTCTGGGAGGAAGGGAACGTCCCGGCCGTCACCCAGTACACGGAAAATACCGGGCACTATTTTGACGACCCGGACTTCCGCCCCTATGTGGTCACCTTCCCGGTACCCGAGGGCACCCCGGTCAAGGGAGCGGTGCTGATCTGCGCCGGCGGGGCCTTCCAGTATCGCAGCGACGAAAATGAGGGCACGCCGGTGGCCGAGGCGCTCCGCGTCCTGGGCTACCAGAGTTTTGTGGTCAACTACCGCCTGCGGCCCTACACCCAGGAGGAGGGGGCTCTGGACCTGGCCCGCGCGGTGCGCTTTGTGCGGCAGAACGCGGCCGTGTACGGCATCGACCCCCAGGACATTGCCGTGATGGGCTTTTCCGCCGGGGGAATCCTGGCCGGAGAGATGCTGCTCCACTACGATGGACTGGTAAACGGCACCGCGCTGGATTCCGACTATGTTCCGGACGCACTGGACCAGGTCTCCGCCGACGCGGCGGCGGACGGCATGATTTATGCCTTCTACGGCCGCCTGAGCGTCGGCTCCACCGATGTGGAGGCCCTGCGGGCCGGCGCCCTTCCGCCCACCTTCTATTGCTATGGCACCCGCGACCCCTTTTACCAGCAGTTTTTTGCCAATGCCGACGCAGTAGAGGAGGCCGGCATCCCCGTGGAGCGCCTCCAGCTGGACGATATGCCCCACGGATTCGGTACCCAGGGCGGCTGGCTCGACGCCTACGACGCCTGGCTGACCGGGATTTTCGCCGGGAACGACAGCGGGAGCTGAACCACACAAACAGGCCGGGCGGCCCATCCTGCTTGGATGGGCCGCCCGGCCTGTTCATCGTCGGATGTTCCGGTTCAGCGTCCAAATACCTCCGCCGCCTGCCGCATATGCTCCATCACCGGCACGCCGAAGGGGCAGCGGGTCTCGCAGGCGCCGCAGCGGATGCACTCGCCGCCGTGGTGGGGCAAAACGGCGTAATGCTCCCGCACGGTCTCCGGCACCATTCCCTGGGCCTGCGCCAGGTTGAGGAACTTGGTGACCGCCGCCACGTCGATTCCCACCGGGCAGGGCGCGCAGTGACCGCAGTACATGCAGTGACCCTTCCAGCTGATTTTGGGCAGCGCCGCAAAGGCCTGGGCATAGTCCCGCTCAGACTGAGGCGCATCCTCATAGGCAATGCTGTTCCGGAGCTCTTCCGCCGTCCGGGCGCCCGACATCACGCTGGCCACCGCCGGCCGGGTCAGGGCATAATGGAGGCACTGATAGAGCGTCAGCGCTTTCCCCGCCGGAGAGAGCTCCGCGCTGAGCAGGTCGCCGCCGCCAAACGCCTTCATCACCGTGATTCCCACGCCCAGCCGCTGGCAGGTCTCATACAGGGCCTGCCGCTGGGGGTCCATGTTGACCAGTGGCTTGTCGTAGTTGTCGTCATTCCACAGCTGCTCCACATCCTCGCTGGCGGGCAGCAGGTCGTAGCAAGGATTGACGCTGAACATCAGCACCTCGATGGCCCCGCTGTTGACCGCCGCCAGGGCCACTTCCGGGTTGTGGCTGGACAGGCCGATGCAGCCAATCACCCCCTGCCGCTTCAGGTCCCGGGCATAGTCCAGCACGCCGCCGGTCCGAACGGTCTCCCAGTCGGCCAGGGAATCCACATAGTGGATCATGCCGATCTCCACCCGCTCCGTCTCCAGACGGGTCAGCTGGTCCTGAAACCCTTCCCGGACCTCCTCCAGATTCCGGGTACGCTTGTACTGTCCGTCCTTCCAGATGGTACACAGATGGGCCTGGAGAACAAACTTGTCCCGCCGCCCCCGCAGGGCACGGCCCAGATTGGAGCGGAATTCCGGATTTGGCGTGTAGAGGTCGATGCAGTTGACTCCGCCCACCTCCATAATGTCCACCAGCTCTTTTACCTGCTCATAGGGCTTATCCACAAAGCCCTCGCAGCCCATGCCGATCTCACTGACCGTCAGCCCGGTCTGTCCCAGCGCTCTGTATTGCATACTGACCTCTCCTTTTCCGAACTTATGTGGTCTCCACTCACTATATCACCCCCAGCCGGGCCGTGCAAGTGCGGCGGAGGGAATCTGGGAGGGCCGTTCCGGTCCGGTCCCGGAACGGCCCTCCCGCCGCAGGCGTATCCTGCGTCATTCCATCCTCAGGCGCTCCACGATGCTGTGCTTTTCCAGATCGCGGAAACAGAGATGCGGAATCAAACTGGCGAAGAACAGCAGAATGGGCGTGCAGATCACCAGGGGCAGCAAGGTAAAGCGGAAGGTGGTAAAGCCTCCCTCCACCATAGCCCGGACCACAAAGCCTACGGCCAGGCTGCTGAGGAGATACGATGCGCCCAATGTCAGGACCGCATAAAACAATCCCTCGTTCACCAGCATCCGGTTGAGCTGCTTTTTTGTCATCCCCACGCTCTGAATCACCGCGAACTCCCGTTTGCGGGAGACGATGGCCGTGACCATAGAGTTGATGAAGTTGAGCACCCCCACCAGGGCGATGACCACGCTGACGGCGCTGCCCATGACGGAGGAGGAGCGGGTCTGGGCCTCGTACTGCTCCGCCATGGTCTGGCGGGAGGCCACCGGCAGACCGGGGTCAGTCGTCTCCATATAGTCATCCAGGAACGCCTGCACCGTGTCGATGTGGGCGTCATCCACATTCAGAAACAGCTTGCGCAGGGTGTGGTCCGGCCACTGCTGGCGGAACGTCTCAGTGGGGATGATAAAGGTCAGGCTGAATTTGTCCCCTTCCCCCTGCTGCACCGTCAGCTGAGTCACCGGGTTCAGGGGATAGACCACCGCCATGACAATGTAAGTTTTGCCATTGAGCTCCACCGCGCTTCCAACCGATGGGGCGGGCAGCACCGGGTACTCCGTTCCCAGTTCCAGGCTGGGGCCCACCGCCAGCACATAGTCTCCGCTGGCAAATTCGGCGGCGTCAAAGCTGCCCTGGAGCACATACTGCTTCTGGGTGATGGCATCCAGCGGGATTCCGTCCAGGCCGTACAGAATGGCGGAACCGTCGCCGGTCTCCAGGACATCCCGAAGCTGCTGGGCACCGGCGGCGTCGTAGGTCTCCCAATCGGCCAGTTTGTCCTCGGTGTAGAAGGCCGCCACATGTTCCAGTGTGCCCTCGTCCATCTGCCAGTCGATCTGGGCCGAGTACAGGTGACCGGACGCCTCTGCCCCCTCCTGGTCCTCCACCTGGGCGACCAGGGAATCGGTCAAGGTGGCACCGTGGGGGTCATAGTTGTTGATATAATCCTCGCTGGTGGCGTCGGAGAGCTCGAAGTCGGCCAAAATCAGGTCCGCCAGGTATTTGTCCATATCAAAGGCGGCGTTTTTGGCATAAAAGCTGCTGAGCAACACCAGGCCCAGGGTCAGGGAGCAGATCACTGTGATGGTGCGCTTCTTGTTGCGCCACAGGTTGGCCCAGGCCATAGAGGCCAGGGAGGCGTTTCCGCGGTGGCGCTTTGTTTTCTTCTTGCTGTTGCTGTCAGCATCGCTCATGCGCAGGGCCTCCATGGGGGACACCTTGCCGGCCAGCCGGGCGGGACGCAGACAGGAGATCAGCACCGTCACCCAGGCAAAGAGTGCCGAGCCGAGGAAGATGATGGGGCTGGCAGAGACCACAGCCGGCCCCTCCATGGCGCCCATGAGCACCGGCACCAGCACAGAGCCCAGCAGCCAGCCCAAAATCAGGCCGATGGGGATTCCGATAATGCAGAGCCGGTTGGCCTGGCCGTAAATCAGTTTCTTCAGCTGACGGGTGGTCGTACCCAGGGTTTTCAGCTTGCCGTAGAACTGCACATCGGCGGTGACGCTGATCTGGAAGATGTTGTAGATGATCAGGTATCCGGCAATGAATACCAGCACCATGCCCAGATACATGGGCAGGCTCTCCTGAGCGGCCATCGCCCCCATCTCCGGGGAGTAGGCCAGGTTGACATTGTACTCCAGGCCGGTAAGGCCGGTATCCGCCAGGATTCGGTCCATCGTCGCCTCAATGTTCCGGTCGCTGGCCAGATTGACCTGCACCATATAGAGGCCCAGCACCTGGCTATCGTCGGTGGAAAAGACGCCGCCCGTCATTTCGTCGGCATAGGCCCGGCTGACCCAGGCCATGGAGGAATAGCTGGACTGATTGCCCTCCCAGAAGCCGCAGAGGGTGAAGGCAGCGGTGGTCACTTCCTCGCCGCTGAGATCCTTGCGCCACTCCAGGGTCACGGTCTGCCCCAGCTCATAGGGGATGCCCAGCCGGTCCAGGGTGCTGGTATCCAGGGCGATCTCGTCCGCCGCCTCCGGCATCCGGCCGGTGGTGGGAGCGGCAAAGGAGTGCTGGGCGTAAGCATCGTTGGCCCAGCGGATCTCCACCGACGCTCCGGTGAGCGGCTGGTTTTCGGCCAGCCCCAGCACGATGCTGCGGCCCAGTTCCACCACATCGGGGTGATTTGCGAGGAGGTCTGCCTGCTCCTCGGTCAGGCCCCGCAGGGAGGCCTGGGCTTTATAGCCCGTCTGGCGGAAGGCCATCTCCACCAGGCTGCGGCTCATGCTCTGGGTCAGGGTAAACAGGGTGGTAAACATCAGGGTGGTCAGCAGGATGGCCAGAATTGCCACCAGATTCCGCCCCCGGTTGGTGCGGAACATCCGCTTGGTCAGCACCGGGATGGGCCGAAAGATAGATTGTTTTTTCATGCCGTTCGCCCCCTTACTGTGCCACGATCCGCCCATCCTCAATGCGGACGACCCGGTCGGCCGTGGCGGCGATCTCCGGGTTGTGGGTGATCATCACGATGGTCTGGTCAAATTCCTGGCTGGTCATTTTCAGCAGACCAATCACATCGTCGCTGGTCTTGGAGTCCAGATTGCCGGTGGGTTCGTCGGCCAGGATGATGGAGGGCTTGCTGGCCAGGGCACGGGCGATGGCTACCCGCTGCTGCTGGCCGCCGGAGAGATTGTTGGGCAGGCTGTCCAGCTTCTTCTCCAGACCCAGCAGCTTCACGATTCCCAGGATGAACTTTTTGTCCGGCTTGCGGCCATCCAAGGAGATGGGGAAAATGATGTTTTCCCACACGCTGAGCACCGGCACCAGATTGTAGTTCTGAAAGATAAAGCCGATCTGCTTCCGGCGGAAGATGGTGGCCTGCTCGCTGTTCAGCTTGGCCAGCTCGGTATCGCCCACCTGGATGCTGCCCTCGGTAGGCGTATCCAGACCGCCCAGCATGTTGAGCAGGGTGGATTTGCCGGAACCGGAGGTGCCGATGATGGCGGTGAATTTGCCCCGCTCAATGTCCAGGTCCACCCCGTCCAGGGCGCGCACCTCGGTCTCCCCCTTGCCGTAGTATTTCTTCAGCCCGCGGGCCCGCAAAATGATCTCCATAAACGGTTCCTCCTTCGTTGCTTTGAGAAGGTGCTTCTTCTCTTTGGCTGTATCATAGCAAACGAAAGTCTCATTTCCGGTACATCAAAGGTACAGTTTTGTAACACTGCGAAAAAAGACGCCTCCCGCAGGAAGGCGTCTTTCTTCGTTGGCCTCTATTCGATTGCCCCCAGCCGCTGCTGGATGGTCCCTTTCGTCACAAAATGCAAACAGGCCAGCGGCGTGACCAGGGCCAGCGCCGCAACCACCGGCAGGGCGATCCACAGGGGCGCCACCGTGAAGGAGTACACCGCCACCCAGGAGAGGTCCGCAATCACGCCGGGCATCACCCACAGGGCAAAGGCCACGGTCACCGGCACCAGTACCGCCGCCATCACCAGGGCATAGAATCCGCCCTCCAGCAGCATCAGGCGGCGCAGCTGGCCTGTTGTCATGCCAAGGCTCTGGTAGACGGCAAACTCCCGGCGGCGGCTCACCGCCTTGGCCACCAGCAGATTGACAAAATTCAGCACCGCGATGCCCAGCAGCACCACGCCCACAAGACCCTGCACCAGCACCAGGTTCAGGCGGGAATTTTCAAAGTTTTCCTGGTAGTCGCTGCGCAGGGTGACGCTGATGCCCCGGTTGAGGCCCTGCTCATATCCGGCCAGATAAGCTTCAAAGGAAGCCTGCCGGCTGTGGTCGATGTTCACCACCAGCTGCCGGTACGCCTGATCGGGGAACAGTTCGTCAAAGACCGACAGCGGCACCAGATAATAGAAGGAAAAGGCGGCCTCCGGGCTGTTTGCCCCCTCCAGGTAGGAATTGTCGTGCATGAGGGAACCCAGCACCGTGAAGGTGTGCCCCACCAGCTCCAGCGTCTCCCCTGCCGCCAGGCAGGAGACCCCCTCGTAGTAGGCGCCGCCGGCAATCACATACTCTCCGCTGGCGAAGGCCGCCTCATCAAAGCTGCCGCTGGTAAAGGGACAGTTTTCCAGGACATAACGCAGGTACTCTCCGTCCAGTCCCACCACGATGGCGGTGTATGTCCCGGTCGTGGCAAAGCGGTCCAGTCCGGCCATCCAGTCCGGATAGGCCGCCTGGGTGTCTTTCAGGGTCCTGGTCTCGTCGTAGGGCTGGTTGTAATAGTCCACCACCCGCTGCCGCAGCTCCGCGGAGGCCGTTAGGGAGACCTCCCGGCTTTTCAGGGCGCTCACCGAGGTGACCTCCGGCCGGGCCTTCCACTCGTCTACCATCTCCTGGGTGATGCCCCGGTTGTTCTCATTGTACCGCTGGTAAGAGGTGGCCGCCGAGGCATCGGCAATAGAGTAGTCCCAGGGGGACAGGGCCGCGAGGTACAGGTCCTCCTGCAAACTCACATACTCCATCCAGATACCGGTGAGCAGCACCACCGCCGCCAGCATCGTGGCGACGGACAGGGCGGTGCGGCCCTTACTGCGCCCCAGCGTCCGCAGGGCGAGCCGGGGCAGCGTGACCATGCCGCTTTTCGCGCCGGTTCCGCGGCCGGGACGCGGTCCGCTCCCGCGCATGGTCTGGGCCGGGGTCATCCGGGACAGGCGCACCGAGGGCAGCAGATAAGCCAGCAGCACCGTGAACAGCGCGCACGCAGCGGCCGCCGCAAAAGCCTGCCCGCGCAGGAAGTAGAGCGCCGGATTCTGCTCCATCCCCACGACCACCCGGACCGTAATGGCCAGATTCAGCAGAAAGCCGATCAGAAAGCCGGGAACAAGGCCGAGCAGCGTCACCACGACGCCCTTTTCCAGTAAGTAGCGGCGAATCTGCCGGGGCGTCATTCCCTGGGCCTTCAGGCCGGCAAAATAGGCCCGGTCCTGTTCCGCCGTCACCTGTATGATGGCGAAGATCATCAGAAAGCCGCACACCAGCACCAGGACCGCCGGGGCGTAATAAGGCCGGGCCTGCTGACCGGCCAGATCCATCCGGGCGTCGTTGTAAGCCAGGTTGGTGGTAAAGGGCAGCTCCGGGAGGCCCTGATCGGCCAGAATCTGAGCGGCCTGCGCCTCCAGGTCCTGGGGCTGGTATAAGGTAATGCCCAACGTGAGGTTGGCGGCAGTTTCGCTGTCATAATCCGGCACCAGTGTCTGGGCAGTTTCCGCCGTGATCCAGGCGCAGGACTCGGTGAAATTGGTAGGGCTGGCCCACCAGCCGCACAGGGTAAAGGTGTCGGTATGGGTCTGCCCGGCACGATCCGTCCACTGGAGGGTGACCGGTGCGCCGAGCTCATACGCCACGCCCAGGGAGCCCATGGTGAACTCATCCAGCGCGACCTCATAGGGCGCCTCCGGCAGGCGGCCGGTGGTGGGCACGGACAGGACGGTTTCCGCGTAGTCCTGGTCGGTGACCGCCAGCTTGACCGACCGCTGCCCCATCATGGGATCGGAGAGGACCCCCACGGTGCTCAGCCGGACGGCGCTTCTCACATTGGGGTGCTGGGCAAGCAGGTCCGCCTGGTGCTCGGTCAGGCCGGTATAGAGGATATGGCTGGTGGAGCCATAGGAGTACTGATAATTCAGCAAAAAAGCGCCCTCCACCGCCCCGCCCAGCAGGAACACGAAGGCATACAGGCCGGTAACCAGGGCCACGGCCAGGGCAAGCAGGATATTCTTCGCCCGGTGAAACCGAAGGTCCCGCTTTACCAGGGTCCAGCAGACCTTCAGATTGTTGTTCGCAAGCATGGCCGGTCCTCCCTATCCGCAGATACGCCCGTCCTCGATGCGGACGACCCGGTCGGCCATCTGAGCCAGCTCCAGGTTGTGGGTGATCATCACCAGGGTCTGATGGTAGGTCTCCACGGACAGCTTCAGCAGGCCCAGCACATTCTGCCCGGTTTTGCTGTCCAGGTTGCCCGTGGGCTCGTCCGCCAGCAGAATAGACGGCTTGGCGATCAGGGCCCGGGCGATAGCCACCCGCTGCTGACCGCCGCCGGAGAGCTGGCCGGGGTAGGCGTTCAGCCGCTCTTTCAGGTGGAGCAGCGCCACGATCTCCTCCAAAAAGACCGGATCCGGGGTGCTGCCCGCCAGGCTCAGGGGAAACAGGATATTCTCCTTCACGGTCAGGGTGGGCACCAGATTGAAGTTCTGGTACACAAAGCCCACCTTGCTGTGGCGGAACACGGCCAGCTCCTTCTCCTTCAGGCCCCGCAGGTTCACGCCGTCCACGATGACCTCGCCCTCGTCGGGGATATCCATGCCGCCCATCATGTTCAGCAGCGTGGTCTTGCCCGAGCCGGAGGCGCCGATAATGGCGGTGAATTTGCCTTTTTCAATCGTCAGGTCGATACCGTCCAGGGCCCTGACCTGGTTTTCGCCCTTGCCGAAATATTTCTTCAGGTTGTGTATGGTTACGATGTCCACGGGTGGATTCCTCTCATATCTTCGCTTTTTGTCAACGCTCTTTTTCTATGGCATAAGACTGCAAGCTCTTTTGACAGCCGTTCTTTTCGTAGAAGCCCTCCACGCCTGGCTGTGCCCCAAAAAACAGCATAGTGGGCGTATTTTCTTTTGCCAGGCGGAGCAATTCACTTCCCACGCCCTTTTTCTGATATTCCGGCAGCACCAGCAATTCTGTGATCGTACCGAAGAAATAGCCATCTGTGAGAATCCGTAAGCATCCCACAAGCTGGGTGCAGTCGTACACTGTTATATTCAAAGTTTTTTTCAGCGCTTGGTCTGCTTTTTCCAGATCATAATTACCTGGCCATATCTGGTTCACAAACGAGATGAATTCTACTGCTGCAAGCCGCGTATCATTGACCCTATATTCCATGCTATCCCCCCTGAACCTTTCTTTCAACTCAGCAGATACACCGAGAAGGTGGTCCCCTCTCCCACTTTGGATCTCACGCTGATGTATCCCTTCTGCCGGGTGACGATTCCGTTGGCCAGATACAGCCCCAGGCCGACGCCCTCCTGGGCAGCCACCTCCGGGGCGCGGTAGAAGCGCTGGAATACGTCGTTGTAGCGTTCCTCCGGGATTCCGATTCCGGTGTCGGTGATGTCCACCCGGGTGTAGAACTGCCAGGGGCGCACCGTCACCGCCACCCGGCCGCCGGCGGGGGTGTACTTTACCGCGTTGTCCAGAAGATTGCCGATGGCCTCCGCCGTCCACTTGGGGTCGTGCTGGACAGTGATGGCCGGGTCGCACTCCGCGGAGAGCTCGATCTGCTTGGCCTCCGCCCGGGCCCACACCGTGCTCATGGCCTGGGCGATGGTGTCGGACAGGCGGGCCTCCTCCACATGCAGGATAAAGGTGCCCGTCTCCAGCCGGGACATTTTAATGAGGGACTGCATCAGAAAATCCAGTTTGTTGATCTGTCCCTCCATGGTACCCAGAAATTCCGTCCGCTGCTCCGGGGTCAGCGCGTGATTTTGGAGGATTCCGGTGAACATCTTCAGGTTGGCGATGGGGGTCTTGACCTGATGGGAGATGTCGCTGACCAGACTCTGGATGGTCTCCTTGTCCCGCTGGCTCTGGCGCTTGCCCTCGCTCATGATGTCAAAATACTGCATCAGCTTGCCCTGCACCTTGGCAGTCAGGCTGTCCTCATAGGGCTGGTAACCCTCCACCGTCCGGCCAGACATCAGGGCGTCCAGAGTCTCGCACAGGTCGTCGGCAAACAGGGCCACCTGCCGCCGCTGATACCAGGCCCACAGGCCCACCACGGCATAAATGGCCGCGCACAGGGCCAAAATGCCCCAGCGCACCGCCGCCCAGGGAATCGTGTGCCAAAGTACCCAGACCAGGGCGGCGAACAGTGCCGCCGACAGCAGGAACATGCCGGAGCGCATCACGGTCAGGCTGCGGTGCTTCATGCTTTTCCTCCCGTCCAGAGGTAGCCCATCCCGCGCACGGTCTTGATGTACGTATGGGCCGGGTCCTCGATCTTCGCCCGCAGGCGGTTCATAGTCACGGTCAGGGTGTGGTCGTCGATGAAGTTGCCGCCGCTGTCCCAAAGGCGCTCCAGCAGCACCTGCCGGGTCAAAATGCTCCCCGGATGCTCGGTCAGGGTCTTTAAGAGCTTATACTCATTGGGCGTGATGGCCAGTTTTTCCGCCCCGCGCTGCGCGGTCAGGGCGGAGAAGTCCAGCACCAGGTAGCCGTCCGTCCAGCGGTCTGCCGGAGGTTCCGCCCGGCCGTCCCTCCGGCGCAGGGCCACCTCCACCCGCCGCAGCAAAATCGGTACGCGGAAGGGCTTGGTCACATAGTCCTCGGCCCCCATGTCAAAGCCGCTGCCGTCCGGCAGGTTCACGTCCAGAAGCGCCAGAGAGAGGCCCCTGTCCGCCAGCAGATACCGGGCCTTGGCGCAGTTATAGGCCGGTACCGAGGCATATCCCGCGCTGTCCAGCTCAAAACAGAGCCCCGCGCTCAAAGCCAGGTCGTCCTCTACCACTAAAATCCGTTCCATTGCGTTCCTCCGCACTCCGTCTCTTTGCAGTCTATCCAGCTGTTTCTGCACCCGCCCTTTGCGGGCGGGACCCATTATACCACGCCCCGGGCGGCGCTGTATAGTCTGTTTCAGGGTGTCTCTCCCCGCCGGAGCGCGCTCAGCACCGCTCCAGCTTCGCCCGGAAGGAGATCTGCCGCGGCGTGTCCATTCCGTCAAACTGGACCACATGGGCCCCCTTGTCCTGGTCCACCGCCAGCACCGTCCCCGGGCCGAACAGGGCGTGCCGCACCCGCTGCCCCACCGGAAACATCAGGTCCTGGTCATTCTCCGGCAGATACCGCTCGCTGCGGTCAGCATACGCCCTCGCCTCCCGAATCAGCCCCTCCTGGGGTGGCTGGGGGAAGGTCAGCAGTCCCGGCTCGATCTCCAGCAGAAAGCGGGAGGGATACCGGGGCGAGCCGTCAAAATTCCGCCCGTCCGCCTCCGAGAGATACAGGCCCCGCTCCGCCCGGGTCAAGGCCACGAAGGCTAGGCGGCGCTCCTCCTCCATCCCCGCCAGGGTACGCACCTTCCGGGAGGGGAAGATTCCCTCGTTCATGCCGCACAGAAACACATAGGGAAATTCCAGGCCCTTGGCGGCATGGACCGTCATCAGCTTCACCTTGTCCCCCGTCTCGCCGGAATCGGCGTTGGTGAACAGGGCCACATGGGCCAGATAGTGCTCCAGGGTGACCTCCTCCCCGCAGGTGGTCTCATATTCGTACACCGACTGCTTCAGCTCCGCCAGATTGTCCAGCCGCTCCTGGTCCCCCTCGGTGCGGAGCATCCGCTCGTAGCCGCTCTCGTCCAGAAGGGCGGCGAGGACCTCGGACACGGGCCGGTCCTCATACCCGGCGGCAAAGGCTTCGACCAGGGAGACAAACTGCCCGGCCCTGGTCCCCTTGCAGATGGGTTCCTCCAGGTTGTCCCGCAGGGCCTGATACAGGGAGCACCCCTGCGCTTCGGCATAGGCCCCCAGAAACGCCATCCGCCGCTTGCCCAGGTTGCGCTTGGGCACGTTGGCCACCCGGCGGAAGGAGAGATCGTCCCGGTAGGCGATCATCCGCAGATAGCTGAGCGCGTCCTTGATCTCCATGCGGTTGAAAAACTGGACGCCGCTGTATAGGGTGTAGGGGATCTTCTCCCGGAGCAGGACCTCCTCCACCGCCCGGGTCACATAATGGGCCCGGTAGAGGACCGTCATATCCCGGTAGGACACGCCGGAGGCATGGAGGCGCTGAAGCTCCTCCGCGATCCACGCGGCCTCCGCCTCCTGGGTCTGGGCGAAGCAGCACACCACTGGGCCGCCGGAGGGCAGCGTGGGAATCAACTCCTTCTGGATGCGGGTGCGGTTTTTGGCGATCAGCGAGTTGGCCACGGCCAGAATCTCCGGCGTGGAGCGGTAGTTTTCCATCATCAGGATGGTTTTTGTCCCCGGAAATTCCCGGTCGAAGTCCAGCAGGTACTTCACATGCGCGCCCCGCCAGGTGTAGATCGTCTGGTCCGGGTCCCCCACCACAAAGAGGTTTTTGTGATAGCCGCAGAGGACCTTCATCAGCGCATACTGGAGCTGGTCAATGTCCTGGAACTCGTCGATCATGATATACTCCAGCCGCTTCTGCCACTTCAGCCGGATGTCCGGGTGCTCCTGGAAGAGGAAGAGGGAGAATTTGATCAAATCGTTGTAATCCAGGCCGAAGCACTTCTTCTCCTGATACAGATAACCGTAGAAGATGATGTCCTCCGCCGCCGTGGCGCGGTCATATTTCTCCTTCAGGGCCTCCAGGGACAGGGCGAGCATGTCCCGGTAGTAGTCCGGCTCCCGGAACAGCTTTCGAATCTCGATCCTGTCCCGGGCGGCGGAAAAGGTCATGTCCCGGAGGGTCAGGCCCCGTTCCTCGTAGATGATCTGGAGCATGGCGTCAATGTCCGAATTGTCCAGCACCAGGAAGCTCTTGGGATACTGGACCGCGTAGCTGTCCTCCTGCAGGATGGACACGCAGAAGCCGTGGAACGTGTTGATGTAGCCCGTGTCCCGGTCGCCCGTCAGGTTGTGGATACGCTGGCGCATCTCGTTGGCCGATTTGTTGGTGAAGGTGACGCAGAGAATATTGCCCGGCAGGATGCCCAGCTCATTCACCAGGAACGCAAAGCGGTGGGTCAGGGCGCGGGTCTTGCCAGAGCCCGCCCCGGCGATGACCCGGACGAAGCCCTCGGTGGTCGTCACCGCCTCCCGTTGGGCGGTATTCAGGCCTTGCAGCAGGTCTTCCATGGTATCCTTCCTTCCGTCGAACATCCGTTTGTCTTATTATAACATCTGCTGAACAAACCGCAAAGCGGTTGATTCGCGCGGCAGTTGCCGGGCCATCCCATAAAAAACAACTCTCTTGAGCCGTTTTGACGGGATTCAGCCATTGTTCCAATGCGTATTTCACCAGGTGCGCCGCAGTGCACCAGGAGAAGGTGCAAGAGTGTTGGACTAAATTGTCCAAAACCCTTGCACCTGAGCAAAGCCAAATGGCCTTGAAAGCCTTGGCGTTCAAGGCTTTCGGCTTTGTTCCGTACGCATTATTATAGCAGGAACACCGGCGCGGCTCAACCCAAAATACGCCCCGGCCCAGACACAAAAAAGGCGTCCTGTCCGCAGACAGGACGCCGCTGGCGCTTTGGCGCTTTAGGAGAGGTAGGGATGCTGATAGGGCGCCGGCTCCGGTCCGCAATACAGGCCGTAGGCGTCACAGATCCAGTAAGTCCCGTTCACGTTGACGCGGCACCACTGGTGGCTCCACTGGTTTTCATTGACATGCTCATAGTCGATCCCCAGGATATTCAGGCACAGGCCCGTGGCCCGGGCACACCCCGCACAGGAGGCCACGCCCAGCACAAAATAGCCGTAGGGGTCGTTGTAGTGGTCTTCTGTCGTGGAATAGGATATGCCGTTGTCACACAGCTGCCGCAGCGCAACTGCGATGCCCTCCAGCTGTTCCTCCCGGCTGAGGTCCGCCAGGGGCGTGACCACCTCCAGCGCCGCGTCATAGGCGGCTTGGAACTCCGCGTCTGTGCATTTCTTTTTCAGGCTGGTCAGGTTTTGCAGCTGGTCGATGGGCACTGGAGTAAAGGGCGCCTTTTCCAGGGTGATGGCCCGCCGGAGGGACGGGTCCGCCAGACGGCTGACCAGCGCCGCCGCGGCGCCGCGGGTGATCGAGCTGTCCGGTCCAAAGGTCCCCAGGGAATCGCTGCCCGTCAGAACGCCCGCACGATACAGTCGGTACACCGCATCGGCATAGGCCGCGTCCAGCGGCACATCGGGAATGCCTCCCTCCTCGATGTCGCTGATAACCGGGAGGGCCTCGTCAGGCAGGGCGCTGCCTGTGATCACGGCAAAGTTTGCGCGGCTCACCGGTGCGTTGTAGGCCTGGAACTCCCACACAATGCCGTGTTCCGCCGCATAGTCCAGGTAGGACTGATACCAGGGGGTGGTGGCGGCGAATTCCGCCTGATCGCCCACATACCCGCTGTAAAGGCGGCAGGCCATCACGATGGTCTGCGCCACGGTGAGACTGCTGTCCACCGCGAAATAGGTGTCGCTGGCCCCGGTCATGATGCCGTACTCATAGGCGCTGCGGACGTTGGCCGCGCACCAGAGATTCTCCGGCACATCGGCGAATTGGCCCGGCGTGTAGACGTTGACCCGCTCGAACCCGGCCCCGGCAGCCAGGGCCGGGACGGACAGCGAGACCGTCAGGCAGAGGGCAAGAAGCAATGCGGTCCATGTTTTTCTCATACCAAACTCTCCTCGTTCCGTTTTGACTCCCGGCCCTTCCGACCAGGGGAAAATGGAAGGCCCGGTTCCTCTTCAGTATAGCACGCCCTGGAGCGTTGTCCAGATCAAATTTGCAGCGCTGCGATTCCTTTTTCTGATCCGAAAAGCCCGCCGGGGACCGTTCCCCGGCGGGCTTTCATAATCAGTGTTATCTTAGAGGAGCTTCTATCAATCCTCGTAGCAATCGAACCGGGTATAGCTGTTCCGGTTGTTCATCGTCGCGTAGGGCAGCGGCGGGGGACAGGTGTCCTGTACCGGCTGGATGGGATTGCACTCCAGATGGAGCGGTCCCGGATCATCCAGGTTGGAGGGCGTGGGGTTGGGGGGCGGCGGCACGTTGTTTTTCAGGTTCCCGTACATCATCTCCGCCGGATTGAACACGTCAAACAGGTCGAAAAATTCCGGGCACACCTGGTAATGCAGGAACTTCCAGCCGTCTTCCTCCTTGACGAAATCCATGCCATAGCGCTCCCACAGCATGGCGCCCCAGGGCTTTCCGTCATCGTTGAGGAAGCTGTAAAGCAGGCCGGGCGTCAGATAGGAGGCCCGGGCGGTCTGACCGTCGTCCGCCACCTCCAGAATCCCGTTGGTCAGGGTGTGCATGGCGTTGTTATACAGAGGTCGGTAGTCCATCCCGGCCACCTCCGGATAATTGGCCTCCACCTTGCGGTAGTTGTCGATGCACTGCTGGTCATAGTCCACCACGCTCCCCATCCAGATGGAGGGAAAGCCCCGCATCCGGCCGAAGGAATGCGCCCAGGAGGTGTCCTCCCGCTTGGACCACACCGTGCTCCACTCCTCATAGGAGCGGCTGGCCGCATGGAGGTAATTGTGCGTGGCCAGCACCTTTTCCAGCTCACAGCTGTCTGCGGCCCGGGTCACACGCTTGGAAAGCGGCAGGTCTCGATTCATTGCGCATCCCCCTTTCTGCACTTCGGATGGCCCTCCGGCCCGTAGCTGTGCTCCGCCGTCATGGTCGCATAGGGCTTTGGCATGGCAGGATAGTCGTCGCTCCACAGGTAGAGGGGGTTATGGACCTCCATTCGGATGGTGGGCTCCCCAAATTCCGCCGCGATCCAGTCCTGCTCCGCCGGCAGCTTGTCGGGCATGGCGCCCATTGGGATTCCCGCTGGATGCCACACGTCGTTGGAGAGGACCAGGTGCCAGATTTTCCACCCGTCTGCTTCCAGCAGAAAGTCCGCAGCCACCTTATCGTTGACCCACAAGGCCCGCGGCGTGCCGTCCTGCCCCGGGTAGGTCTCCTGCCCGATGGAGTACCACAGGCCCCGGGCCGACAGGCCGTCGCCGGCCAGCTCCACATAGGGCGAGGTCACCGTGTGACACTCCAGATACCCTACGCCGCCGAATTCCTTCAGCCGCGCGGCGTGACGCTCCACATAGTAGGCGCGGATGGCATCCAGCCCCACATAGTACCCGTAGTTGCGCCCGAAAGCCGCCGTGGCCTGGTGCTCCGGTTCGCGCACCCACAGCTCTTCCAGCTCACGTTCCCGCTCCTCGTTGGCGGAGTAAACCGCCCTGCGGCTCATTAAGTCCTTGATCTGCTCCACGTCCCAGACCCGGCGCATGGTCTCCAGCTCGCTGTATGAACTCATTCTCCTCGCCTCCTTACGTCCCGTAGCTGAAGGTTTCGGCAAACGTCCGATACGCCTCCGGCAGCGGCAGCAGCTTGGTAAAGGGCCGGTCCGGCGTATAGCGGGCGCGCACCGGTTCCGGCCGGGTGGGCGCCGGCAGCTGGAACTCGGCCATAGGCCGGTAATGGGGGTTGGGTTCCCGCTCCCGCGGCTTGACCGCCCAGCTCTCTCCGCAGGGCGTGCGAATGTCCTCCACATAGGTCAGATGCCAGATTCGCCACTGGCCGTCCTCCCAGATGAAATCCACCCCAAACATGCCGAAGGTCCAGTAGGATAATGGCCCCGAAGCTCCGTACTCGTCCTCTTTCCCGACCACATACCAGAACCCCTTGGCGGTCTGACCGTCCTCCGCGATCTCAATGACCTGGTTGCCCAGCGGCTTGTGATCCAGCACGCCGCAGCCGTAGAGCTCCTCCGGCGTGCGCGCCTGGGTCTGTTCCGGAAAATCCTCCATAATCAGGCGGGTACGCAGCAGATTGCGCCGGTGCAGCGCCTCATAGTAGCCCTTCACGGCCTCGCAGCCCTTGTAATAGCCCTCGTTGAAGCCCAGACAGGGCTCCGGGGCTTTCTGACACCAGAAGGTGTCGTAAATCTCCTTTTCCTGCTTCAGCAGTAGCGCATAGGTATAGCGTCCCATCAAATTTTGAATCTCCCGCCGGTCCTCCCAGCGGGTAACCATCTGTTCCAGGGTCATGTTGCGCACATTCATAGCGCAGGAATTCCTCCTTTCGTAAGGGCAGCATTTGCGGTCAGTACACCAGCATACAAATCAGGGTGGTGACACCCGCATAGATAATAGGAATCAGTACCGTGCTGACAAACACATACTTGTAGCTCGTCTTGTGGGTCATACCGAACACCTGCATGGAAACGCACACATTGGTGTTGTGGGGCAGGGAGTCCAGCGTGGACGCGGTGGTGGTGGCGATGCGGTGGACTGCCCCCATATTGGCGTTGGCCGCGGCCAGCGTGGGTTGCAATGCGTTGAGCACCATCACCAGTGCGCCGGTGCCGTTGCCCATGCAGCCAGCCAGCACAGCCACCCCCAGGAAGGTGAGCAGATAAGGGCTCATATTCAGGGCGATCAGACCGTTGAGCAGCGCGCCGAACGCGGCGGTGCTCTGCGCCACCGCACCGAATCCAGAGATAAAGCCCAGCATCACGGCCAGGGGAATCACCGCCAGCGTTCCCCGGGAAATGTCCTTCAGAATGGTGCCGTAGTTCATGTACTTGAAGTTGACCAGGAAAGCCCAGATGGCGGCCAGCAGCTGAGCCATGACCACCGCCTGAGTGGCATCAAATCCAAAGGCCGGCACCATGGAGAACAGGAAGCACAGGCCAAACAGCAGGATGATCGTAACAATGGCGGTCCAGAAGGGCGGCACCTTATCCTCCGGCCGCTGGCCGGCCGGAGGGCCGCCCATGGAAACCGCCGCCTGCTCGAAGCCAACGCCCTGCTTTTCGTAGGCCCGCATCATCCAGTAGACGTAGGCCAGGCCCAGCACCGTGGCCAAGACAAAGGCCAGGACGCCCACGCCGGCACCGGCATAGATGTTGGTGCCCAGGATGGTGGCGGGCATCAGGTTGGGCGTGACCGAGGTCCCCGGCAGACAGTAGGTGACGGCGTTTGCGCCCACCATCATGGCAATCAGGCCGATGTTACGGGAGACGTTCGCCTTCTTCAGCAGCCCCAGGGCCAGAGGTGCCACGATAAATTGATAAGACCCCACGCCCAGGAAGCACAGCAGCCCGGTCATGATAAACACCACGATAGGAATGGATTTTTCCCCCAGCAAGCGGATGATTCCGTTGGCCAGGGAGTCAGTGGTCCCGGTGGTCTCCAGCACAGCCGACAACAGGCCGCCGATCACGATGAGCAACAGCACCGAGCTCATAAAGTTGACGGCCTGCCCCATAAAGGTGCTGAAAATCGCCGTCAGCGGACCGCCCTCACAGGTACAGCCGATGATGAGCGCGGCCACCAGAGAGGCCAGAATGGGGGACAATCCCTTGTACGCCAGAATAATAAAGACCGCGATTCCCAGGATAATGGCAATCGCCGATGCGGCAACGCTAGTCATAAATGCAATTCCTCCTTCTCCGTTTGGGGCTGGAACGGCCCCGGGTCCTCGCTTCGCTTACAGGCACATACCATGGTCCGAGACGATGCACTGACCGGTGATGGAACTGGACTCATCGCTGGCCAGGAACAGAATCACGTTGGCCTGCTCCTCCGACTCGCTCTCAAACCAGTCCCGGTGACGGTTGACCACTTCCACAAACGCCTTTTCTTCCGGCTTCTGCTCCTTGGGGGCGAATTCATACTGGGTGGGCACGTCAAAGCGCGGGTCGTGCTTGGTGGGACCGGGGCAGACTGCGTTGCAGCGGATTCCGCTCCGGGAATACTGAATCGCCAGATTTTTCACCACACCCTCAATACCTGCGAAAGCCGCCGATGTGCTGACCCCGCCATGTCCATAGTGGCCGGCAATCGAGCCCAGCATCACAATGCTTCCCTTGCCCTGCGCCGTCATATAGGGCAGTGCCGCCCGGCAGCAGTAGACCCGGCTGGTCAGATCCATCGTTACCACATGTTCCCACAATTCATCGGTGATGTTGATGGCGGACAGGTGGAAATCCATGGTCCCCGCGTTACAGACCAGAATATCCAGTCCTCCGTAAGTATCCACGGCCAGCTTCATCGCGCCCGCGCAGTCTTCCGGATTGGTCACGCTGCCCACATAATAGGCAGCCCGGCCTCCGTCTGCCTCAATAGCCGCCTGGACGGCCTTAAGTTGCTCCTCCCGGCGTGCCATCAACACTACGGATGCGCCCTCCATGGCCAGCCGGTGTGCGGTACTGGCTCCGATTCCTACACTGGCGCCCGTCACGACGGCGACCTTCCCTTCCACACGTTTCAATATGTCTGCTCCTTTCTGTTCCGGCAATTCTGCTAAACAACCTCCACACAAAAAGCGCTTTTTTGTTCCCTTTTGTTATATCAAATCCCGTTTCCCCTGACAAGCAAGCCTTTTGGAGCCTCTTGTCAACCAAAAAGGTGACAAGCAAGGTTTCCCTCGCTTGTCACCTTTTTGGTTTCTCTATGAAATTACGCCAGGCTCTCCCGGACTGCGGTCAAAAATGCCCGCATCTGGGGCCGCGTCTCTCCTTTGCGCCAGATGCAGTGCACCGCCTGGCTGCGGTCAATGGGATAGCTTAGGATGTGGGGGTTATGGGGGAAACGGTCCATACTCGTGGAAATGGTCACCCCCCGTCCCATCTCCACCATGGTCTGCATGGACTCCCGATTGGACACAACATGCACATCGCGAAAATGCAGCCCATATTCCGCCCACTCCTCCTCAAAGGGCAGCCGTTTTTGATTGAGCGGGGTCATCCGTGCTGAAATAAAGCACGGAACGCCCTCAAAATCCTGCGCTTTGGCGCCCGGGACCGCCAACGGGTGGCCTTCCCGGACGACCAGGACGGCCTGGGCCTGTGCAATGCAGCAGTATTCCAGCGCATCCGACTGCTTAAAGTCTTCCAGCGCCTGTTCAAAGGAGAAGACCACGTCCAGCTGCCCAGCCAGAAGCGGCTCCAGCAGGTCGTGGGGCTCCCGCCGCTCCCAGTCCACGCCCAGCGTATATCCTCCGCCCCGGCACTTCTCCACCACCCGCAACACCCACTCACCCAGGTCCAGATCATGGTTGCAGCCAATGTGAATCAGGTTTCCCCGCTCAGTCAGAATGGTTTCTGCTTTCCGCTTTGTCTCCTCCCAGCGCGCCTGCGTCTCCTGGAAAAATTGCAGGTACAGTTCCCCCACCGGCGTGAGCTCCACCTTCGCGGTCGTCCGCCGGAAAAGCTGGGCGCCCAGTTCTTTTTCCAGCTGGGCGATTTGCCGGCTGACCGCCTGCCGGGTCATAAACAGTTCCTCCGCCGCCCGGGTAAAGCTCCCAAGCCGTCCCGCGCTGAGCAGGCACTGGACGGAAATCTCACTGGGCATGGACCCACCCGCCTTTCTCCTTCTCGCGACCGCATGCACGCTCTTGCGGCGCGGCCGCTTTTTCTTCAGCATAACCCAAGTTTGGGGCAAAGTCAACTTGAACCCCGGCGCCGCCGGGCGCATAGTCTGGATTGCAAGCAATTTTCAAAGGAGGCATGCGTGTGATGGCGCAGATCCGATATTTTTTAGGTGCCAATTCCCCCAACGGGTTTTATTCGCTGTACGACCAACTGATTGATCTGGAGTCCGCTCAGGCAGTCTATCTGCTCAAAGGCGGTCCGGGCTGCGGAAAGTCCTCGTTTATGCGCCGCGTCGCCCGGCACGCCGAGGCGGCCGGCTATTCCGTCCAGTACATTCTCTGTTCCGGCGACCCGGACTCTTTGGACGCCATTGTGATTCCTGACCTGTCCATCGCTCTCGTGGACGCCACTGCGCCCCATGTGATCGAGCCCAGCTACCCCGGCGTAGTGGAGCACTATCTCAACCTCGGGGCCTATTACGACGGTGCGGGGCTCCAGAGTATCCGCAGCGCGATTCAGGCGGACATGAAGGGTTATAAAGAACACTACAAGCGCTGCTACCGCTGTCTGTCCGCCGCTGCAGAGCTGGATGCGGATCTGCATGAGCTTCTCCTCACGCCAGAGGTATCCGCCAAGCTGGTCAAACGTGCCAAGGGAATCCTAAGCCGCGAGCTCAAGGGCGACGGGACCGGCGGCACGGTGCAGCAGCGCTTCCTCAGCGGCCTGACCCACCGGGGCACGGTCTGCTGCTGGGAGACGGTGGAGGCCCAGTGCCGCCGGGTCTACGAGCTGTGCGACAGCTATGGGCTGGCGCACAGCCTGCTCACCCCGATTCTGACCGCCGCCACCGCCCGGGGATTTGATGTGGTGGCCTGTCCCTGTCCCCTGGCTCCCGACCGGCTGGAGCATCTGCTGATTCCCGGGCTCGGGCTGGCCTTTGTCACCTCCAGCCAGGAGTTGGCCTACCCCGGCCGGCCCTACCGGCGCCTTCATCTGGATACGCTGGCTTGCGGCGATGTCTACCGCCGGTACCGCGCCCGCGTCCGCTTCACCCGTAAGGTCTCGGCCGCTCTGAAGGCGGAGGCCGTCCAGGCGCTGGCCCGGGCCAAGGCTCAGCACGACGCGCTGGAGGCCCATTACAACCCCTTTGTGGACTTCGACGGCGTCTACGCCCAGGCCGACCAGCTGGCCAATCAAATTATTCCGGAAACAGCCCTCACAGCCAGTCCGCCATCACGTCCGGAAGGCTCTCCGGCGTGACACAGTTACGAACCAGAAGCTCCAGCAGGCTGTCAATGCGCGCGGCGCTGGTGGTCACGTTGGGAATCTCCGCCTCATTTTCCCGCTCTCGCTGCGTGATTCGAACGCCATAGCTCTCGCAGAAAAAAGGACCGACATCCATCTCCCCGATCAGGAGATAGTAGTCGAACCACAACGATGTACCAGCTTCATCCTCTGCGCTGCAGCTGTCCACATAAACCTGTCGCATACGAAACACTCCCCTTTGATTTTCTATTGGAATCAGTATAGGTCTTTTTTCCAGGGAAGGGAAGAAAAACCGTTCGTATTCTTTCCTACGAGTTCGACTCAATTCCACCTAAAACAGAGAAAACCGGGCTTCTGCGACCGCAGAAGCCCGGTTTTTTCTCGAAAGAGTGTTTACTTTTTGCTCTGAATCTCCTTGATCGCCTCGGTGAGCAGCGGGGTAACGGTAAACAGGTCACCCACGATGCCGTAGGAGGCCACCTCGAAGATGGGGGCGGACTCGCTCTTGTTCACGGCGATGATGGTCTCGGAGTCCTGCATACCGGCCTTATGCTGAATGGCGCCGGAGATGCCCAGGGCCACATAGATGGTGGGATGCACGGTCTTGCCGGTCTGGCCCACCTGGTGGTCGGCGCCCAGCCAGCCGGCGTCCACCACGGCGCGGGAGGCGCCCACGACGCCGCCCAGAGTCTCGGCCAGCTCGGTGGCCAGCTTGATGCCCTTCTCGGGGTCCTTGCTGATGCCGCGGCCCACGGACACCACCACATCGGCACCAATCAGATCCACCAGCTTGGCGGCGGTCTTCTTGATCTCCAGAATCTCCACGGTGATATCGGAGGGCTCCAGCTTCACGTCCACCTTGACCAGCTCGGTCTTGGCAGCGGTCTCTTCGTTGAACTCCGCCTTCTGCATCACGCCGGGGCGGACGGTAGACATCTGGGGCCGGAAGCGGGGGCAGATGATGGTGGCCATCAGATGGCCGCCGAAGGCGGGACGGGTCATCTTCAGGTTGGTGTTTTCCTCAAACTTGGTGTTGTCCACGTCAATGGTGGAGGTGGTACGCAGGAATTCCTTGTACTTCTCCACATCCACATCCAGGTGGGTGCAGTCGGCGGTCAGACCGGTGTGCAGACGGGCCGCGCAGCGGGGACCCAGATCGCGGCCGATGTTGGTGGCGCCGATGAGGAAGATCTCCGGCTTATGCTCCTCCACCAGGTCGCAGATGACCTTGGTGTAACCGTCGGTGGTGTAGTCCTTCAGCAGGGGATGGTCGCAGATATAGACCTTATCCGCGCCGTAGCCGCCCAGGGCCTTGGCGTACTCCTCCTTCAGTCCACTGCCCAGCAGCACGCCGCACAGCTCCACGCCCAGATCGTTGGCCAGCTTGCGGCCCTCGCTCAGCAGCTGGTAGCTGGTGGACATAATCACGCCGTCCCGCTGCTCGCAGAATACCCATACGCCCTTGAAGGCGGCGGTATCTTTACTATTGAAATCAGCCATGTTCAGCATCTCCTTTCCTTAGATAATGTGCTTCTCGTTGAGGATAGAAACCAGCTTGCCCACCGCTTCCTTGGGGGAACCGTCGAGCATCATGCCGGCGCCCTTCACCGGGGGGGAGAAGGACTTATACACATTGGTGGGAGAGCCTTTCAGACCGATGGTATCGTCGTCGATCAGGGGATCGTCCTTCAGGGCCTCGTAATCCAGCACCGTCAGCGGCTTGGAGTAGCATTCCAGGATACCGGACACGCTCATGTAACGGGGGGTGTCCAGCTCCTTGACGCAGGTGACCAGGCAGGGCAGCTGCGCCTTGAGCATCATGTAGCCGTCCTCCAGCAGACGCTTGACGGTAATGGCGCCGTTCTCCACCTTGAGGTCGGCCGCATAGGTGATCTGGGGCAGGTGGAGCTTCTCGGCAATCTGGGGGCCCACCTGGGCGGTGTCGCCGTCAATGGCCTGACGGCCGCAGAGAATCAGGTCGTCGCTGTCCACGCCGATATGCTGGATGCCGGCAGCGATGATCTGAGAGGTGGCGTAGGTATCGGAACCGCCGAACTCACGGCCGCAGATCAGGAAGGCCTCATCCGCGCCCATGGCCAGCAGCTCGCGCAGCATGCCCTCGGCGGGCGGAGGACCCATGGACACCACGACCACCTTGCAGCCGGTGGCATCCTTGATCTTCAGGGCTGCCTCGACGGCGGCCAGGTCGTCATGGTTGGTAATGGTGGCCATGGCGGCACGGTCCATGGTGCCGTCCTCCTTGACCGCCACGACGCCGGAGGTATCGGGCACCTGCTTGACACAAACAATAATTTTCATGGCTGTCTACCTCCTTCTTATTTCACGCCCAGAGCGCCGGAAATGACCATGCGCTGGACCTCGCTGGTACCCTCGTAGATCTCGGTGATCTTGGCGTCGCGCATCATGCGCTCCAC
>DXYV01000025.1 GCA_019415645.1 Clostridiales bacterium
TCCCGGGAGATCGCGGCCCGGCTGACCACCGGACGGTTAATCTGCATCGACCGGGACCAGGCGGCGCTGGACGCCGCGCCGGAGCGGCTGGCTCCCTGGATGGACCGGGTGACGCTGGTCCACGGAAATTTCCGCGAACTGGGCGGGATTTTGGATCAGCTGGAGCTGCCCGCCGTGGATGGAATGCTGTTTGATCTGGGCGTCTCCTCCCCGCAGCTGGACGATCCGGAGCGCGGCTTCTCCTATATGCACGACGCGCCGCTGGACATGCGCATGGACCGCAGCGCGGCCCTCACCGCCCGCGACGTGGTGAATGACTGGGACCAGGAGACGCTTAAGCAGATCTTGTGGCGTTATGGTGAGGAACGATACGCCGGTCCGATCGCGGCGGCCATTGTCCGGGCGCGGCAGGCCGCCCCCATCGAGACGACCTTCCAACTGGTGGAGATCATCCGCTCCGCCATGCCGGCTGCGGCGCTGCGGGAAAAGCAGCACCCGGCCAAGCGCTCCTTCCAGGCCATCCGAATCGCCGTCAACGACGAGCTGCGGGCGGTGGAGACCATGCTGCGCGAGGCCGTGCCCCGGCTGTGCAAGGGCGGGCGGCTGGCAGTGATCTCCTTCCACTCTCTGGAGGACCGCATCGTCAAGACTACGCTGGCCGAGTTTGCCAAGGGCTGTACCTGCCCGCCGGATTTCCCAGTGTGCGTATGCGGCCGGACCCCGGAGGTGCGGCTGGTCAACCGCAAGCCCATTACGGCCAGACCGGAGGAATTGCAGGAAAACCCCCGCGCCCGCAGCGCCAAGCTGCGTGTGGCGGAGAAGCTGAAATAACGAAACGGCCGGAGCGATCCGGCAGACCGGAAAGAGAGGATATACCGCTATGGCAAACAACCGGCGCACGCGCAGACAATATCACACCTACGGCAGCGTTGCTTACCAGTCCGACTACGACGGCTCCGCCGTCCGCGCGCCCCGCCGGGAAGAGCTGCAGCGCAGCCAGCCGCAGCGCAAGCCGCAGGTCCAGCCCCGCCGGAGAGTGGTGGAGCGGCCCCGCATCGAAGTGCGGGAGGCGGGTGCTTTTTCGCCCTTTGCCATCGTGGGCTTCGCGGTGGTGGCCATCTGCACCGCGCTGCTGCTGATTGCCAACGCACAGCTGGCGGTCATCAACGACCAGACCGTGGAACTGCGCAGCCAGCTGGCGACCCTCCAGACGGAGCAAAATTCGCTGCTGGCCCAGTATGAGTTGTCCTACGACCTGGACGCGATCGAAACACAGCTCACATCGGACGGCAGCATGGTCAAGCTGCAGCCCAGTCAGGTGACCTATTTGGATGTATCTGAGCCCGACAGCGTGGTATTTTACGAGAGCCAGGGCCAGGGTGTGGAAGGGCTTCTCTCCGCGATCAAAGGCTTTTTCTACGAACTGCTGTCATAATCCCATGCACGAACTGCATACGTTTTTGGCAGACCCTGGAGAGATAGAAAGGGCGTAAGAAAAGGTGCTTTTCTTACGCCCTTTTTCGCAGAAAACGGTACGGGGCAGGAGGCCCGCTTGCGATGGATCAGAGAAGCAGACAGACAGGAAAAAAGGACAGCCGGGCCAACCGCAGCTTGCTGCTGCGGGTCGTGTTCCTGCTGTGCGTATGCGGCGTGGCGCTGTTCATCCCGCTGGTGTGGCAGCTTTACAAACTGCAGATCACCGAGCACGACTACTATCAGAATCTGGCGGTGGAATACCAGACCTCGGACACGACGGTCACCGCCAACCGTGGGACCATCTATGACGCCAACGGCGAGACCCTGGCCATTTCGGCCACGGTGTATAATCTGATTCTCTCCCCCCGGGACGCGCTGGAGAAGCAGGAGAGTGTGGACGAACAGGCGGCGAAAGACCCCGACTCCTACTGGAACGTCAATGAGACGATTGTGGACTATCTGACCTCGGAGTTCGGAATCAGCGAAGAGCGGGTGCGCAGTCAGCTGGAAAAGACCACCTATCAGTACATCGTAATGGTCACGGACATTGAGGATGACCAAGCCAAGGAGATTCGCAGCTTCATCAGTGAGAATAAGCTGACCTATGCCCTCTATCTTTCACCTACCACCAAGCGCTATTATCCCTACTCGGCGACTGCCGCCCATGTGATCGGGTTCTTGGGCTATACGGAGGACTCGGGAGACCAGAAGGTGGGCGCCTACGGGGTAGAGGCCAATTATGAGGAGACGCTGGCCGGCAAAGCCGGACGGGTGGTGACCGCCAAGAACGCCTCGGGTACGGAGATGCTCTCCAGCTACCAGGCCTATATGGATGCGGAAGACGGCAGCGACATCACCCTGACCATTGACGCTCAGATTCAGTCCATGGCCGAGCAGGCCCTGGAAGCCGGCATCGAGAAATACTACATACAGAAGGGCGGCTTTGTCATCGTGATGGAGCCCAACACCGGCGCAATCCTGGCCATGGCCAGCTCGCCGGACTACGATCCGAACCAATACAGTCAGGTCATTGACAGCCGTTCAACAGCCGAGCTGGAATCGCTTGCCGCGCAGTATGGCGAGGACAGCGAGGAATACCAAAGCGCCCTGAGTCTGGCCCAACAGAACCAGTGGCGCAACAAGGCGCTCTCCGACGGTTATGAGCCCGGCTCCACCTTCAAAGCCCTGGTGGTGGCGGCTGCCCTGGAGGAGGGCGTGGTCTCCCTGACCGACACCTTTTACTGCCCTGGCCACGCCAGCTACGGCGGCTGGACCATCAAATGCCACAAGGCGGCGGGCCACGGCTCCCAGACCCTGACGGAGGCCCTGGAAAACTCCTGCAACGTGGCCCTGATGCAGATCGGCATGAAGCTGGGCGCGGAGAAGATGTGGCAGTATTTCGAGGACTATGGCCTGATGGACCAGACGGGCATCGATCTGGCGGGTGAGGGCACGAGCCAGTTCTGGGATGAGGACTATTTCAAGAGCGAAGAGGGCCTGTCTTCCATCGCCGTGGCCTCCTTCGGTCAGACCTTTAAGGTCACGCCCATCCGGATGATCACCTCCTTCGCCTCGGTCATCAACGGCGGTCACCTGGTGACCCCCTATGTGGTGCAGCGAATTACCGACCCGTCGGGCAATGTGACCTACGAGCATGAGACGCAGGAGGTACGGCAGGTCCTCAGTGAAAGCACCTCGGAGACCATGCGTACCATGCTGGAGAGCGTGGTAGCCAACGGCACCGGACAGAACGCCTACAACGCGGGCTACCGAATCGGCGGCAAGACGGGCACTTCGGAAAAGCGGGACGAGGACACCACGGACGTCATCGTCTCCTTTATGGGCTTTGCGCCGGCCAACGACCCCAAAGTGCTGGTGCTGGTGGGCTTTGACAGCCCTCAGCGGTCCTCCAGCTACAATTATACGCCCGGCGGCACCTACATCAGCGGCGGCAACATCGGCGCCCCGGTGGCAGGTGCGTTGCTCACCGATATTTTGGACTATCTGGGGGTGGAGAAGCAATATACTACCAGTGAGGAGTTCTCCGGCTCCGATGTGCTGGTCCCCACGGTAACAGGAAAGACCCTGGAGACGGCCCAAAGTGAACTGGAGAAGCGCAACCTGACCTACCGGACCGTGGGGACGGGGGATACGGTCACCGGACAGATCCCGGCGGCCGGCGCATCCATCCCGGGCGGCTCCTCCGTGGTGCTCTACATTGGGACTGAAGTGCCGACGGATACCGTGACGGTGCCCAATCTGGTGGGCCTGTCGCCCAACGCGGTGGAGACGGCGCTGAATAATCTGGGCCTCTATGTGCGGGCCACAGGCGTGTCGGCCTATACCAGCGCCACCAGCGCGGCCAGCCAATCTATCGCCGAAGGGACGGAGGTGGCGCGGGGCACGGTGATCGAGGTGCGCTTCGTCAATGACTCCATCAGCGACTATGCAGGATAGAAAGGAGACGCGGAACCACACAGCGGAACCTATCCGGCCGCCGGAATTGTCCGGGCGGCCGGACCCGAGCACAAGCAGAACCATTCCATCTTATTCTCTGGAGGTAACGTATGCAGCCTGTATGCGGCAGCCTCGGCACGTCGGTGATGAGACGGCGCGCCGATCCGGAGAGAGAGAGACGTACCGGCAACCATGCTTGGAATGACATCCCCGCCCTGTGTGTGGCGGGAAGTGAGACGGCGGTGCGATGGCTGACCGCCATCTGTGAGGCCGCCGGCCTGACGCCGCCGGCGGGGCCCGGCCGGCCGGGAACGGGAATCCTGGTCCTGGCCCATCCGGACAGCGGAGAGAATTTGCGCGCCCTGTGCCGGATGGCAGGGGCGCGCCGGGCAGTGGTCAGTCTGGACTGCCCGGAGGGGCGGGCGCTGGCCGCCTCGGAGGAGGTGGAGACCTTCACCTTTTCCGAAGGGCGGGACGCGGCCGACCTGACCGCGAAAAATGTGCGTCTGACCGGTTCCGGCCTGACCTTCATGGCTGTGACCCGGGACGCGCTGGCCCGGGTTACCGTACCGGCAGAGGAGCTGTATCCGGCCCTGGCGGTGCTGGCCGCGGCCTGTTGGATCGGCGTGCCGCTGGAGCAGGCCGCGGCGATTGTCAGCCGTCCATTGGAATAAGCGGGCAAAAACAGGACGTTTGCCGTCGGTTTCTTGTAGGAAATGTCTTTGAAAAAGCGCGGCCTATGTGATAAAATATTTTGTTCCCGGCGGGCTGCCCCGCCGGGCTCCGAACTCGGAAGAACAGGCTCCTCCGGGGCTGCGCCCCGGAGCGGGCGGAAGATCGGCATGCCGCGCGCCGGAAGAGCGGCAACCGCGGCACGGCTGCGCCCCGCAGAGAGAGGGGCGGATGTTTACGGATGATGTGTGTGCGGCGGGCACATGGAGGTTTTTATGAACGCAATCCTGGCCGCTTTGGTGGCATTTGTGGTCGCCGTGATGGTGGGCCGCTTCCTGATTCCCGCTCTGCGGGCTCTCCACGCGGGGCAGTCCATCAAGGAGATCGGCCCCGCATGGCACAAGTCCAAGGAGGGAACGCCCACCATGGGCGGCGTGATGTTCATTGTGGCCATCGCCGTCGCGCTGCTGATTTTTTCCTGGCGAGATATGGCCGCCGGCGATACCAGCGGCCTGTTTGTCCTGCTGTTCGCCCTGTGCTATGGGGCCATCGGCTTTGTGGATGATTTTGCGAAGATCCGCAAAAAGCAGAACACCGGCCTGACCGCCGGCTGGAAGTTTTTGCTTCAGCTGGCGGTGGCCATCGCGTTTGTGGTGCTGATGCGGTACAGCGGACACCTGTCCCCCAACCTGTACCTGCCCTTCTTCCACATTTCCATTCCGCTGCCCTGGCCGGTCTACATGGTATTCGCGGCCTTTGTGATCGTGGGCTGTGACAATGCGGTGAATATCACCGACGGCGTGGACGGCCTGGCGGGGTCGGTGACCCTGCCGGTGGCGGTGTTTTTTGCGGTGCTGGCCGCTCACTGGGAGCGGCCCTCCCTGGCGGTGTTCGCGGCCGCCATGGCCGGCGGCCTGGCGGGCTTTCTGGTGTATAACTTCCACCCCGCCAAGGTGTTCATGGGCGACACCGGCTCTCTGTTCCTGGGGGGAGCGGTGTGCGGCCTGGCCTTCGCCCTGGACGTGCCGCTGATTTTGATTTTGGTGGGAATCATCTATATCATCGAGACCCTGTCGGACATTATCCAGGTGGTCTACTTCAAGCTGACCCATGGCAAGCGCATTTTCCGTATGGCGCCCATCCATCACCACTTTGAGCTGGGCGGCTGGTCGGAAAAAAAGGTGGTTTTCGTTTTTGCGGGAATCACCCTGGTGTGCTGTGTGCTGGCCTGGTTCGGCGTAGCGGACCGCTTCTATATCTGAGACCGGCGGGAAATCGGAGAAAGGAGACCGAGCATGGCCCGGAAAGCCAAACGTGATCTGACCATCGAGGAACAGCTGGCCCGCGGGCCGGTGGATCTGCCCTTTTTGATGCTGGTGGTGCTGCTGACCGTCATCGGCCTGATCATGCTGCTGTCGGCCTCCTACGCCGCGGCCTATTACGACCTGGAAAATGAGAGTCATCACGATCCCTTTTACTATGCCCGACGGCAAGCCATCTTCGCCGCACTGGGTTTTGTGGTCATGTTTGTGGTCTCCAAAATCGACTACCAGCGTTACCGCTGGCTGTCGGTTTTTGCGCTGATCGGCTCGATTTTCCTGCTGGTGCTGGTCATTACGCCTCTGGGCGTGACGGTCAACGGCGCGACCCGTTGGCTCAAGCTGGGACTGGTGGCGGGGCCTACCTATCAGCCCTCCGAATTGGCTAAAATTGCAATCATCATGTTTTTTGCAGCCCGATTATCAAAGCGGGATTCCCAGCTCAAGGCCCCGAAGCAGTTCTCCAAGCGCACGAACCTGGGGCGCTTTCTGAATTGGGCCCAGCGCGTGGGCCTGCTGGAGCTGTTCTATTACGGCTGTGTGCTGGGAATCGTGCTGCTCCTGCTGGCACTGGAGCGCCACATGTCTGGCATGATTCTGATGATTATCGGTGCGGCATCGGTGCTTTTTGCCTCCGGCGTGCGGCTGTACTGGTTTGTGGGCGGCGGTTCGGCGATTGCCGCGCTGCTGGTTCTGATCATCACCCAGACCGACTACATGACGGACCGAATCATCGCCTGGCAGGACCCTTGGGCCGTCTACTATGTGGGCGGCTATCAGGTGATTCAGTCCCAGATCGCCATTGGCTCCGGCGGACTGCTGGGCCTGGGCCTGGGCAACAGCCGGCAGAAATTCCTCTACCTGCCGGAGGAGCACAACGACTTCATTTTTGCCATTGTCTGCGAGGAGCTGGGCCTGGTGGGCGCCTGCGTGATTCTGGCTCTGTTCGCCCTGCTCATTATCCGGGCCTACTGGCTGGCCATCCACGCCCGGGACCGGTTCGGCACCCTGCTGGTGGTGGGCATCACCACCCTGTTCGCGTTCCAGGTATTCCTGAACATCGGCGTGGTCACGGGCCTGCTGCCCACCACCGGAATCTCCCTGCCCTTTTTCAGCTACGGCGGCACCGCGCTGGTGATTCACCTGGCGGAAATGGGCATCATATTAGGCGTATCACGACAGATACCAGCCAAGAAAGAGGGATAGCGCATGAACATTCTCTTTACCTGCGGCGGGACCGCGGGCCACATCAACCCCGCCGTGGCGCTGGCGCGGGTCTTTCAGAACCATCACGGCGACTGTCAGATCCTGTTTGTGGGCGCGGATGGCGGTATGGAGACCCGCTTGGTGCCCAAGGAGGGATACGAGTGCCGCACGGTCACGGTCCAGCACCTGGACCACCACAAGAGCCTGGCGGCGCTGAAGAAGAACCTGAGCGTGCTCGCCGGCCTGCGCACGGCCCAGAAGCAGGCCAACGCCATTCTGGATGAATTTCAGCCAGACCTGGTGGTAGGGACCGGCGGCTACGCCTCCTTCCCGGTGGTGAAGGCCGCGGCCAAACGCGGCATACCCACGGCTATCCATGAATCCAACGCGGTGCCCGGGGTCACCACCAAGTCCCTGGCCGGCGTGGTGGATCTGGTTATGGTAGGCTTTGAAGCGGCCCTGCCCCACTACGGAAAGGCGAAGCGGGTGGAGGTGACCGGCACGCCCGTGCGGCCGGATTTCTTCCGCTATACCCGGGCGGAGGCGCGGGCCCAGCTGGGCCTGACGGACGAGCTGCCCCTGGTGCTCTCGTTCTGGGGTTCTCTGGGCGCGGAGAAAATGAACGGCTACATGGAGGACTTCATGGCCCTGGCGGCCCGGGACCGCGCGCCCTTCCACCACATCCACAGCGGCGGCCGGGACTATGACGCCATGGTAGAGCACCTTCAGGAGAAGGGCGTTCGTCTGGCGGACAACCCCAATCTGGACCTGCGGCAGTATATCTATGATATGCCCACCGTGATGGCGGCGGCGGATCTGGTCCTGTGCCGGGCGGGGGCGGCCACCCTCAGCGAGCTGGCGGCCATTGCCAAACCCTCCATTCTGGTGCCCTCCCCCAATGTGACGGCGGACCATCAGACCAAAAACGCCAAGGTGCTGGCCGACCAGGGCGGGGCGATTCTGCTGCCGGAGTCCCAGTGCTCCGGCGAGGCCCTTTACCGGCAGGCCATCGACCTGCTGGTGGAGCACCCGGTGCGGCGGACCGAGATGAGCCGGGCCCTGGCCGGAATGGCCAAAACCGACGCGGCCGAGCATATTTACGAGACTCTGCGGGGAATCATGCGGCAATAGTCACCCAAACCAGGCCTCCACATAGGATGGAATGAGTTCATCCAGTGCGGAGGTTCGGTTATGAGTCATTTTCAAATCACCGGCGGAGCGCCGTTGGAAGGCGCGCTGCCCGTCCACGGAGCGAAAAACAGCGTGCTGCCCATCCTGGCGGCCTGTCTGCTGGCACGGGAGCAGGTGGTACTCCACAACTGTCCCGACCTAACGGATGTAACGGCGGCGCTGGCCATTCTGGAACACCTGGGCTGTTCGACCCGGCGGGAAGGCGACACGGTGGTGGTACAGCCCGGCGCGGTAATCACCAACGCCATCCCAGAGGCGCTGATGCGGCCCATGCGCTCGTCCATTATCTTTTTGGGGCCGCTGCTGGCCAGGACCGGCGGAGCTCATCAGACCATGCCGGGCGGCTGTGAGATCGGAGCCCGGCCCATCGACTTACATCTGGCGGCCATGCGGGCCCTAGGCGCGTCCATTACGGAGGATGGCGCGGGCCTGCACTGCACCGCGGCCAAGCTGAATGGCTGTGACATACATCTCTCCCTGGCCAGTGTGGGCGCGACGGAAAACGCCATGCTGGCCGCCTGCGGCGCGGAGGGGACCACCACCATCACCAATGCGGCCCGGGAGCCGGAGATCGTGGCGCTGCAGGAATTTTTGAACCTGCTGGGCGCGCGGGTGTGCGGCGCGGGGGGCGGCGTGATCACCGTGGAGGGGGGACGGCCTCTGGGCGGCGGCAGCTTCACCATCATGGGCGACCGGATCGTGGCGGCTACTCTGCTGGCCTGCGGCGCCTGCGCGGGCGGCGACGTGACCGTGTTCGGCGTGGACTGGCGGCAGGTATCCACAGTGGCGGCCATCCTGAGCGAGGCCGGCTGCTCCGTGACCAGCGGAGAGGGCATGGTCCGCCTGAAGCGGGACCGGGACCGGCCGCTTTCGGCGGTCTCCACCATCCGTACCGCTCCCTACCCGGGGTTTCCCACAGACGCCCAGGCCCCCGTTATGGCGGCGCTGACCAAAAGCCGGGGCACTACGCTTTTTGTGGAAAACCTGTTTGAAAGCCGTTACCGCCATGTGCCCGAACTGATCCGCATGGGCGCGGACATCGACGTAGAGGGCCGGGTGGCGGTGGTGCGCGGCGTGGAGCGTCTCCACGGAGCCAAGCTGGAGGCCTGCGACCTGCGGGGCGGCGGCGCGCTGGTGGCGGCAGCCCTGGGCGCCGAGGGGGAGAGCACCATATACGGCCTGCATCACATCGACCGGGGGTATCAGCGGCTGGAGGAGATGCTCCGGCGTCTGGGCGGGACCATCGCCCGGGTAGAGTCCTGAATGGGGACAAAACAGACCAACAACAACGGAGGAACCGACAGGATGGCATCACAGCGGCGCCACAACCGACGCAGAAAAACAAAGGGACGCTTCCGCGCCCTGTATCAGGTGCTGTCCATCCTGTTGATTCTGATTGCGGTGACGGCGGGCTGCATCGTCTTTTTCCGGGTGAACACCATCACCGTGGAGGGAAACCAAAAGTATACCCAGGAGGATATCATCGCGGCGTCGGGCATCCAGAACGGCGACTTTCTGGCCGTGCTGAACACCAGCCGGTCGGCCCGACTGATTCGGACCGGACTGCCGTATGTAGAGGCGGTATCCATCCGGCGGACGCTGCCGGACGGCGTGGTGATCCGGGTGGAGGAGTGTGCCGTGGCGGCGGCGGTACAGAGCGACGGGGACTGGTGGCTGATCAACAGCGCAGGAAAGCTGCTGGAGAACGTCAGCGCGGCCCAGGCGGAGACCCATGCGGAGCTGACCGGGATCGAGCTGCTGGCGCCCGAGGTGGGCAGCACCGCCGTGGTGGCGGAGGAGGATTCCGTCCGGTGGAGCGCCGCGCTGGATTTTCTGGCCACGCTGGATGAACGGGGCGACCTGGATAAGCTGGATTCTCTGGAGTGCGGGACCCCGGGCACCTTTACCGCCCAGTATGACGGGCGTTATACGCTGCTGCTCCCCACAGCTTTTTCCAAGGAGGAGTCCAGCTATGGGCGGCTGATGTCGCTTTTGGACGAGTTTTATCCAACCCTGGAGGAGGGGGACCAGACGGTGGTGGACTTCACCCTCTGGGAGGATACCGGGAAGATATTTAACCGCCGTTCGGTGTAATTTTTCTATTGACCTGTCTACGGTTTCGGGATACAATAGTACAAGATATAGTTATAAGGTTGTCGAATTTATTACAAGAACTAGAATTTCTGTTTTTACATAGGAGGGGCAAGTATGGCGTTTCAGATGGACCCCGGCTTCAACAGCGATGATGTGATCAAGGTGATCGGCGTCGGCGGGGGCGGAAATAACGTGGTCAACCGGATGGTCAAATCCGGAATGCAGGGCGTGGATTTTATTGCGGTGAACACGGACAAGCAGTTTTTGAATGTGTCCCAGGCGACGATGAAGATTCAGATTGGGGAAAAGCTGACCGGCGGCAAGGGCGCGGGCGCAAACCCCGACGTGGGCCGCGAATCGGCGGAAGAGAGCCGGGCGCAGATCGCCCGCGCGCTGGAGGGCACCGATATGCTGTTCGTGACCGCCGGCATGGGCGGCGGAACCGGCACCGGCGCAGCGCCTGTGGTGGCGGAGATCGCCAAGGAGGCCGGGATTCTGACCGTAGGCGTGGTCACCAAGCCCTTTGCCTTTGAGGGCCGCCGCCGCATGGAGCAGGCGGAGCAGGGTATTGCCCGGCTGCGGGAAAAGGTGGATTCCCTGGTCATCATCCCCAACGACCGGCTGCAGTATGCCACCGACCAGAAAATCACCTTTGCCAATGCTTTTGAGATTGCCGACGACGTGCTGCGTCAGGCAGTGCAGTCCATCTCGGACCTGATCAAGACCACCGGCCTGATCAATCTGGACTTTGCCGACGTGACCGCTGTCATGAAGGACGCGGGCATGGCCCACATGGGCGTGGGCCGCGCGGCGGGCAAGAACAAGGCTGAGGAGGCCACCAAGATGGCGGTGGCCAGCCCGCTGCTGGAGACCTCCATCGACGGGGCCAAGGGCGTGATCGTCAACATCACCGGGCCCCTGGATATGGGGCTGGAGGAAGTGGAGATCGCCACCAACATGGTCAAGGAGGTGGCCGATCCCGAGGCCCTGTTCATGCTGGGCGCCGCCTTTGACGAGACGCTGGAGGACGAGATTCGCGTCACGGTGATTGCCACCGGCTTCGGCGGCGTGGCCAACCCCGTGCCCGGCACGGCGAAGGAGGAGGCCAAGGCCAAAGGCGGAGACGAGTTTTCCATCAAGCCTCCCGTGCCCATCGCGGAGGAGCCGGAGGAGCCGGAGAGCGACCCCTTCGACGATATTTTCCGTATCTTCAACAAGGGAAAATAAGGTTGCCTAAGACGCACCGGACGGCGGCAGGGAAGCTGCGGCCGTCCGGTTTTACCGTCTGAACACAGGCCCCTGCCTAAGAAAAAATCCCGGAAAACAGGCGGTTTTGGGCTTGCCAAAGGAACCGTTATCGCCTATAATAATGGTTGCTGAATAAACCGCAACGCGGTTTATTCGCGCGGCGGTTGCCGCGCAATTTCATCAAAACAGCTTTTTGAGCCGGTTTGATGAAATTCAGTCCTTGTTTCCGTACGCATTATAATAATGGTTGCGGACGGAACCGATGGAACAGCTCGCATCCGAACGATCTGCGCAGCCGCCTGCCGGCTGCGGGGGTTCGGGCTGTCATAGATTTTTGCAAAAAAGGAGTGATCTGCGTCGTGACTGGCGATCCTTATAGTCGAAGTCCCTATCTTTGGTTGCGGCGCACCTCCTGTCGGTGAGCGCGTGTTTCCACGCCTGTTTCTGACGCCTGTGCGGCCGCGGTTTTGAAGGGGAGAAGAATCTCCCGGCAAAAAACTCAAAGCGGCGTGTCACAGGCATTTTTATGCCCATTTGGCGGCGCGTCCAGAAAGGCGTGAAACCGATGCTGAGCATCCATAAGACCATTCAAGGAAAGATGACCAAGCTGGATCAGGTGGAGGACGGCTGCTGGGTCAACCTGACCTACCCCAGCGAGGACGAACTCAATACCGTGGCCGCCACGCTGAGCGTGGAGCCCACCTTCCTCCGGGCCGCGCTGGACGAGGAGGAGACCTCCCGAATCGACACGGAGGACGGGCAGACGCTGATCATTATTGACGTGCCCGCAGTGGAGAAGGACGACGCGGTGGTGTACTCCACGCTGCCTCTGGGCATCATCGTGACGGAGAAGCACATCATTACCGTTTGCCTGAAGGAATCCTCCATCATCAAGGACTTTCAGGATGGACTGGTGAAAAACGCGGAGACCCAGAAGCGCACCCGCTTTATCCTGTTCATGCTGCTTCAGGTGGCCAAACGATTCTTGCAATACCTGAAACAGATCGACAAGATCTATAACTATATGGAGCACCAGCTCTACAAGTCCCAGCGCAACAAGGAGCTGATTCAGCTGCTGGATCTGGAAAAGTCGCTGGTTTACTTCAATACCTCTCTGAAAGCCAACGAGGTCACGCTGGAGAAGATCCTCCGCGGGCGAATCATTACGCTCTACGAGGAAGACCATGACCTTCTGGAGGACGTGCTGATCGAGGTCCGTCAGGCCATCGAGATGGCCAACATCTATTCCTCCATTATATCCGGCATGATGGACGCCTTTGCATCGGTGATTTCCAACAACCTGAACGTCACCATGAAGGTGCTCAGCTCCATCACCATCCTGCTGGCCATTCCCAATATCATCTTTGGCTTCTACGGCATGAATATCACCACCGGCCTGCCCATGGACCAGTTCTGGTGGATACCACTGTTGATCACTGGCGGCATCATCGGTATTGTGGCTATCATTCTGAAAAAAATGGACCTGTTTTGAGACGAATCAACTCGGGGCGCCGCACAGTGTGCGGCGCCCCGAGTTTCCTGTTAGGCGGAATGCTGGAAAAAACGGTTATTCCTCGTCCTGGAGCGCGTCGTAGCCGGTCTCGCCGGTCCGGACCTTGACCACGTCCCGGACGTCGGAAATGAAGATTTTGCCGTCCCCCACATTCCCGGTATAGAGGGCACGCTTGGCGGCCTCGACCAGGGTCTGGGTGGGAATCTTGCTGACTACCACGTCGATCTTGATCTTGGGCAGCAGCCTGGCCTCTACGGGCGCGCCGCGGTAGTAAGTAGTGTGCCCCTTCTGAATGCCGTAGCCAAACACGTTGGTGACCGTCAGACCGGTGACGCCCAGGTGGTCCAGCGCGTCCTCCAACTGTGCAAAACGGGACTGGTTGGTGAGAATGGTGACCTTGGTGATGGCTGCGCCGGGCTGCTCGTTGTGGATCACGGGAACCGCCTCGTCGATGGAGACGGCCGGAGCGGCAGCGGGAGCCGGAGGGGCGGCGCTCACGCCGGCATCGGCGTAATCCTCCACATTGGCGACCGCGGCGGCAAAGTCGGGATAAGCCGCGTTGCCGTGCTCGCCCACATCCAGACCGGCCAGCTCCTCGGCGGCGGAGACGCGGATGCCGATGGTCTTTTTCAGTACCAGCCAGACCAGCGAGGAGGCGGCGAAGGTAAAGACGCCCACGGCCACGATGCCCAGCAGCTCGACGCCCAGCAGGGAGACACCGCCGCCATAGAACAGACCATTGGCAGTGGACAGGGTGGTGACGCCCTCCTTGGCGAACAGGCCCACGCAGAGGGTGCCCAGAACGCCGCAGCCCAGGTGGACCGAGGTGGCGCCCACGGGATCGTCGATTTTAATGCGGTCGAAGAATACGACGGCAAAGACCACGAACACGCCGGCCACCGCGCCGATGAGCAGCGAGGCCTCAATGGTAACGTAAGCGCAGCTGCCGGTGATGCCCACCAGTCCGGCCAGGCAGCCGTTGATGGTCATGCCCAGGTCCGGTTTGCCCAGATAGACCCAGGAGGTGATGGTGGAGGTGAGCACCGCCGCAATGGCCGAGGTATTGGTGGTCACCAGGATATGCATGACGTCGGAGGGATTCTGGAAACTCATGGTGGAGCCGGGGTTGAAGCCGAACCAGCCCAGCCACAGGACGAACAGGCCGATCACGGCCAGGGACATATTGTGCCCCGGAATGGCGCGGGGCTTGCCGTCCTTGTCATACTTGCCGATGCGGGGACCCAGGATCATAGCGCCGGACAGCGCGGCCCAGCCCCCCACGGAATGGACTGCGGTGTCTCCGGCGAAGTCGAGGAAGCCCAGATCGGCCAGCCAGCCGCCACCCCAGATCCAGTGGCCCACGATGGGATAGATCACAAGAGTGAGGACGAAGGAAAAGAGAATGAACGAGATGTATTTGACCCGCTCCGCCACCGCACCGGAGACGATGGTGGCCGCCGTGCCGCAGAACACCAGCTGGAAGAAGAACTTTCCCCAGAAGGGAACATTGGAGGTGAGGGTCTCATCGTAAAAGGAGAGGTCGGAGCTGCCCAGAATGAACAGGTGCTCCGTCCCAATCAAGGGGTTGTCGCCGCCAAACATCAGGCCCCAGCCCAACAGCATGAAGCCCAGGGACGAGATGGCGAACACGATGAAGTTCTTGGACAGGATGTTGACCGTATTTTTGGCCCGTGCAAGGCCGGCCTCCACCGAGGCGAAGCCCAGGTTCATGAAAAAGACCAGAATGGCCGCAAGCAGAACCCAGAAGGTGTCGATGATGCTGGTGATATCCATAAATAATCCTCCCTTTGGATTGTCCGCTCCCCCTTGAACGGACGGATGGAATAAAAAGAGGACATGCCGCTCTCCAGCCGGCACGCCCCCTTGCGCCAGGAAACAAAAAGGCCGCGCGAGCCAGTTCTCGCGCGGCGTCTTTGCCTATGGGCGTAGTATAGCGGAAGAAAGGAAAAGTGTCAAGACTAAATATGCAAGATTGGCGTTAAAAACGAAATTTTTACGAATTATTTTCGGTATTTATGCAAGATATAAAATTAGAACCTGCAAAAAGGGAGAGCGGAATGGGAGCTTGAATCCACAGAGAGTCCGGGGTCACGGCACATTCCAGAGCCTGGACCTCCACCCCCGCCTCCGCCGCCCGGCGCAGGGCGGCACCGAAAGCGGGGTGGGTGCGCTCATTGGGACAGAAGCCAGACATGCCGGCCATCTGAACCACAAAGCAGACCTGGGCGGCATAGCCCTCGCCCACCGCCCGGGCCAGCTCCTCCAGATGCCGGACTCCGCGCTCCGTGGGCGCGTCGGGGAACGCGGCCAGGCCGCCCTCCTCCAGCGTGACGCCCTTGACCTCCACAAAGCCCCGCGTGCCGCCGGCGGTCTCGTAGTAAAAATCAAAGCGGGAGGAGCCCCAGGCGGTCTCCGGCCGGAGCAGGGTCAGGTCCGGCCGGAAGGAGCCGCGCTCGGCCCACTCCCCAAACACTTTGTTGGGGGCCTGCGCGTCCATATTGATGAGCAGAGGCATCTGACCGGGCCGCGCCTTTTCCACGGCGATCAGGTCATAGCGGGTCTTGCGTCCGGCCGGAGCGGGGCCATGATCCTGAAGGTAGACCACAGCGCCGGGGAGAAGAAGTTCCCGGCAGCGACCGGTATTTTTGACATGGGCGGTCACAGGCTGGCCGTCCAGCTCTACCTGCGCGATGAAACGGTTGGGGCGGGCCAGAAAGCGGCCGGTTACAACGTGAGAATAAATCATATGGGACCTCCGAACAGGGAACTTTTGCGCGGAACGTGTCGTCCAGGAAACAAAAAGGATATTTTCTTTTGTCCTAAACTGTGGTAGGATAGCAACAGCGAATGTCGAAAGGAGGCGGGGGTTTCCATGAAAATCCGCCGGATCATAGGAGCGGTGTTGGCGGCGGCCATGCTGCTGGTACTGCCGGCCTGCGATGGCTCGGAGCATGTAGAGCCCACACCGACCGGTTATCAGGCCACCGGGGAGAACAACCCCAATGTCCCAAAGAATGAGTACCGGGAAGACGCCTTTGTATCGGTGGGCGGCTTTAAGATTTATACGGCGGCCGACGCGGCCAGCCACATCGGAATTGACGTATCCACCCACCAGGGGGAGATCGACTGGCAGCAGGTCCGGGCGGCCGGCGTGGAGTTTGTGATGATTCGGGCCGGTTACCGGGGCTATACCGGGGGCGGCATCTATCAGGACGCCAACTTTACCGCCAATATCGAGGGGGCGCTGGCGGCCGGGCTGGACGTAGGCGTATATTTCTTCTCCCAGGCGGTCTCGACGGAAGAGGCCGTGGAGGAGGCGAAGGCCACGCTGGAGTGGATCGCGGACTACGAGATCACCTATCCGGTGGTATTTGACTGGGAGGAGATCACCTACGACGAGGCCCGGACCGACTCGGTGGACCCGGAGACGGTGACCCAGTGTGTGAAGGCGTTCTGCGATACGGTGCAGGAGGCCGGGTACATCCCCATGGTTTATTTCAATAAGAACCAGGGCTATGACATCATGAACCTGGAGGAGCTGGCCGGCTACGAGTTCTGGCTGGCCGGGTACAGCGAGTCGCCCAGCTTTGAATACGCCTTTGAGATGTGGCAGTACAGCGCCACCGGGACGGTGCCCGGAATCCAGGGCAATGTGGACCTGAATATCTGTCTGGTGGACTACGGCACATAGCGCCATGGAAACAGCCCGTCCCGCCGCACCTGCGGCGGGACGGGCTGTTTTTCCTCAATCGCAGTCGTCCAGCAGCTCCGAGGCCGGAATTTCCAGCGCCTCCGCAATGGAAAACAGGGTGTTCAGCGACATCCCCTTGGTGACCGCGCCGTTATTTGCCTCCAGCTGACTGAGAAAGGACCAGCTCATGCCGATCTTTTCCGCCAGCTGTTCTTGGGTATAGCCTTTGCGCTTTCGGTAATAAGCGATACGCAAACCCAATAGACGATACTTCTCCCGATACATACTGACCATATCGCTCACCACATTTTCTCTTGTTCTCTATGGTTTATTATACCAGAACAGCAGGAAATCATTACCGGCCGTCAGCGGGGAATTACTTACTTATGGCGAGTAATCTGTGGTTATAAGCGATAGAGCCGGGAGAAGGTGCGAAATTCAGAGCGCGGCAAGCAGCGCATTCACATGCTCCTTCTGCGTGGCGAAGGAGGTGACGAATCGAACGGTGGTATGGGAGGCATCGGCCTTTTCCCAGACCTCGTACCGGCACAGCTGTGTGAGGGCGGGCAGCTGCGCGTCGGGGAAGATGGGGAAGATCTGGTTGGTGGGGGAGTCCAGCAGGAAGCGGTATCCCTTGGCGGCCAGGCCGGACTGGAGGGCCTGAGCCATAGCATTGGCATGGCGGGCCAGTTCCCAGTACAGGCCGTCCTTCAGCAGGGCCTCGAACTGCGCGCCCAGCAGGAAGCCTTTGGCCAGCACGGAGCCGCGCTGCTTCATGGCCCGGAAGAACCAGGGCTGAAGGGCGGGGCTGCACAGGACCATGGCCTCCCCCATCAGCGCGCCGTTCTTAGTGCCGCCCAGATAGAAGGCGTCGGTCAGGACAGCCAGGTCGGGCAGGGTCAGGTCGCAGGCCGGACTGGTCAGTCCGGTGCCCAGCCGGGCGCCGTCCAGGAAGAGCAGCAGCCCCAGCCGCTTGCAGCAGGCGGACAGGGCGGTCAGCTCCGCCTTGGTGTAGACCGTCCCGATCTCTGTGGCGTTGGAGAGATAGACCAGCCGGGGCAGGACCATGGCAGAATCCTCGTGCTGAGCCGCCAGGGCCTCCAGATCGGCGGGGCGGAGCTTGCCGTCGGAGGTGGGTACCGCCAGGATTTTGTGGCCGGAGGCCTCCACCGCACCGCCCTCGTGGACGTTGATGTGCCCGGTGACCGGAGCGATCACGGCCTCCCAGGGCCGCAGAAAGGCGGCGATGGCGGTCAGGTTGGCGGAGGTGCCGCCGACGAAGAAGTGGACGGCGGCGTCGGGTGCCTGGCACAAATCCCGAATCAGATCCGCCGCCCGCTGGCAGTAGGGGTCCGCGCCGTAGCCCACGTTCCCCTCCAGGTTGAGGGCGGCGATGGCCTCCAGGACCTTGGGGTGGGCGCCCTCGGAATAGTCGTTTTTGAAATTGAGCATGTCTGGTTCCTCTTTTCCAAAACGGGGGCGGCCGGCGCCGCCCCCGTTTTCGTTTTCAACAGGCCCTCAACCGGGCCGGGATGGACCGCATCAGCCCTTGGCCGGCTTGAAGGAGTCCTTCAGCGAGACCGAGCGGTTGAAGACCAGATGGTCGGGCGCGGAGTCCCGGCTGTCCACGCAGAAGTAGCCCTGGCGCATAAACTGGAAGGAAGCGGGCGCCTGGGCCTGAGCCATGCCGGCCTCCAGCTTGCAGCCGGTGAGCACCTCCAGGGAGTTGGGATTCAGGCACTCAATGAAATCCTTGTCCCCGGCGTCCGGGTCGGGATCGGAGAAGAGGTTGTCGTAGAGCCGGATCTCAGCGTCCACGGCGGTAGCCGCGTCCACCCAGTGGAGGGTGGCCCCCTTCACCTTGCGGCCGTCGGCGGGATCGCCGCCCCGGCTGTCGGGGTCGTACTCCGCGAAGATCTCGGTGATATTTCCTTCCGCGTCCTTGGCGCAGCCGGTGCAGCGGATCAGATAGGCCCCCTTCAGGCGGCACTCCGGTCCCTCGGGGTAGAGCCGCTTGTACTTGGGCACCGGCGTCTCCAGGAAGTCCTCCGCCTCCACATAGAGATGGCGGGAGAAGGTGATCTCCCGGGTGCCGTCCTCGGGGCGGTTGGGGTTGTTTTCCACGGAAAAGAGCTCAGACTGGCCCTCCGGATAGTTGGTGATGGTCAGGGGAATGGGGCGCAGCACGGCCATGACCCGGCGGGCGGTGAGGTTCAGGTCCTCCCGCAGGCAGTATTCCAGGAAGCCGAACTCCACGGTGGAGCTGGCCTTGGACACGCCGTTGCGCTCGGAGAAATTGCGGATGGCGGCGGGGGTGTAGCCCCGGCGGCGCAGGCCGCACAGGGTGGGCATCCGGGGGTCGTCCCAGCCGGAGACCCGGCCCTCCTCCACCAGGCGGCGCAGCTTGCGCTTGGACATCACCGTATAGTTGATGCCAAGCCGGGCAAACTCGATCTGCCGGGGCTTGGACGGGACCGAGCAGTTGGCGATGACCCAGTCGTACAGAGGCCGGTGGTCCTCAAACTCCAGGGAGCACAGGGAGTGGGTGATTCCCTCGATGGCGTCCTCCAGAGGGTGAGCGAAGTCGTACATGGGGTAGATGCACCACTTGTCCCCCTGCCGGTGGTGGTGCATGTGGTTGATGCGGTAGAGCACCGGGTCCCGCATGTTGAAGTTGCCGCTGGCCAGGTCGATCTTGGCCCGCAGGGTGTATTTGCCGTTGGGGAACTCGCCGGCCCGCATCCGGGCGAACAGATCCAGGGATTCTTCAATGGGCCGGTCGCGCCAGGGGGAGCGGGCGGGGGTGTTCACGTCGCCCCGGTATTCCTTGAACTGCTCGGGGGTGAGCTCGCACACATAGGCCAGGCCCTTTCGAATCAGCTCCACCGCATAGCCGTACATCTGCTCGAAGTAGTCGGAGGCGAAGAAAAAGCGGTCGCCCCAGTCATAGCCCAGCCAGTGGATGTCCTCCTGGATGGCCTCCACATACTCCACATCCTCTTTGGTGGGGTTGGTATCGTCCATCCGGAGGTTGCACAGGCCGCCGTATTTCTGCGCCGTGCCAAAGTCGATGTAGATGGCCTTGGCGTGGCCGATGTGGAGGTAGCCGTTGGGCTCGGGCGGGAACCGGGTATGGACCTGCATGCCTTGGAATTGACCGCCCTGGGCGATGTCCTCATCAATGAAATCATGGATAAAGTTCTGCGTCATGGTGGGATTCAATTCTTCTGACATGTTGTTTCACTCCTGTTTGTTGATTTGAAAGACCGCCGGCAGGAAAGCCGGCGGTCCCTGAATGTCTAGTTTACCCCGCATAGACAAAATTTGCAACTGTTTTCGCAAAGATTTCTGACCTGGACGAAAAATAGCGCCGACTTGGAACTAAGGACAGAAAAAGTTGGAGCGGACAGACCAATTTCCTCTTGACAAATTAGAATATTAGAATATAATAATATTAGAAAGTTCGAATAAAGGAGGGCAGACCATGGACGACAGTGAGACGATCTATGCGGAAAAGGCGGAACTGCTCAAGGCGCTGAGCCACCCGGTGCGGCTGCGGATCGTGCGCGGCCTGCTGCGCAGCGGCTGCCACAACGTCACCTGTATGGAGCAGGCCATCGGTCAGTCGCAGTCCTGCATATCCCAGCACCTGAACAAGCTGAAGGCCGCCGGCGTAGTCAAGGCCGAGCGGGTGGGCAACGAGATGCGCTACGAGATCGCGGAGCCGAAGGTGGCGCAGCTGACTGCGGCCCTGTTCGGCGATGATTTGGAGGAATATGTGCATGTATGATCTGGCGATTGTAGGCGGCGGCCCGGCGGGCCTGGCAGCGGCCATCCACGGCCGGGCCCGGGACAAATCCGTGCTGGTGGTGAGCAACGAGCCGCTGGCCAGCCCGCTGTGCAAGGCCGAGCGGGTGGACAATTATCCGGGGATGCCCCGCACCAGTGGCCGGGCCATTGTGGAGACCATGCTGGAGCAGGCCCGGGACCTGGGCGTGGAAGTGCGCCTGGGCCGGGTGCTGAATATCCTGTCCATGGGTGACACAAGCTATCTGGGAATCGGCTCCGACATGGAGCAGGCCCGGGCGGTGATTTTAGCCACAGGCGTGGTGCGCACGGCCAAGCTGCCGGGCGAAGCGGAGCTGCTGGGCCGGGGCGTCAGCTACTGCGCCACCTGCGACGGGATGCTCTACCGGGGCAAGCCCATCGTGGTGGCGGGGAACGCGCCCAACTTCCGGGAGGAAGTGGAGTTTTTGCAGGGAATCGGCTGTCAGGTCACCGAGGTGGGCCTGGGCGGGCTGAAGATCCTGGGCGAAAACCAGGTGGAGGCGGTGGAATCCAAGGGCGAGCGCATCCCCTGCGCGGGGGTGTTCCTGCTGCGCACCGCCGTGGCGCCCACGGACCTGCTGCCCGGGCTGGCGCTGGAGGACGGACACATTTCGGTGGACCGGTATATGCGGACCAATGTGAAGGGAATCTATGCCGCCGGCGACTGCACCGGCGCGCCCCTTCAAATCGCGAAGGCCGTAGGGGAGGGCCAGATGGCCGCCCATACCGACGTGACCGAGTTAGACCGCGCGGAAACGCGCTGAGAAAGATAAATCAAATTTGAATTTCAGGAAAGAAAGGAAGTTATCCAGTATGGTCGTTCATTTCAACAAAGAGGGTTTTGACAAGGCGGTACCCGCCGCCCCCATCGCGCTGGTGGATTTCTGGGCCGATTGGTGCGGCCCCTGCAAGATGCTGGGCCCCACCATCGAGAAGCTGGGCGAGAGCTACGACGGCAAGGCGCTGATCGGCAAGGTCAATGTGGATGACGAGCCCGAGCTGGCGCAGCGCTTCGGCGTGATGTCCATTCCCACGGTAATCTTCTTCCGCAACGGCGAGGAGATCGACCGGAAGGTGGGCCTGATGCCCGAGGCCGCCTACACCGCCGTTCTGGACGCAAATCTGGGCTGATCGGCGCAGGCAGAGCAAACCTCCCGCCGCCGGGCGGGAGCCATAACAGAAAAAAAGCAAGACAGGCACGCGCCTGTCTTGCTTTTTTTGCGGCTTGACCGGAAAACCGGCGGGCCGGGTCAGATCTGTTTTCCGGTATTCCGGTCGGTAAACACCGGCTCGTAATCGTAATTCAGAAGATCGGCGATCTCCCGCAAATCGTGTTCAGAAAAATTATCCCGGGACATTTTTGCGCTTAAAGTGGAGACAGAGCGATTCAACCGCTTGGACAGCTCGGTCAGGGTCATTTCGCGCTCGACCAAGAGCAGTTTGATTTTCTTTGCAGCAGACAAGCCATCACCTCATTTTCTCCATTATACAGTTTTGAGCGAAATTTTTCAAATAAAAACCGAAGAATGTTCGTTAAAAACCGAAAATGCTATTGACAACATTCGTCTTTTATCGTAAAATCTTTGATAATAAACGAAATTCAATCGTTAATTATCAAAGTTAGAGGGAGTGTGAATTTTTTATGAACTTTATAGACGGAATCTTTCGGCGGGCGGACATTCAGCAGATTCGGGAGTTTCTGATGCACGGAACGGAATTGCTGCAAACCGACCCGCGCTCCTGCGAGGAGCGCATCGAGGGGGCCGTACACCGCATGACCGCGAAGCTGCGGGAGCTCTGCCCTGATGAGAAGGCGCTGGAAGAGGCCACCGACCTGTTCTTCGACTGTGTGGGCGACCTTGAGGAGGCGTATATGGAGATCGGCCTGCAGGCCGGGGCCCTGGTGACCGCGCAGGTCTGCCAGACCTGGCGCCGCGCTGCGTCCGGAGCGCAGCCGGAAGGGGCCCAGTGACCGCCCGCAAAAAAGAGTTGACAAGTGACCTTGAATGATATATAGTGTACTTAAACAATAAGTACAATAAAGGACAAAGAGGGGATTGGATGGAAATTATCATCAGCAGCAACACCAGCAAACCCATCTATGAGCAGATCACCTCGCAGATCAAGGCCCAGATCATGAGCGGCACGCTGAAAACCGGGGAGCCCATCCCCTCCATGCGCGCCCTGGCCAAATCGCTGCACGTCAGCGTGATCACGGTCCAGCGGGCCTACGAGGACCTTCAGCGGGACGGCTTTATCGAGACCACCGTGGGCCGCGGGAGCTTTGTCTCCGCCCAGAACCGGGACTTCCTGCAGGAGGAGCGGCAGCGGGAGGCGGAGGAGCACCTGCTCCAGGCGGCTGAGATCGGCCGGTCCAGCGGAATTTCCCTGGAGAAGCTGAAGGAATTGCTGGAACTGTTTTATCAGGGGGAGGAGTAGACATGAAGGAACTGGCGCTGGAGGTCCGGGGCCTGACCAAGCGGTATCCGGAATTTACCCTGGAGAATGTGAGCTTTTCGGTTCCCAGGGGGAGCGTCGTGGGGCTGATCGGTGAAAACGGAGCGGGCAAAACCACCACGCTCAACCTGATTCTGGGCGTGCTGCCCAGAGACGGGGGCGAGATACAGCTGCTGGGAACGCCCCAGGAGCAGATGGAGCCTGCGGCCCGGAGCGGACTGGGCGTGGTGTTCGACGGGAGCAGCGTTCCGGACAGCCTGACCCCGGCGCAGCTGGGAAAGGTGCTGGGGGACCTCTATCCCACCTGGGAGGGGGAGACCTACGCCGGCCTGCTCAAGCGCTTTGAACTGCCGGCGGGCCGGCCCGTCAAGGCGCTGTCCCGGGGCATGAAGATGAAGCTGTCCATGGCGGCGGCGCTGTCCCACGGGGCGCAGCTGCTTCTGCTGGACGAGGCCACCAGCGGGCTGGACCCGGTGGTGCGGGACGATATTCTGGACCTGCTGCTGGACTTCGTGCAGGAGGAGTCCCACGCAGTGCTGATCTCCTCCCATATTACCAGCGACCTGGAGAAGATCGCCGACTACATCGTGTTTCTCCATCAGGGAAAGGTGGTGTTCGAGCTGCCCAAGGACGAGCTGATCTACCGCTATGGAATCCTGCGCTGCGGCGCGGCGCAGTTCGAGGCCATGGACAAGGCCGACCTGATCGCCTGGCGCAGGCGGGACTACCAGTTTGAGGCCCTGGTGGCCGACCGGGCGGCCTGTGAGGCGAAATATCCCCATGCGGTGGCCGATCCGGCCACCCTGGACGAGATCATGCTGCTTTATACGAAGGGAGAGCGGTGAGATGAAAGGACTGCTGCGCAAGGATTTCTATGTGGTGCGGAAGAATCTGCTGCTGATGGGGCTCATGTTCGCCATTGTAGGCAGTTTCATCGCGGCCATTACATCACCCTGGATTCTGGCCATCTTGGGGGCGGTGATGCTGGGCTCCCTATCGGTCTCAACCATCATCAGCGACAAGAGCGCCCAGTGGGACCGGTTTTCCGCCAGCCTGCCGGTGGCGGGACGGACGGTGGTGTCCAGCAAATACCTGCTCTACGGCCTGCTCTCTCTGGCCGGACTGCTGCTGGGCACGGTGCTGGCGGCGCTGCTTTGCCTGGTCCTGCGGAGCTGGGACACGGAGCTGCTTTGGTTCCAGATCAGTGTTGGGATTACGGTGTCGCTGCTGTCGGGCAGCATCAGCATCCCCTGCGGGCTGCGCTTCGCGGAGGAACAGGCCACGGTGGCCATGATGCTCTCCTACGCCGTCACCTCAGCCGTGTTCGTGGGCATTGTAGTCGTGCCTGCGGTCCTGTTCCAGGTCGTCCTGGACCCCTTCTGGATCGGGACCGTTGGCGATGTGGTAGGCGCGGCCGCCTTCCTCCTGTCCTGGCAAATCGTGAGCCGGCATATGGCGCCGTATCGGTGAGCCGGAGCGGCCAACATCAGGGGCGGAACGGGGACATACACGCCGGGTCCTGGTTTCCGTTTCAGGCATCCAACCGAAAAACAGGGCTTGACAAGGCCGGAGAAATCGTGTATCATAACCCAAAATTTCATACGCTAAACCGATGATGTGAAGATAACGTCTGTTGTGCCCTCACAGAGAGTCCGGGCGGCTGAGAGCCGGGCAGAACGCAGGCAGGCAAATGGATCACGGAGGGCGCGAGGAACGGCTCTGGGCCTAGTATTTCGCGACGTGTGGGCATACGTCAGTTGCCGGGGATATGTTGGTATCCTGCTAAGTGCGCGGCCCAAAGCCGCGAATCAAGGTGGCACCGCGAGTGGAATCCGCTCGTCCTTGACAATTTTTGTCAGGGACGGGCGGTTTTTTTGTCCCGTCCCGGAAAGGAAGGTCCTGCTATGTATCATCCGACGCTGCGAGAGGCAAGGGAACTGGCCGCCTCCGGCCCCTACCGGGAAATTCCGGTGGCCCGGGAGCTGCTGAGCGACTTCCTCACCCCCATCCAGGCCCTGCGCATCCTCCGGGCCCAGGATAACCACTGCTTCCTGCTGGAATCCGCCGCCGACAGCGAGGGCTGGGGCCGATGGTCTTTTCTGGGCTTTGAGCCCGAGCTGGAGATCACTTGCAAGGACGGCGTCCTCTGCCTGCACAACGGCGGGACGCAGACCCGGCAGGTCCGCCACCCCGGCCAGGCCCTGCGCCAACTGCTCTCGGAGCACAAAAGCCCCAAGGTGCCCGGCCTGCCGCCCTTCACCGGCGGCCTGGTGGGCTACTTCGCCTACGACTATATCAAATATGCCGAGCCCACCCTCCGGCTGAACGCCAGAGATGACGAGGGCTTCCACGACCTGGACGTGATGCTGTTCCGCAGCGTCATTGCCTTTGACAACTACCGGCAGAAGCTCATCCTCATCACCAACGCGGACGCGGCCGACCTGGATACCTCCTATCCCGCCGCCTGCGCCCAGCTGGACCGGATGGCGGAGCTGCTGCGGCACGGCGCGCCCCTGGCCCGCCGTCCGGCCCGGCTGACCACCCCGGTGCGCCCCCTGTTCGACCGGGACGCCTACTGCGCCATGGTGGAACAGGCCAAGGACCATATCCGGGAGGGGGATATCTTCCAGGTGGTGCTGTCCAACCGGCTGGAGGCCGGGTTCGAGGGCTCCCTGCTGGACGTGTACCGTATTCTGCGCACGGTAAATCCCTCCCCCTACCTGTTCTACTTCACCAGCGACGACATGGAGCTGGCCGGGGCGTCCCCCGAGACCCTGGTGAAGCTGGAGGACGGGGTGCTCCACACCTTCCCTCTGGCGGGCACCCGGCCCCGGGGCGCGACGCCCGAGGAGGACAAAGCCCTGGAGGAGGAGCTCCTCGCCGACGAAAAGGAGCTCTCTGAGCACAACATGCTGGTGGACCTGGGCCGCAACGACATTGGGAAGATCAGCCGGTTCGGCACCGTAGCGCTGGAAAAGTATCTGTCCATTGAGCGCTTCTCCCACGTCATGCACATCGGCTCCACCGTCCGGGGGGAGCTGCGGGAGGGCCTGGATGCGGTGGATGCGGTGGACGCCATCCTTCCGGCGGGCACCCTGTCCGGGGCCCCCAAGCTGCGGGCGGCGGAGATCATCGACGCGCTGGAGGACAGCAAACGGGGTGTGTACGGCGGGGCCATCGGTTATCTGGACTTCACCGGCAACCTGGACACCTGCATCGCCATCCGCCTGGCCTTTGCCAAAAACGGAAAGGTGTTTATCCGCTCCGGGGCGGGCATCGTGGCCGACTCGGTGCCGGAGCGGGAGTATCAGGAGTGCCTGAACAAGGCCCAGGCCGTGGTGCGGGCCCTGGAGCTGGCCCAGAAGGAGAGAGACGTATGATCTTACTCATCGACAACTACGACAGCTTTTCCTACAACCTCTACCAGCTGGTGGGGGCGCTGGACCCGGACATCCGGGTGGTGCGCAACGACCAGCTGAGCGTGGCCGACATCCGGACCCTGGCGCCCCGCCGCCTGATCCTCTCGCCCGGCCCCGGCCGCCCGGCGGACGCGGGGGTGTGCGAGGACGCGGTGCGGGAGCTGGCGGGGGAGATCCCCATTCTGGGGGTGTGCCTGGGGCACCAGGCCATCTGCGAGGCCTTCGGCGGCGTGGTGTCCTACGCCAAAGAGCTGATGCACGGCAAGCCCTCTCAGGTGATGCTGGACCAGTCCTGCCCCCTGTTCCGGGGACTGCCCGACACCATCACGGCGGCCCGCTACCACTCCCTTTCCGCGGCAGAGGATACCCTGCCCGCCTGCCTGAGGGTCACCGCCCGCTCCGACGACGGGGAGGTCATGGCGGTGGCCCACCGGGACTACCCGGTGTACGGCCTGCAATTTCACCCGGAATCCATTCTCACGCCTATGGGCAATCAAATCTTGAAGCATTTCTTGGAGGGATAAGGTTATGATCAAAGAAGCCATTGTGAAGATCGTCAACAAAGAGGACCTGACCTACGACGAGGCCTACGCTGTCATGAACGAGATCATGAGCGGCCAGACCACCCCCACCCAAAACGCCGCCTTCCTGGCCGCCCTGTCCACCAAGAGCGCCCGGGCGGAGACCACCGACGAGATCGCCGGCTGTGCCGCCGCCATGCGGGCCCACGCCGTCAAGGTGGACACGGGCATGGAGGTCTTTGAGATCGTGGGCACCGGCGGGGACAACGCCCACAGCTTCAACATCTCCACCACCTCCGGCCTGGTGGCGGCGGCCGGAGGCGTGAAGGTGGCCAAGCACGGCAACCGGGCGGCCTCCTCCCAGTGCGGCACGGCGGACTGCCTGGAGGCCCTGGGCGTGAACATCCAGCAGAGCCCCCGGCGCTGCGTCCAGCTGCTCCAGGAGGCGGGCATGTGCTTCTTCTTCGCCCAGAAGTACCACACCTCCATGAAATACGTGGGAGCCATCCGCAAGGAGCTGGGCTTCCGCACCGTGTTCAACATCCTGGGCCCCCTGACCAACCCGGCTACCCCCTCCATGCAGCTGCTGGGGGTGTACGACGAGTACCTGGTGGCCCCCCTGGCCCAGGTGCTCATCAACCTGGGGGTCCGGCGGGGCATGGTGGTCTACGGTCAGGACAAGCTGGACGAGATCTCTATGTCCGCTCCCACCTCCGTGTGTGAGATCAAGGACGGCTGGTTCAAAGCCTATACCATCGCCCCCGAGGACTTCGGCCTGGCCCGCTGCACCCGGGAGGATCTGCGGGGCGGCACGCCCGCGGAGAACGCCCAGATCGTCCGGGCCATCCTCTCCGGCGCGGAGCGGGGGGCCAAGCGGGACGCGGTACTGATGAGCGCGGGAGCCTCCCTCTACCTCGGGGGCAAGGCGGATACCATGGGGGACGGCATCGCCCTGGCGGCGGAGCTCATCGACTCCGGCAAGGCCCTGGAGACCCTGGAGAAGCTCATCGCCGTCAGCAATCTCCCGGAGGAGGAAGACGCATGACCATTTTAGACCAGCTGGCCGCCCATGCCCGGCAGCGGGTGGCGGCGGATCAGGCAGAGAACAGCCTGGACGTGCTCCAAGCCCAGTGCCAGGCCTTGGGGCGGGCAGACGGCGCGCGCTTCCGGGCCGCCCTGGCAAAGCCGGGCCTGTCGTTCATCTGCGAGGTGAAGAAGGCCTCCCCCTCCAAAGGGGTCATCGACCAGGACTTCCCCTATCGGGACATCGCCCGGGACTATGAATACGCCGGGGCGGACGCCATCTCCTGCCTCACCGAGCCCAAATGGTTCCTGGGCTCCGACCAGATCTTCACGGACATCCGGCAGGCAGTGGACACGCCTATGCTCCGTAAGGACTTCACGGTGGACGCGTACCAGCTTTACCAGGCTCGCATTATGGGGGCGGACTGCGTGCTCCTCCTCTGCGCCCTGCTGGATACCGGGACGTTAGAGCGGTATTTGGGCATCTGCGAGGAACTGGGCCTGTCCGCCCTGGTGGAGGCCCACGATGAGAAGGAAATTGCCTCCGCCGTGGCCGCCGGGGCAGAGATCATCGGCGTGAACAACCGCAATTTGAAGGACTTCTCGGTGAATTTCGACAACGCCGCCCGGCTGCGGGACCAGATTCCCCCGGGGATGCTGTATGTGGCGGAGAGCGGCGTGAAAACCCCGGCGGACGCGGCGGCGGTGAAGGCCATGGGGGCGGATGGGGTGCTCATCGGCGAGGCCCTCATGCGCGCCAAGGACAAGGGCGCCATGCTGGCGGCCCTGCGGGAGGCGGCGTCATGACCAAAATCAAGATCTGCGGGCTGTTCCGCCCCTGTGACGTCGATTACGTCAATGAGGCCCGGCCCGACTGGTGCGGTTTCATCGTCAACTTCCCCAAGAGCCACCGAAACCGGACGCCGGACCAGGTGCGGACCCTGCGGGCGCGGCTGGACCCGACGGTGATTCCGGTGGGGGTGTTTGTGGACCGGCCGGTGGGGGAGGTGGCCGGACTGCTGAACGACGGGACCATCACAGTGGCCCAGCTCCACGGGCACGAGGATGAGGACTATCTGGCCGCCCTGCGCGCCCTGGCGCCGGGCAGGGAGCTCTGGAAGGCGTTCAAGATCCGGTCGGAGGACGATCTGGCGGCGGCCGCCGCCTCTACAGCGGACCAGATCCTGCTGGACAACGGCTATGGCACAGGCCAGACCTTTGACTGGTCCCTGGCTGGCGGGGTCAGGCGGCCCTTCCTGCTGGCGGGGGGACTGACGCCGGAGAACATCCCGGATGCCGTGGCCCAGCTGCACCCCATGGGGCTGGACCTGTCCAGCGGGGTGGAGACGGACAGACAGAAGGACCGGACCAAGATTTTGGCGGCCGTGGCCGCCGCAAGAAAGGAATGAGAACCATGTCCAAGGGACGATTTGGAATCCACGGCGGGCAGTATATCCCCGAGACGCTGATGAACGCGGTCCTGGAACTGGAGGAGGCCTACCACCACTACAAGGACGACCCGGACTTTCAGCGGGAGCTCACGGAACTGTTCAACGAATACGCCGGGCGGCCCTCCCGGCTGTACTACGCCCGGCGCATGACCGAGGACCTGGGCGGGGCGAAGGTCTACCTCAAGCGGGAGGACCTGAACCACACCGGGGCGCACAAGATCAACAACGTGCTGGGCCAGGCCCTGTTGGCCAAAAAGATGGGCAAGACCCGTCTCATCGCCGAGACCGGAGCGGGCCAGCACGGGGTGGCCACCGCCACCGCGGCGGCTCTCTTTGGTATGGAGTGCGTGGTGTTCATGGGGAAGGAGGACACCCGCCGTCAGGCCCTGAATGTGTATAAAATGCGGCTGCTGGGCGCCGAGGTGGTGCCGGTGACCACTGGGACCGCCACCCTGAAGGACGCCTGCTCCGCAGCGTTCCGGGAGTGGACCACCCGCATCTCGGACACCCACTACTGCCTGGGTTCCGTTATGGGGCCCCATCCCTTCCCCACTATGGTGCGGGACTTTCAGGCGGTCATCTCCCGGGAGATCAAGGCCCAGCTCCGGGAGAAGGAGGGGCGGCTGCCCGACGCGGTGCTGGCCTGCGTGGGGGGCGGTTCCAACGCCATCGGGGCCTTCTACCACTTTATTGAGACCCCCTCCGTGCGGCTCATCGGCTGCGAGGCCGCGGGCCGGGGCGTGGACACCCCGGACACCGCGGCCACCATCGCCACCGGGCGGCTGGGTATCTTCCACGGCATGAAGTCCTACTTCTGCCAGGACGAATACGGCCAGATCGCCCCGGTGTACTCCATCTCCGCCGGCCTGGACTACCCGGGAATCGGGCCGGAGCACGCCATGCTCCACGACACGGGCCGGGCGGAGTATGTGCCCGTCACCGACGAGGAGGCGGTAAGCGCGTTCGAGTACCTCAGCCGCACCGAGGGGATCATCCCCGCCATCGAGTCGGCCCACGCGGTGGCCCACGCCAGGAAGCTGGCTCCCACCATGGGGAAGGAGCAGATTATCGTCGTCAACATCTCCGGACGGGGGGACAAGGACTGTGTCTCCGTCGCACGGTACAGAGGGGAGGCGCTTTCCGAATGAGCCGAATTGCAGAGGCCTTTGCCCATGGCAAGGCATTTATCCCGTTTCTCACCTGTGGGGACCCGGATCTGGAGACCACCGAGGCGGCCGTCCGGGCTATGGCCCAGGCGGGAGCCGACCTCATCGAGCTGGGAATCCCCTTCTCCGACCCCACCGCCGAGGGACCGGTGATCCAGGCCGCCAACGAGCGGGCGCTGGCCGCCGGCACTACCACGGATCAAATTTTTGAGCTGGTCTGCCGGCTGCGGAAGGACGTAAGCGTGCCCATGGTGTTCATGACCTATGCCAATGTGGTGTTCTCCTACGGCACGGAGCGGTTTGTCTCCACGGCGGCGGAGATCGGCATGGATGGGCTCATTCTTCCCGATGTGCCCTTCGAGGAGAAGGAGGAGTTCGCTCCCACCTGCCGGAAATACGGTCTGGACCTGATCTCTCTCATCGCCCCCACCTCCGAGGACCGAATTGCCCGCATTGCCAGGGAGGCGGAGGGATTCCTGTACTGTGTCTCCTCCCTGGGGGTCACCGGCGTGCGGGGGGAGATCACCACCGATGTGGGCCATATGGTCCGCCTGGCCAAGGCAGCCAATCCGGAGCTGCCCTGCGCTGTGGGCTTTGGCATCTCCACCCCGGAGCAGGCCGCCGCGATGGCGGCGGTGTCCGACGGGGCCATCGTGGGCTCCGCCATCGTCAAGCAGATGGCCGAGTATGGCCGGGAGGCGGTCCCTCAGGTCCGGGACTATGTGGCGCGGATGAAGGGGGCGCTGTAACTTTTTTCGCCGCAGAGAAAGACCGCGCCCGGGCGTTTTACGCCCGGGCGCGGTTTGCATTTAATCCAGCTGAGAGGCCACCTCAAAGGCGTCCCAGATGGCGTACATGATGTTGGCGACCTGGCGCGCATCGCCCACCTGCCACAGCTCGGCCACCTGGTCGCGCAGCTGCTGGTACAGCGTGTTTTCACTGCGGTAGCCCACGCAGAGCAGCACCGTGTCCGCGGGAATGACCTCCTCGCCCACCGGGGTGGATACCACGGCACCCTGCTCCGTCACAGTCCGGACGGTGGAGGAACAGAGGGTGCGGATGCCGCGGAAGGGAATCAGGGCCTCCAGCATCTCGTGGTTGGCGTGGCAGAGGGGCCCGTTGACCGCCAGCAGCTTCTCCAGCGCCTCCACGATGGTCACGCTCTTGCCCTGCTGGGCCAGCCATAGGGCAGTCTCGCAGCCCACCAGGCCACCGCCCACGACCACGACGTTCTGGCCGGCCGCGACCTTGCCGGTCAGCACCTCGGCGGCCGGGAATACCTTGGCGTCATCACCCAGGGAGAACACCTTTGGTTTGGAACCGGTGGCCAAAATCACCGCCTCGCAGCCGCTCTCCAGCACCATCTGGGCGTCCACTGCCGCATTCAGGCGAATCTCTACCTTCAGGTCCCGGAGCGTGTCGGCATACCACTGGGCCAGAGCCAGGTCGTCCTCCTTAAAGTCCGGTGCGCCGCCGGGAATGAGGTTGCCGCCCAGCTGGCCGGAGGCCTCGCACAGGATGGGATGATGGCCGCGCAGCGCCAGAACCCGGGCCGCCTCACAGCCGGCGGGACCGCCGCCCACCACCAGGACCCGCTTGGGGACCCGGGCCGGGACCAGCCGCGCCGCCCGTTCCCGTCCGCAGGCCGGATTGACCGCGCAGTTGATAGCGGAATACTCCTGAATCCGGCCCATGCAGCCCTCCTGGCAGGACAGACAGGGCCGCACGGCCCACAGCTTGCCGGCGCGCAGCTTGTTCACATAGTCCGGGTCTGCCAGCAGCGGCCGACCCAGGGAGACCACGTCGCAGGCCCCGTCCTTTACAGCCTGGACCGCCAGGTCCGGATCGTCCATGCGTCCGGCGCAGAATACGGGGACCGGGACGGCCTGATTGACCAGCTTGGCATAGGGGATATACAGGCCCTTTTTCTGGTACATGGGCGGATGGCTCCACCACCAGGCGTCGTAGGAGCCCACATCCACATCCAGCGCGTCGTAGCCATAGGAGACCAGCAGCTTGGCTGCCTCCAGGCCCTCGGCCAGGTCCCGGCCCTTCTCCTCAAATTCCTCGCCGGGCAGCGCGCCCACCCGCAGCTCCTTGATAAAGGACTTGGGGGAGAAGCGCAGAGTCACAGGGTAGTCGGCGCCGCAGCGGCGCTTGATCTCCTCCACGATCTCCCGGGCAAAGCGCAGGCGGTTTTCCAGACAGCCGCCGTACTCGTCGGTACGGTGGTTGAACAGGGAGATGGCGAACTGGTCGATGAGATACCCCTCGTGGACGGCGTGGATCATGACGCCGTCGAAGCCTGCTCGCTTGGCGTGGAACGCACCTTCGCCGAACTGGTGGACGATGGTGTGGATCTCCTCCACAGTCAGGGCACGGCAGGTGCGGTCCAGCCAGCGGTGCTGGATGGGGGAGGGGGCTACCGGGGGATAATCCCCCAGGTTGGTGGGGATGGTCACCCGTCCGAAGCCGCCCGACAGCATGAGAAAGACCCTGGCATCGTAGGCGTGGATGCGTTCGGTCATCTCCCGGGCGGTGCGAATAAAGTGGACCGGGTTGTGGGTGGGGCAGGGGCAGTTGGGCATTCCGTGTTCTTCCACCTGGTTGTCCACAAAGGTCACGCCGGTGATGATGAGGCCGGTCCCGCCCTTGGCCCGCTCGGTGTAATAGTCGATGCCGCGCTGGTTGAAGCCGCCCTCGGCGTCCGCCAGTCCCAGGGGGCCCATGGGGGCCATGGCAAAGCGGTTTTTCAGCGTTACCTGCCCCACCTGCACCGGTTCAAATAAAATCTGGTGATTTGGATTCATGGTAATATGGTTCTCCTTCCTGGTTCCAAAGGGAGACTGCTCAATAAGCGATCATGGCCACGATCATGGAGACGATGGACATCACCATGGGAATGGCAATGTTGCTGATCATCAGGTACTTATAGCCTTCCTTGTGTTCATATCCATAGCACATCAGAATCATGCAGATGGAGCCGTTGTGGGGCATCGAGTCAAAGGCCGTGGAGGTAATCGAGGTCAGGCGGTGGACCGCCGCGGGGTCGGCGCCCATGGCCAGGATGCGTTCGCTCATCAGGGCCAGGAAGGACGAGGAGCCGCCCAGACAGTCCGCGCACAGGATGCACATAAGCGTGGTGCCGATTACGACCAGAACATAGGGATTCATGTCCAGCCCCATGATCCAGGCTACGACGGCGTTATAGACTTCCGTATTGGCCACCACAGAGGCGAAGCCCACGACGATGGAGGTGCCGATGACAATGGGCATCATAAAGGAGATGGAGTTGCCTACAAGGACGAACTTATTTTTCTCATGGATATAGTTCCGGCAGGTGACCAGCATGAGCAGCGCGCCCAGCAGGGAAGCATAGATGACCGCCTGGCTGGAATCCATCCCAAAGCCCAAAACCGCAATAAAGCAGAACGCGATGATAAAGACAATAGGCAGAATGGACACAAAGAAGGAAGGGGTGTCGTCCTCGCTGCGCAGATTCATGTCCGCTTCGCCGGGCATGGGGTCATAGCCGCGCCCCTGGGCCTTTGCATCCTTGACCAGCCAATGTACATAGAGAATGTTCAACGGCAGCCCCACGACAAAGGCGATGATTCCCATCAGAGGGGCGGCGTAGATGGTGGTGCCCAGGAACATCGTGGGGATCAGATTGCCGATGGTTCCGGAGACCGGCAGGATGTTCTGGGTCATGATCATGGTTCCGGCCATAGCGCACATGCCAACATACCGGGGCAGATTGACGCTCTTGCACAGGCCGACCGCCAGATAGGCCACAATGATGATGGGCGAGGCGCCTGTGGCGGCAATGACCATGGCGAAGATCATAATGATGTAGATAACGTTCTTTTCCCCAAACAGCTTGGTCAGCGTCCGCCCGATTCGGTCGTTGCAGCCCGTTACATTCAGCAGCCCGCCGAACAGAGCGCCGGAAATGAACAGCAGCAGCATATTCTGCATGAAGCCCATGGTCCCGCTCATAAAGACGGTGAAAAAGTTTTCAATAAAACCGCCGTTTGCCGTTAGGGCGACGATCATGGTCGCGATGACCGAGGCGAAGATGGCTCCGGTGCCTTTCATGCACAGGAACATAAAGACAGCGATGGCGAGGATCAGTCCGATGGCGGAAATGGCGACGCTAGACATGAGTATTCCCTCTCTTTCACTTCGATTCGTGTTTTAGGATCGTACCGCGGTGCATGACAAAAGGAACTGTTTCGAAAGCCTGGAAGCTTTCGTCGATCGGAGCTGCGACGGCGACCAAATCCGCCAGCTTGCCCGGCTGGATACTGCCGGTCTCTTCCGATACGCCGCATACCTGGGCCGAACCCTCGGTGGCGGCCAGAAGGATCTCGTTTACGCTCAGCCCGGCCCGGTGCAGCAGCCGGAATTCATGGACCGGGATTCCCACGGTCTGATAAGGCGGGTTCTCAAACATGAAATCGGTTCCCACAGCCATGGGCAAGCCGGCCCGGTACAGCCGGCCGGTGTTGGCGATGGCGTCCTCTAGGATGGGTTCGCCCGTCTCCGAGGAAACCATGTCAAAAATGGACAGAGTCGCGGTAAAGGCAATTCCTGAGGCGGCCAAGGCTTCTGCCTGGGCGTCATGCATGGAATCGATGGGTACATGGGCGCCCTCGGTCAGACCAAGCTGTGCCGCGTGGAGCAGTTTTTCCGTCTTGGTGATATGGGCCGCCGAGCGGCTCCCGCGTTCCGCAGCTCTGGCGCAGATAGCGGAAAATACGGCGTCCGGGAGATCCTCCAGAGGATGAGCCGGGTCCTGGCCCGGGTCCATTCCGGTCTTGACCTCCATGGCCCCAAGCACCAGTATCTCGTCCACTGCTTGCCGGGCCTCTTCCTCCGTTTCCACCAGCCGGCCGATTCGCTGGCCGGAGGGGTGGATGTTGCCGTAGGTATGCTCGCCGCACAGAAACTTTCCCGAATGAAGAATGGTTGGATACTCCGGGCCGGTCCGTTCCGACAGCCATGCGGCATAGGAAGCGTAGGGCTCAGGGCTGGTCATGCCCATGTCCCGAAGAGTCGTGACGCCGCCCAGTGCAAAGCGGCGAATCAGGTCATCCGGCAGGGGCCCATGTACTCCATATAAATGAACGTGCGCGTTAAAGAAACCGGGAAAGACCGTCATGCCGGTCAAGTCGAGCACCTGCTCGCCCGGTTCCGCTGCCAGTTCCGGGGCCAGCTTGAGAATCCGCTCTCCCTCGACCAGAATATCCAGAGATTTTCCTCCGCCTGGGTCCCATACCGTTCCGTGCTGAAGCAGATAGCGCATACGGTCAGCCTCCTTTTCCAAAATCCGTTTGTCAATAGTCCAAATACTGCGGCAGGCCGCCGGGATAGTCCTGGCACAGAGCATCCCAGTCCTTGGGCAGTACCGCTTTTTTGCAGACGGGACCGCCGTGGTCGCCGCCGCCCAGGTAGCACATGCCCCAGTCCCGGCCGGCCACCAGAACGAACATATGCTCGGTGTTCCAAAACAGCGGCGCGGAGTGGACCAGTCCGGGGGCGGGGAAGACCAGACCCTTGCGTGGGTGGTTGTTGCCGATGGCCGCGCGGGGAATCTCACTGGAGGGACGGCGGTTGTATTCCTTGACGTAGTTCAGAATGTCCTGCTTGGAGTAGCCCGCGTCGGCGAACTGCTTGGCGGTCTCCGGAGGCAGGGAGATCATGGCGCCCACGTCAAAGCCGCCGTGCCACAGCGCACACAGCCGCTCCAGCGTGGAGCTGACGTTGAAGGTGGGCAGCTGGTGGTGCTCACTGGGCCAAAACAGGGTGACGGCATTCGCTCCGTCCTCCAGACCCAAATCCGCAGGCAGGGTGGGCCAGGCCTCCGGCAGGTTCTCTTCATCCTCCGCCACGCACAGGCCGAAGCGGCAGTCGCTGCCCGGCCCGCTCATATCCTCCTGCTGCATCCGCACACCGGAGATGTTCATGATCAGGTAGGCCATGGCCCGGGCGATGCAGGCCTGGGGCCTGGTGTAGGCGGACAGAAAGTTGCGGCCGGCGTTGATGCCGATGGCCGTCCGGATGGGGCCGCTGATGACGATGGTGGGCAGCCAGCCGGCGTTGGAGCAAGTCCAGCCCTCCAGCTTGATGGCCTCGTGATCTCCCATGCCATCGGCAATGGCGATCAGAATGGGCATCATGGTAGGCGTGCAGCCGGCCATCACGCCGTTGATGGCGATTTTTTCCACCGTAGCCTGACCGTTCATGGGAGCCAGCGTGGCCACCACATGGTCCCGCGGCAGATCGGTGCCCCGGCACATCTCAGCTACTGCCTCCTCGGTGGGAGGGATAATGGGAGTGCCGTTGGTCCACCCGTGGGCGTAGAACAGGTCGTTGAGCTCCTCCAGCGTGCCGGTGAAGGTCTCAGCCGACCAGTCACGGATGGCGGCGGGGTGCTGCTCCTCCTCAGTCAGGGGACGGGTGAGGGCGTCGATTATATCGTCCAGCATACTGGCGATGGTGTCCCGGTAGACCTGGATGGTCCACTCGTTGCAGTCCACGCCGTTGGGCACAAAGCCGGGTCCGTCGTAGGTGACGATGCGCAGGCCGGGATAGGCCCGGGCGGATGCCCCTTTGGAGGCGGAGGGCAGATACTGATACTTGCTCAGCAGGCAGGCGGGTTTGCCCAGCCGCTCGATCTGGGCGAAGATGTAGCCCATATACAGCGCGCAGGAGCCCATGTCGGCGCCCACGCCGATGACGCAGTCCACGCCGGACAGCCATGCCTGGAATTCCGGGAAATGCTCCGGGTCCTGGTCGATCTCCTGGGTGTCCACAATGTAGGTGTAGTGGGAAAACGCCGCAGTGGGGAAGCGGGCCGCCAGCTGGTGTTCCACCTCCTGCATAAAGAAGGGGTGATACTCCTTGAAGGACGCGTACAGGCCGATGGTCTTGCCCTCCAGGGTGTCCAGACGCGGGTTGATGGGCCGCTTGGTCAGGTGCTCGCTCCGGGCCCAGGGGGAGAGCACGGTATAGGTGGCAGACATGAAAAGAACCTCCTGTCTCTCGGATCGCTCCGTAGTCTGGGTTTAGCATACTCTATCATGCTTATTTCGTCCAATTTCTATTTTTTCTTAAATTGATAGTTTGAAGCTATCAATTTTGGAGGGTATATGGTATTCTAGGAGAAAAGGAGTGTGACCGGACATGGAACTTTCCCAGCTGCAATACTTTCGCGTGACCGCTCAGATGGAGCACTTCACCCGGGCGGCGGAGCAGCTCCACATCACCCAACCCTCGCTGTCCAAGGCCATCGCAAATCTGGAGGCGGAACTGGGTGCGCCGCTGTTTGACCGGGAGGGCAAGCATGTGCGGCTCAACGCCTATGGCCGGGCCTTTCTGGAAGAGGCGGAACAGATTTTAAGTCAGACAGAGGAGGCCGCATTCCGGATCCGGGATATGCGGCAGGGCGACCGCGGGCAGGTGCGGATCGGCTCGTCGTTTCCGGTCACGCCGCCCTCTCCGGTCTATTATTACCAGTACGAATTTTTCCTCACCCACCCCAACGTGGCGCTGTTCCTCCACGTCCACGCCGCGGAGCGAATCGAGCCGCTGCTGGAGGAGCGGCAGCTGGACTTCGGCGTCTCCCTGACGCCGGCCGCCCGGCCCGGTCTGGTCTCGGAGCCGCTCTATACCGATAAGCTGGGGGTGATCGTGGGGCCGGAGCACCCGCTGGCCGGCCGGGAGAGCGTATGGCTGGAAGAGCTGAAGGAGGAGCGCTTCCTGTGCAACTCGGCTGCCCCGGACCCCAATGATTCCGCCCATCATCTGTGCGCGCTGGCCGGCTTTTCGCCCATCATCCTCTACGAGGGCGAATCCGCCGAGCTGATTGGGGAGTCGGTCTCCGTGGGACGGGGGATCTCCTTTGTTTCCCAGGACCGCTACGAGGCATTTCAGAAAAATCCCGCCAGGCCGGACTGGGAGCGGGAGCTGCGCTACGTCGCGCTGAACAACGAGTTCTGTACCCGGACGGTCTATCTGCACCGACGCTCCTCCGGTTATCTGGCCCAGGCGGCCCAAAATTTTTATGCGGGCCTGATTCAGTATCTGGGGGCCTGAGGCAGTCCGTGAAAAAACCGGCATTGGAAGCTTCCAATGCCGGTCAGTCTGTCGAAAAAAGAAATCAGGTTCCTTCCGCCTCGGAAGGGAGAGGGGCCAGCGTGAGAGCGCAGTCAAAGCGCTCCGCGCCGCCGGGCCCCACGCCGCGGGCGTAGAGCACATCGTCCTGGGCCGCGGT